>CAZGLY010000001.1:0-177178 GCA_964526675.1 uncultured Caulobacterales bacterium
CTTGCAGCATTCGACCGACGCGAACTGGGGGCGGCGGGCCGGGTTCTCAATCGGCCGAGAGGTCGATCGACCCAGCTTCGCCGCGAACCGCCGGGAACCCGAAGCGATTGATCAACGCCAACGGCGAGAGACGGCGCGCCCTGGTCAGCACTACACAATATCAATTGTCACGCATTGATCACGCCACGCCTTTTAAAAACTGGACACTATATATCGTGGCTCACCACCCTATTCAAAGCACACAAATACTCGGACAACCCTTTCTTTTGATTGATCCAACATTGGCAATGCGCCTGATTGAATGGATCGCCGCCGCGTTGCTAGGATTGCGTTGACGGTCTGGACGTTTCAGCAGGACGCGAAGGGCGGAGCGCATGAGAGAACGACCACTGGCCGGGGTTCGGATTCTGGAATTCGCCGGCATTGGGCCCGGCCCGTTCTGCGGCATGCTGTTGTCGGACCTTGGCGCGGATGTGGTGCGCATCGACCGGCCCGGCGTGGCGCCAGCGGGCGTCGGCGCGGTGACCGGGCGTGGGCGGCGGTCGGTGGCGCTGAACCTTAAGGATCCTGGCGACAAAGCGACGGCGCTGGCGCTGATCGACAAGGCTGATGGGCTCTTCGAGGGGTTTCGGCCAGGCGTCATGGAGCGCATGGGGCTCGGCCCTGACGAAGCCCTGACACGCAATCCGGCGCTGGTGTACGGGCGCATGACGGGATGGGGCCAGACCGGCCCGCTCGCGCAAGCCGCCGGCCACGACATCAACTACATCGCGATTTCCGGCGCGCTCGGCTCCATGGGGCGGCCGGGCGCGCCGCCGCCCCCGCCGCTCAACCTGGTCGGCGATTACGCCGGAGGCGCGATGTTCCTGGCCGTGGGCATGCTGGCGGGGCTTCTGCGGGCGAAGGCGACGGGACGCGGCGACGTGATCGACGCGGCGATGTCGGACGGCAGCGCGTTGCTCATGGCCCTCTTCCATGACCTGAAAGACGCCGGCCTGTGGAGCGACGACCGCGGCGTCAACGTCCTCGACGGCGCGGCGCATTTTTACGACACCTACGAGTGCGCGGACGGCCGCTTCATTGCGCTGGGATCTCTTGAGCCTCAGTTCTACGCCCTGCTTTTGGAGAAGACGGGCCTGCAAGGGGATCCGGACTTCGCAAAGCAAATGGACGCCGCGCGCTGGCCCGAGCTCAAGCGAAAACTCGCCGCCGTGATCCGCACAAAGACCCGCGCCGAGTGGACTGACATTATGGAGGGCACGGACGTCTGCTTTGCACCCGTTCTGTCGATGAGCGAGGCGCCCGACCACCCCCACAACGCCGCGCGGGAGACGTTCGTCACCGTTGACGGCGCACGCCAACCCGCCGCCGCGCCACGCTTCTCAGGCGCGCCGCACACGCCCCAAAGAAGCGCCCCCCAACCGGGCGAACACACTCACGACGTGCTGACCGATTGGGGCGTCACGGCGCACAAGACCGAGCGGACGGCGCGTTGACGGCGCGCAACCGAAAAGCCGGCTTCGCCCTTGCGCTGGTCGCAGCGGCTCCCACCACATTGGCGCCCATTCGATCAGCCGCGTCGGAGCGCCCGGCTCACCACGGTTGTTGACGTCCACGGCAGGAACAAATATAGAACAAACCCCTTCGCCGTCCGTGTGCCGTTATGCCGCTCGCTGCTCCATCGCCGGTTCATTGCGCCCAGAAACGCTTAAAGGCCGCCCTGAGCATCGCGCCCGCGGCGCGATCGCGCCTCACCACAGCGGCGGACATGGCGTCTGTATGGCGCGATCGCGGCGCAATCCGTTCCGGCGCGCAGGCCAACCGGGCGTTCTGGCGGTTCGATGATCCCGCGTTGAACGCCGTTTGCACGCCCAGCGCCAACGCCGTGTTCGAGCTGGCCGCATCTGCGCTTGGCGATCACACGGCGACCAGCGCCTTGGCGATGGCGCTCCTGGCGTCGTTGACCGATCGCGCGGGCGCGCTGGTCTGGATCGGCGCGCGCACGGCGACGCTCGAACACGGCGTCGTAAGCGGACGTGGGTTGGCGGCCTTCGGCCTCGACCCAGCGCGGATGATGCTGGTGAGCGCCAAGGACGATCGCGCGGCTCTCTGGGCGACGGAAGAGGCTGTGACCTCAGGCGCCGTCGCCGGCGTGATCACAGAAGTGCGCGAACCAGACTTCACCGCCACCCGGCGGCTGGCGTTGCGCGCGACTGGAGCGCCGGCGCTCCTCGTGCTGCCGCACACGCGCGAGGGATCGACGGCCGCCCAAGCGCGCTGGCGGGTCGCGGCGACGGCGAGCGCGCCGCATGCGGACGACCCTCGGGCGCCTGGCCGGCCCCGTTGGCGCGCGGTGCTGGAGCGCAGCCGAAGCCCGGCCTTCAGCGGGGCGCCGCAGCCTTTTCTTCTGGAGTGGAGCCATGATCCAGACCGCAAAACGCCGGGCGACGCGCTTCGCCTGCGTGTGGTTCCCGAACTGGCCGATGCAGCGACTGAAGCGCGCGCGCCAAGCCCGATCTTGCGCAGTGACCGACGCACGGGATGAGCCGCCTTTTGTGCTGACGGAGGCGGGCGCGACAGGCCTGCGTGTGGCGGCGGCGAACACGGCCGCGGAAACCCATGGCGTCAGGCCAGACATGCGCTTCACCGACGCTCGCGCGGTGTGTCCGGATGTGGCGGCGGAGCCTATCGACCGGGCGGCGGACCACCAGGCTCTCACAGGACTGATGGCGTGGCACCGTCGCTACAGTCCCAGCGTCGCCGTGGATGGCGATGACGGCGTGATGCTCGACATCACCGGATGCGCGCATCTGTTTGGCGGCGAGGCGAGGCTGCTGAAGGACATGATGCAGCGTCTGAGCAAGGCGCGACTGTCGGGGCGCATCAGCGTCGCCGACACCCAAGGCGCGGCATGGGCGCTGGCGCGCTTCGCCCACAGCGACCAGATCATCGCGCCGGCCGGCGAAATGCGGGCCGCCTTGGCGGATCTGCCGATGGCGGCGTTGCGGCTAACGGGGCAGACGGCGCGTCTTCTGCGCCGGTTTGGTCTGACCCGGATCGGTCAGCTCTATGATTTGGATCGCAAGGCCTTGGCCCGGCGGTTCGCGTCGAAGACCGCGGCTGAGGCCGTCTTGCTGCGTTTGGACCAAGCGCTGCGCGTCGTCGCCGAGCCGTTCACGCCGAGCCAGCCGCCGCCCCGCCATCGCGTGAGACTGTCGTGCGCGGAGCCCATCATGCATCCCGACGGCGTTGCAGCGGCGTTGGAGAGGCTCGCGCCACGCCTGCACGATGCGCTGACACACGCGGATTGCGGCGGGCGCGCGTTTCAGTTCACGGCGTTTCGCACCGATGGAACCGCGAGCGTCGTCGCCATCGCGACAGCCCGGGCGACGCGCGATCCCCGCCATCTCACTCGCCTCTTCAGCCACCGGTTGGAGCGGATCGATCCAGGCTTCGGGATTGATCACTTCACGCTGGAGGCCGACCGCACCGGGCCGATGACGGTCCACGCGCCGAGCTTTGAGACTGTTTGGGCGGACGCCCGCGGCGATGACGCGACGGTTGCGGCGCTGGCCGACCGCATCGCGGCCCGGCTGGGCGATGGGGCTGTGCGCCGCTTGGCCGCCCAAGCCAGCCACATCCCAGAACAGGCGGACACAACCGCGCCGTGGTCCGCGCCGGCGGATGATTGGGCGAACGCCGCCAACGCCCAAGCTGGGGCGCGTCCCTTGAGGGTGTTTGATGCGCCGGAGCCTGTGGCGGTCGTGGCGGAGATTCCCGACGGCCCGCCAGCCCGTTTCACCTGGCGGCGGGTCACTCGCCGTGTTGCGCGGGCCTCCGGGCCGGAGCGGATCAGTCCGCAATGGTGGGAGACGCCCGGAACACAGCCCGCGCCGACGCGGGACTATTACGTCGTCGAGGATGAGCACGGCAGACGATATTGGCTGCGTCGGGATGGCTTTTACGAGCCCGACAGGCCGCCGCGCTGGTTGATCCAGGGGCTGTTCCCATGACGCCTGTGAAGCGGGCGCCCGCTTACGCCGAACTGCACGTCACGACCAATTTCTCCTTCCTGCGCGGGGGGTCTCACGCCCAGGAGCTGGTGGAGACAGCCAAGGCCCTGGGCCACGTCGCCATCGGCGTGGCGGACCGCAACACGCTCGCGGGCGTGGTGCGCGCCCACACCGCCGCTGAGGAGGCGGGCCTCCAGCTGCTGGTCGGCGCGCGACTGGACCTGGCCGAGGAGGTGAGCGTTCTGTGTTACCCCATGGACCGCAGCGCCTATGGTCGATTGAGCCGCATGCTGTCCGTCGGCAAGCGGCGCGCGGCCAAGGGGGCGTGCCATCTCACCCTGACCGATCTGGAGGGCGCCGCCGAGGGGCAGATTCTCATCGCCCTTCCGCCCGCAAACGACGCGGCTCCAGACTTCGCCGTCGCCCTTAAACGCCTCGCGGCTTGCGCGCCGGGCCGGACCTATCTGGCGGCGTCGCCTCGGTTCGACGGCCAGGACCGCGCGCGCTTCGCCCGCTTGGCGCGTCTCGGTCAGGCGGCGGGCGCGCCCATGGTCGCGACCAATGACGCGCTTTATCACGCGCCCGAGCGTAAGCCGCTGCAGGACGTGCTCACCTGCATTCGCGAAGGCTGCACAGTGCAAACCTCGGGCTTCCGTCTTCACGCCAACGCCGAGCGTCATCTGAAACCGCCATCGGAAATGGCGCGGATGTTCAAGGGCCATGAAGAGGCCCTGGCGCGCACGGTGGAGATCGCGCAGCGTTGCCCGTTTTCCCTCAACGAGCTGCAATACCAGTATCCGGACGAGCCGGTCCCGCCTGGCAAAACGCCTCAACAACATTTGGAGGATCTGACGTGGGCCGGCGCTCAATGGCGTTACCCCCAAGGCGTTCCGAGTGAGGTGGCCGCCACCGTTCGTAAAGAACTGGCCCTCATCGAAGACTTGGACTTCCCCGCCTACTTCCTGACTGTCCACGACATCGTCCGCTGGGCGCGCGATCAAGGGATCCTCTGCCAAGGCCGAGGCTCGGCCGCCAATTCCGCGGTGTGCTTCTGCCTTGGAATCACGGAGGTGGACCCCGCCCAGACCCAGCTTCTGTTTGAACGCTTCATCTCCAAGGAGCGCAAAGAGCCGCCGGACATCGACGTCGACTTCGAACATGAGCGGCGTGAAGAAGTGATCCAGTATGTCTATCGCCGCTATGGTCGCGAGCGCGCCGCGCTGACCGCCACGGTGATCAGCTATCGCCCCCGATCGGCCGTGCGGGAGGTGTGCAAGGCGTTGGGTTTGACGCACGACATCGCCGCCGCGCTCGCCGGTACGGTGTGGGGCTCCTGGGGGAGTGACATCGCGGACGAGCACATCGCCGGCGCCGGCCTCGATCCTGCGAACCCGCTCATCCGCCAAGCCATCGCCCTGACCCGCGAACTGCTGGGCTTTCCCCGCCACCTCTCCCAGCATGTGGGCGGCTTTGTGCTCACCCAAGGCCCGTTGGTGGAGACCGTCCCCATCGGAAACGCCGCCATGGACGACCGGACGTTCATCGAATGGGACAAAGACGACATCGACGCGCTCGGCCTGATGAAAGTGGACGTGCTGGCGCTGGGCATGCTCACCTGCATTCGCAAATGTTTTGATCTGATCGACGCCCATTATGGCGAGCGCTTCGCTCTGGCCAGCGTCCCTCAAGACGATCCGAGCGTGTATGACATGCTGTGCCGCGGCGAGAGCCTGGGCGTGTTCCAGGTGGAGAGCCGCGCGCAGATGAACATGCTGCCGCGGCTGCGCCCCAAGAAATTCTATGATCTCGTCATTCAGGTCGCCATCGTCCGGCCGGGCCCGATCCAGGGCGACATGGTCCATCCTTATCTGCGCCGGCGCGCGGGCAAGGAAGGCGTCGCCTATCCCGCTCCCGCGCCGGAGCACGGCTCCCCGGACGAATTGCGTCACATCCTCGGCCGCACCCTGGGCGTGCCGCTGTTCCAAGAACAAGCCATGCGCATCGCCATCGACGCGGCGACATTCACGCCGGACGAGGCCAATGGTTTGCGCCGCGCTATGGCGACGTTCCGCAAAGTGGGGACCATCCAGAACTACCAAGAGAAGATGATCGCCGGCATGACGGCGCGCGGTTACGATCCAGATTTCGCGCGGCGGTGCTTCGATCAAATCAAAGGCTTTGGCGAATATGGGTTTCCCGAAAGCCACGCCGCAAGCTTCGCGCATTTAGTCTATATTTCGTCTTGGTTGAAGCATCACCACCCCGCAGTGTTCTGCGCAGGACTGCTCAATTCTCAACCCATGGGCTTTTACGCCCCGGCCCAAATCGTTGGGGACGCACGCAAAAATGGGGTGGCGGTCCGTCCCGTCGACATCAACCATTCCGACTGGGATGTGACGCTCGAAGCGCTCGCGCCCGGCCCCGATGGCGAAACGCGGGTGGCGGTGCGCCTCGGCTTCCGTCTGGTCGACGGCCTGAGCGAAGACGTGATGCGGGCTTTTGTGACGGCGCGGGGGGCGGCGGGTTGCGACGACATGGCCGAGGTCCGCCGGCGCCTGGCGGCCTGCACGTCCCGCATCGGCTCGACCCTAGAAGCGTTGGCGGCCGCCGACGCGTTCGGCTCCCTGAAGCTGGATCGCCGCCAGGCGTTGTGGGCCGTGCGCGCATTGCCCAAGGACGCGCCGCCGCCGCTGTTCGCCCATGCGGACACCAGCGACACCGGCCCAGACCCCGCCGCCCTTTTGCCTGTCATGCCGCTCAGCGAGCATGTGCTGCAAGATTATGAAACCACACGCCTTTCTTTGAAAGCGCATCCCATAGCCTTTCTCCGGGACCGCTACGCCCGCCTCAACGTGCGCACGACCGCTGACGCGGTGGCCGCGCGCACGCACGCCCGCGTCGCCGTGGCTGGGCTGGTGCTGGTGCGCCAACGGCCAGGTTCCGCCAAAGGCGTGGTGTTCATCACCCTCGAAGACGAAAGTGGGATCGCCAACATCGTCGTGTGGCCCAAAGTGCTCGAACGCTTTCGTCCCGTGGTGATGGGCGCGCGCCTGATGCTGGTGCGGGGCCGGGTGCAGCGCTCGCCCGAAGGCGTGACGCACATCGTGGCCGAGCAGCTCATCGACCGCAGCGCTGATCTGGCCTGGCTGTCAGAAGACGCCGCGCAGGCGGCGTTGGATCGAGCCGCCACCAGTGCGCACGCTCCATGGGACGCGCCGGATCGGCCACGCCTGGACGGAGCGCTCTCGCGCGCTGATGAGGTTAAGCGCCCGGTTCTGGCGCGCGCCCGCGGCGGCGTGCCAACCGAGCAAAAGCCAGGCGCGGCCCCACCCGCCGAGCCGTCCCTGTGGACCCATCCGCGCAATGTGCGGGCCATCCCCAAAAGCCGGGACTTTCATTGACGACGGACGTCCCCGTTTGACGAAAACCCAGACGAAATCAGCAGACTTCAAGGTTGTGTTTCATCATTCAGGGGCAGACGAAGAGGCCGTCGCCCGGATCATAAGCGTCCTGGCAGATCGTCATGACGCGGGTGTTGTTGAGCGCGCGCGCGTTGGCCCGCATCTGCCCGATCAGCGCGTCGACAATGTACTCAATCCACTGATCGGTGAGCGTCGCCACCTGCTCCGCCTGCCGACCAGCGGGGCTGTTCCCCAGTTCATCCAGTTTATCGGCGACGGCCGACGCCTCGAAATCATGCCAGAACACGCTGAGGGGAACCCAGCCGCCACGCGACGCGTACTCGGCAGACGGCGCGACAAACAGATGAACGCTGCTCTCTCGCGGGGTGTCGTCGAGACTGCCGTAGAGCACGATCGCCGCGAAGCGAACGTCCTCAGCCCCCCGCCGCGCCGCGCCGACAAGCGCCGCCCCATCCCCATCCGCATCAAGCATGACGGCGTTCTGGATCGGATGCGCGGCTGAAAACGCGATGTCGCGCGCGCCAAGCGCCTCGAGCGCCGCGCGCGTCGCCGCCTTGAGATCAGCGGTTCGCCGCTTGAACAGCCCAAGCGTCGGGGGCGGCGCGCCCATCTTCGTGACGACAAAGTCGAACCCGGCGTGCGCGCCTCGGGTCCACCCCTCAAAGCGCTCCTCGCCAGCGCCGCCAACCTTTTCGACGGGCTGCGCCCACGCCGCCGCGCACAACAGCGCGGACGCCACAACGCCGCTCATGATCCGCATCATGGATCGGTTCCTTTTCCCACGGGGCTGAACACCGCGAGTGTAAGACATCAGAACCGACATGCCTGCAATCAAATGCGCCGCCGCTCCCCGGGCCCGCGGACACGTCCAGGGCCGGGAGCGCCACTGCCCCGCGTTACGGGTGGTTATGGGATGCGGCATGGGGCGCGTCATGCTGGACAGCGCCGCCTGCGGCTGGTACCGAATTTATCGTTCTTCGATATGCCCTTCACTCAAGATTGGTCGCTCAAGGTTGATTGCATGCTCCGGCACTTCTTACGCGCACGCGCCATTCTCATCGTTCTGCTTCTGCTCCTCACGCAGCAGGCCGCCGCAAACCCGCAACTCGCGACCATTGAGGGCGCGCGCGTGAACATGGCGCCGGAAGCGCCCTTTTCCACGCGCGGATCGAGCATGCCGCACGACCATGAGATCACCGTCTATCTGCCGGCCAGCTATCAAAGCCAGCCCGACCGCACATACCCCGTGCTCTGGGTGCTCGATGCCCCCCTGATGCTGCGCATGGTGGTCGGCGTTCAGGACACGTTGGTTCTCGGCAACATGGCGCCCGAGATGATTGTTGTGGGCGTCGGCAGCCGCAGCGAGGACGGTTTGGCGGGCGTGGGTCGGCGCGTCATGGATTTTTCCCCGCCGGGTCCGGATTACTTCCCTCGCGGTCTTCGCGGCGACGCGTGGGAGGCGCTCGCGCCCTTGCCGGAGTTTCCCCACCTCGCGAACGCATTCCTCGCTTTTCTGGTCGATGAGCTGCGGCCGCAACTCGCGGATCGCTACCGGTTTTCGGGGGACCATGCGCTGTTTGGGCATTCAGCTGGCGGCATGTTCGCCGCCTACAGTCTGTTCACGCGCCCCGACGCCTTCACCAAGATGATCATCGGCAGCCCTTACTTGGAAGGCGTGCGTGGGGCCGTGCTGGACGCGGAAGCACAGTACGCTCAGCAACACGATGACCTCGATGTCGCTGTGTTCCTCGGCGTCGGCGCTGATGAAACGGAAGAATACTTCCTCGCCGCGTCGGGCATTGTGAGTGCGACGGCGTCGTTTTCAGAAACGCTCACGCTTCGGCGCTATCCCTCTTTGGAACTCACGACGCGGATTTATGAGGGGGAGAACCACTACACCGTCGCCCCGCGCGTCATCGGGGACGGGATCCGCCAGATGTGGGCCGAGGACGCGAAGGCGCTGCCGTCATCCTGGCCGCAACCGGCGCAATAACCGTGGCTCCCTCCGTGACCGCCTGACGTCGCGAGGTGCTCCGCGACGCACCCCACCCATCCGACACCGCGAGATCCGTCCAGCCGAAGAAAAGGACAACCGGAGACTGCAGGAGAACAGGCCGTTGGGCCCAGCCTGAGCGCGGCAAATTCATCGCTTGTGACCCACTATACAATGTGGCACGGTCGCTACGCTGGGGTTGGTGTTGTCCAGTATCGTCGTCGTGAAACATAGGTCACCGCGAAGCCGCGGTGAGCCTATTTGCAGTACCGGAATGAATTTACTCGATGACTCGGCGGCCCGGACGGTATTTTCGCAATCACTTCGGATCCAGCGTCAAAGTTTGAACCTCGTCGCAACGGTGTCTCATGGAAAAATTTGTATCAGACCTTTTGGAGGAGAGGTCCGACGAGAAATTCGCGCTGCACACAAAGCATTTGAACGGCCAGCTGGTGCGCGTTTTGAGGACAATCGGCTTCGATCGTCACTATCGGCGCGCTGAGGGGCCCTACCTCTACGACGACGAAGAACAACAATATCTGGATCTTTTGAGCGGATTTGGCGTGTTCGCGTTAGGCCGCAATCACCCCCGCGTCAACGCAGCGTTGATCGAAGCCCTGTCGCAGGATTTGCCCAACCTCGTGCAATTGGACGTGTCGCCGCTGAGCGGCTTGCTGGCCGAAGCGCTGGTGGCCACGGCGCCGGGCGACGCGTTGACGAAAGTGTTTTTCGCCAACTCAGGAACTGAAACCGTTGAAGCGGCCATCAAATTCGCGCGGCGCGCCACGGGTCGCGACGTCATCCTCTGCCTCGACAACGCGTATCACGGGCTGACCTATGGCGCGTTGTCGATCACCGGCGACTCCATGTTCCAGACGGGCTTCGGCTCCCTCCTGCCCGGACGCCGCACAACGCCGATGAACGACCTCGACGCGCTGGAAGAGGCCCTGCGGGGGCGCGATGTCGCAGCCTTCGTGGTCGAGCCCATTCAGGGCAAGGGCGTGAACATTCCCAACGACGATTATCTGCCGGAAGCGAAACGCTTGTGCGCGAAGTACGGGACGCTGTTCGTCGCGGATGAAATCCAAACGGGTCTGGGCCGCACCGGGAAAATGTGGGCGGTGGAGCATTGGGGTGTCGAGCCCGACATGCTGCTCTGCGCCAAGGCCCTGTCGGGCGGGCACGCCCCCGTCGGCGCGGTGATCGCGCGTGCGCCGATCATGGACGCGGTGTTCGACCGGATGGATCGCGCGGTCGTGCACGGCTCCACCTTCGGGAAGAACAATCTCGCCATGATCGCGGGGCTGGCGACGCTGCGCGTGTTGGAGGACGAGGGCCTGGTGGCCCACGCCGCGACGATCGGCGAGGCGCTGCTGAACGACTTGCGTGGTTTTGTCGATCGCTATGAGTTCGTGCACGACGTGCGCGGCAAGGGCCTGATGATCGCGATTGAATTTGGGGAGCCGCGGAGCCTGAAGCTGCGCGCGTCCTGGGCCCTGCTGGAGAGCGCCAGCAAATCGCTGTTCAGCCAGATGGTGTTGATCCCGCTGTTTGAGCGGCACCGGATCCTGGCCCAAGTGGCCGGCGGCGGCATGCACGTTATCAAGCTGTTGCCGCCGCTGGTGATTTCAGAAACCGACCGGCAGTGGATCGTCTCCGCCTTCGACGATGTCATCGCGGACTGTCACAAAACGCCCGGCGCGATCTGGAAGTTGGGGGCGTCGCTTGCGCGGCATGCGCTGGCGCCCGCCGGCAAGAGCGCTCAGGTCGTGGCCGCGGAATGAGCCCGCGCGGCGACTCTGACCACGCCAACGATCGACGGTTGTGGTTGGCGCAATGGGTGTTCAGCCCCCTGGCGGGGGTGACGTTCAACGATTGGCTGGGCGTTCTGCGCGCCCATGGCGGGGCGATCCCGCCGAAGTACTGGGGACGGACCGCCTTCACGTCCGCGATGGCCCTGTTGAATTCCGCGCTCACGGGACGGGAGCGGCGGACCTACGACGCGCAATTGGCTGATGTTCAGGTGCGTCGGCCGATCTTCATCCTGGGCCACCACCGCAGCGGCACCACCCATCTGTGGAACCTGCTCTCCCAAGATCCGCGTTTCGCGTCGCCCACGGTTCTTCAGGCGGTGTTTCCGCACACCTTCTTGACGTTCGAGCCGATCGCGACCGGCTGGGCGCGGCGGTTCGCGCCGACCAAACGACCCCAAGACAATGTGCGGTTTAGCCCCGACGCCCCGATCGAAGAAGAGCGGGCGCTGTGTGCGGCGACGTTTTTGTCTATCCAAATGGCGCGGCACTTTCCGCGCAAGCGCGACGCGTTCAAGGGCTATCTGTCGATGGCCGAGGCCACGCCGCAAGAACGCGAGACGTGGAAAGCCGCGCTGGACCGGTTCGCACGCAAGCTCTTGCTGCGCCACGGGGCGGACAAAACACTCCTGTTCAAGGCGCCGGATCACACGGCCAAGATTGCGCTTATCCGAGAACTCTATCCGGACGCGCGCTTTATTCATATTCACCGGGACCCCTACACGGTCTTTCAGTCAACCCAAAAGATGGAGCGCACGACGGTCCCGCTCTACGCGTACCAGACACCCGACAACGATACGTTGGATGACTTCATCCTGTGGCGTTATCGCGCCATGTACGCTGCATATTTCCACGACCAGCCAAGCATCCCCAACGGCCAGTTCGCAGAAGTCACCTTCACGGAGGTGGACCGCGACCCGATCGCCGCATCGGCCGCGATCTACGATGCGCTGGACCTGCCCGACTTCGCCGTCGCGCGATCGGCGATCACCGCGTACGCGGACTCCATCGCCGACTACCAGAAGAACGCCTATCGCCCGCTGCCGTCCAACGACCGCGAGCGGGTGGCGGACGCTTGGGCCGCCAGTTTCGCGCGCTGGGGCTACGCCGCGTGACGCCGACCGAGCGCGAGGCGTCGCGCAACGGCGCGTCGCAGGGCGCGCCTCGCGGCCCGTCGGCGCAGCATCCCCTCATGGGCGCGCGCCTCTCCGTGCTGCTTCGAGCGTTTGTGCGCCGGGGGGGCGTCGCGCCGCGGCACGCGCCCTTGTTTGGGCTGATGGTGTTGAGCGCTCTCGGCCGGGCGCCGGTGCGTCTGCTGGACCAGATCCGGCGCGCCCAGCTGGCGCGCGCCGCGCCGGCCATGGAAGCGCCGGTGTTCGTGATCGGCCATTGGCGCTCCGGCACGACCCATTTGCACAATTTGTTGGGCCGCAATCCCGCCTTCGGCCACATCTCGCCGCTGGCCAGCGGCTTGCCCGATGAGATCCTGACGTTGGGCACGTGGCTGGCGCCGCTCCTGGAGCAAGCGCTTCCGGAGGATCGCCACGTGGATCGTGTCGCGGTTCGACCGGACTCTCCCCAGGAGGACGAGATTCCGCTCGCCAACCTCCAAGGCTTGTCCGTGTTTCACGCGGTCTACTTTCCCAAGCGCTTTCAGGAACTCTTTGACCGCGGGGTGTTCTTCGACGGTTGCACGGAGGCGGAGGTCGCCCGTTGGGCGCGCCTGGCCCGCGCTTTTGCGGAGAAAATCGCTCTGCACCAAAGCCGGCCCCTGTTGATCATCAAGAATCCCGTCTACACGGCGCGCATTGCGCTGTTGCGACAGATATGGCCGCAGGCGCGCTTTGTTTATATCTCCCGCGATCCCTATGAGGTTTTCGCAAGCACGCGCAGCTACTACCGGAAGCTTTTGGCCGAGCTCGCGCTACAAGACTACCGTCACCTCGACATCGATCATTTCGTTCTGTCGACCTATACGCGCCTGTTGGACGCCTACACGCACCAGCGCGCGGCGCTCGCACCGAACCAGCTGATGGAGGTGCGCTATGACGAGCTGTGTCGCGCGCCGCTTGATGTGCTGGAGGACATCCATCACCGCCTCGACTTGCCGGACTGGTCGCAGGCTAAGCGTGCGGTCGAGGCTTATCTGCCGTCGATTGCGGACTACCAGACCAACCGAGACCGCGTGACGCCGGAGGATCGGGCGGTGGTGGACGCGGCGTGGGGCCGGCGCGTCGCGTAATCGCCCCCGGCCGGCCTCATGGGCCGCGCGCTGCGTGACGGCGCTGCGTCAGCACTCCACGACGTTGACCGCAAGCCCGCCCTGGCTCGTTTCTTTGTACTTTGTCGACATGTCCAGGCCGGTCTGGCGCATCGTCTCAATCACCTGATCCAAGGACACCTTCATGTGCTGGGGCGCATGGAAGGCGAGACGCGCCGCGTTGACCGCCTTCACGGCCCCAATCGCGTTGCGCTCAATGCAGGGGATTTGCACCAGGCCGCCGACAGGATCGCAGGTCAGCCCGAGATTGTGCTCCATGCCGATTTCGGCCGCGCAGGTTACATGATCCGCATCCCCGCCCCACACCGCCGCCAATCCGCCGGCGGCCATGGAGCACGCCACGCCAACCTCGCCCTGACAGCCCATCTCCGCGCCCGAGATCGACGCCCGTTGCTTATATAGGAGCCCAATGCCGCCGGCCGTCAGCAGAAAGGTCCGGCGTTGCTCGGCAGCCGCATCGCCCTCCTGGCAATAGTGGCGAAGCACAGAGGGAATGATGCCGGCCGCCCCGTTCGTCGGCGCGGTCACGACCTGACCGCCGGCCGCGTTCTCCTCGTTCACCGCCATCGCGTACACGTTCAGCCAATCAAACAATTGTTCGCGCTCGTTCGACTGCGGCGCCGCCAACAGCTTCCGCCACAGGCCGGCCGCGCGTCGCGTCACCCGCAACCGGCCCGGCAGCTCCCCCTCCGCATGCAGGCCGCGATCGATACACGCACGCATAACGTCCGCGATCCGGTCCAAACGCGCGATCGTCTCGTCGCGCGGGCGCATCGCGTCCTCGTTGGCGAGGATCACCTCCGGGATCGTCAGACCTTCGCGGGCGCAGATGGCGAGCAATTCCGCCGCCGAATAGAACGGGTGCGGCACCGGCGCGCCGGCGGGCACGATGTCGTCGTCCACCGGCCGTTCGAGCTGGCGTCGCGAGGCGATAAAGCCTCCGCCGGTGGAGTAGTAGGTCTGCTCCCGCAGCGTTTCACCCTGCGGGCCAAACGCCAAAAGACGCATGCCATTGGGATGGAGGTCCGGCGTCGTGGCGTAATCGAACACCAGATCGAGGTCCGGCGCGAACGCGATCTCGTGACGTCCCAGCAAGTGCAGCCGACCGCTGGCGCGGACCGCGGCCTCCTCGCCGTCTGCAGCGTTCGGATCCAACGTCTCCGGCTCATGGCCCAGCAGCCCGAGGATCACCGCCTTGGGCGTGGCGTGCCCCTCGCCGGTGAGGGCCAGCGATCCCTGCAGGTCCACCTGCACGCGGGCGATCGACTCCAGCGTCCCACGCGCGTCAAACCCCGCCAGAAAACGGCGCGCAATGCGCATGGGGCCCACCGTGTGCGAGCTCGAAGGGCCGACGCCCACGCGGAAAATGTCGAGCACCGAGAGCATCGCGTCACCCCACCGTGTTGTTGCGCTTAGCGTTCGCCCAGAAGCGACCGGCGCCCATCACGCGTGTCACAGGCCATGGTGTGAAGCAGGCGGACGTGCGCGCGCAGGCAGCCTGGACAGAAGCGGTGACGCCCTTATGACACGGCGCCGTGGGACGCGCCCACCCACGCCCGGTCTCACGCCGATCAAGGACGAGCCGCTCCGACTCGGCAGAGGGTCGAGCTCATCGGGAGACTGGACGCCCCTTGGGCGTCAAACCGCCAAACGGGCTCGAGGCGTTCTTCAGACAAAAACGCGAAGCAGCGCGATGACCGCCGCCAAAACGCACGCCGCGATCAGCGCCAGAATGCTGGCGACGACAGCCCGCACCGGGAAAGGCAAAGCATCGGCGGCGCGCCACGTGAACACGAAAACGGCGCTCACCACCGCAAACAAGACGGCCGCCGACACGATCGCCGCCGGGGCGTGAGTGCTACGGCCCCGCTAGCGAACCGATGCGAACGCCATCGCCGGCTGGCGTCCGAGCGCGCGATACACAAGCGCCAGCTGCGCGGCGCGGCGCGCATTCAACACATCCCCAACGCGCTTCAACTGGCGCGCTTGACGAATAAGCATGAAGGCCAATGCGCGAAGCGTGCGGGTTTGTCCGTCGTAAGCCATCACTGATCTCCCTTACTGACCACTGATACGCGTCAGCTCGGCCCTTGGTTCAGCGCCGGAGATCCGTGCAGCGCGTTAGGCGATCCTCGCGGCCGAGAACGGCCACACGGTTGAGGGCGGCGACGTCATTGTGGCCGCGTTCCCAAACCGCCTTTTCCGAATTACTCCGGTCGACGGGCGCGATATAGGCGGAGCCCCTCACCCTCGACCTGCACACTCGCGACCGGGACATGACCCGCGACGGCCGGATCGCCGTTTGGGCGGACGATGGGCGCGTCGTTTTCCTCAGCCCGTCGACCGAACCGTCGGTGCGCGAGGGAGCGATGGCGGCCGGCCACAGCGCGCGGCCAACTGCACTTCGGCCGAAAGCCCGTGCATCAAATGGCTTCAAAAGACTCTCGCATCCGT
This sequence comes from uncultured Caulobacterales bacterium, assembly GCA_964526675.1. Classification (GTDB taxonomy): domain Bacteria; phylum Pseudomonadota; class Alphaproteobacteria; order Caulobacterales; family Maricaulaceae; genus CAZADA01. The sequence goes on from CAZGLY010000001.1 coordinate 15,975, forward strand.
GTAAATACGCTAGACGCAGTAGGCGAAAATTCGACAGTGAGATTATTGCTTGTGCACTTAAAAGAATTGGGCAAGCAAAGGGGATAGCATGCACATGTGGGGGACGGCGCGCCAAGTGCTGGCGGCGATGGCGTGCGCGATGACGTTGTGCCTACCCGCGGCGCTACACGGCCAAGCCTTCGTGTTCCCCGATACATTTATCTACATCCGCAGCTTCGATGCGATTTTCTACCGGCTTGGCGGTGAGAGCTTCGCGTCAAAATGGTCGCCCGGCGGTTGGTATTACACGGCCAGCACCGACGACGCCGACGCCCCGCTGAAAGACGGCGTTCTCCGCGGCTCAAACACGCAGGCCCAGGCTCCGTCCGCCGCCGAGACCGTCGGCGCGCCATCGCTGGCGGCCAGCGCCCGCATCGCCGCCGACGGCGCGCCGCCTCAGGATCCCGCCGCCGACGAGGTCGCCACGGACGATGACGTGAAGTGGAAGGGGCGATCGATCTACTACTCCGCGTTCGTGTACTTGACCGAACACGTGGGATCGCTCTGGCTCACCATCTTCCTGCAGGGATTGATGGTGGCGGCCGCAACGATGATTTTCCTGCAACGCGTGTTTCGCCTGCCCTTAGCGGCGTGCATTCCCATCAGCCTGGCGCTCGCAACCCTGTCGCCCGCCGGCGCGTATGTGAGCTTCGCGATGCCCGACGTGCTCGGCGGCGTGGGCGTGTTGGCCGCGGCGACGTTGTTTGCGGCGTGGCGACGGTTGAGCCTCATAGAGCGGACCGTGCTGTTTGGGCTCGTCACCTTCTCGGCGGCTTCCCACACCGCCAGTTTCCTTGGGATCGCCGGGCTGACCGCCTTGGCGGGCATGATCGCCGTCGCAGCGCGGGTGCTCGCCCCTCTGGAGCGCGACCAGCGTCCGGCCTGGAGCCCGATCGCCGTGGTCGCCATGGCCGTCGTGGCGGCGGCGGGCCTCGATATGGCGCACGCGACAGCCTACGGCGCGATGACGGGCGACACGTTGAGGCGTGCTCCCATCACCACGGCCGAGATCATTGAGCGCGGCCCGGGCGAGCGGTTCATCCGCGAACGGTGTGACGACGCCCCGTTCGCCGTGTGTGCGTTCGAGAGCCAGTTGCCAGTGGCGGACTCCGATCATTTTCTGTTCAGCGACGACCCCGACATCGGCGTGATGAAGCTCGCGACGCCGGCCGTACGTCTGCAAATCGCCGAACAACAACCGGCGTTCTTGGTGGCGGTCGCGAGCAGTTATCCCGGCGAGACTCTGGCGTTCGCGTTCCGAAACTGGGGTGAACAACTCACGCGTTTCGGCATCGAGAACTTCAGTTATCATGACGTCTACCAGACGTTTTTCGACAACCTGCAGCTGCCTGCGCAATACTATGAGCGTCTCACCGCGTCCGCCGCCTATCGCGAGGCCGTGCCCACAACCGCGGTTGGAACGCTCTTCGCGGTGGTGATGATCCTCGCGGTGCTTGGGGCGATCGTGGGAACCGCTGATCGGGCGGCCCGCCACGGCCTGTTCGACCCCGTGGTCATCGCCGGCGCGCTGCTCGCCGCCGGCGTGGTGGGCAACGCCGCCATTTGCGGCATTCTCGCGGGACCATACGACCGCTTCGGCGGCCGCGTGGCGTGGGTGCTGCCCTTGTTGGCGATAGCGATGGCCGTCGCGGCGTGGCCGCGCGTTCAACAGATGGCGGCGCTGCGGACGGCGACGCGCGCCTAGCGCAGGCGTCCAAGGCGGGTTGGCCAGAGCGTCTGGCTAGTCAACGCCGCCAGAGCCGCGCCCCTCCCGCGTGGGACGATAGACGGCGTAGCCCAGATGCTCCGGGTTGGCGAAGGCAAGCCCGCCATAGCCCTCCAAAAAGGCGTCGGTCTCCAAGGTAAACCCTGGAATAGGCGGGGCCGGCGCGTCGAACTCGGCCTGCGCGCGCAGCACAATGTCGAAAACGGCGGGATCGGGCTTGGCTTTGCCGCCGTCGATCAAGCGCCCGTAAAACAGGATCGCCGTCCGAAACACGACCTCCGGATCTTCCAAGGCCACAATCAGCGGCGAATCCACCGCGACCCGATGGCCGGCCTCGAGCTCCGCCGTGACCAATTGGCCTATGGCCTGCGCCTGCGGCCCGCGCACGCCGACGCCAGCGACCGTTTGATACACCCAGAAGCCTTGGGCCAGGGCGCACAGACCCGCGAAGGCGGCCAGCGCCGCCGTCGCGCCGAGAGCCCGCCAGGACCAGACCCGCCGCCCCAACAGAACCGCAAACCCGACCGCCAGGGCTGGCAAAAACACCGAGTAATTGTAGTAGGTCACAGGGATGCTGATCGGATACCGGTAGAGCGCCGCCAGGAACCCCGCCAGCGCCACGCCCATCACCAGCTTAAAGAACCACGACGCCTGGCCCCAATGCCGCCGCCCCACCTGCACCAACACAAACGCCAAGGGTACAAAGCTCAACACCAGAAACGGCAAGTGCTTGGTCAACACGAAGTAGGTGACAAACGGGCCCTGACCCAGACGCGCCGTGGCGTGCGTCGCGTGCGCCCACATCCCCTGCGCGTACTCCACGGCGTCGTAGGGGTAGATGACCGCCACCGCGACCACCAGGACGCCCGCCGCGATCACCGCGGTCGCCACCATTTCCTTTATGTAGCCGAGCGGTCGCCGGCCGCGCCGCACAGCCGCAGCGGCCCGGAGGCCCGCGTAAAGAAAGCTGGTTATGATGAGCACCAACGGATGCGTCGCGCCCAACACCCCCAGCAACGCGCCGCTGCCGACCAGCCGAACGGGCTTCGGAGGCTCGAAGAGGCGCGGCCAATTCAGCACGATCAACAGACCTAGAATAAGCCCGGCGGTGGTCTCCGGCCGCCCGGCGAAGCTCATGAAGCTCGCCACAACGATCACCGCGCCCAACACGCGGATGACCGGCAAGGTCTGCGCGGCGCGGAGCATCGCCAGATACACGCCGATGCCCATCGCCGCGATGATCACCGCGCCCGCATTCACCCCCCACCAGCCGCTGGTCGGCGCCAACAGCGCGATCAGCGCCGGATGGACGACGCCGTGCCAGTCAAACGCGCCCGAATTGATCGGGTTCGCCCAATGATTGTTGAAGCCCAAGTCATTGCGGATGGCGAAACTCGCCGGCAAGAAGAAGATGTTGTCGTGCTTCATGATCATCGGCGCGACCAAACGCAGCACGAGCGGTCCGGCCACCGCATACGCGACGACGCCCCAGAAGAGGATCGAGAACAGCCGCTGGGCCCATGGCGCGGAGAACCAAGCGCCCACCTGAGCCGGCGCCTCTTTCAAACGATCCATCCACGTCCCCTCGTACCAAGCGCTGATCTTGTGGACGGTGTCACCTGGCGCTGTCGCCGCGTGGGGTCCGAGGGCGACGCGCCGCGGGACCGCCAAGTCGCTCCCCGCGCAGGACGCCGGTTCTAAGCAGCCCTCGACACCAAGGCAAGAAGCGCGCCTGCGACCCAGCGCCGGCATTATGCCGCAGCCCGAGTTAAGGCCGGGACGCCTTCAGCTGCGCGCGCAAGACCCGCACCAATGTCAGCTGACGAAGGGCGCGCTCGCGCGCCTCCGCGCGCGGGTCATCCCGCGCCGCGCGGGCATACGCAGCATCGACGCGCTCCAGCAGAGCGGCGTCCGCCTGCGCCACAGCGCCAGCGGCGGTGTAGTGCTGCAAAAGGGCGTCGCCCAACGCCAAGGCCGCTCCCTGACGACCCGCCGCTTCGGCGACGGCGAACGCACGGCCCGCCGCGTCATAGTCTTGATCAACACCCGTTCCCTGCGCCAGCAGAACGCCGAGGGCGAACGCGGCCTCGCCATGGCCCTGGCTTGCGGCTTTCGCGAGCCATGACGCGGCCTCCGTCGGATCGGCCCCCACGCCGTCGCCACGCAACAGCCACGCCCCAAGATCGGCCTGGGCGTCGGCGTCCCCGGCGTTCGCCGCCGCACGACAGAGCGCCAGGCCCTCCTGGGGCGCTTTCGCCACGCCGGCGCCATAGCGGTGCAGATTGCCAAGGGCGCATTGGGCCTTCGCGACGCCGGCCGCCGCCGCTTGCGCGTACAATCGGGCGGCCTCCCGATCATCTTTCGGGCGGCCAACGCCCGTGTGATGGCAGGTCGCGAGGTTGTGCGCGGCCAGACCGTCTCCGGCTTCCGCCGCTCGGGCGAAGAGGTCGCATGCGCCTTCGGGATCAGCGTCCAGTCCCGCCGCGCCGTGATGAAGCAGGGCGCCCGCCTCACGCAGGGCCGTGGGGTCCTTGGCGCCGGCGCGTTCCAAGATCGCAAGCGCCGCGGCGCCATCGCCCGACAACAGCGCCACGGACGCCTCCGTCCGCGGGTCGTCCGCAACGGACGGCGACGCAAGCGCCACAGCGAGGAGTGTCATCGCGGCGCGCAGAAACCGCCTCGCGCCCGCGCGCCTCATCCCAGAGCCCGCCAAGGCTAAACGACGCGCTCCAGCATCATCTTCTTGATCTCAGCAATCGCCTTCGCCGGGTTCAGCCCCTTCGGGCACACCTGAGCGCAGTTCATGATCGTGTGGCAGCGATAGAGCTTGAACGGGTCCTCCAGCGCATCCAAACGCTCGCCCGTCGCTTCGTCGCGGCTGTCCGCCAGCCAACGATAGGCCTGAAGCAACGCGGCCGGCCCCAAATACTTGTCGCCGTTCCACCAATAGCTCGGGCACGATGTCGAACAACATGCACAAAGAATGCACTCGTAAAGGCCGTCCAACTGCTCCCGGTCATCGTGGGTTTGGCGCCACTCCTTTTCCGGCTCCGGCGTGTCCGTTTGCAGGAAGGGTTCGATATAGGCGTGTTGCGCGAAGAAATTCGTCAGATCCGGCACCAAGTCCTTCAGCACCGGCTGATGAGGCAGAGGCGCGATCGTGATGGATCCGCCCCCGAACTCCGCCCACCCCTTGGTGCACGCAATGGTGTTGCGTCCGCCAATGTTCATCGCGCACGACCCGCACACGCCTTCCCGACACGAGCGGCGGAAGGTCAGGCTCGGGTCGATCTCGTTCTTAATGTAGAGGAGCGCGTCGAGCACCATCGGGCCGAACTTGGCGGTGTCGACCGTGTAGGTGTCCCAGCGCGGGTTCTCACCGATTTCCGGATCATACCGGTAGATGCGGAAGGTCTTGGTTTTCTTCGCGCCCTCAGGTTTCGGCCAGCGTTTGCCCGCCGTCACTTTGGAATTCTGCGGCAGCGTCAATTCCACCATCACTCGCCCCTTCCGCGGTTGCCGGCGCGGCGAGCGCTTGCGCGCCGGCCGAGCCTTTCAGCTCCCCATAAGACCTAGCGAAACTTCGCGTCACGTAAAGCGTCCCGACAGGCCAGGCCGCTAAGACACCGCCGGCGGCTTGCAGTCGGTCGTCGCGATCGGACTGGCGGCGCCGCGTGGCTGCGATGGATCGACGGGGGTGAAATAGAGCTCGTCGTCCGCCTCACTCACGAAGAAGCAGTAGGTCTCGCGCGTCGTCCGCTCATACACATAACAGATCGCGTCATTGACCGCGTACCACCGGCCCACACGCACGTCCGCGTCGAGAATGTCGTAGAGGCCGCCATCGACCGCCGTGCGCTCCGCCCATTGCGGCTCCAGGCCGTTGCGCTCGCGCCCGTCTATGTAGCAGCCACGCAGCTCCGCTCCCGTCATGCGCGACGCAATCTCGTCAGGCGTAAGCCGGCGCAGCTTGTCGATGGGCGCCACCGGCGCTGGAAAGGCCGGCGCGGGGATCTCCGGCCCGGGCGCTAAAGGCTCCTGCGCGGGCGGGGCGGCGTCCTGGGCCCCCGCCGCCGCGACGACGACCACGGCCGCAAGGATGCCTCCCACAACGTTGGGCTCGATGCACGACCTCACGAATGGCGTCCCCTTCTGCGCGCAGCACATGGCGCTGTGTATCCGACATCGGCCCACCCGCCGCCAAGCGTTTTCCGCGGTCCCGCGATCGGCGCGCTTACGCGCGGTCCAACGCACCCGTCGGCCCGCCGCCTGTGACCTGGCGCAACACCGACATGTAGCTCGACGCCTCGATCATCCGCCGGGTCAGCCCCTTCGCCGCGAGCGCCTGCCGAGCGCGGGCGAGGCGATAGCAGGGCAGATGCATGAAAGCATGGTGCTCCGCGTGGTGATGGACCCAGTACGGCGCGATGAACAGCCGCTCCCACCACCGGGCCCGCACGCTGCGCGCGTGCGCGAGGGGGTCGTCGCTGTAGGGCAGGCACGCGTGTTCCGCGATGTTGCGGATGCGCGTCACAAACGGAAACCACGTCGCCAGCGCCACCAGCCACACAGCCGGGTAAAGCCACCACACGCCCAACAGCGCCAAGATCATGAACAGGATCGCGTTGACGACCAGATGATCCCGCAAGGCGTCGCCGCCGGCCAACACGTCCGCCTGCTTCGCCGCGCCGGGGCTCGCCGCGCGCACCGCCGCCAGACCCGCCAACCGCTGGCGCACAAACGTCTGACCCGTGAGGTCGCGCACGAATTTGCGACGCAGACTTGCCGGCGTGGTGGGAAACCGCTCCACGAGAACACGGTCGGGGTCGCCCTCCTCCTGCACATATTTGTGATGGGCGAGATGGTACTGGCGGTAGTTCGCCAAAGCCGTCCCGACGGGCGCGGCGCACAGCCAATGGCCGATCCCGTCGTTGAGCCGCCGATTGCGATGGAGAGCGCCGTGGGCCGCCTCATGCATCAGGATGGCGAGACCAAGCTGGCGCGCGCCCACCAACATCACCGCCAGAAGCCATGTCAGCGGGTTTGGCCAGATGGCGACCAGCGTGAAGGCGGCCGCGATCACGCCCCACGCGTGCGCCACGAGCGCCAGGCCGCGCCAGTCCTCGCGCGCGCTGATGTCCGCCCATTCGCTCGGCGTGAACACATCCATCGGGCGCAAGCGGTTGGCGGCTTTCATGAGGTGCAGAATACCATGGGAAGCCACAGCGCGTGAGAGGTCACCCCCACGCGGCCATGGAACCGTCGCCAACGCCGAGAACCAACACCTCGTCCAGCCGAATGCGCTTTTCGGTCACTACGAACCTGTACCGCCCATAGTCTGTGGCAAGGTCCCGACACACTGCCGACAGAACCGCAACGTCGACATCATGTGGAGCGTCCGCACACTTCAAGATGAGGACATCGACATCCGCGTCACGAACATGCCCGCGCTTGACTTTTATATTCGCTGCTAGAGCGACGTGGCTTAATACACCCGCGCCTTCGGCTCAATATAGGCAATCTCGTTGGTCATGGTGTAGGTGTGCACCGGCCGGTAGTCGATGGTCACGTTTCCGTCGCCGGTCACCCAAGCCAAGGTGTGTTTCATCCACTCTTGGTCATCGCGATCGGGGAAGTCCTCGCGCGCGTGGGCGCCGCGGCTCTCCGTGCGGTTGCGGGCCGAGTGGACCGTGGCCGCCGCCTGCATGATCAGATTGTCGAACTCGAGCGTTTCCAGAAGGTCCGTGTTCCAGACCAGACCCCGGTCAGCCACGCGAATGTCCGGCGTCGCCTCATAGACCGCTTTGATCCGCTGCACGCCTTCTTCCAGCACCTCGCCCGTGCGGAAGACGGCGCAGTTTTCTTGCATCGCCCGCTGCATATCCAGGCGCAGAGCCGCGGTGTTGGTGGAGCCGTCCGCGTTCCGCAGCTTCTCGAAGCGGGCGAGATGCGCATCGCCCGCGTCTGACGGCAGATCGGCCTGCTTGGCGCCGCCCTCGACCGTTTCGCCGCAGCGCAAACCCGCCGCGCGACCAAACACGACCAAGTCGATCAAAGAGTTGGAGCCCAACCGATTCGCGCCGTGCACAGACACGCAGGCCGCCTCGCCAATCGCCATCAGACCCGGCACCACTTGATCCGGATCGCCGTTGAGCTTGGTCAGCACTTCGCCGTGATAGTTCGTCGGGATGCCGCCCATATTGTAGTGGACGGTCGGCAGGATCGGGATCGGCTCCTTCGTGACGTCCACGCCGGCGAACACCCGCGCGGATTCCGAGATGCCCGGCAGACGCTCCGCCAGGATGGCCGGGTCCAAGTGATCCAGATGCAGGAAGATGTGGTCCTTGTCCGGACCCACGCCGCGGCCTTCACGGATCTCCACCGTCATCGCGCGCGACACCACATCCCGTGACGCCAGATCCTTGGCGCTGGGGGCGTAGCGCTCCATGAAGCGCTCGCCCTCCGAATTGGTGAGATAGCCGCCCTCGCCGCGCGCGCCTTCGGTGATCAGCACGCCGGCGCCGTAAATGCCGGACGGGTGGAACTGCACGAACTCCATGTCCTGCAGCGGCAGACCCGCCCGCAACACCATGGCGTTGCCATCGCCCGTGCAGGTATGGGCCGATGTGCACGAGAAATAGGCGCGCCCGTAACCGCCGGTCGCAAGCACCACCTTCTGCGCGCGGAAGCGGTGGAAGGTGCCGTCGTCAAGCTTCCACGCCGTGACGCCGCGGCACGCGCCCTCGTCGTCCATGATCAAATCAAGGACGAAATACTCAATGAAGAACTCGGTGTCGTTCTTCAGAGCTTGACCGTAGAGCGTGTGGAGAATGGCGTGACCCGTGCGGTCCGCCGCGGCGCAGGTCCGCTGCACGGGGCCCTCGCCGAAATTGCGGGTCATGCCGCCGAACGCGCGCTGATAGATCTTGCCCTCGTCCGTGCGGGAAAACGGCACGCCCCAGTGCTCGAGCTCGTAGACGGCCGGCGGCGCGTTCTTGCAGAGATATTCGATCGCGTCTTGATCGCCGAGCCAGTCCGACCCCTTCACGGTGTCGTACATGTGCCAGCGCCAATCGTCCGCGCCCATATTGCCAAGCGCGGCGGAGATGCCGCCCTGGGCCGCGACGGTGTGCGAGCGTGTGGGAAACACTTTCGACACGCATGCGGTGCGCAACCCCGCCTGCGCCGCGCCGAGCGCCGCGCGCAGACCTGAGCCGCCCGCGCCCACGACGACGACATCGAAGGTGTGATCAATCCACTCATACGCGCCCATCACGCACCTCTCCCACGCCCGCGCCGCGACCACGTGGTCACGGCCCCGCGGTTCCCCGCGACAACTCGAAACGCACTGCGCCTGTTAGGATGATTGCGCTCACAGCGCGACTTTCAACACCGCAAAGCCAGCCGCCACCCACAAGGCCGTCGCCACAAACGTGTTCAGCACCAAGAGCGCGACCCGCGTGCCGGACTTCGCAATGTAATCCTCGATCACCACCTGCAGCCCAAGGCGCATGTGGTAAAACGCCGCGCTGACCAGCAGCAGCATGGCCACCGCCGTCAGCGGCTGCGCCAACCACGCGCGCGCGCTGTCGTAGCCGGCGCGATACGCGCCGAGGAACGCCGCGAAAAACCACGGCACCAGGATGACGAGCGCCAAGGCCGTCACCCGTTGCGCGATCCAGTGGCCAACGCCTTCTTTTGCGGCGCCGAGACCTTTGGCGGCTTTGCGCGGCGTGCGCAGGCTAACCGTCTCCATCATCGCCCCCTAAGCTGCGTAGGCGGCGAACCACACCGCCACCGTCGCCACGACGGACACAACAAGAATGACCACGCTCATCGCGCTGGCCACGCCGGGGGTGAACCCGTTGCCGGTGTCCCAGATCAAAAACCGGATCCCATTGAACAGGTGATACATCACCGACAGCGTGAAGCCGAACAGAACAAACCGGCCCAACGGCGACAGCAGCACGGTCTCCGCCGCCGCATAGGCCTCCGGCCCGAGCGCCAACGCCATCAGCCAAAACACCATGACAAACGCGCCGACATAGTTCGCCACGCCGCTCGCGCGGTGGAGGATCGAGGTCGCCATCGTCGGGTGCCAACGCCACACCTGCAGGTGGGGCGACAGCGGCGGGGCCGCCGGCCGTGAAGGGGTCGATTGTTCGCTCGCCATGCCAACGCGCTCCCGCTGCGCCGCGCACCCGCCGGCGCGGCTGAGCCAAATGCGGCTGCAGATATCGGATCTGGACGCCCCGAACCGCCTCCGTCGCCGGACGTTACCCCTCGGGAGCCTAAGGTCAAGTTGGCGCGTGCGCTGCAATGAGGGGCGTCATGAGCATGTGCAGTTGCGCCGTCGCCTCGCCGCTTTTGCGCCCGATCAACGCGTCATGAAGACGCGGCGTTGGTGTTTACGGAGTCAACGCTCGCGGCGGGGCGAGCGTCCGGGCGCGCATCTGGGCGCGCGACCAAGCGGGGGATCACGACGATGGGCCGCGTCATAAGTTGGGCGATTGTACTGCTGATCGCGTTTGCGGGAGCCGGGTTCCTCTACGCCGGCGGCGAGGCCCGCGCGGCGCGCGACACGCTCGATGAGGCGCAAGCGGCGGCGGAGCGCCTTACCGCCCAAGGCTTGGGGTGGGATGCGCTGTCGCCGCGTCAACAAGCCATTGTCTTGGCCGTCGAAGATCCGCGCTTCTTCCGCCACCCCGGGCTTGACCCGCTGACGCCCGGCGTCGGCCCCACCACCATCACCCAGGACTTGGCGGATCAATTGTTTTCCGGCGACGCGCCGCCCGGGCTCGCCGCGTTTCGTCGAGCGATCCTGGCCTTTGAGATCCATCGCGCTCTCCCTAAGGCCGCGCAGCTGACCCTGTTTCTCAACACCACGGGCATGGGCGCGAAGGACGGGCGGTGGCTGACCGGCTACGACGCGGCGGCCCGCGCCTACTTCAACGCCCCGCTCACCCGACTGACGGACGCGCAATTCATCAATCTCGCCGCGCGTCCCTTAAATCCCACGTTCTTCAGCCGCGTGGACGGGACCGCGCCGCTCGCCGCGCGCGTGCGCCGCATCACGCGCCTCGTCGACGCTCAATGCGCGCCGGCCTCGCCCCAGGACGTCGACTACCCCAGCTGCGGTCCATAACACTTGTTCGTGGCCGCGACCGCTCCCCGCGCCGCGCGAATCACGGCATGGCTCCCGTCATGGGAATCACCATCGCCAGTTGGAACGTCGAAGCGTTCCGGGGATCGACGAAGCGGCTGGAGTCTATGGCCGCTTGGCTCGGCTACGCGCATCCGGAAGAAAAGCCGGTGGACCTGTTCGGGATCATGGAGGTGGAGGGGATCGACCTGTTCACCCTCGCGCGCGACCATTTCCCCGACTACGACTTCCATTTGACGGACGGTCGTCAGAACAAGGAAATCCTGGTCGGCGTGCGCCGCGGGGCCTTTGAGCAATTCACGATCACGCAAAAGCGCGAGTTCAAAGGCGCCAACGAGCACATGCGTCCCGGATCGCTCGTCTCCGTGCGCCCGCAGGGCGATGACGACTTCACCCACATCCTCTTTTTGCACACCGCCGCCATGAGCGACTCCACGGGCTTTGGGGCGCGTACGGAAATGTTCGAGAAAGTCGCCAAGATGAAACGCGGCCTCGACAAAATGAAGCAGGAACGTGACGGCGCGAAAGACGGCGAAGCGCGGTTCATCGTGTTGGGCGACTTGAACACCGCCGGTCTCCGCTATCCCCGCGATCGCAAGTCCGATCAGCGCGTGACCTCCGACGCGGAGATCGCCAGCCTCGAATCGCTGACGAATCTCATGCTGATGCCCAAGAGCGCGGACCACACGTGGACCGGATCCCGCGGCGAAGCGGACTTGGATCATGTGATGACGAGCGGCCCGGTGCGGTTGCGCGCCTTTGGCGGCCGGACCGACAACACGCCCTACACCGTCGCGGTGCGTGGATGGCCCGAACTGGACGGCAAATCGCGGACGACGTTTGTCGAAGAGCTCAGCGATCACGCGCTGTTGTTGGTTGAAATGCTGGACGATAGGGAGGCTGACCGCCCAGCGCGCTCCAACGGACGCGCGCCGCGCAAAGGCTTTTTCTCCCGCTTTTTCGGCTAGGCCGCCCGGCTCATATCCGGTTGCGGAAGGCAGCGGCGAGGCCGACCAGCCGTTACGGGGTTTTGAAGAACAGCTCCGGATCCCCGACGTCGAGGCCGTCCAGCTCACCGCAAAAACGCCACCCTGCCTTCTTTAGCAACGCGCGCATGGCTGCGTTGGAACGGTTCGTGGAGGTCCAAACGTCCCGCGCTTTTTGGCTGTTAAACGCCATCAAGCTCAGGCCCAGGCCACACCGCCTGAATCCTGGATCAACGATAAGCAACGAAACAAACGGCTTCCCAAAGAAGTACTGAAGGTCGAGGCAGGAAAAGGCGCAAATCCGATCGTGCTGAGTCGCGACGCTTAGGCACCCGCGCGCCGCCACGGATGCGATGTATTCGGATCGTCCTTTCGACCCGATCACCATCTCATCGATTGCCATCGCACAATCGATATCCGCTTGCTCCGTCGCCCGCTGCGTTATCAAGACGCCACCGACACGTCATCAGCGTTCCGCCGATCCGAGAAGCCGTCCGCCCTACACGCCACCCCGGTCCCCATCGCTCCCAGTCTTCAACCCGCCTTGGCTTGCCGAACCAGCCCCTGCGCACTTGCGAAAACGCTCAAGTATTCGCCGTTCCCAGTAGCAATCGCCCACCGTCATGAATGAGTGGGCCAGGAGCCTACAGCGCGCTCAGATCGCCTGATCCGGATCAACGCCGTCCCAAGACACCGGGGCGGGCAGGCGGGTGAGGGTGATCACGCCGCCTTCACAACCGTCTTCCGTCACGCGCACGCGCACCGGCGCGGCGCGCGGCACGTCGATCCGAATGGGCCCGAGGCACACCCGCGCGCCCCATGGACCCAGCGCCGCAGCCCGCCACCGTTCCGGCGTGATCGCCACGGGCGTCGTGCGAGACGTTGCGACGAACCGCGTCTCCGCGAAGGCGACCGCCACGGGCGCGGCGTCGTGCTCCGAGGCCATGCCCTGCGCCACCAGTTGCGGAGCCGGCGCGACGCCTCCGTCGATCAGATGAGCGCCCCACGCCGCGCCGAGCTGCGCCGTCGCCATCAGTCCAGCCAGCGCTCCCACACACGCCGCGACGATCATCGCGGCTCGCTGCCCCGCGCTCTCCGCCTTCAGAGCCGCCCACGGACCTGCCCAAAGACCCGCCATGACCAAACTCCCTCTTGCTTGCGTCCCCACACGCCGGCCCCGCCGGCTGCGGACGCTTATTCGATCTCGCGAAACTGCCGCCGCAGTTTCCATTCATCGGATGTGACGACGCGCTCAATATCGATCAGGCGCTCATCAAGATCTCGGAACCGGTACCTCAAGTTCGAGAAGGTGACCTCCGGGCGTCGTGAAACACCACGCCAGAACTGATCTTCCTCCTCCGAGAGCGGTTCGCGAAAACTCAACGGCCGCTCCGGCATCACAAAGGCTGCGACAAGGTAACCGACGATCATGAAAGGGGGTCCTGGAAAGGTGAAGAACCCAACGATCGCGGCAATACGAACCCATGTGACATCGACGTTGAAGTAGTCCGCCAAGCCGGCGCAGACGCCGGAAATGACTTTGCGATCTTTATCCTTGTAGAGACGCCGCGGATTCGGCGACCCCGTGACATCATCGGTCATTGCGTGTCCCTCCCACGATCAGCGTTGGCCCGGGCGACGTCGCGCCGCCAGTGGGGCGTTTCCGCATCGAGGATCGTTTCGAGGCTCTGCATGCGCCGATCCATATCGCGCGCCCGCCGCCACATATCCTCGAGCATTTTCTCCATCTCAGGGGTGACGCCCCGGTTTTGTCGGCTCTTCGCCCAGAAGTGTCCGAAGACCCAGATTGGCAGGACAAAGATCACCGATAGAATTGCAATCGCGCCCAGTATCGCCACTGTCAGCGCAAGAACATCCGTCTCACCCATCAGCGTTGCTCCCGGCTTCGCCATTCAGGCGCTTCGGAATCGAGGATCGATTCGAGGGCTTCGATCCGGCGCTCCATTGTTCGCGCCGACCGCCACAAATCCTCGAGCATGTGTTCTTCGCCAGGTTTAAGACCGCCAGCCGATTTCCATTTCGTCACGTAATGAAGAATGACCGCCGGAGCCCCGACAAAGATGATGGCGACCACCGCCACTGGCAAAAAGACACTTTCAAAAAACATGGTCGCCCCCGACTCTCTCTAAGCGCGTCCGTGATAAGGGCTGGCTCAGTCGTCGCCGCCCGGCAAAGGCCGTGGCGCGACCGCGCGCCCACCGCCGAGGCGCTTCTTCAGCGCAACAAGCTCCTCCTCCACCGCGTCCGCGGCTTCCAGAGCGGCAAACTCGCTTTCCAGCGACGGCGGCTTGCCGAGCTCATAAGAGTCAGCGCGCGCCTCCAGCTCATCGACCTTGCGTTCGACCTGAGCGTAGCGGTTCAGCGCATCGTCCACCTTGGTGTCCGCGACCCGCTCGCGCATCTTGATGCGGCTTTCCGCCGTGTCCCGACGCATAGCGAGCGCTTTGTGCTTCGCTTTCGCCTCATCGAGCTTGGCTTGCAGCTTGCCCAAATCCTCGTCGGCTTTGGCGATCGCCTCTTCGATCAAACCCAGTTCGCGCTCAATCACCTCCGCGGACCGCATCGCCTTTTGCTTCGCCGTCAGCGCGCCGCGCGCCAAGTCTTCGCGGCCCTTCTCGATGGCGAGCTCGGCTTTGCTCTCCCACTCGCCAGCAGCAGCCCGGTACTCCTCCAGCTGCCGCGCCAGCGTTTTCTTGTCCGCGATCGCGCGGGCGGCGGCGGTGCGCACCTCCACCAGCGTGTCTTCCATCTCTTGGATAATCAGGCGCGCAATCTTCTCCGGATCCTCCGCCTGCTCCAGCATGGCGTTGAGGTTGGAGTTGATGATGTCGCCCAGACGGGAAAAAATGCCCATCGCCTCGTTCTCCTTTGTTCTCGCGTCTACAACAAGAAACCGCCAACGACGACGCCGACCGCAAAGAACAGCCAGCTCTCCGACGGGCGTCGCGCAAGCCAGCGAACGGCTGCGCGCGCGCGTCGACGCCAGGCGTCTTGTTGGGAAGTGTGATCGTCCACCGTCATCAGCGGCCTCCGTGCCTGTGTGTGTCTCGGGGCTCTATCGGGCCCCTTCGCGAGCCTTCGACCGACCGGCTCGTTCTAGGCATTGCAGCCCGCGTGCCAGTTTGAGCCAGGAGCGCGAAAAGCCTTGCGCCGCCAGCGATTCCGGCGAGTCCGAGGAATCACCGCCTCTCATTCTTAGAGCGAAATTCGCTCGGATTTGGCGAAATCCGCCAAATCGTTTAGTCTCCAACACCATGGTGACCGGACGTGTTTTCACCCCTGACGACGCGCCGCAGCTGATCGGGAGCGCGCCGCCCTGGCTGGCCGCGCTGGAGCACGCCTCGGCCGCGGCGGCGCTCGATCGGCCGATCCTGATTGTGGGCGAACGCGGCTCCGGCAAGGAGCTGGTCGCCGCGCGCGTGCATTTCCTCTCCCCGCGCTGGAACAGCGACTATCTCAAAGTGAATTGCGCGGCGCTGTCGGAGGAGTTGCTCGACTCCGAGCTGTTCGGCCACGAGCCGGGCGCGTTCACCGGCGCTCAAAAGCGCCATATCGGCCGGTTTGAGCGGGGCGACGGCGGCACGCTCTTTCTCGACGAAATCGCCAGCGCGTCGCTGCGGGCGCAGGAGAAAATCCTACGCGTGATCGAGTATGGCGAGTTTGAGCGCGTGGGCGGCGACCGGGTCCTGGCCACCGATGTGCGCGTGGTGGCCGCCGCCAACGTGGACTTGCCGCGCCGGGCCGCCCAAGGCGATTTTCGGGCCGACTTGCTCGACCGCCTCGCGTTTGACGTGGTGACGTTGCCGCCGCTGCGGGCCCGGCGCGAGGACATTCCGCTTCTGGCCGACCACTTTGGGCGACGCATGGCCGCGACGCTGGGCGCGGAGCAGTTTGCCGGATTTTCTCCGGAGGCGTTGGATCAGTTGCTGGCTCACCCCTGGCCCGGCAACGTCCGTGAGCTCAAGAACGTGGCCGAGCGCGCGGCCTACCGCGCCATCGCCGCCGACTCGAGCGGGGCGACGCCGATCATGGCCGTGACGCTGGATCCGTTTGAGTCCCCGTGGCGGCCCGGCGCGACGGTGCACAACACGCCGCGCGCTGACGGCTCCGGCCCGAACGCGGCCGACCACGCGCCGCAGTCCGAGCCGGCGGCCGCCATGGAGCCCGAGCATCGCGGGCCCCGCGGCCCGAGCGCACACGCCTCCGAGCGCCATCCCGCGCCGCCGTCCGATCCAACCGCCAGCTTCACGACACGGGTCGCCGAGCTTGAGATTCGTTTGCTGGAGGACGCGCTGTCGGCGTGCGGCGGCCACCAAGGTCGCGCGGCCGAGCGCCTAGGGCTGACCTACCATCAATTCCGCGGGCTCATGCGCAAACACAGTCTGCCAAGCGCGCGCGCGGCGCCGCCGTCGGGATCGCCGTCTCGAACGGGCTGAGAGCAGGACTGCGTCGGGGTTCCGGACGTCTAACCGCCCGCGCCCATCGCGCCGCCGTTGCGCGCCTCGAGCGGCGGCGTGTCAGCCGCCGGGCGCGCGTTGGTCAGCTCTTTGAAGAGATCGACAACCTCAGCGATGACGACGGGCTTGGGCACGAACGCCCGCACGCCGCGCGCCAACAGCGCCTGCCGCGTGTCCTCATCGGACCGCGCCGTCACGACAATCACACGACGCAAAACCGGGTTGTTCTCTTCTTCCAGCGCGTCGATCACCCCGAAGCCGTCCATGCGCGGCATCATGAGGTCTAAGAAAATCACGTCCGGCTCGTGGGCTTGGATCTCCTCCAGCCCCTCCACCCCGTCTTGCGCATGACGCACGGTCGCCACGTCCTCAAGCGCGGCTTGCAGCACCATCCGGTTCACAGGGTGATCGTCAACGATCAGCGCGGTCGGTTTCATGTGGGCACTCCCGGTCATCACGCTGACGGTAAAATATTAAGGTGGCGTGCACGTCCGACGCCGCGAGAGCCGCTTCGCCGAAAGGGCTCACGCGGCCATCGCGGCCCCGTCCGCATCAACGTCGCTGTGCGCGTCCGCCGATCCCTCGGAGAGGGCGGCCGCAACGCTCGCAATGGTTTGTGTCTGCACGGAGGTTTGAGACAGCGCCGCGTTCGTCTCCTCCACGAGCGCGGCGTTGTGTTGCGTCATTTGGTCGAGGTGCTGCACCGCCACATTCACCTCTTCGAGGCTGGACGATTGTTCGCGGCTGTCGTCAGCAATGGCGTTCATGAGCTGGGTCACGCCCCGCACCGTCTCGACGATGCCGGTGAGGCTTTCCGCCGCGCGGGTGACCAAGTCGACGCCGCTGCGCACTTCCTTGACGCTGGTCTGAATGAGCGACTTCACCTCCTGAGAGGCCTCCGCCGCCGATTGCGCGAGGCGGCGCACCTCCGCGGCGACGACGGCGAAGCCCTTGCCGGCTTCCCCCGCGCGGGCGGCCTCCACGCTGGCGTTGAGCGCCAAAAGGTTGGTTTGGAAGGCGATGTTGTCGATCAGCCCAATCACCTCGGAAATGCGCGAGGACGACGTGGCGATGCGATCAATCGCTTGGGTGGCGTCGCGCATCACCGCGCCGCCTTCCTCAGCCGTGGCTTGGGCTTTCGCGGCGCGTTCGCGCGCCTGGCTCGCGCGAGTGGCGTTTTGCCGCACGGTGTCGGCCAGCTGTTCGGTCGCCGCCGACGTCTCCTCAATGGTGGCGGCTTGCTTCGCCGTGCGGTCGGACAAGTCCTCGAACCCGTTTGTGAGCTCGCCGCTTGTCTGGTCGAGGGAGCGCGCGGCCGTCTTGAGTTGACTGACGTGGTTGGCCAGCTCGCTGACCAGCCGGTTGATCTCGCGCTGAAACGACGCGACCTCGCCGTGCCCGGTGACGTCAACGCGTTGGCTCAGATCGCCGGCCGCGATGGCGTTGACGATGCGGGACGCATCGCCGAAGGCGCGTTCCGTCTCCGCCAAAACAGTGTTGACCAAGTCCGCCAGCCGTTGGATCGGCCCGCTCGCGTCCGCGGCGTCCACCCGCACGCTGAAATCGCCTTCGCTGGCGGCCACCAGCGGCGCGCCCACCGTCTCGTGGATCGCTGCGAGAAGGGTTTCGCGATCAGCCTCAACCCGCGAGGCCGCAGCTTCCGCCGCGTCAGCCCGCTGCTCCGCAGCTGCGAGGGCGACGCCCATCGCCGCCGCCGCGTCGGCCGCCCGATCGAGCGCAGGCTCGTGAATCGGCGATGCGAACGCCAACTCCTCGCTCGGCCGATGGGCGCGCGACCGGACATAGTCGTCCAGCGCGGCCACAGCCGCCGTCATGCGTCCCGCCCCGCGCAGAGCCCGCCACCCCGCCGCGGCCATCAGCCCCGCGCTGGCGAGGGCGCCAAGCGCCGCGATCGGCGCGATCATGCCGCCGACGCCAGAGCGCACGGCCGCCGCGTGGGCGTCCGCGCTGCGACGTTGATCGTCAATGCGCGCATCCAAAGCGTCGCCCGCCACAACCAAGCGATCACGGATCAAGCTGTCGCGCGCCGCGAGCGTGTCGCGCAGCGCTTTAAACGTCGCGTTATGGGCGTCGAGCGCAGCGGCGGCTTCCGCAACCGCGGCGCGGCCATCAGGGTTCCGCAAACGCCGCGCGACGCTGTCCACATGCGCGCGCGCGTCCGTGATCCGGCGATCGGCCGCGTCCAGGTCTCGGCGCGCGCCGGCCGCGGCGTAGCGTTCCATGTGCATGTGGGCGATGGAGCCTGCGCTGAGTGCGGCGCTGGCGCGGTAAGCGGCGTTGGCGTCGCCTTGTGCGGACGCGATGACCGACAACGCCGTCAGGTCGGCCTCCAACGCGACCAGCGAACGGCGCATCGCCGCAAGCGCCGCGTCCCGATCCTCGGTGCGCGCGACGACATGCTCGAACGCGTCGACAAACGCCCCGACCTCATCGTCCAAGGCGCGCAAGGACAGCCCTGCGTCGTCCACATTGATGGAGCGCGCCACGACATCGAGATGCGCCGCCACGGACGCCATGCGCGCGGCGATCACCGCGGTCGCGTCGGCCTCATCATCGGCCAAGAACGACGCCGCGGCCCGTCGCGCAATCGCCACATCAGCCGCGAGAGCGCTCAACGCGCCGGCGCGGGCAGACGCGCTGCGATCCTCATAGACCCCTTGAAGCAAAAGGGCGATCGTCGCCCAAGCGGCCGCGACGGCGCCGACGCACAACGCCAGCACCACCACAGCCGAGCCCCTGGCGCCCTTCACGCCAAGGGTGGTGGGAAGTCGCAAGCGCAGATTCATGGCCGTGGCTTTCGTGTTGGCGGACCTGTCGATGCGTGTTCGTCGCGTCCTAATCTGTCGTAACCCGACGCGATTAAGAGGTTTTCAACGCGCGCTGTCCGTGCGGGCCTAACACCGATCGTCGCGCGCTCACTCCGAGGCCTCTATGGCGCCGGCCAGGAGCCGATCAATGTCGATCAGCGCAATCATCTCTTCGTCCAGAGCCGCCACGCCGCGGAACAGCATCGCATCGCCCATGGTGTCCGGGGCGGGCTGAATCTGATCATCGCGGATCGAAACGATATCGGACACCGCGTCCACCAGAAGACCAACCCACTTATTGTCAATTGCGATCACGACGACGACATGGGTTGGCGTTGGATCGGTCAGTTCGCGCCCGAACCGCACGCGCATGTCGACGATCGGGATCACCGCGCCGCGCAAATTCATGACGCCGCGCACGAACGGGGCGGTGTTCGGCAGAGGGGTGACGCCGGACCAAGCGCGGATCTCGCGCACAATGCGGATGTCGACGCCGTAGACCTCGCCGTCGATCATGAAGGCGATCAGCTCGGACTGGCCGTCGCCGCCGGTTTCAGAGTCCGCCGCTTGAACGTCCATCGTCGCGGTGCTCATCGGTCTCCTCCACGGCGGCCTCGCCATCGCAGCGAGGTGCTCGTCGCCCGCCGCATCATCACACAGTATCGGCGCCGCCTTAACGGTCCGTGGGCGCGCGTTCCGTCGCCGCGACCGCTTCGCGCGCCTACGCGGCCTGGGGTTCGACGCCGCGACGTTTGGCCATGCGATCCAACCCGATCACGTCGAGAATCAACGCCACGCGCCCGTCGCCCAGCACTGTGGCGCCGCCGAGCCCCTCAACCCGTTCGAAGTTCGCTTCCAAGCTCTTGATCGCCACTTGCTGTTGGCCGAGCACCGCGTCCACCATCAGGCACACCCGGCGTTCGCCCTCCGCTTCGCAGAACACAAGAAACTGGTCGCGCCCGCTCTCGCCGACGCCGGGCAGCATTTCGCGCAGGTTCAAAACCTCCACGAATTCACCGCGGAAGTTCACCAAGGTTTCGCCCGTCGGCAACCGCCCCATCCGCGCGTCGGAGAAGGTCATGCTCTCGATGACGCTCGACAACGGCAGCACATAGCGCTGGCCCGACACCACAACGAGCATGACGTCCAGGACGGCCAATGTCAGCGGCAAGCTCAACGTGATGTGCGCGCCCTTGCCGGGGTTGGACCGGACCGTCACGCGCCCGCCCATGTGCTCAATGTTCGAGCGCACCACGTCCATGCCGACGCCGCGGCCGGAGATGTTGGAGGCGACCTCCGCGGTCGAGAACCCCGGCATGAAGATGATCTGATCGATCTCTTCATCCGTCAGCTGGGCGTCTTCGGCCACCAGCCCGCGGTCGATCGCCCGTTTCAGCACCTTGTCGCGTTTGATGCCGGCGCCGTCGTCGATGATGTGAATAAGGATCCGCCCGGAGACCTGCTCCGCCGACAATTTGATCGTGCCCTGTTCCGGCTTGCCCGCGGCCACGCGTTCCTCGGGGGACTCCACGCCATGGTCGACGGAGTTGCGGATCATATGAGTCAGCGGATCGGAAAGCTGCTCGATGACGGTTTTGTCGATTTCCGTGTTTTCGCCGGCCATCTGCAGGCGCACGCTCTTGTTGGTTTCCGTCGCCAGCTGACGCACGAGACGCGGCATGCGCGAGAACACCGTTTTCACGGGCTGCGCACGGATGGACATGATCGCGTCTTGCAGCATCCGCGTCTGCTGCGCCAGCACTTCGAGGCCCCGAGCGAGATCCGGATGGCTTTGGCGCAGCGCGTCATCGACTTGCTGCATCAAGCCCGCTTGGGTGATGACGATTTCCGAGCCCATATCGCTCACCCGATCGACACGATCGAGATCAACGCGGATCGTCTTTTGAGCCGGCGCCGCGGCGCGCGCGCCCTCGTCGGCGGAAGGAGGGGACGCCGGCGGCGGAGGGGGCGCGGGGGCTTCCGCATCGTCCGGCTCGGGCGACGACGCCGCGTCGTCGGGTTCAGGCGCATCTCCGCCGCTGGCGGCGTCTTCGGCCTGCACTTCTGCGAGGAGATCCATGAGGGACGGGCCGTCATCATCGCCGAGCGGCGCCTCCGCGCCGTCATCGACGCGCACGATCTCAAGGTCACAATCGCCAATGGCGAAATCAAACGCTTCCTCGATCGTGTCCTCGCTCTCCGGCCCCTCCAGAGTCAAAGTCCACGACAAATAGGGTTGATCCGGAACGAAGGCGTTCAAATCCGGCAGCTGCGACCAATCGCACTCGGTCTCCAAACGCCCGAGGCCCGCCAACTCTTCAAAGATCAACAAAGGATCCACGGCGCGCGCAAACAGCGCCGGATGCGGCGTGAAGCGGATGCGCCACCGCGGCGTCTCCGTGTCCTCGTCGAAGCTGAAGGCGCTGACGTCCTCGTCATCGTCATCGCCGCCGACATCCAGCGAGACTTGGATCGGCGCGAAATCGACTTCGAAATCATCCTCTGTGCGGGTTGCGTCCGCGTCGACGGCGCCGCCGCTCAGCGCGGCGAGGTCGTTGCGCACGGCTTGCGCCGCCTGCGGATCAACGGTCCGTCCTTCCCGAGCCGCCGCGACGAGGTCGCCCAGCAGGTCACACGCGGCCAAACCGACGCCGGCGAGCTCCGCCGAAAACGGGATCTCGCCCTCGCGCACCTTATCCAGCAGCGTCTCGAAAAAGTGCGCGAACTCGACCAGATCTTCGAAGCCGAACGCGCCGGCGCCGCCTTTGATGGAGTGGACCGCACGGAAGACGGCGTTCGCGGTGTCGGAGTCGCCGCCTTCCTCCTCCGCCGCCGAGAGCTGTTGCTCAAGCTCCTCCAGAAGCTCGGCGCACTCTTGGAAGTACGTTTCTTTGAACCGATCAATTTCGCTCATGGGACCCCTCCCCGTCGTCGAAGCGGGCCCTTAGGGCCAGGCGTCGGTCACCCACACACTCGCCGGATCACGCCCACCACGGCCTCGCCGTCGAAAGGCTTGGTGATCCAGCCCGTCGCGCCGGCTTCCCGGCCCAGATCGCGCTTTTCGCGGCTGGTCTCGGTGGTGAGGATCAGGATCGGAACCGTGGCCGGTCCCGCGCCGCCGCGCATACGGCGGGTGAACTCGAACCCATCCATGACGGGCATGTTGATGTCGGTGATGATGCAGTCGAAGCTCTCTTCCGCCACGCGGTCGAGCCCTTCCTGGCCGTTTTCCGCTTGAGACACCTCAAAGCCGGCTTCCTCAAGGGTCGCGCGCAGCATGTCCAACATGGTGCGGCTGTCATCAACGGTGAGGATTCGCAAAGCGCTCATAGCGACGGATCTCCTGCAGCAGCGCCGTCAGCCTCGTCAGCGATCTCCAAGGAGATCTCGCTCGGGGCGTCCAGATCCGGCGCCGGATCAGCGTGAGCGGCATCGCCGCCAAACAGAGCTTCAAGGCCAAGGCGCGCCATGGCCGCTGAGAACGTCTCGCTCGGGTTCACCAATGCAAAGCCCGGCGCGTGAGCTGTGTTGGTCGCGATCGCCGCGAGCGTCTGCGCCCCGGCGGCGCTGACGCGCTCGACCTCAGACGCGTCCAGCACAATTGGAGCGTCCTGGCCCAGCCGCAGGCGCACCTCCGCCAAGGTGTCCTCCGCCTCGGTCAAAGCCAAACGCGCCGGCAAGGCGATCGCCGTCATCGAACCCTCAGTCGTCAGCTGAAACTGGCCCAGAGCATAGGCCGAGGGCCGTTAACGCGCCGTCACCCCAATCAGCGGGACGCCCCCGCGCCGCGCACCACATTCAATCGAACAGCTCGACATCCGTTTGTCCCGACGGCGCCTCACGCACGCGGGCCACCTCAGCGGCCGCGACGGTGTCGTCCACGCCGCCGACCGCGCGCGACCACGCCCGCCCCGTGGCGGGGTGGTAGACGAGCTTTCGCCCACGCTCCCCGCCCAAATCGCTCGAGGCCAAGCCGAGCCCGTCGCGCCCGAGCATTTCCATCAAAAACACGATGTTGGACCGCCCCACATCCGAGGACCCGGCCATCACGCGGGCGCCGCCAAACGCTTTGATCTCCAACGCGCGACGATCCACCCCGCCGGCCTGGGACGCCACGCGATTGAGCAAATCCTCAATCGCGAACGCGCCGTAACGGCGGGCGTTGGCGTCCGCGGCGCCGACGCGTCCCTCCGGATCGCCGGGCAGCAGGAAGTGATTCACGCCGCCGACGCCCGTGGGGGCGTGGCGCGCGCACACCGCGATGCACGATCCCAAGACCGTGTTGAAGCCGATTGCGGGGTCCGCCGTCACGCGCGACTCGCCCATAGCCACAAATTCGAGCTTGAGGGCCGCCCGCTCCAGCGACGCCGCATCCAGTAACGCTGTCGAAGTGTCGCTCATGTCATAAGTCAACGCCAGGAGGGTTGCGATTTCATGGATGCACAACGACCAACGGCGTCAGCGACGACCACATCCAACGGCGATCCGAAGCGGCGCGACCACGACAGCCGCGACGCGTTCATCCGTTTTCTCGCCGGCGTGCTGCGTGAACTCGCCGCCGTCAGCGACACGCTCGCCGCGAGCGTGGGTCCGGTGGTCCGGGCCGCGCCAGCGAACGCGGAGCGGACGGCCGCCATGCAAGGGCTGCAGCTGCAGGACACGCTGAAACAGCGTTTGGAGCGGCTCGCCGTCGCGGCGGAGACCCTCACCCGCGACCAACGGGCGGACTTGGCGTCAACCCTGAAACTCGACGGCCTGGTCACGCGGCTGGACGCTGAGCGTCCGGCGCCGCCCGCCGGTCCCACCCCGGGCGAGGTCGAACTGTTCTGATCGGTCACGACAGGGCGACCGCCATGCCGGAGGGCCGGGCGTCCCCCGCCAGCCCCGACCAGAGCGGGCCGCCGTCCGCAAAGGACACGACCACCACGTCCAACGTCTCTTCAGCGCCGCGCACGGGGCGCGCGGAAACGACGGTGGGCGTGTACGCGCCGTTCGCGTCACGCACGACCGCTTCGCGACACACCAAGGGCGGGTTCGCGCCGTCGAGCAGCGGCGCCAACGCGGCCCACACATCATCCGTGAAGACGCTGTCGGTCACAGCGCGAATTCCCGCGAGGTCCGCGCATCGAAAAAAGCGCAGGGCCGCCGCGTTCGCCTGCAACACCCGGACGCCGTGATCGCCGCGAGGCGTGGGCTCCGGCAGATTGTAAGCGTCGTGCGCCGCGGCGCGGGGCGCAAGCGCTCGCCGCTGGCGCGTTGCGGTCGCAACGGCTGATAAATCCACCTCCAATATGGGAGTCGGGTCGTCACTGAAGTGCGCGTGCACCCGCGCGCGCTCATCCAGAATGATCGGGCGCTCGAACGCGTCGCGCGACGCCGCGAGAACCGACGCCCGCCACCACGCGACCCCCGCCACAACCAACGCTGCGGCGGCCCCGCCGAGAGCGATCGTCAAGCCCGGCCAGCGGGGCGCAATCACAATCCGCGCGCCCCCCATTCCAAGAGCCCGCGCGGCGTCCGCCGCAAACAGGGCGTCAAGCGCGCCCGCCGCGATCACCACTACGGCTATCGCGATCGCGCGTCGAAACCCACCGTCCCAGACCATGCCGTGAGCCCCGGTCACGCTGACGCGGCGCGCGCGCCGGCGGCGACGCGGGCGCGACGGGTCGTTGGCGCGGCGGCGTGGACGCCGACGTCCTGAGACGCGGGCGGATCCTCCAACGCGAGATCGGCGGCAAGCCGCGCGATGTCGCCCGCCAAGGGACGGTCTTCTTTCAGAAAGTCCGCACGCGCGCGAACCCAGCCCCGCAGCGCCCAACCCGCCGGCGACACCGTGCGCGGCGCGCCGTCGGCGTCGCTGCTGTGGTCCCGCGCCAACAAGTCCGCGCCCTGGGCGGCGGCGAGCGCATGGATGGCGAGCACGCGCCAGGCGTCCGCCAAGGCCTCGCCGGCCTTCCGCGCCGCGATCGTGCCCATACTGACGACATCTTGGTTGTCGGCGTTGGTGGAGATGGACTGTATGGACGCGGGAGCGGCCTTCGAGCGCATCTCCGCCACCAGCGCTGTGGCCGTGACCTGCGCGCCCATAAAGCCGCTGTGGAGGCCCGTCGCCTCCCCGGTCAGGAAGGCCGGCAAATCTCCGTTGACCCGTTCGTCCGTCAACCGCGCGATCTGACGTTCCGACAGAATGGCGGTCATCACGACGGCGTTGGTGAGCGCATCCGACGCAAAGGCCACATGCTGGCCCATGAAATTGCCGCCATGGAGCGCGAACGGCGGCTCTGACCCAAAGAGGGGGTTGTCGCTGGCCGCGTTGAGTTCGCGCTCGACGGTCTGAGCGTGGAACGCCGCGGCGTCGCGTACGGCCCCGATGATCTGCGGCGCGCACCGCGTGGAATAGGGGTCTTGCAGCGGCCGCTCCGCCCGCCGGGGACGCGCCGCCTTCGCGCTCTTCGGCAGCCGGCTCTCCGCGGCGCGGGTCGCCACAATCCGGCTGCTGTCCCGCACGCGCTCGCGCAGCTCCGCCGCCGCGCGCGCTTGACCAGGATGGGGACGCGCCTGCGCGAACTCGGCGCTCCACGCCTCCGATCGCCCACAAAGCAGCTCCGCCGTGAGCGCCGTCAGCGCGGTCGACCAGGCGACCAACCGCTCCGTATCCACAGCGTTTAGCGCCGCCAATCCCGTCATGGCCGACACGCCGTTGACCAACGCCAAACCGTCGCGCGCGGCCAGCGTGAGCGGCGCCAACCCCAGGCGCTCCAGCCCCGCACCGGCCTCCACAACGCCGCCCTCATGGTCGACGAACGCGCCTTCGCCCATCAGCGCAAGCGCCAAATGGGCCAACGGCGTGAGATCCCCGCTCGCGCCGACCGTTCCCTTCTCAGGAATAAGAGGCGCGAGGTCCGAATTGATGACCGCCGTCAGCGCCGCGATCAGCGCGTCCGAGGCGCCCGACCAGCCTTGCGTCAACGCGCTCAGCCGAGCCACGACGACCGCCCGCCCGGCGCGCCACGACAGAGGCGCGCCCACGCCGGACGCCAGATGGTAGATCAGATTGCGCTGCAGGGTTTCGATGTCGGAGCCGTCGACGAGGCGGTCGGCGAGGGGGCCAAAGCCCGTGGTCACGCCATAGACAATCCGCCGCTCGTCCACACACCGGCTCAACCGCTGGTGAGCCGCCGCCATCCGTGACCGCGCGAAGGGCGACAGCGCCAAGCGGGCGTCGCCGTCGGCCAAGCGTGCGGCGTCGCCGATAGACAAGGCCTGATCCAACTTCACCGTCGCCGACTCGACCATAAACGCGTTCCTCACCTTCTAAGTGTGGCCGGCCGTCGATCGGGCCTGCCCCAAGTGAGCAAACAAGAGTTAACAACCCCCCTCTCTGAATCTCAGATTCATCTATACTTATCAGATGTTATATAAAATTATATCAGTTTACGTGTTCGAAACTTTTTATTTGATCAAGTCAAACTCACCATTAACCCTTTGCGTTCATGGTGTCGGCGTCGGGAGCGGAACAGCGTTCCCGCCTCCGCTCAACGACGGTCATGGCGTCACGCCTCACCGTCGGCTGACGCGGGTGCGGGCGACAGCGCATCCCGAAACCGGTTTGGCGAAAGGTAGAACAATGGCTATCCAAAAGAGCGTGGCGTCCAGCAGCCTGGCTGAAGTCGTGGATCGCATCTTGGACAAGGGCGTGGTTGTGGACGCGTTCGTGCGTGTCGCCCTCGTCGGGATCGAACTGATCGCGATCGAAGCCCGCGCGGTGATCGCGTCCGTCGAGACCTGGCTGAAGTACGCTGAGGCCGTCGGCCTGACGGTCGAGCCGGCGTCCGCCTAAGCCGCTGACCACACGCGCTGTCGCCGACGCGGGGCCCCCGCGCTCCGCCGGCGACCGCGCTGGTCGCGTCATGTCCTTGAGAAGCGATCCCCAGGAGCTGTCCGATGAGCGATGAATATCGCCATCGCGCCCAGGCGGTGCGGCAGGAGACCCGCGCGCACCTCGCGGCGCTGCGGGCGGCGCGTCGGGGCGATCGCCGCGGTGCGGACACGACGTCTGGGGATGCAAACCCCAGCGCGGCGCGTGCGAACGCGGAGGTGGATCACGCGATCTTCCTTCCGCCGGAGTCCACGCCGCAGCCCACAGACGACCTCGCCGCGGCCGCTGTTTCAGCCGGGCAACCGGACGCCAGCGACCAAGGCATGGCGGCCTCAGCGCCGCCAGTCGTCGCCGCGACGGTGGAATTCGAACCGCCCTCGACGGCGGTCGAAGCGGAACCGCCCGCGACAGTCATGCTGGCCGCCGCTGACGAGGCGGCTGTCCCCTCGTCCGCCGACGTCACGCCCGACAGCGCCGCCGCGCCGACATCGGAGACGGCCGGCGCGACGGCGGGCTCCCTCGAGCGCTTGCCGGGCATCGGTCCCGGTTTGATCTGGTTCTTCGAGCAACGGGGAATCGTCGACTTGGCGGCGCTGGCGGCCGCCGACTCTGATCAATTGCGGGCCGATATCGGTTTCATCGGGTCCCTGATCGATTTCGACGGCTGGATCGCCTTCGCCCGCGATCACGCGCGCGCCTAACGCTTTCTTCAGTCCACTGATCCTCAATCAACCGCGTGGGCGACCCCCGCCGCGGCGCGCACGCACGTCTGTGTGGTCGGCGTCACAAACACAATAATGAGGCGATTTCACGTCACGTTAAGGCTAACACCGCAACACTTCTCAGCGTCACCAGCGCGACCGTCACGGTCACGCCATTCACCACGAAACGTAGGGATGACATGAGCACAAACACCATCTCACCCATGTCACCCAACCAAGAAAACCGCGACGTGCGATTTCGAGCCGTCGACGGCGAAGACGCCAATCTGATTGAATTGGCGCACCGCGAAGATTTATTTGAGAATGATATTCTGAAATCGATTAAGAGTCGGGCTCTCGCGTATCTGCGGGCCGGGGTCGCTGTTCATTTCCGCGGCCCTGCCGGCGCGGGCAAAACCACTTTAGCGTTGCAAATCGCCTCGCAATTGAACCGCCCCACGGTCCTGCTGACCGGGGACGCGAGCTTCACGGCGCAAAACCTCATCGGCTCAGAGACGGGCGTCCGAATTCGTCAGGTCGAGGACAATTTTATCCACAATGTCCGCAAGAGTGAGCGCGAGACCACCCGGGTTTGGGAGGATCAAGTCCTCACCAAGGCGGTCACGCGCGGCTACACGCTGGTTTATGATGAGTTCACGCGGTCGTCGGCGGAGGCGAACAACCCGCTCCTGCCGGTGCTGGAGGAAGGGGTGTTGCCCCTGACAACCGCTCAACGCGACCGCCGCTACGTGGAGGCGCACCCGGATTTCCGCGCCATCTTCACATCAAACCCGAGCGACTACGCCGGCGTCACCACGCCGCAAGACGCGTTGATCGATCGGATGATCACGTTCGATTTGGAGTGGCATGACGCCGCAACGGAGACCGGCATTGTCGCCGCCCGCTCGCACCTCGAGCCGTCTCTGTGCGCGCCGATCGTGGAACTGGTCCGGGCGTTGCGGGCGCAGACGCCCGAAGGCGGTGTCGCGCCGTCCATGCGCAGCGCCGTGATGATCGCGCGCGTCGCCCACGCCCAGGGGCTTCTGCCGAGTGCGGATGATCCGCGCTACGTTCAGCTGTGTCTCGACGCGCTCGCCGCGCGCGGCGCGCCTCCGGGCGAAGATCATGGGACGCGGACCCAACGACTCACCCAACTCGCGACTCTGGTCCGCGCCCATGCGCTCGCCGCGCCGCCGCCGACAGCAACGCCTGCGGCGCCGCTCCACCCCGTCGAGCCCGAACGCGGCGCCGCGTAGTTGAGGAGGCTCATCGATGCATCGTCCTCGGATCATCCACCGTCCGCGCCTGATCGCCGGCGCGCCGCGCGTGCGGCGCTCCCGCCCAGCGGCGGCGGCGGAATTGGTGCGTCTGGAGTATGAGCGCGACCGCATCAGCCGCGATCTCTCCATGCTCGACCAGCGCCGCGACGCCGCCCAAGCGCTTCTCAACAAAGTCGAAACCCGCGCGCGGCTGATTCAGAAGGCGCTGATGCGCGCTGAGACCGAAGGCGTCAGCGCGCTTCGCCACCTCTAGGACCGACCCTCAAACTGCGGAGCCTCCCGTCATGAACATGATGGACATCGCCCAAAAGGCCCGCGCGGCGGCCGAAACGATCACGGGGTCGCCCGCGGATGTCATCGCCAGCTGTGAGCGGCGCGACAACGCGTGGGTCGCCACGGTGGACGTCGTCGAATCCAAAGCGCGCCTCGACAACAACGACCTTCTGTCCACGTACCAAATCAATTTCGACAAGACGGGCGAGGTGGCCAGTTTCGCCCGCGTGCGTCGCTATTTTCGCAACGACGGCGGCGTCGACGCCGCCTAGTTCCCACCGTCGCCCCCTTCCCAACACCCCGGAGTTCCGATGGCCGGCGCGATCCAAAGTCCCATCCACCGCGACAGCTTGCCCGATGTGCTGGAACGCGTGCTGGACAAGGGCGTCGTCGTCGCCGGCGACGTGGCCATCTCGCTGGTCGGCATCGAGCTTCTGACCATCAAAGTCCGGCTTCTGATCTGCACGGTCGATAAGGCGCTGGAGATCGGGATCAACTGGTGGGAGGCCGACCCGGCGCTGACCACCAACGCTCAAGCTTTGGAAGATGAGAACCGCGAACTGCGCGGTCGCTTGGCGATACTTGAAAAGCGCGTGGCGGATATAGGCGCGTGACCGCGCCTCCCATCCTGTCTGGCCGACCTGTCTGGAGGAAAGCATGACCAAACGCCGATCGGACGATCCCTCCGGACGTGATCCGTCTGCGGACGAGAACACCAGCGGCCTTCGCGGCGCCGACGCGATCGACGAAATCGGCGCGCGCCTGGGCGGCGTGGCCGCGACGCTGAAGTCCGCCTTCGGCGCCCTGTCCAACCTCGCGGACGCTGTGGACGAAGCGGCCCGCGACAGCGACGGCCGCATCCAAGCCACCTCCGAAGTCAGGGTGCGCGTGGGGGGCGTGCCCGTCGCGCCCGATCACGCGAGCACGCCGCCCGCAGGGGCCCGCGCGGCCCGCGAGGCGCCTGAGACCATGGGCCCCGTCCGCGATCCCCTGGTGGACGTCTTTGACGAAGACGACGCGTGGGTCATCACCGCCGAGCTGCCGGGCGTGCGGGAGGATCAGCTGAGCCTCCATGTGACGGACACGGAGGTGATTTTCGAGACGCTCGGTCCCAAGCGCTTCCGTCATGTCGAGCCGCTCCCCACGGGCTTGGCGACCGACCAGGCCAGCCATGCGCTGCGCAACGGCGTTTTGGAAATCCGGTTCCCGAAGTCGGCTGGGAGCACGGACCGTGGGTGACACGCTGGCCTATCCGAACACGGACGACGCCGCCCACACGGGACGGCTTTATGTCTATGGCTTGATCCGCGCGGAGGACTCGCCGACCGAGGCCGACGCCTTCGCGGACCTGCGCGCGGTGGCGCAACCGGACGCGCGGGTCGTGGCGCTTGCCTCCGGCTCGCTTGCGGCCATCGCCAGCCCGATTGACGCCGCCGAAGTGATGGCCACGCGTCGGCACATGCTAGCCCACGCCAAGGTGCTCGAAACGGTGATGGCCGACCGCCCCGTCTTGCCCATGCGTTTTGGCGTGATCACAGCCACGGCCGCGGACCTGCACGCCACCTTGTCGCCGGAAGCGGACACGCTGCGAGAGTTGTTGAACCAACTCGACGGGCGCGTCGAAATGGGGGTGAAAGCGGTCTGCGACGAAGCCGCCGTGATGCGCGCCATCGTCGCCGAACGGCCCGACATCGCCGAACGCTACGCCACGCTGAAACAAGGCGACCCCGCCGCCACGCAATTCCAACGGGTGGACTTGGGTCGGGAAGTCGCCGGCTTGCGCGCCGACTGGCGCGACGTCCAGCGCGAACGCCTAACAGCCCATTTCGCCGACGTGGCTGAAAGCGTCCTCGTCCATGAACCGGACGATGACGATCTGCTCGTCTTCAACGCCGCGTTTTTGCTCAAACGCGAGGACGAGCCGGCGCTGTTCCAACGGGTCGAGGCGATCGACGCCGACTATGGCGACGCCATGACCCTCAAATATGTCGGCCCGGTGCCCCCGTACAACTTCGTCAACGCGCGGCTGAGCTGGACGCCGCCGGAAGGTCCTGGCGCGAGCCTGCCGGCGCCCGACGCGGACAACGACGCCCACGCGGTGGCCGCGATCGCCGCGGCGGACGCCACTGACAGCGAGGCTGCGTGATCCATGGGCATTCTCACCACCCTGCTGACCTTCCCCGTGAGCGGACCGATGAAGGCCGCGCAATGGGTGGTGGAGGAAGTGCACGGTCTGGCGCAGCGCGAATACAGCGACCCCGCCTTCATCCGCAAACAGCTCGCGGAGCTTGAGGCGCAGTTGGACGCCGGCGCGCTGAGCGAAGATGAATTCGAAGAGATCGAACTGACGCTGCTGACGCGGTTGAAAAACGCCGAAGCCGCCGGCTCTGCGGCGGAGAGGTGAAGGCATGTCCGCGCACGCGCCCATCCCCGGCTCCGCGGAGACGGACCGCCCCGAGACGCTGTCGCGCGCGGTCAAGAGCGCCCGGCCCAGCGACGCCGATCGCGGGATTGTGCGCCTCGATCCCGCCGACATGGCGCGCCTCGGCGTCGCGCCGGGGGATGTGGTGGCGTTGCGCGGCGCACGCCTGACCCACGCCCGCGCTCTGCCGGCGCACGGGCGCGACCGCGGCGCGGCGGCGGCGCATCTCGACGCGGCCCAACGCGACAACGCCGGCGTGAGCCTTGAGGACACTGTCGACATCACGCGCGCCAGCGCGGCGCACGCCGAGGCCGTGACCCTGCGTTTGGACACGCGACGCTTCGGCGCGCGCGGATCCAGCGCGGCGTTGCTGAGTCAGATCCGCGACTCGCTGGAGAGCTTGCCGGTGGGCGAGGGCGACCGCGTGCGCCTGCGGCTGCTCGGCGGGCGCGCCTTGAGCGCGATCGTGGAGACGGTGCGCCCAAACGGCCCGGCGCTCATCACGGCCGACACCGAGATCGCGTTGGCGAGGCCCGCGCCGCCGCGGACATCCACGGCCAATGCCGCGGGCCGAAGCATCGCCTACGAAGATCTGGGCGGGTTGGGCCGCGAACTCGCGCGCGTGCGTGAGATGATCGAGCTGCCGTTGCGGCGGCCGGACTTGTTCGCGCACCTCGGCGTTGAAGCGCCGAAGGGCGTCCTGCTCACGGGCCCGCCGGGCACGGGCAAAACGCTGCTCGCGCGCGCCGTCGCGGCGGAGACCCAAGCCGGATTCTTCCAAATCAACGGGCCGGAAATCGTCACCAAGCACTATGGCGACTCCGAAGCCCAATTGCGCGCGGTGTTTAAGAAAGCACAGGACGCCGCGCCGGCGATCGTCTTCATCGATGAAATCGACGCCATCGCCCCGGCGCGGGACCAACTCGCCGGCGACCGCCAGGTGGAACGCCGCGTCGTCGCTCAGCTTCTGACGCTTCTCGACGGCATGGATCCCCGCGGCCAGGTGATCGTGATGGCGGCCACGAACCTGCCCGACAGCCTCGATCCCGCCCTGCGCCGCCCGGGCCGCTTCGACCGCGAAATCGCTTTCTCCGCCCCCGACCGTGCGGGACGGCGTGAAGTCCTCGACGTTCACACCCGCGGCATGCCGCTGGCTGATGACGTCGATCTCGACGGAGTCGCCGCCGGCGCCCATGGGTTTGTCGGTGCCGACCTGGCCGCGCTCGCGCGTGAGGCCGCCATGGCCGCACTGCGTCGCGCAGACGCCCTGGACGTGGGCCGCGCCGCGGCCGTGACGCCGGATGATCTCAAAGTGACGGCCGCAGACTTCGACGTGGCCCGTCGCGAAGTCGGTCCCTCGGCGATCCGCGAGGTGTTCACGGAGCTGCCGGACGTCACCTGGGCTGATGTGGGCGGGCTGAACGACGCGAAGGCGGCGCTCACGGAGGCCGTGCTCTGGCCCCTCGCCCATCCGGACGCCTTCGCCCGCCTGGCGTTGCATCCCACCAAAGGCGTTCTGCTCTATGGACCGCCTGGAGCGGGGAAGACGCACATCGCCAAGGCCCTCGCGGCCGAGGCGAAAGTGAACTTCATCACCGTGCGCGGACCCCAGCTGCTTGGCCGCTATATCGGCGAGGCCGAGGCCAATGTGCGCCGGGTGTTCGCCAAAGCGCGGCAAACGGCGCCGTGCATTCTCTTCTTTGACGAGATCGACGCGCTCGCGCCCGCCCGCGGCGTAACGGCCGGCGGAGACGGCGTGGTGGAGCGTGTGGTCGCCCAGCTGCTCACGGAAATCGACGGCGTCGACGAATTGAAGGGCGTCTTCCTGCTGGCGGCCACCAATCGCGTGGAAGCCGTCGACCCCGCTCTGTTGCGCCCAGGACGCTTCGATCTGTTGCTCGAAGCGCCGACGCCGGACACGCCCGCCCGCCGTCAGATCCTCGCCATCCACACCCGCGACACGCCGCTAGGCGCCGACGTGAACCTCGACGCGCTCGCCGGGAAAACCGAAGGCCTGTTGGGCGCCGACCTGAAGGCGTTGTGCCAAGGCGCGGCCCGCCACGCCCTGCGCAACGCGGTCGCATCCGGCGCCGCCCAGGCCGAGACGCTGCACGTCAGCGCAACGGACTTTGACGCGGCCCTTGAGGCGCGCGCCGCCAGCGACCGGGCCCGACGCCCCGACGCCAGAACCAACCACAGACCCTGTCCGCCCGCCGAGGAAGCGCCCCAATGACCCTGCAGCTCTATGGCCTGACCACCGCGGAGACGGCGCGCGCAGCCACCGCCGACCGAGCGCTGGCCCGTCGCGATGTGCGGAGCATCGAGGCGCTGGGCGTCGCCGCGCTGATCGGACCGCCGGCGAAGATGCCTTTTCTGCAGCGCGGCAAAGTCCGTGAGCTGCGCCGCTTGCTCGACTTCGAGCAGATCCTCGAGGCGATCCTACCCCATGGTCCGTTCATCGCGGCGGCCCCCGGCGCGCGCTTGCACGACGACCACGACGCGCTCGGCTTTATCGCCGCCAACATCACAAGCCTAAGGAGCGCGCTGAACGCGTACGGCGACAAGCTCCAATTCCAGGTGTCCATCGCTTGGGATCCCGTCGCCGCCCTGGAGGAGGCCAAACGGCGTGACGACTTCGGCGCCATCCGCCGTCTCGCCGAACGCGACGACCGCAAAGCGCTCGGCCGCGCGATCCAGCGGGCGATGGAGGCGGAACGCATCAGCCGCGGAGAGCGCTATGCGGGCATGGTCGCCGCGGCGGTCCTTGACCTCATTCGGCTGCCCTTAGAGTCCGCCTCCGCCGTCTTGAACGCGGCAGTGATGGTGGAGCGCGCCGATGAAGCGCGCCTCGACCGCGCGTTGGAAGCGATCGACGCCTCCTGGGCCGACGCGCTGACGATCAAGTGCGTCGGACCGCTCCCGGCCCTGTCTTTCGCCAGCATCACGCTGGAACGCCCAGAGCCGGCCGCCATCGCGGCGGCCTGCGCGCGCCTGGGAGTCGACGCCGCCGCGGAGCCGACCCGGGTGCGCGACGCGTATCACGCCATCATGAAGCGGATCCATCCGGACGTCGCCGCGCTCGCCGACAACGACGCCGGCGCGCCGCAGGCCTCGGATCCGCGCAGCGCCATCGCCGACTACCGGTTCATGATGCGCGTCAGCGAAGCCCACGCGGCCCTTCGTGCGTTCCGGCCCGACGCCCCCAAAACCGCGCCTGATGACGCGCCCGTCCTCGCGGTGATGCGCCGCGAGGGGGACGCCGGAACAGCGCCGCTCACCGAGGCCGCGTAGTCATTATGGGAGAACCCGCCATGCCTTGCGCCTTCATCCTGCTTCACGGCGTCATCGATGGAACGACAGCCGGACGGATCGACGCCTCCGCGCCGCGCGACGCCCTCGACGGCGGGCCGGTTGAGGTCGTGCGGGCGGGAACGCTGTCGGCTGTGGTCACGCCCATCCCCGGTCGCCTGGCGGACGGACGCGCGAGCGCGGCCCTGCTCGAAAACGAAGACACGGTTACCGCCCTGGCCGTGGCGCACAACCGGATCCTGACGGACCTGAGCGCCCATGGCGCGGTCGCGCCCGTGAAGCTCGGGGCCGCGTTCGCCGACGACGAGGCTGTCCGCGCCGCCGTCTTGGCGCGTCAGACCTGTTTCGAAAACGCCCTTGCGCGCATTGACGGCGCTGGAGAATACGCGGTGCGGGTGGTGGACGCGCCCGATCGCGCACGCCGCGCCCCGGCGTCTGCGTCGACCGAAAGCGCATCCGCGGACCCAGCCGCGATCGGCGGACGGGCCTACCTCCACGCCCGCGGGGCGCGACGCCGCGCGCGCGACGCCGCCGCTCAGCGGACGGAGGCTTTTTTGGACGCCCTGACGGACCAGGTCGCGGCCCTGGCGCGCGCGGTGGTCTCCACGCCGCCCGCCCCCGCGGCCCCTGGTCGTCCCGCACGGCGTTTGGATCTTGCGGTTCTGGCGGACGACGCCGGCGCCGCGCGCTTGGACGCGTTGGTGGGATCGATGAGCGCGCCGGCCAGCGAGCTGGGCTTGATGATCGAGGCGACCGGCCCCTGGCCCGCCTACAGCTTCGCCGAGCTGGACGACGCCCCGCCGCGGCGCGCGGCCTGACGCCGCGAAGGAGTTCAAGCATGTCCGCCGCCAGCGCGCACGCCACCCCCTCGGTGCTGTCCATGATGGAGGCGCAGCCCCATGACGAGGACACGTTGGTCGATCTCTTGGACCGCTTGCTCGACAAGGGCGTGGTCATCTCGGGAGATCTGCGCATTTCCGTGGCGGAAGTGGACCTGATCTTCGTCGGCCTGAAACTGTTTGTTTCCTCTGTTGACACTATCGAAAACGCGCGCGGTGGAGCGCCGAGCACCCGACAATCGCCCGCCGCATTGGAGCCATCCAAACGGAACGAGGGCGAGGGATGATCGGCGGCCTAATCTTCTTCGGCGTGCAAAGCGCCAGCACCCGGTTCATCGAACCGAACGTCGCCTCCGCGGAGACGCCGCCGCAATTCGCCATCACCCACGGCGCGGTGCGCGCGATCGTCGCTCCTCTGGGACACGCCGCGCCGCGCGGTCGCGAGGCGATGCTCCACCACCATCGCACGGTGCTGGCGCTGTTTCGCGCCGGGCCCGTCCTGCCGGCGCGGTTCAACGCCCGCTTCGACGGCGGCGTCAGCGCCACGCGCCGGTGGTTGGACGCGCGCCACGACGCGATCCTGGCGCGCCTGGCCGAGGTCAAAGACTGCGTGGAGGTGGGCTACCGGATCATGCCGACGCGGGAGATCGCCGACGACGACGCCATCAGCCACGACGGGCGCGCCAACAACGCCGCCCGCGACGGCGCGCGTTACTTGCGCGCGCGACGCGCCGCGCTGCACCGGGAGGCGTCCGCCGACGCCCACATCGCCGCTGCGGCGGCCCGTTTGCACCGCGCCATCGCCGCGGACACGCGCGCGCTCACCGAACGGTGGCGGGCCACGCCGAACATTGAGGGCGGCGTCGCGCTCGTTGGCGCTGTGTTGACGCCCGCGGAACGCGCCGTCGGCGTGATTGAGCGGATCAACACCATCGCGGACGCCCGCGCGCGGGTCCGCGTGGCGGCGACGGGCCCCTTTCCGCCTTACAGCTTCGCCGACTTGGACACGCCCTTGGCGGCGCCCGCCCCCGAGTCCAGCCCAGGGCTGACTCCGCGCGCGGCGCGCATCCCCAACGCCGCGCCGAAGGAGTGCGCAGCGTGACGGCCCCCGATCACGTCTTAGCGGACGCGCCGGACGCGTTC
Source organism: uncultured Caulobacterales bacterium (assembly GCA_964526675.1). GTDB lineage: Bacteria > Pseudomonadota > Alphaproteobacteria > Caulobacterales > Maricaulaceae > CAZADA01. Next base: position 53,041 of record CAZGLY010000001.1, read on the forward strand.
GCCGTCAGCTTGGACCCCGATGTCTGCGCGGAAGCGGTCATGGCCGCCGCCCGCGCGAGCTTCACCGACGAGGGCGGGGGTCACCTTCAAATCAAACCGGAAACCGTCGAGAAAGACCTGGCCAAGCTGGTCCTCGCGCTTATCGAATTCCTCCGCCAGCTGATGGAGGCGCAAGCGATCCGCCGTATGGATGCGGGCCGTTTGACCGCCGAGCAAGAAGAAGCCGTCGGCCTGACCTTGATGCGCGCGCGGACCAAAATCGTCGCCCTGGCCGGCGAATTCGGCCTCTCGGAAGAGGAGCTGACGCTGCACCTCGGACCCTTGGGGCGGGTGGTGTGATGACAGACGTCCGCAACACGCCTTGGAGACCCTCATGACGGCGGCGGCTCGGCCGCGCCGCCAGCGACGGGGCTTGAGCGTCCACACGGCTCCGGCGGCCGCGGCGCTCGTTCCCGGTCTGGCGGGCGTCGCCCTGGCGGGTGTGGCGCTGACGACGCTGACGCCGGTCGCCGACATTGAGGTTCTGCGCGCCGTCACGGGCCGCGCCGACGTGACCGCGGTGATCGATCGCATCGCCCAGGCCGACGCCGCCGTCGCCACAGCTTACCGCGCCACCCTTGCACTCGCGATTGCGATGATCGTCATGGCGCTTGGGCTCTACGTGTTTTGCCGCAGGGCCATCGCCCAGTCCCTGCAGAGGTTGGCCGACTCCGTCGTGGAGACGAGCCGCACCGACGACACCACGACCGTCTGGGGCCGCGATCGGGCGGATCCGCTCGGCGTGATCGCCCGCACCGTGGAGGTGATGCAGTGGGAGCGGTTGCGCGCCGTCCAAACCGCTCAAGCGGCCGAAACCCAAGGGCGGGAGGAGCAGGCGCAGGCCCTCAACGGCGCCGCCGCTAAGGCTGATCGCATTCAAGATGCGCTGACGCGCAGCGTCACCGTGGTCTCGAAAACATGCAGCGACTTCCACGGCGTGCTCGACCGCGCCGAAAAGGCGCTCAACCTGGCGTCCAACGCGGCCTGGGACGGCGCGACGGCCCAGCGCGATCAAATGAACGACGCGATCCAAGCGATCCGCGTCATCACGGATGAGCTCGCCGCGGCGGCGGCGGCGCGGATACCGACGACAGCAGACGGCTCTGGCGCGCCGAACGTCGGTGACGCTGACGGGGCGCCCAGCTCCAACACGCAGGCTCCGCACACAACGCGCGCCTATCACGCCACGCTCGTCCACGTGCCCGGCGCGGCGGCTCCGAGCGAGGACGACGCCGAGGCGCTCAGCGACAACGACGCGCCAGCCGGCCTCCCCCACGCCGCGACGGTCGACCTGGACGTGGCGATCGCGACCCTGCGCGATATGACGGCGACGCTCAGCCGTGAGACCGAAGCCAGCGTCGACGCGGCGCGCGCGATCACAGCCCAAGCCGCCATCTTCGCCAGCGACGCCGAAGCCGCCGCCCGCCACACCGCCGCGCTCGCCCAAGCGCTTGATTCCGCGGACGCCCACGCGGAACGGCTCGCCGGGGACGCTGACTCCCTTGCCGAGCGGGTCACCACCCACCTCACAGCGCTCGAAGAAGCCGCGACGCCGCCGGCGACGGTCCCGTCGAGCGAGAGCGACACGCGCGCTGAAGACGAACGCCTCACCGGCCTTTTGACGACCGCCCAGGATCTCGTGGCGAGGTTGGTCGCCGCGCGGGAACACCCGCCCCTAGACGCTTCCATCAACGCGGACACCGATCCGCGACTGGAAGACGCGATCGCACGGCTTGAAGCGTTGATGGCCACATTCAGCGCCGCCATCGCCGACACGCCCCCGCCACTCGGCGTCGATGCGATCGACACGGCCTTGGCGCGCCGGCTGGAGCCCGTGGCGGGGCGGCTCGACACAGTCGCAGAGACCCTCGCGGAGGCGCCCGCCGCGCTCAGCGTGGACACGTTGGACGCCGCGCTTGCAGCCCTCACGCGGCCGATCGCCGCGCGGCTGGACGCCGTGGCGGAGGCCCTGGCCAATGTGGGCGAAGGCGTCCGCACCCTGCGCTCGCGGCCCCTAGGCGTCACGCCGGAGCAGCTCGACGCGTTCCGCTCGGATCTCGAGGTCATCAAGACTTTCTCCGGGAGTTTCGACGACAGTCTGACCGCCGCCGCGCGCGGCCTGACATCTCACGCCGCGTCGGTCGCCGATCAGGCCGCCGCCAAAACCGCCGAGAGGGTGACGCAGCACATGAAGACCGCCCAATCCTCTGTCAGCGACGCCGTGTCCTCCGCCGTGCGCGCCGCCACCCCGACATCGGGCGACGTCGCCGAGGAGCTGGAACGCCGGCTCAGCGCGCGCTTGGCGCCGCTGGCGCGTCTGGACGCCCTGGCCGCCCAAGTGAAACTCGTCGAAGACCGCTTGGCGGCCTTAAGCGCGCCCGCCGAACCCACCCTGGCGGAGGACACGGTGCGGCGTCTCAGCGCGAACCTTGAATCGCGCCTCGAAACCGCGCTCGAAGGATTGCAAGCCGTTACGGACAAGTTGGACGCGGTCCACCAAGACGCCACGCCAGACGACGCCGAGGGAACGGCTCCTGAAGCCCCGCCGAGCTTTGACGCCGAGCGTTCAAGCTTCAGGCGTATGGCGGTGGCCTTCGAACTGGTGTTGCGCGATGTGAACGGCCACGCCGCCAGACTGGCCGAAGCCGTCGGACGGGTGGAGACCGGCGTCGCGCCATCGCCGGCCCCGAACGATCAACAACCCATGCTGGACGCGCTGGGCGCGGCGCTCGCCGACGTCGAGGCGCGCCTGACCCAAGCGGTCTTGGACGCGCGCGGCGACGACACCGCGGTCGTCGAGCATCCCACACCCGTAGCCGACGACGACGCGCCGACCGACGCCCCGCTCTACGACGCCGGACGCGACAGCTTCCAACGTTTGGTCGTGGGGTTCCGCCACGTCCTGCGGGAGCTGGGCGATCAAGCTGAAGCCCTGCGCGGCGTTGTTGACGCGGCGCGCGCGCCGAGCGCGCCAACCGCTCAGCCCACCCCGCCCGCGCTCGAAGGTGAAGTGCTGCCTCCGTCGACGGCGCCCGCACCCGAGAACGACGACGACCGACACGCCGGCGCGCTTGAACCGTTCGCTGCGGATCGGACCTCCATGCAGCGCATCGTGGTCGGCTTCCGTCACACGCTGCGCCGTCTCGACGACGAGACGCACGCGCTTCACGAGGCGGTCGAAACTCTGAAGGGCGGCGCCTCTGACGTTCCCGCCGGCGCGTCCCTCGCGAACTTCGAGGAACGCCTGGCTGAACTCACCCGCGCGGTTCAAACGGCCGCCGCGAACACGGTCGACGCCGCGCCGCCCCAGCCGCGCGACACAGCCCCAAGCGATGTGTTGCGGGCCATCGACCGCCTCTCCGCGCGCGCCGCGACGTTGAACGAGGCCGTGGCCCGTCAGGGCGAGGTCCTTCGCACGGTCATTGACGACGCGTCCGATGAATTGGGGCCGAAGGCCGAGCAGCTGGTGGAGCGTCTCGAGCGGGCGGCGCGGGACGCGCGCGCGCACACGACGGAGTTCCTGGCCATCGCAGCGGCGTTCAGCCGTGATTTGGACGAGACGCGTGAGAGCTCGTGGGACGAAGATCCCGCCCCGACGCAAAACGCCGCCATCGCCGCGCGCGCCAAGCGGCGGATCAGCATGCGCCGCCGCGTCTCTTAGGACGACGCGGCGTCCTCGTCCGTGGACCAATCGCACGGCTTTCCCATGGCGTTCACGGGCACAGCCTTGCCGAAGGCGTAGGACGCCGGACGCCCAGGCGCAGGCAATCGTTCGGCGCAATGCGCCTCGAGGATCGCGGCCGCATCGCCCGCCGTGGCGGCGTCGCGCCACACCACAAACGCCTTCAAGCGCGACCGACCGGCCCGACAGGCCGACTCGTCAAGGCGCACGGCCGCGTCAACGACGTGAGGATGGTCGCGCAACACCGCGCACACCTTATCGGGAAAGACATTGACGCCGCCAATTTGAACCGCGCCGTCACGACGCGCGCCAGGGCGGAAGCGGCGGTCGTCGAGCCATTCCAGATGATCGGGGGCGCCCACGGTGCGCTCGCCGCCGCCGGTGGCGCGCGCCAGCGCATCGCCCGACGCGCGGCGCCAATAGTCAAAGAGCGTGAACGGCGCGTCAGCCGCGCGCCGCCAGCCGACGCCAGCGGTTTCAGACGAGCCGTAGACCTCCGTCAGGCGCGTCAGCCCGGCTCGCAACACGTCGTCGGCCAAAGCCGCCGGCGTGGGAGCGCCGGAACTGACGCCCTCGACGCCAGCGGGGAAATCGACGCCGCCGCCAAGAATGTGCGACCACACAAACGGTGTCGCGACAATCAGATCGCCGGCCTCCGCCGTGCGCGCGACACGGCTTGGCGGCCACGCGCGCGCGTCAACCACCGGCGTTTGGAGCCGACCCGGCAGCATGACCGTGAACAGGAAGCCGTAGATGTGGTGTGGAGGTACGCACGCGATGACGCGCCGCGCCTCGGGGAACAGCGCCGCAAGCGCCTCAACCTCGCGCGCAAGATCAGCCATCGCATGCGCGATCGCCTTCGGCGCGCCTGTGCTGCCGGAGGTCTGGAACGTGACGGACGTCCAGCCCGCGCGCAGCGGCGGACGAAAACTGGCCGCCACAATCTCGGTCCAATCGACCAAGCGCCGCCGCACAAGGAGGTAGTCCTCCGCACCCGTTTCATGGAGCTGGAAGAACTGATTCACCCGCTCGACAATGGCTAAGCGCGCCAGACTGTCGACGCCGAGCCCGCCGGGCTCTTCGTCCACAGTGGCCTCGTCCGGCCACGCGACAGCGTCGGCCGCCGGGACCGTACGTCCGCGCTGGAGGCCAAACTCCTCCGCCACAAGAGAACGAACCACACGCCCCAAGACAGCGGTGTCGCCCGCTAAAGCGTCGCCCAACGCCGCTTCGGACGCCTGGTGTTCAGCACACGCCGCCATGCCCCGTCCCCACAAACGCGTCACGGCCGCGTCGCGGCGCTCCGCGACACGGCCCTGAACTGCACGCGTTACCAATCACCGCCGCGGCCATCGCCGCGGACCCTCAACCGCGATCGAGTTCGTAAAGGATCTCGCCCACGAGTTGGCCGAACTGCCGACGCGCTTCGCCGATCCGCAGCCGAAGCGACGCCGCATGCAGGCCAAGCTCGGCCAGCGGGACGTGTTCGTCATCGATCGGAAGATCCACGCGGATGTCCACGGCCGCGTCATACGTCTCCAACACGTGCATCGCGTCGTCGAACGTATCCACGGTGAACACCGTGAACCGGTCCTTGTCGCCGTCGCGCTTGGTGAAATGGCGCACGTCGACGACGAATTTCTGGTTGCTGGTGCGGAAAATGTTCAGTTCGTACCAAAACGGCGCGCCGGGGCCGAAGCTCATCGCGGTGCACAGTTCGATTCCGGAGAACCGGACCGGCCGACCGCCCGTGCGACGAAGCGTAATGGCGTTGCCGCCGGGCCCGCTCACCGGGGTGGAGGGCACGCTTCCAGCGTCAGCGCTGGCGGAGGCCGTGTTGTCGTAGGCCGTCATTTGAGACATCTCGTCAGTCCTTGTCATGTGTGCTGATCATCACGCGTCGGCATGCCGCCGCGCCGCAAAGCGTGGTCCTGGGGCAAGAGGGTGACGAACTCCGCGCGCGCCGCCTGGCACGCGTCGGCGTAGGCCTGGGCCGCCTCCATCATGGCTTCGCCAGCGGCGGCGCCCTCCAGAAGCGTTCGTGGCGGAGCCGTCGCCGACACCGGATCGTAACGAGCCAGAAACGCGTCAAGTTCGTTGCGATCACGCACGCTCGCCGCCGTATACTGAACGCCCAGCGCGCCGTGACGGCTGATGCTCGCGGCGGCCGCCCCGTCCGATCCCAGATACACCGCCAACTCGAACCAGTTCTGTTGAGCTGGGTCGCGACGCGTGCTGCGCCTGATCACCGCCATGCCGAAGAACGCCAACGGACGCGTCCCGTCCCGCCGCAACCGCCACAGACGCATCGGCGGCGTGCCGGGCGACGGCGTCCGGGAGACCGGAGCCGCGTCGCCCGCGCCAACCGCCGTGACGGCGGCGGGCGACGACGCGTCCCGCTCCACCACCCGCTCCGCACGCCCCTTCGCGCCTTGATAGGCCCGGTAGAGCTCGCGCAGGGCGGGCTGGACGCTGACACTGAACGCCGACTGAGCTGACATGCGATCCGTGATCCGCGATAAGACGATCCAGAACGAACGCGTTCCGCGACGTTACGCGCGCTTGACGAACAACCAGCAGGTTTGGCCGTCCGGGGCAGATTTCAGGTGAATCCGCACCTGCACCGGCTTCATTTTGTATTCGAACTCGTAATCGAAGAGCGTGTTGATTTGACCGCTCTTATAGAACTTCAAGAATTCGCCGTGGAAGCGTTTGCCTTTGGCGCACGGGGCGATGTCGTTGAAGAAGTTCTTGCCGATCACTTCCGACGGATCACGACCAGCGATGATGCCTTCCGCCTGATTGTACTTCTGGATGTTGCCTTGGCGGTCCAACAAGATCGCGCCGAAAGGCAGCGTTTCCGCGCGGTTCGGTTCGCGCTGAAGGATGTTGTCGACGTCTTGGCTGCCGAAGGGGATGATTTCCATGACACGTCTCTCCTGGCGTGTAAGCCGGCGCGGAACAAATCCAACGCCAATACGAGCGAATGTTGGTGTGAGCGCTAGTTTTGATCAGCGAGGAACGAATCATTCCGCGTCATGGACATGTCATGGACGCGTTCCACAAACTGATTGGCGTTGTCCTCGCGTCCATCACGAGACACCCAGCGGTAGTCGGTGTCGCCCATGGACACCAAGCACTGAGGCATCGCTTCGAAACGCGCCCGGGCGTCATACTTGGCCGAATCCAGTTCGATCCCCGCACTTTCTTCGCCAAACTCCTGAAGCATCGACAATTCTTCGATCGTGCCATCGCTCCGGAGTTTCTCCGTTTGCTGCACAATCTCAGCGGCCGCCTCGAGAACCCATTCCGCATACGGACCACGAACCACTAGGCCCAATTCCGGATAGGCGAACTCAAATCGGCCGGACGACTTTGTCAGGCTCCCAATAGCCTCTTTCGACATAGGCATCCACTCCTCGTAGATTGCAAATCATCTTGAGATGTCTCGTCAATTTTTGCGATCACGCCTTGTGGTGAGCCGCCTTTGATTTGACAATCATGGAGTAGCAGAGCGAACTTTCGGAAGGTTGAAGCAAACCTCACAGGCGCAAGGGGCGCCGCTTCACCTACTGGACATGTGTGTTAACGCCGCGGCGGCGCGTCGCCCCAGGTTGCGTCACGCGGCCTGCGCCGGCGCAATCTGCTCCAGCGCGTCCGTCATCGCGGCGGCGTAGTCGCGACGCGCCGCGTCGATGCGTTGGCGCAACCCGACCGCGCCCAGCGCTACGGCGGCCGGCGACGCGCCGGCGCGATGGGGACGGGCCCGCACCGCGACATCCGGAGCCGGGTCATAACGCTCCAAGTACGCGGCGACCGCGTCGGAGTCAGGCGCGTCATGGGCCACTTTGGGGCCGCCATGACGGTCCAGCGGGTCGAGAATGTGGACCGAAACGACCAAACCGCCGCGCGCGCGCGCGACCACGGCCAAACGGCAACCGCTCGCCGCCCCGGCGAGGGCTTCCGCCCGCGCCACCAGACGACCCTGAAAGCGTAGCGGCGCTTTGCCCGACCGGCGCACCAGCACCGTCCCATCGGCCTGGACCGCCACGGCCGGCTCGATCGTCACCGCGTGGTCGGGGGCCGGGGGCCTGCTCATGCGGCGATGTCCTGATCATCGACGTCCGCGCCAGACGTCCGAACCGCCTCCAGAACCTCCGGCGAGGCCGGGGAATCAAACCGAACGCGAACGCCCTCGCCGTCGGCCCAGCAAACCACGCTCGTCAGGCGGGCTCGTCCGTCCCAGGAATGGAGCTCCAGCCGAACGCCCGGTTCAGCGTCGTGAAGGGCGGCGCCGATCAAGCGGGCGCCCACCGTGCTGAGATCCTCCAAACGCGCCGGCCGGCTCTCATCGCCCTCCGCCAGCCGGCAGGCGAAGGGACCGCCTTGCCGCGAGATCGCGCCGAGCGCTGACGTCCGCGCGGACTCCACCGCGCTGTCCAACAGCGACTTCATGATGTCGGCGTCACTCTCGATGGTCATGGAGTTCATATACACGTCGTCAGACAGTCCGGCGGCGACATCCGCGTCGGCTTTTGTCGATTCCATCGCGCTGTGCACTTCCAGGGCGCCTTGCACCGCGTCGTTGATGCTGCTCAGGATCGAATCGATATTGTCTTTTTGCGCTTCAATCGTCTCAAGAACCCCGTCGGACACCGCACCCATGTCGGCGATGTTCTGCTTGGATTTCTCCACCTTCTTGACGACAGCCTCAACACAGGTCTGGACATTATCAATGTGCTTGCGGATCTGTGTGGTCGCGTCCTGAGTCTGGGCCGCCAGCTTCTGCACTTCCGACGCGACAACGGCAAAGCCGCGCCCGGCGTCCCCCGCCCGCGAGGCTTCGATGCCGGCGTTGAGGGCGAGCAGATGCGTTTTGGTCGTGATCTCGTTGATGATGGTGACGACCTCGCCAATCCGGCCGGTGGCCTTTTGCAGGGACGTCACCACATCGCCCGCGGCGCCGACGGTCTCAGCCGTCTGGCCCGCAATACTCTTGGACTCGCGGGCCCGCTCCGCGATTGAGTCGCTGACATTGGCGAAGGTGTCGGTCGCGTTCGACATCGCCTGCGTCTTGGAGTGCAGGTCGCCAATCGAGCCGTACATGTCGTTGATGCGCTTAGTGACGTTTTGGATCGCCTCGATCAACCGCATGCTGAGCTGCGCCTGGCCGATGGACGAGGTTGCGGATTTCTCCGCCTCTTCCGCGATCCCAATGCACAGGCGATCAAAGCCAGAGGCGACGCGGCTCGCCGCCTCTCCTTCGAACGCATGGGCCGCCCGCAAAGCGCGCACGAGCGCCGCAACGGCCTGCGGCGGCCCTTCATGGGTCGACACGGGCTCAGGGCTGGTCTCAATGTCCGCCTCGGGCAGATCTTCCTCGACCAGCGCCATCGCTTCGGAAGCGACATCGGTCGCATCGGCTTTGCCCACGCGTCCGAGCGCCAACGCGAGCCCGATGGCGCCCGTCGCCAGCAACGCCGCCAGCGCCTCCAGCGGCAAAGGCCGCGCATTCCAGTGCATCGCGACAATCACAGCCAGCGGGAGCAGCGCCGCCGCGAGGCACATCTCGATGTGGGTCACCGGCAGGCGACGCAGGGCCGCGATCATGCCGCATCTCCTGGACAAAGCGCGGACGCGACAGCGTCGCCATCCGCAAGGTTGTCAACATGGGATAGGCGTTTTGCGTAAAACCTCAGTTACGCTGACGCACGAAGTGGGAATTCCTTAGGGGGCACACGTGGCCGCCGGCGGGACGTCACACGCGTGACCCGCAGCGCGAAAAACGAAACGGCAAAAAACAACAGGATGGCTGGGGCCGGCCGCGACGCTCAGGCGGCCATGACGCGGTTCACCTCATCCACCAGCTCACGCAAGTGGAAAGGCTTGGACAGCACTTTGGAGTCGCTCGGCGCGCTTTCCTGCGCGCTCACCGCAACCGCGGCGAACCCGGTGATGAACATAATCTTCAGGTCGGGATGAATCTCGGCGGCCCGGCGCGCGAGTTCGATGCCGTCCAGACCCGGCATAACGATGTCGGTAAGCAGCAAATCAAAGTCGACGTCGAGATCCTGCAGCGCCTCAAGACCCGCTTCCCCATCCGCGCACGCCGTGACCGCATGACCGGCCCGTTCCAGCGCTTTGGTGAGGAAGCCGCGCATAGACGGATCGTCCTCCGCCAGCAGAATGTTCGCCATCACATTGACCTTTCGCCTGCGCCCAGACGCGAGCAGTACGCCACCTTGGTGAACGACCCTTAAACGCCGGCGCGGACCATGGTTGACCCCGTCGCGCCGGATGTGAAGAGTGACCGCGATGCAAAGTGTGATCAAGGCGCAAGCGAGGTTTTCACGCTTCCAAAGGTCGGATCCACTGGATCCCCCGGTGGAAATCTCGCGTCCGGCGGTGCAAACCTCCCCGTGGGTGTTCGCGTCGCCACACTCGGGTCGGGCCTACCCGCCGGAGTTCCTCAAGGTCGCGGCCTTAGCCGCGCCGCGCCTGCGCGCTTCTGAAGACGCCTATGTCGATGATCTCTTCGCCGCCGCGCCGAGCCTGGGAGCGCCGCTCCTGCGCGCGGTGTTTCCGCGCGCGTATGTGGACGTGAACCGCCACCCCTGGGAGCTGGATCCGGACATGTTTGTCGGCCGGCTGTCGCAATGCATCCAGCCGCGCTCGCCGCGTGCGGCGGCCGGCTTGGGCGCGGTCCCGCGCATTGTCGGGGACGGGTTGGAACTCTACGACGCCCCGTTGCCCGCCGCGGAGGCGGAGCGGCGGCTCAGACGGTGTCACCATCCCTACCATGACGCGCTGAGCGGGCTGTTGTCGGAAACTCGGGTTCAGTTTCGCACCCACATTCTTGTGGATTGCCATTCCATGCCGTCGGCGGGCCATGGCCGCGTCGACGTGGTGCTCGGCGATCGTTTCGGCTCGTCGTGCGCGGGCGATGTGACGGATCTCTTGGAGGCGGCGCTGCGCGCGGAAGGCCTTCGGGTCACGCGCAACACGCCCTACGCCGGCGGCTACTCGACCGAGCGCTATGGGCGCAACGCCGCGCGCGGCCACGCCATCCAGATCGAACTCAATCGCGGTTTGTATTTGGACGAGACCGCCGTGCGGCGACGGGCGGACTTTCCCGCGCTGCGCAGCGCGATGACGCGCGTCATGGCCCACGTGCTCGAGGCGGAGCTGACGCTCGCCGCCTAACGTCCCGCACCACCAAATCAGCACGCGCCGGATGAAGTACGCTGGAACCGGGAGCGGCTCCGCGACCCCGTGCCGCCAAAAAAAAGGCCGCGCAAGCGCGGCCAAAGGTTAGGGAGGAAACGCCCAAGAAGGGCGGCGACGGCACGCCGTCGCAACGCACAAAGAGATAGCGTGCGGCGCACAATTTGACAAGCCTCTCGGACGAAAAAATTGCGCCGACTTCGCGCAAGCCGACAAAAATACGCCGCAGTTTCTGGGAAAATCGAAACTCGCACATAGGCCCGCGGGGGCGACTCGCTTATGCTGCGCCGCAGCAAAATTAATGAGAGCCGCCTGGTTCGCCAGTCCAGGAGCGCCGTGTTTTGGCTATACGTCACAACCTCAGCGACGCGTTTGAACCGCGATCGGTCGCCCTTGTCGGCGCGACCGACCGTCCAGGGTCGGTCGGGCGCGTGCTGCTGCAGCACATCCTTGAAAGTTTTGACGGTCCCATCGGCTTGGTCAACGCTAAGCAGCGCCGTGTGGCCGGGCGAGACACCGTGTCGCAACCGGAGGAGCTGGCGACTGCGCCCGATCTGGCCGTCATCGCCACGCCGCCGGCGGGTCTGGAGCGCGCGGTGGAAGGACTGGCCGTGCGCGGGTGCAAGGCCGCCGTGGTGGTGACCGACACCCGGCGCGGCCCCGATGGACGCACGACGCTCGACGCCGCGCGTCTGAGGGCGGCCGCCGGCCCCATGCGCGTGATCGGGCCAGGATCCCTCGGAGCGGCGGCGCCCTGGGGCAAGGTCTATGCGAGCCTCTCGTCCTTGAGGCCCGATCCGGGGGGCGTGGCGTTCATCAGCGTGTCGGCCACGCCGGCGGGCGCGCTCGTGGATTGGGCCAAGGCCCACGGCGTGGGCTTCTCCCACATCCTCGCCCTCGGCGACATGGTCGACGTGGACTACGCGGACGCCTTAGACCTTGTGGCGCAGTCCAGCCGCGCGGAAGCGGCGGTTTTGGTCATGCGCGACGAAGCGATCAACGCGCGGCGGTTCCTGTCCGCCGGTCGCGCTCTGGCGCGGGTGAAACCCGTGATCGTCATGCGCAGCGCCACCCCCAACGACCCGCCGCAGCGCGACCAGGCCTATGACGCCGCGTTTGCGCGCGCGGGCATGCTGCGCGTGTCGCGGTTGGAGGAGATCTTGGCGGCGGTGGAGGCGGTGTCGACCCGGTCTCCGGCGGATGCGCGCGTCACCCAATTGGGCCCGCGTCTGGCGGTGATCGCCAATGGCGAGTCGCTCGCCGCCTTCGCGGTGGCGCGGGTTGCGGCGATCGGCGCAAGCCTTGCGCGCGTGAGCGATGAGACCCGCGCGCGGCTGAGCGGGTGCGCGCGTCCGATGGCCGACCCGCAGGACGCCGCCCTCGATCTCTCCTTGGAGGCCGATGCGCCGGCCTACCGCATCGCGCTGGACGCCCTGGCCGACGACCGGGGCGTTGACGCGATCCTGGTCATCAACAGTCCCACCGGCGTGGTGGACGGGCAGGTCATCGCGGAAACTCTGGTTGAGACAGTCAACGCGCGACGCGCGCGCCCCGGCTGCCGGCGTCCCTGGGTGTTCGCGTGCTGGCCCGGCGGCGGCCACGCCCACAACGCCAACGCGGTGTTCGACGCCGCGCAGATCCCCCATTTCCAAACGCCCTCCGAAGCGCTGGACGCCTATGGACGGCTTCTCGCCTACCGACGCTTGCAGGACACCTTGATGCAAACGCCGGGGAGCCGTCCGGAGGCCTTCAGCCTGGACCGCGACGGCGTCGCCAAAACCTTGGCCCAAGCCCGCGCCGACGGTCGCAGCACGCTGTCGCCGGAGGAGGCGCACGTCGCGCTCAGCGCCTACAACATCGCGTGCCGGCTCTCCGACGACGACGGGCCAGCCGCCGCCGATCATGTGGCCGTGCGCGTCCATGTGGCGGTCGACGCGATTTTTGGCCCCGTGTTGACCCTCGGCCTGGCGGACCGTGTGGGTCGCGTCCTGGACGCCGGCGTCGCCGCGCTTCCGCCGCTGACCCTCGCCCTGGCGGAGCAGATGATTGCGGGCTCGCCGGTCGCTGCGGTGTTGGAAGGCCAGCCCGAGGCCCAGGCCGCCATTGCGCTGCTGCTGGTGCAAACCGCGCAGCTGACGACCGATCACGGCGAGGTGGCCAGCGTGGCCCTCGATCCGGTGTGCGTCAGCGCCGGCGTGGCGCGTGTGGAGCACGCCGTCATCGCCGTGCAGGACGCCCCATGCCCGGATCCCGCGGACCGCTTGGCGATCCGCCCCTATCCCATCGAGCTCGAACGCACCGTGACGGATCGCGCGGGCGATCGCTACCTGCTGCGCCCAATCCGGCCGGAGGACGAACCCGCCCTCGTGGACCTGATCGGGCGGCTTGATCCCGAGCACTTGCGTCTGCGGTTCTTTCAGCCAATCCGTCATGTCAGCCATGAGTTCGCGGCGCGTTTGACCCAAATCGACTACGACCGGGACATGGCCCTCGTGCTGGTGGACGAGGGCGGCCGTCCGGGAGCCTGCACGATCCGCGGCGTGGCGCGGCTCGCCCGCAATGGGGATCGCGAAATGGGCGAGTACGCCGTCACGGTGGAATCGAGCCTCCAAGGCCGCGGCCTGGGGCGCGTGCTGATGGAGGCGATCATCACGGAAGGCCGCCGCGCCGGCATGACCGCCATCTTCGGCGTCGTGTTGCCGGAAAACCGGTCCATGCTCGTGTTGGCCGAAGCGCTGGGGTTTGTCCGCGGCCCTGACCCCGAGGACCCGCATCTGGCGCGCGTCACGCTCCAACTGCAAAAGGAACGTGAAACCACCACCTAAAAGCCCTCATATGGCGCAAGCTTTGCTCTGCCTTAGGCGAATTCCGCAGCGACGCGCAGGCGTAGGGCGAAAATGGTCAGCGATATCGATCTTCATGTAGGCCGGCGTTTGCGCCGTCGGCGTCGGCTTTTAGGGCTCACGCAGCAACAGCTGGGCGCAGCCGTGGGAATCCGGTTCCAGCAAATCCAGAAATACGAATGCGGCGCCAACCGTTTGAGCGCCGCGCGACTGTTTCAACTCGCTCAAGCCCTCAATGTCCCGATCCAATACTTCTACGAGGGCCTTGAGGTTGCCGACGCCAACGGCGCCGCCGCGACCCTGAGCGAGGACATCGACGCCAATGTTCTGTCGCAAAACGAAACGCTCGAACTGGTGCGGGCCTACTACCGTCTCGCCAAAGGCCCCCGCCGGCGGCTGTTGGACCTCGCGCGTTCGCTGCACGAGGTGAATGGCGCGGCGCGCCCGTTGGACTCCTAGAGACCCACAGAAGATCAGCGCGAAGCGGTTTGGCGTCCCGTGCCAATTTGGTACGTGTCCGCGCATGAACACGCCGCCCTCAAAGCCTGAGCCTCATGCCTCTCCGCGCACCGACGAACCGACATGGCGGCCCTGGCGGGCGGTGGCGATCGACGCCGCCGACCGGGCGCGCGCCGAGACGCTCGCCCGTTTCACGGAGCCGTCTGTCCCGGACGACAAAGGCGAGCCCGGTCGGTTCGATCCCGTCACGGAAGCCGACCGCCAAGCCGAAGCCGCCATCCGCGCCCTGCTGGCCGCGCGCGCGGCGGACCACGGCGTGGACGGCGAGGAGTTTCCGCCCAAGCCGGCCGGCGGTCCGTGGCGGTGGACGCTCGACCCAGTGGACGGCACCCGCAGTTTCATTTGCGGTTTTCCCACGTGGACGACGCTCATCGCGCTGGCTCACGACGAGCAACCGGTGCTCGGCGTGATCGACGCGCCGGTGCTTGATGATCGTTTCATCGGCGACCCCGATGGCGCGACGCGCGAGCGCCACGGCGCCGCATCAGCGCTGCAGACCAGGACGTGCGCCCGGCTCACGGACGCGATCGTGGCCGCCACCGCGCCCGACATGTTCACACGCGCGGAGTGGGGCGGCTTTGACATGATCGCCCACGCGGCGCGACTGGCCCGGTTCGGGGCGGACGCCTACGCCTACGCGATGCTGGCCGCCGGGCGGGTGGACCTCGTGGTCGAAGCGGGACTGAAACCCTATGACGTGCGGGCCCTGATCCCCGTCGTGCGCGGCGCTGGCGGGATCATCACGGATTGGCGGGGCGACCCGGATCGCGTTCACAATGGCGGCCAAGTGATCGCGGCCGGCGACGCCCGGGTCCACCAGGAGGCTCTCGCCGTGCTGGCCCGGGTCGCGGCCTGACGTGACGTCCACAAACAGCGCCCACGACGGCGAAGACGCGCCGTTGGCGTTGTTCTTCGCCGCCCCGCCCGGTTTTGAAGCCGAGGTCGCGGCGGAGGCCAGGGCTCTCGGCCTCGCGCCACACATCGTGCCGGGGGGCGTCGCCGCGCAGAGCGATTGGCCCGCGGTCTGGCGCGCGAACCTGCGGCTGCGCGTCGCCACCCGGGTGCTTGTTCGCATTGGCGCGTTCCCCGCCGCCCACTTGGCGCAGCTGGACAAGCGGGCGCGGCGATTGCCGTGGGCGACCTTTCTGGCGCCGGACACGCCCATTCGCGTCGACGCGTCGTGCCGTCGCTCCCGCATCTACCACTCCGGCGCGGCCGCCGAACGGGTGGCGCGCGCCGCCGCGGAGGCTGCAAACGCCCGGCTTGTCGCGGACGACGCCGAGACTGAGGCCGACCCGGCCGACGCCGTCCGGATCCTCGTGCGTCTAGAGGCCAATCTCTGCACGGTCAGCGTCGACACCTCCGGCGAGCTTCTCCACAAACGCGGCTTCCGACGTGACGTCAGCGCCGCGCCCCTGCGGGAGACGCTGGCCGCCGGGTTCCTGCGCGCGTGCGGGCGTCGCGACGACGAACCCGTGGTGGATCCCATGTGCGGCTCTGGCGCGATCGTCATCGAAGCGGCCGAAGCCGCGGCCGGACTGGACCCCGGACGCGCGCGATCGTTCGCGTTTGAGCGCCTTGCGAGCTTCGATCCGGACGCGTGGGCGACGATCCGCGCCGAGGCGAAACCGCTCCACGCCGCTGCGCCCCTAACGTTTGGCTTCGACCGAGACGCGCGCGCGATCGACCTCAGCCGCGGCAACGCCGCTCGCGCCGGCGTTGAGAACGCCACCACGTTCGCCCAACAACCTGTCACTGCGATGACGCCGCCAACGCCCCAGCCCGGCCTGGTCCTCACCAACCCGCCTTACGGGGCGCGCATCGGCGATCGCCAACGCCTGCCGGCGCTTTATGAGGCATTGGGGCGCGTTCTGCGGGAACGCTTTTCGGGCTGGCGCGCGGGCGTGATCACCAGCGAGGCGGGGTTGGCCCGCGCCACGCGCTTGCCCTTTGGCCCGCCAGGTCCGCCCATTCCCCACGGCGGCTTGCGCGTGCGCCTCTACCAGACCGGTCCCTTGCCCTAACGGCCGCAGGTCTTACTCGACCGGTTTGCGGAACAGCAGCGCCATCTGATCCGGCTCCCCGACAGCGTCATAGGGCGCGCGATCAAAGCTCGGATCGAACGGCTCGCCCAGCGGGCTCGTGCGGTTGAACGGCGCCAGCGTCCACACGCCGAACGGATGATCAGCGTCATCCTTCGGATTTGCGAGGATCGCGCTTTGCGCCTCCAGCGTGAACCCCGCCTCCTCCGCCAAACGCACGACGAATGAGGTGCGGACATAGCCGTTGAGCGCGTTGGGATCCTGAGGCGCGTTCTCCGGCGCCCGATACTCGACGACCGTCAACGCACCGCCAGGGCGCACAAGGGCGTAGAGGTCGCCGAACGCCTTCTCCGCCATGCCCAGAGCCAGCCACACATGCACGTCGTTCACACTCAGCACGGCGTCCGCCAGCGGGTCCAAAACGGGCGGCGGCGTGTCGAGCCCCAGGTCCAAAAGCACGGGCGGCGGGCCCAGGCGCGGGTCCGCGAACCGCAGTTTGAGCGCTTCGCGAAGCGCCGCAGCCCCCAACGTATCTGTCAGGGCGTCCGTCAGCGCTCGCTCCTGGAACGCCGATCGTCCCATGGCCGGCGCCGGCGCGGGCGGGGCCGCGGCCACATAGCGTCCGCCCCCCTCGTGAAGGTAAGGCGCGAGGATCGCCGCATGCCAGCCGCCGCCTGGCCACGTCTCGACCACGGTGTGGGTCGGGCGCACACCCATAAAGGCAAACAATTCCAGAGGCTTGCGCGCAGCGTCACGCGCGCGCTCCTCCGGCGGCCGCCATGGCCCCGCCAACGCCCACTCGAGAGTTCCGACGGCGGGTCCGGCCGGTTCAGAAGGCGGGTCAGGAACGGCCGTGGGGCTCGCGGCAATATCGGACGCCGGCGGGGGCGGAGGCGGCGCGTTGAGGGTCTCGCCAGCGAACGCCCGCTCGCCGCCGCCGCGCGCCGGCGGCGCGTCGCGGTCCCCGCACGCCGCGAGCGTTGTCAGACAACAGATGGTCAGCCAGGCCCGAAGGCCGAGCCCTTGCGCAGCCGCCCCGCGCCACCCACGTGAACCTCGAACGCCGCGGACGCGGGTTCGTCGTGGGAGGAGAGGGTCGCCCAGGAGGGGCCAGTCCTCCCGTTTCAGAGGCCGCAGCGCGGCGGGCTCCCGGTTCGGGAAGCGCGGCGCGGGGCGGTCGGACATGTTGCTCATTGAGAGGATGTGACCATGCGCACGATTGATTTGTCTCCCCTATACCGCTCCGTTGTGGGCGTCGATCGAATGATCTCCATGCTGGACGCCGCAAACCGCGCGGACGCCGGCACGGGCTATCCTCCCTTCAATATCGAAGAAATCGGTGAAGACGCGTACCGCGTTGAACTCGCGGTGGCGGGTTTCGCCGAAAGCGATCTGACCATTGAGGTCAAAGGCGACTTGCTCACCATTCAAGGCCGCCGGGACCGCGACACGACCCAACGCAAGTACATTCACCGCGGCATCGCCGAGCGCGCGTTCGAGCGGCGTTTCACCCTCTCCGAACACGTGTCCGTCAATGGCGCGTCCTTGCAAGACGGACTGTTGGTGATCGACCTCGTGCGCGAAGTCCCGGAGGCGCAAAAGCCGCGCACCATCGCGATCCAGTCGGGCGCGACGAACACTCAGCTGTTGCAGGGTGAAGCCGCCTAATCGCCGTGAGGCGTGACACGTTGTTCTCCCTTTCCTGACTGTTGGGTCGCGCCTTGGGCGCGGCCCTTTTTCTTTGCGCGTGTCACGCGCTGTCGCGCACGCCAAGAAGCCCGGCGGCCTTCAGCGTCTGCGCTAAGGGCGCTTTGGGATCGACACGCACGCGATTGAACCCGCGCTCGCCCAGCGCCTGAAGCTGCGCCGTCAAATCGCCCGACGGATCGAGCCACCCGCCAACGGACAGATCGGCGTCGAAGCCCGCCGTGCCCGCCTCAGCGAGAACCAGCGGTCGGCCCGTGCGCACGCGATGGAAGAAGCCGGCGTTGAGCGCGTCAGCTTCCGCGCCGCGCAGCCCTTCCTCGACGTCAACGCCGGCGGCGCGGAGGATCGCCACGCCTTCGCCAGCGGCGTTGGGATGGGGATCGGGGCAGGCGATCACGACCCGCGCGACCCCCCCGTCGCGAAGCCGCTGCGCGCACGACGGCGCACGCGGATCGCTGCGCGCCGCGCAAGGCTCCAACGTTACATAGGCCGTCGCGCCCGGCGCCCGCCCGCCGAGCAAGGCCAACGCCGTTTCCTCCGCGTGGGGACGGCCGCCCGCGCCTGTAGCTCCCTCCGCGATCACATCCCCGTTCACGACGATCACGCAGCCAACGCTGGGATTCGGCGCCGTCGTCCCCAAAGCCCGTCGCGCGAGGGCGAGCGCCCGATCCATCGCGTCCCCGTCGGCCGCGGTCCAACCGGTCACGCGGACGCCGGCTCCGGCAAGGCGGTCGCACGCTCGGCGTCGAGATAGCGGACATCACGCACGCTCAGCGACCCCGTCGCAAACGTGACCACCAGCGGATTGCCGGTGGGAACTTCGACATTCACGATCTCGCCGTCCGGCACGGCGAACAGGTGCTTGATCAAGGCGCGGATCGAATTGCCGTGGGCGGCGACGATCACATGCTCACCCGCCAACAGCTTGGGCGCGATCGCGCTTTCCCAATACGGGATGACCCGATCGAGCGTGGTCTTCAGCGATTCCGTGGACGGCAACGCGCCGGCCGGCAGCCGCGCATAGCGAGGGTCATGCCCGAAGGCGTTCGGATGATCGGCGGGCA
The DNA here is from genome assembly GCA_964526675.1 of uncultured Caulobacterales bacterium. Taxonomy (GTDB): domain Bacteria; phylum Pseudomonadota; class Alphaproteobacteria; order Caulobacterales; family Maricaulaceae; genus CAZADA01. Next base: position 72,161 of record CAZGLY010000001.1, read on the forward strand.
TGGGAGGCGGCGGGGTGTCATAGGAGCGCCGCCAGATCTTCACTTGCTCGTCGCCGTGCTTGGCGGCCGTCTCAGCTTTGTTGAGCCCGGTGAGGCCGCCGTAATGGCGTTCGTTCAGTCGCCAATCCTTCTCCACGGGGATCCACACCCGGCCAAGCTCATCGAGCGCCAGATTGAGCGTGCGGATCGCGCGAGTGAGCACGGACGTGTAAGCGCGTTCGGGGAGAACCTCGGCCTCGCGCAGCAGCCGACCGGCGGCGCGCGCCTGGGCTTCGCCCTCAGGCGTCAAATCAACGTCCACCCAACCCGTGAAGCGGTTTTCGAGGTTCCACACGGATTGGCCGTGGCGCAGAAAGGTGAGGCTGGTCATGGGCGGCGTGTCCGAATTCAAAGGGTGACGCGGCAGGCCTAGCGCGGGGCAAGGCGGCCGACAAGGGCGCGGCCGGGTCATGCCGGCGCTGGTCTTTACACTCTGTTGGAGGGCGCCCTATCGATCGGCGGCACGCTCTGGCGTCCGCACTTGAACAAAACGAGCAAGCAAGGCTAAGTGCCGGCGACGACCGACGGTCGCGGAACTCTTGGAGGATTCTTAATGAGTATTAAGCCACGCGCCGACCTGACGCCAAATACCGAAGAATTCGAGACGACGCCGCTGGTCGCGCCACAAGGATTTCGTGAATACGACGCGCGCTGGTGGTTCGGCGCGCCGGGCCATGACAAAGCGCCCGAGCTCAACCTGTTAGGGGTTCAAGCCCTCGGCGGCGGCCTCGGCTCCCTTCTGCATGAACTGGGGGTCGAGCCCAAGATCGCGGTCGGCCACGATTTCCGCGGCTACTCCCTGGCCATCAAGCAATCGCTGACGCTTGGGCTGGTGAACGCCGGGTGCCAAGTGCACGACATCGGCCTCGCCTTGTCGCCAATGGCGTATTTCGCGCAGTTCCACCTGGACTGCCCGGCCGTGGCGATGGTCACCGCCAGCCACAATGAGAATGGCTGGACCGGCGTGAAGATGGGGGCGGAGCGGCCGCTGACGTTCGGCCCGGAACTGATGAGCCGTCTGAAGGAAATCGTCCTCGGCGGCCTGCAGCAAACGCGGTCCGGGGGATCCTATCGGTTTGTCGAGGGGGTTAAAGCCGCCTACGTGGCCGACCTGGTGGCGACGGCGCCAACGCTGACGCGGAAGATCAAAGCCGTGGTCGCTTGCGGCAATGGCACCGCCGGCGCGTTCGCTCCTGAGGTTCTCGAGAAAATCGGCGTCGAACTCGTCGCGTTGGACACGAATCTCGACTTCACCTTCCCGCGCTACAACCCCAATCCGGAAGACATGCACATGCTCAATGTGCTGAAGGCCGCTGTGCGCGAGCACGGCGCGGACGTGGGTTTCGCCTTCGATGGCGACGGCGACCGTTGCGGCGTGGTCGACAACGAAGGCGAGGAGATTTTCTCCGACAAAGTGGGCGTCATGCTCGCGCGCGACCTGTCGGCCAAATTTCCCAACGCCCAATTCGTGGTCGATGTGAAATCAACGGGCATCTTCGCGATGGACCCCGTGTTGAAGAGCCACGGCGCGACGACGGATTACTACAAGACCGGCCATTCTTACATCAAACGCCGCACGAAGGAGTTGGGGGCCTTGGCCGGCTTCGAGAAATCCGGGCACTTCTTCCTGCAGCCCCCCATCGGTCGGGGCTATGACGACGGCATTCTGGCGGCGCTGTCGGTCTTGCGCATGCTCGACAACGCCCCGGATCAAACCTTGGCGGACATGCGCCGGGCGTTGCCGTTCACCTATTCCTCGCCAACCATGTCGCCCAAGTGCGCTGACGACCTCAAATACGGCGTCGTGGACGACATCAAGAACCAATATCTGTCGCTCAAAGAACAAGGCGCGACCATTCTCGGCCAACGCATCGCGGACATCATCACCGTCAATGGCGTGCGTGTCGTGTTGGAGGACGGGACCTGGGGCCTGGTGCGCGCGTCGTCGAACAAACCCTCGCTCGTCGTTGTGGTGGAGAGCCCCGTCAGCCGCGAGAATCTGCTGGGCATGTTCCGCGACATTGAGGCTCGGCTCTCCGCCCGCCCGGAAGTCGGGGAATTCGATCAAAAGTTGGAAGAAGAGCCCGTCAGCGCGTAGCCGCCGCCGTCAGCTCTGCAACCGCACAAGCCCGGCGCCCAAGCGTGCGCCGGGCGTCGGCGCTCCAGACGGGCCCTCGGCCCGGGCAAACAGCGTGAAGCGGCCGGTCGCCCACACATCGGCATAGTCGTCCAACGCCACGGGCGCGGCGGTGCGCACCGTCGCCACGCCGGCGCAGTCCGCCGAGAGGGCGTCGTCTGGGATCTCGGTGAGATCCCGCGCCCGGACGCCGTCGGCGATCGCTTCGATCACACACGGCGTCTCCGCCCCTGCGATCCGCACCACGCAGGCGTCGCCCACGGCGGCGGGCGTGGCGTGCGCCCAGTAGAGGAGACCCTGAAAGTGCTGTGTCTCCCGCGGCGGCGTCGTGGCGTGGCTGACAACGTCCCCACGCCCCACCATCACGGGCGGATCGAGCCGCATCTCCACGATCGGCGTCGCGGCGGTCTCCGCAAGCGCCTGCACCGTGGCGAGCTTTTGGCCGGGCGTCACGACGACCCGATCGCCGACCTGCGCGACCCCGGCGTGCACCGCGCCGCGTACGCCGCCTTCCGGCCCGCCGCCCGTAGCGTTGACGAGGCGCAGCGGCAACGCCGCGCGCGTCGGCGTCCGGTCAAGCTCGTCAAGAACGTCCAAAACCGACGGGCCCTCATACCAAGGCATGTTGTTGCGGTCCTGCTGGTCCAGCGGTCCGGCGAGCCCGTCGCCCCGACGCGCGGACACAGGCACGAAGGAGCGCGGCTCCACCCCAACCCCCATGAGGTGGTGGCGAAACTCCTCCTCAATCAGCTCAAACTGCTCCTGTTCGTAATCGACCAGGTCCATCTTGTTGACGATCACGCTCACCTGACGCGCGCCCAACAACCGCAGGAAGCGACCATATCGACGCGACGGCTCGCGCACGCCCTCGGAGGCGTCAATCACGAGCAGCGCGGCGTCCGCGTCCAGCCCGTCACACAACACGGCCTTCAGGACCGGACCTGGGTCGGGCGCATCAACGATCGCGTAAGCACGCCGTGCGGTGCGCACCAGAACTTCATGAGCTGCGGGAAGCCCCGTCGCCCACGGCGTGTCACGGCCGGCGTCAAGGCCGCCTGCGGCCGTCACGCCGGCTGCGGCGGTCTCCGCGACGCCCGCGCCCATTCCGACGAACAACCGCCCCACGACCGTGGATTTGCCATGGTCCGCGTGGCCGACAACCACGACCCGGAGCGGCGGCTCGCCGTCGCCGGCTGAGTGGCGAGGAACCGTCACCACAGACCTCGTCCTTGACCGTCAGCGCCGCTGGGGCGCAACCGCCCACGCGGACGCGGCGGCGTCCATCGCCCTAAACGCGTCGCCCCCACAGAATCGCCCCTAGCGGATCGCCCCCGGGCCCGCGGCTGCGCCATCCTAGTGGGCGGCCGCGCGTCCCGCTGACCAATATGACACACAGGGTATCTTGCCCCGATCACATCGATCCGCATACCGGCTTGCGATGTCCGTGACTTCCTCCATCAGGCCGCGCTCGAGCGTGATCGGGTCCAACCCCAGATTCAGGAACCGATCATTCTCCACATGGAGGTCATTCTCATCCGCCTCATTGCGCGGGTTCGGCATGTTGGCCACCTCCGCGCCGGTGATGTCGGCGATCATGCGCGCCAGATCGCGGACGCGGTGGGTCTCGGTCATTTGATTGAGGATGTTCACCCGCTCGCCCGTTTGCGGCGGATTGTCGACGGCCAGCTCAATGCATCGCACGGTGTCTTGAATGTGAATGAAGGCGCGCGTCTGACCGCCGGTACCGTGCACCGTCAGCGGGTAATTGACGGCCGCCTGCATCAAGAAGCGATTGAGCACCGTGCCGTAATCGCCATCATAGTCAAAGCGGTTGATCAGGCGCTCGTCACGCGACGTCTCGGCCGTTTGCGTCCCCCAAACAATGCCTTGATGCAAGTCGGTGATTTTGACGCCATCATTTTTATTATAGAAATAAAAGAAAAGCTGGTCCTGAGTTTTTGTCATGTGGTAGATGGAGCCAGGGTTTGCCGGATACAAAATCTCCTGCTCATGGGCCCCGTTGTCGGTCTCGACCATCACCCGAAGGTATCCTTCCGGGATCTTCATCCCCGCAGTGCCGTATCCATAGACGCCCATGGTGCCCAGGTGCACCAGGTGCACGTCCACGCCCGACTCCACGATGGCCGCCAGCACGTCGTTCGTGGCGTTGAGGTTGTTTCGCACCGTGTATCGTTTGTGCCAGGACGATTTCATCGAGTACGGCGCTGCGCGTTGCTCCGCGAAATGCACGATGGCGTCAGGTTTTTCGTCGCGGATCAGCGTCAAAAGGCGATGATAGTGCTCGCCGATCGTGAAGTTGTGGAAGCTGATGTCGCGACCCGACACATCCTTCCACACGCGCAGCCTTTCCCCCATCGGCCGGATCGGGGTGAGGGACTCCACCTCCAATTCGATATCGATCTTCCGACGCGACAGATTGTCGACAATCGTCACGTCGTGACCGCGATTGGACAAATGGAGGGCCGTCGGCCAGCCGCAAAAGCCGTCCCCGCCCAGAACGATAATTTTCACCTAGCCACCTCCGATGCGCATCGTCGCGGTCGCCGCCGCGGCAGACGTTCTGCGCGTCCTTGTTTCTTTTGCGATTAATCTGCTCTGCTAACGCCCGCGGCGATGCGCTGTCAAACCTCCCGCGAACTCCAACGCGCCGTCGGGCGCCCCCTTGACGGCGCCCCCGCAGCCCAAGACAGTCCCGCGCATGCGCATTGGCTGGTTCTTTCCCACCGCGTTTTTGGTCGCTGCGGGCATGGTTTGGATGGGCGTCTCGCCAGGTTTGGCGGGCCGTCGCGAGCTTGCCGTGGAGCTGGCGGACATTCGGGCCCATGGGTATGTCCTTGAATCCACGGGCCTGGAAGATCTCGTCGACACCAGCGGCGTGACCCACGAGGTGATTGAGAGCGGCGCGCTGACGCGTGCGCGCATGTCCAATCTGCGCCCGGCCCCCGGCGGTTTGAAATCCAACGCGGGGGTGTTCGCCTCCATGCCGGCGGCGGTCGCGCATATGTTCGAAGAGATGCCGGTGCGGGTCACGATCACGGCCCGGCGCGCGCCGGAGGACGGCTCGACGGAGTTCGCCGCCGCCTACTTCATCGACCATGTCGGCTCGTCGGGATGGCAGGCGTTCACCCCCACAGCGCGCTTCGCCGACTACAGCTTCGACTGGGTGCCGCCCGCCAATCACCGCAACCGCGCCTCCATGGTGGGCATCACGCCGGACGTCAGCGGCGGCCTTGGCGCGCTGGAGGTGTTGCGCATCCGCGTAGAGCTCGCCGAGCCCTAGGGTTCGCCGACACAACCGGCCCACAGCCAGCCGTGCAGTTTTAGCGTCGATCGAAACCGCCGCGCCTAGCCTGAGGGCACTTGGGTTGAGCGAGGCGAGCATGACTTCTCGGGCGATGTGGCGTGCGGCGGCGGTCTTGGCGACGACGGGTGTGTTCGCGACCAGCGCGCACGCGGATCTGATCAAGGTGGGCGGACGCGGCGGCACCCTCGGTTACGGCGGGGAGGCCGGGCTTCAACTGCACAAGCGCTTCGTGCTCCGCGGCAGCATGACGCGCGCCGAGATCAACCTCGAAGAAACGATCAACGACATCGATTACGACGCCGAAATTGATCTCGGCGCCATGGGCGTCCAAGCCGACATTTATCCCTTGGCGGGCGGCTTCTACCTCACAGGCGGCTACTTCATCAACGGCAACGAAGCGTCGCTTCGGGCCACGCCGAGCGAAGGGATCACCTTGGGCGACACCGTCTACACGCCCGAGGAAGTGGGAACGCTTGTCGGCGATGTGACGTTCGACGACACCGCTTATTTCGCGGGCTTGGGTCTGACGACCCGGATCCCCGCCACGCCGATCGAGACGTTCTTCGAAGGCGGCGTCTATTTCCAGGGCGCGCCGGAAGTGACGTACACCGCCAGCGGTTTGGTGGCGAACGACCCGACCTTCCTCGCCGACTTGGACGCCGAAGCCGCGGAAGTCCAAGACGAGCTGGCGATCCTTGAAACCTACCCGGCGATCAACATCGGTCTGCGCCTGAGCTTCTAGGTCGAAGCCGCAACGCCGCGCCGCGCGAGAGGAACGACGATCAGCGCGATCGCGGTCCAACACCCCACAGCGACCGCGGTCACGAGCGCTAAGCTGAGGCGAACGCCCGCGAGACCAAACACGCGCCCATCCGCGGGAATGAGGGGCGTGAGGCGTGTCGCCTCCGCGACGGCGGCGATGACCAAGGCCGCGAAGCACCAGGACATCCGGCTGGCGTGGGCGCCGCGCGCTTTGGCCCGCGCCATTGGGGACGTCGCGCGCCGTCCGCGCCGAATGATCCACACGCCGCCGCCCACCGTGACGAGAGCGAACACCGACAATCCGTGGAACGGGTTGAGGCCGCCTGTGATCTCATAGACGAACAAACCGCTGAGCGCCGCGCCCACAATCGCCGCCACAAAGCCATAGCCCAACACGCGATGGAGACGGCGTCCCTTCGCCAGGACAAAAATCGCGACGCCCAACCCGAACGCAAGCGCCGACGACGCCAGGTGGACGCTCACCATTGCCGGCTTCCGCGCGAGAAACGCGAGGATTGCATCGCCCCACTCGCCCATTCGTCCCTGCGGTCCTTGTGTTTGCGTGCGTCCCGCCTAAGCGGCCAACCGCGCGCCAAGACGGCTCAGGAACGCCGCGCCCTGGGCCAATTGATCCAGCGCAATGAACTCATCCGGCTGGTGCGCCTGGGCGATGGAGCCTGGCCCGCAGATCACGGCGGAAAAACCGCCCCGCTGGAACTGACCGCCTTCCGTCCCATAGGACGCGGTGCGCCGTTCATTGTCGCCAGTCAGCGCCCGGGCAAGCCGCTCAGCCGCGCCGTCATCCTCCACGGCGAGCGCTGGCACGTTGGAGAGCCGCGTCACGCGCACCGCCGCATCCGGGGCGGTGCGCCGCATGACGGCCTCAACCTCCTGAGCTTTGGCGCGCAAACGCGCCTCCACCGCGTCGGCGTCATCCCACGGCGCCGGACGCATCAGGCTGACAAAGCGCGCGCGACCGGCGAGGATGTTTTCCGCCGCGCCGCCGGACACGCAGCCGATCGTCAAGGTGCCATGCGGCGGATCAAAGGGGCTGTCGGCCGGGGCCGCGGCCTTTAGCTCCTCAGCGATCGCCAGCATGAAGTTCATCAGCGGAACCATATGGGTCACCGCGCATGCGCCGTCACGACCCACCAAACTCGAATGGGCCTCGTGGCCAAGAAGTTCGACCTCGAACCCCGAAAGCCCCTTGTGCGCGGAAATGACCTTCATCTCGGTCGGCTCGCCGATAATGGCGGCCTCCACCGGCGGTAAATCGGCAGCCATGCGCGCAATCATGGCCGGCGCGCCAAGGCAGCCGACCTCTTCATCATAGGAGAGCGCGTAGTGGATCGGTCGCGCCAGCCCGGCCGCCTGGAACCCGTCCGCCGCGCTCAGCGCGAGCGCTAAAAAACCCTTCATGTCGCACGCGCCGCGCCCATAAAGACGCCCGTCCCGCTCCGTCAGGGTCCAAGGGTCGCTGGACCAGTCTTGCCCGTCGACGGGAACGACATCCGTGTGCCCGGAGAGGATGACGCCGCCGGGCGCGTCCGGCCCCACGCTGGCCATCAGATTGGCCTTAGTCCCCTCGCTGTTGAGGACCCGCGTCGTCCGCGCGCCGGCGGCCTGCAGCTTCGCTTCCGCATAAGCGATCAAGGCGAGGTTGGAGCCGCGGGACGTGGTGTCGAAGCCCACCAAGTCCGCAAGGGTCGCGCGGGCGTCCTGGGCCAAAGCATCAGCATCAAGGGTCATACGCCGATGATAGGCTCGTCGCCCACTATGTCGACCGGCCAGGCGCGATCATTCGTCGGGGGTCTCCGCCCCAGCGTCGTCGGACGGTTCCGCAGCGACAGCGGGCTCGCCCGTCGCGCAATTGATCGTGGGGTCCGCCGGCGGCCCGTCCAACACGTCAATCAGCTCAACGGTGAACAACAGCGCTTCATTGGGCCCAATGTCCGCTCCGGCGCCAGGACGCCCGTAAGCGAGCTCCGGCTTCGCCGCCAACTCCCATGTCGCCCCCGGACGCATCAGCGCCAACGCCTCAACCCAGGCGGGGATCAGCCGGTCGGAGGGAAACGCCGCCGGCTGGCCGCGAGCATAAGAGCTGTCGAACTCGGCGCCGTCGATCAACGTGCCGCGATAGTGGACACAGACAAACTCGCCCGGCGTCGGCGGCTCGCGCTCCACGTCTCCCGCGGCAACCACGCGGTATTGCAACCCCGTGTCCGTCACGATCACGCCGTCCTTGGCGGCGTTCTCCGCCAAGAACGCCTCCGCGCGTTCGAGGTTCGCGGCGGCGGCCTCCTTGTTCGCCAGACAATCGCCGCCCGGCGGCACGCCCGGGCGATCGAGCGCCTCGAACAGTTCGATCTCGAAGATCAGCGCCGCATTCGGCCCAATGGCGTCGCCTGCGCCAGCCTCGCCATAGCCCAACGCCGGGGGAATGAACGCCTGCAGCCGATCGCCCACGTCCATGAGCTGCAACGCTTCAGAGAATCCTGGGATCACGCCGCCCAACGGGAACATGGCGGCCTGCTCCCGTCCGTAGGAGCTGTCGAACTCCGTGCCGTCGATCAGCGTGCCGCGATAATGCACGCACACAAACTGGCCAGGCGTCGGGCGCGCGTCGGCCGTGTCGCCGGAGTCTTCCAAAACGCGGTACTGAAGCCCGCTGTCGGTGACGGTGATCCCCTCGGACGCAGCGTTCCCGGCCAGATAAGCCTCCGCCTCCGCAAGGTTCGCAGCGGCCAACGCCGCGCGCTCTTCTTCCGCGCGGCGTTCTTCCGCCTCACGCTCGGCAATGGCGGCGCGCGCCTCCGCTTCGAGCGCCGGCTCCACACCGCTCAGCGGCTCCAGCGCCTCCGTGCCGGGCGCGGCGCGCACGCTTTCCGTCACACCTTCGTCGAGGGAAACCGGCGGTTCGCCGCCATCACCGCACGCCGCCACGCCCATGATCAGCGTCGCCGCCGCCGTGCGCTGCGCCGTGGCGCGCCAGCCCTCTGCCCTTACGCCCATGGCGACATCCCCCAAACTTCGACCCTATACTCCGGCCGCATACGACCCGTGCGGCACCCTTTCACGGGCGCGCAAAAAGAGAAAGGGGCGCGCGCACGCCGCCGCCCGCTACTCGCGCTCGTCCAGAATGCGGGCTCGGGGAAACCCGGAGCGCCGCAGCCGGGCGACAACCGCCTCCGTGATCGCCGCGTCATCCGTTTCGATGACGAAATCGACGCGAGTCTCCTTTGCAGGCACATCCACCACCATGCGGTTGTGCAAGACGTCAATGATGTTCACGCCCTCCGCCGTCAGCGCGGCGGTCACCTCCGCCAAACTGCCGGGACGGTCAAAGCACTCCACGCGCAACCGCGCGCGCCGGCGGGTCCGGACGAGATGCCGCGCCAGCACCTGCGCCAACAACCGCGCGTCGATGTTGCCGCCACAGACATGCAGCCCCACCGCGCGCTCGCGCACCCGATCCTCATGTTCAATCACAGCGGCCAAACCCAAAGCGCCGGCGCCTTCCGTGACCAGCTTCTCGGTCATCGCCAGCGCCACGATCGCCTCCTCGATCGCCGGTTCACTGACGAGAACGATGTCCTGTGCGGTCAGACTCAGATTTCGGCACAGCGCCGCCGTCAGCGCGCCCGCGCGCTTCACCGCGACGCCCTCAGCGATGGTGTGGCCGCCGAGCACGCCGTGCCGCGCCTCCGGATCGCCCTCGACGTCGAGCGCCTCCGCGTTCTCGCTCAACGCCAAACGCATGCTGGGATACATGGCCGGCTCCACGCCCAGAACCTCGCGCCGGGGTCCCCCCGCCGCTTGCGCCGCCAACAACGCGCCAGCGATCAAGCCGCCGCCCCCAACGGGGATCAGCAGCGTGTCGATGTCCGGCGCATCCTCAAGGAATTCAAGGATCCCGACGCCCTGGCCGGCGATCACCGCCGCGTCGTCGAACGGATGGATCAGCGTCAGCCCCTCGTCGGCTTCGAGCCGCCGGGCCTCCGCGAGGGCGTCGTCAAACGCCTCGCCCTCCAACACGACCCGCGCGCCGAGACGACGGGTTCCCGCGATCTTCACCTGTGGCGTGTGCGTCGCCATCACAACGGTGACGGCCACGCCGAGACGTCCGCCGTGATACGCAAGCGCTTGGGCGTGATTGCCGGCGGACGCGGTCACGACCCCGCGCCGCGCTTGGTCGGGGCTCAGCTTGAGGAGCGCGTTCAACGCCCCTCGCTCCTTAAACGCGCCGGTCGGCAGCAGCGTGTCGAGCTTCAGCCAAATGTTGCGGGCGCCGGACTGCCGCGCGAGAGCCGGCGCCGCGCGCGCCGGGGTGCGCTCAACCGCCTCGCCCAAACGCGCGCGGGCCGCCAGCACGTCCTCCGGGGTCAACGCAGAAGCGTCCGCCGCCTCGCGCGTCTCACTCACCGCCATCAGAGCCCGCGTCCGCAGCGTCGGCCGCGGGGCGCAGATCCTCCGCCGCGCGCGATTCATGGACGATCGCGACCCGCAGCGCCGCGTCCGGACGCAGATAGGCCGCCGCCGTCTGCGCCACCTCCTCGCGCGTGATCGCGGCGTAGTCTTCCATCCGCGTCAGGGTGCGCTCGAGATACCGCGGTTGGGTCTGCGCCGTGGTCGCGAGGCGGAGCCAATAGCCGTTGTCTTCCAAGCTCTCCTCGATCTGCTCCAGCAGCGGCCGACGGGCGCGCTCAAGCTCATCCTCGCTGATGTCGCCTGCCGCCAACTCCGCCGCAATCTCGTCGATGATCGCGAAGTAGGGCGCGACATCGTCGGGCGTGAGCGCCAAGCTCACAAAGAAATAGCCAAAGCCCGGGTTCACCCGCGACGTCAGCCCGCTCGCGCGCGGCGAATACGTCGCGCCTTCTTGCTCGCGGATGCGCGCGATGAGTTTCAGATCCATCACGCGCTCAAGGAGAACCAGACGCCGCGCGATCGCGACATCACCGTCGTCCGTCGTCGGCCAATACACATTGGCTTCGGCCTGATCCGCCTCGCCTGCATGGGTGAGGGTGACCAGGCTGCGATCGTCTGGAAAGCGCACAACCCGCGCCGCAGCAAACGGCTCCGGGTCGGCGCGCCGCGCGGGCAGCGCGCCGAACGTCGCGCCAACAGCCTCCAAAGCCGCCTCGGGAGCGATGTCGCCCACAACCCCGATCTCAACCGCGCCGTCGCCCAGCGCCCGCGCCAGCACGGTCCGCAAGTCGGCATAGCTGCGCGCGAGCAACGACTCCTTGGCGGGCAAGCCGTAGCGGGGGTCGCCGGAGCGCAGAAGACGCGGCACGTCGCGTCGACGCACGCTCGCCGGCTGCGCGTCCAACGTGTCGTAGACGATGTCGAACAGCTGGCGGTACTGCGCCTCCCCCTCCGGTCGGTAGCCTGGCGCGGTGACGTAGGCGGCGAACAACTGCAGCTGAAGCAGCAGGTCATCGGGCGTTGTGGCGGCGCTGAACACGAACGCGTCGTCTCCCACGCCGCTGTTCAAATCCCAGGTTCGCCCGGCCAGCAAAGACTGCAAGTCGTCGGCGCTGTGCGCCTCCAACCCGCCAAGGGTGAACGCGTTGTCAAAGAACTGAGAGAGACCCGGCAGCTCCTTCGGCATCTCCAAACGGCCGCCGCCGACGCGGACGCTGACGCGAACCACATCCTCTTCGAAATCGGTCTGTTTGACGTTGGCGCGCACGCCGTTCTCAAACCGCGCGCGCGTGATGGCGTGGGGCTCGGCGACATCTTGCTCCGCCACGGCGCCGGGATCGCCAAACGTCGTGTACGCGAACTCCCCGCCGCCAAGATCCGTCGGCGGCGCGACCGCAACGGCCTGGCTTTCCGCGAGCACGGCGAGGATCGCCTCCTCTGCGTCCGGCACAGGCGCGTTGTTGGCGAGAAACACCAAGGGATCCGGGCCCGTCCACCGGGCGCGGAACGCCTCCAGCACCGCCTCGGGCGTCACCTCCGGAGCCGCCGCCTCAAACTGGGCCAGGTTGGCGTCCGGGTGCGAGAACACGTCCGACGCGCCGAAGGCCCGCGTGACCCGGTCCGCCAGAGCCGGCGTTTCGCGCGTGTCCGCCTGATCGGCGGCGTTCTCGAGCCGTGTGCGGAGGTTCGCGAGTTGCTCGTTCACTTCCGCGGCCGTGAAGCCGTGCTCAACCGCCCGACGCAGCTCCTGCTCCGCCAGGGCCAACGCCGCACGCCAGTCCTCCGGCCGCGACACAATCTCCAGTGACGCCATATCGGCGGCCTTCGTGCCGAACACGGGTCCGGAGGCGACCATCGCCTGGAGGAAACGCGCGTCGGGATCGCGCGACAACCGCTGGAGACGTCGCGCCAGAACGCCTTCCCCCACGCCCTCAAGCAGCTCTTGGCGACGCATATCAAGCGTGTCCGGGCGCGGCGCCGAGGGGGTCACGAAGTACAGTCCAGCGATCGTGTACATGTCCGGGTCGGTGAAAAACCCGGCTTCGGTCGTCCGCTCGCGGACCACGCCCAAATCGGGGTCGAGACCCGGCTCCGCCGGCGGCGTCCACCCGCCGAAGGCGTCGCGCAGCTTCGCTTCCATCTCGTCCACGTCGAAGTCGCCCACAGCCGCGACGAAGGCCCGCTCCGGCGTGTAATAGGCGTCGTAGAGAGCCTTCATCCGCTCCGCCGGGGCCGTCTCGATCACCTCGACCAACCCGATGGGCAGACGCTCTGAAATCAGCGAATCCGGAAACAGAAACCGGTTGCGTTCACGCAGATACCGCAGGCCAAAGGTGTCGCGCACCCGCTCCTCGGAGAGGACGACGCCGCGCTCGCGATCCACCGCCTCCGGATCAAAGAGCGCCTCGCTGACCATCTCGCTCAAGATGGACAGCGCCGCATCCACGGTCTCGGTGTCCGTGGACGGCAGATCGAGCTGGTACACCGTCTCGTGAAACGCCGTGTACGCGTTGGTGTCCGCGCCAAAGGCGAGGCCAAACCGCTCTAACATCTTCACGAGTTCGTCTTCGGCGATGTTGGTCGTGCCGTTGAACGCCATGTGCTCAATGAAATGGGCAAGGCCGCGTTCGTCCTCCGCCTCATTGAGCGAGCCCATGTCGATGCGCACGCGCAGCGCGGCGGTGTTTGTCGGCGTGTCATTGGCCATGACGGCGTAGCGCAGGCCGTTCTCCAGCCGCCCGTAACGGACGAGCGGGTCGGCGGACACATCGCTGGCGTCGTGGGGAAAGACCCCCGCCGCCACCAGCTCTTGCGCCGCGACGGCCGCGTCTTCGGAGGCGGCGTCGGCCACGCTCGGCGCCTCAGGAGTGGGCGCGGGCGCGTCGGGCGCCTCAGGAGCCGGAGCGTCGCGCTCGCCGCAACCGATGGCGGTCAGCGCCAACGCGAGGGGAACAATCACACGGAGCGCCATAGTCTGTCCTTTGACGGCAAATTTTGGCCGACCGTACCACCCGCGCGCATCACGGCAAACGCCGCCAATCACGGCCAGCGGCGCCCCCCCACGCCCCGTTGTGTCAGCGCCTCACGCGATCAGGCCGGGCCCATGGGCATGGGGATCGTGCTCGGCGACCCAATGGCCGGGCCCGATTTCCACGAGTTGTGGACGGTAGATGGCGTCGGCCGCCGCGCCGGGGGTTCTCTCTGACGCCGCCGGCAAGCGCGACGGCATGAAACGCAGCCCCGCCAACGGATCAAGCGGACTGGGCGGGTCGCCCGAGAGCGCCACCCGCGCGCGCGTCTTCTCAACCGTGGGGTCGGGGATCGGCGCCGCCGACAGCAGCGCTTGCGTGTAAGGGTGACGCGGGCCCGCGTAGAGCGCGTCGCGATCCGCGAACTCCACCGCGCGCCCCAAATACAACACCAGAACCCGATGAGAGATCTCGCGCACCACCGACAAGTCATGGCTGATGAACATCATCGCCAGACCAAACTGGTTCTGCAGATCAATCAGCAAGTTGAGGATCTGCGCTTGCACCGACACATCCAGCGCCGACACCGCCTCGTCGCAGACCACGAGCTTCGGCTCGACAATCATGGCGCGGGCGATGCCGACGCGCTGGTTCTGCCCGCCGGACAGCTCGTGCGGATAGCGGTTGATCAACGCGGGATCCAAACCACACCGCACCATCATCGCCCGCGTGAGGTCCGCCCGCTCGCGCGCTTTCAGCCCCGGACGGTGCGCGGTCAGGGGCTCAGCGATGGAGCCGCCCACCGTCATCCGCGGATCCAGTGAGGCGAGGGGGTCTTGAAACACGATCTGGACGTTGGCGCGCGCCGACCGCAGGTCTTTGTCAGACAGCGTGTCATTCGCCCGGCCAATCCACGCGACCGTGCCAGCGGTCCGCGGCAGCAGCTCCAGCACGGCCCGAGCCAGCGTGGACTTGCCGCAACCGGACTCCCCCACCACGCCGAGCGTCTCTCCCGCACGCAGCGTGACGTTGACGCCATCCACGGCGCGCAAATGCCGCCGCCGCCCGAACGGGCCGCCCTCCGTCCGCACCGGGAACCACACCTTCACGTCCCGCGCATCGAGCACGACCGGCGCGGCGTCCGGCGGGACCGGGCTCAGCGGCGGCGCGCCGGGGCGGTTCGGCCGGTCCAAACGCGGCGCGGCCTCCAGCAGCATGCGCGTGTAGGGATCACGCGGCCGCGCGAACACGTGTTCCGCCGGCCCCTCCTCCACAGCGCGACCGTTCTTCATCACCATGACGCGGTCCGCCATGCGGGCCACCACGCCCATATCGTGGGTGATCAAGATCAGGCCCGCGCGCGTGTCGCGTTTGAGTTCGTCCATAATGTCGAGGACTTGAGCCTGCACCGTGACGTCCAGGGCGGTGGTCGGCTCATCCGCGATCAACACGTCCGGCTCGCACAGCATTGCGATGGCGATCATGACGCGCTGGCGCATGCCCCCGGACAGCTCATGGGGATGCTGGCCCATGCGGCGCCGCGGATCGGGGATGCGGACCCGCTCCAACCACTCCACGCAGCGCGCCTCCGCCTGGGCGCCCTGCACGCCGAGGTGAACCTTCAGCGCTTCTTTCATTTGGCTGCCCACACGCATGTGCGGGGTCAACGACGTCAGAGGGTCTTGGAAGATCATGCTGATCTTGCGCCCACGCACGCGGTTGAGCCGTCTGGGCGACAGCCCCAGCAGCTCCTCGCCGCGATAGCGGACCGATCCCTCCAAGCGGCCGTTGTCAGCCAACAGCCCCATGGCGGCGAGAAAGGTCTGGCTCTTGCCGGAGCCCGATTCACCGACAACGGCGACACACTCGCCGGAGTGGAGCGCCAAGTTCACCCCGCCCACGGCCGTGATTTCACCGTCGGGCGTGTCGAAGCGGACGTGCATGTCGGCCAACGCCAAAATCGGGGCGTGGTCGCCAGTCGCGGCCGGCGTGGCGGCGCGTGTGTTGGCCGCGCCAAGACTGTCTAAGCTCACCCAACGCTCCCGAGGTCGTCCATGACCAGCGGAGCGTAGAGGACAGGCCGCATCACGCCCAGCCGAGACCTCAGCGGCGCCCGGGCGCGATCAGCCCCCGCGACGGCGGCGTTCAGGGCACGGCGTCGAGCAACTCCGCGATCGCGCTCCACACCTCAGGCTCGTTCAAGAACGGCGCGTGGCCGACCGCCGGCGCTTCCGCCGTTTTGAGGTCAAGCTTGCGCAACCGCATCTTCGCGACGGTGTCACGCCCCAGAAGATCAGACAGTTCACCGCGGATCACGAGGGTCGGGGTGGTCTTCAACGCCTCAAAGAAGGGCCACAAATCCGCGCCGGACTCCGCTTCTTCCAAAAACGGCTCCGCGATTGCGGGATCGTAGTCCAACAAGATCCGCCCATCCGGGGTTTGCCGATAGAGCCGCCGCGCAAACACGTCCCAAAACGCGTCTTCGTTGCGCATCGTCGGGAACGTCGCCCCGTGGGCCGCACGGGTCATGCGCGCCGCGTCCGCCCAGTCTGTCGCCGCAGGCCCGCCGCCGATGTACTCGCGAATGCGGTCCAATCCCTCGGCGCCAAGGTCGGGGCCGATGTCGTTGATGATCGCCGCGACGACTTTGCCGGGTTGCGCGGAGGCCAGCATCATGGCCATCAACCCGCCCATGGAGCTGCCCAGCACCACCACGGGTCCGACCTCCAGCGACGTGAGCAGGCCCAACATGTCGCCGACATAATAGCCAGGCTGATAGTGATCGGGATTGGCGTCCCAGTCCGACTGGCCACGGCCGCGCTGGTCCGGCACGATGACCCGGCGGCCAAGGGCGGCGATCTGCGGCGCCACCTCCTCAAAGTCGCGTCCGTTGCGCGTCAGGCCATGCAGGCACAACACCGGCGTCTCCCGCACGGGAGCGTTGGCGTCGGCGGGCTGCGGCGCGTAATCGCGATAGAAGAGCTCCAAACCGTCCGGCGTGTGGAAATACCCCTCACGGACCGGATCGACCGGAGGCGTCGGCGCGGGTTCAGGCGCGGCGGCCGCCTCAGCGTCTGCCGCGGCGCCATCCTCAGACGCAGCCGCTTGGTCGTCATCCGCGTCCGTCGCGCCGTCGGCTTCGTGAGCGACGTCGGCGTCCCCGTCGGAGTGATCACCCGAGACCGTTGGCGGGGAGGCTTCGTCCGTCGCGGAGGCGGCCTCGTCGTCGCTGGCCGCGTCGGCCGCGGCCGCCTCCTCCGGCGCGGCGACGTCGCCCTCCGGCTCGTCGTCGGGATCGTCCTCCTGGTCCGGCGCCGCGGTCGTTGGCGTGTCGGAGCCCGCGAGGTCGTCCTCGGACACGGCGCCATCGGTGAACACGGTCTGCTCAAACACGGCGTCCGACGCCTCGTCGGACGTGTCATCGTCCGCCTGAAAGTCCGCCACCGCCGCAAGAGCCGCTTCCAGCTCCGCCGCAACGGCGTCCTCGTCATCCTGTCCCGCGATCGCCTCCATGGCCGGCGCCGCGAAAGCCTCCTCAGCCACAATCGGCGGCGTCTCCGCGCAGGGCGCATCATGGTGGGCGTGAGTTGGCTCCGCCGTCGCGTCCGCGGCGGCTTCAACGGGCGCGTCAGCCGAAGCAACGTCCGCGGCCTCGGCCAGGTCGCCCGCGGGAGACGCCGCGGGCTCTGTCCACGCCGGAACCGTCGAGGGAGCGGTCGGAGCCGGCTCCGGAGCGGGCGCCGCGTCCACAGCCGGCGCGTGCACCGGCTCAAGCGCAAGAGCGTCAGCCCCGGTCGCCCGCGACGCCACAGCGTCGCTCGCCGGGGTCGATCGCTGCCGCTTGCTCAGCGAGCCCAAAGGAAGATCCAGCAATTCCGGCGGCGGCGCGCCCTTGCCCGTCACATGGGGCAGATGATCGACCGCCCGGCCCTCAGGCCGTTTGTTGCGACGCCAAAACATCGCGCGCTCCGTCAATGTCGTGTGTGAAAAAACACGCTTGGACACAGCGATCGAGTCGCTCGCCCACCAGCCGTCCCAATATACGCCGAACACGCCCGAGGGGCGAGAGCCGTCGCTGTGGAATTGAAGCTCACGCGCGTCACTCCGCCTCCACCAAGGCGTCAGCTTCGCTCTCCGCCGCCGCGTCGCCGGTCTCAACGGCGGCCAAGAACGCCCGCGCGTCAACGAGCGTTTGATCTGGCGCCTCTTCCTGCGGGATATGACCAAGATCGTCATAGACCTTGGCGCGCGCGCCCGGGATGGCGGCGGCGAACCGCTCGGCGTGCTCGACGGGAACGACCGTGTCGCGCGCGCCCCAAAGAATAAGCGTCGGCGTGGTCATGTCCCGCAGCGCCGGCTCCGGATCCGGTAGGGTGAACACCTCCACGCGCGCCAACAAGGCCGCGCCATTGCCCTCGCGCCGCATCAGATCGCGCACCCGCGCCGGCGCCGCGGGATCCATGCGTTCGGGATCGCCAAAGAGGCCGCGTGTCGCCGTCTCCACGCCAATCGCGGGCGCGGTGCGCAAATAGCCTTGAACCAAGGCCGGCACGGGCGCCGGCTCATCGCCAACCCCGCGGTTGGGGTACCCGCCCGGAGCGATCAGGACCAAGGCGCTGACATTCTGTGGATAAGCCGCGGCGTACCGCCACGCGACCAGGCCGCCCAGCGAATTGCCCGCAAGCGCGAAGCGCTCCAGCGCCAGCTCATCCACCAAGGCGGCCACCAAATCGACGGTCTGTTCGTTGGTGTAACGCCCCTGCGGATCTGGTCCTGTCAGCCCGTGGCCGGGCAAATCGAACCGGATCACCCGCCACGCGTCGGCGAGACCATCGGCCCACGCCTCCCACGTCTCCAAGCTGTGGGAGAAACCGTGGATCAGGACGATCGTCGGCGCGTCCGCGGGTCCGTCTTCGCGCACCCGAAAGCGAACGCCGTCAGCCGTCACATAACGGTCCGACGCGGCGCCGTATTGCGTTTCAAGGGCTTCAGCCGCCAGCGGCGCCCCCGAGCCGGAGCCCAGCAACGCCCGCACGCCAAACACGGCCCCCGCCGCCGCCAGCAGAAGCACGCCCACAACAATCAGAACTGTCCGCATACCGTTCCCCCTACGCCGCCAGAGCCGCCGCGGCCTCCGCCAACCGCGTGACGCCGGCCCAATCCTTCGCCGCGACCGCGGCCTGAGGCGCCACCCAGGATCCGCCCACGCAGGCCACATTGGGCAACGCCAAATAGTCCGGCGCGGTCTCCGCCGTGACGCCGCCGGTCGGGCAAAACGTGATCTGAGGCAAAGGCCCGTGGATCGCCTTGAGGTACGCCCGTCCCCCCGCAGGCTCGGCCGGGAAGAACTTCTGGATCGCGAAGCCGGCTTCGTAAAGCGCCATCATCTCCGAGGCCGTGGCCGCTCCTGGAAGCGCGGGCGCGTCAAGCGCCTCCAGCGTCTCAATCATGAGGCGCGAGGTTCCCGGCGTGACCAAGAAGTCCGCCCCGGCGTCGACGCAACGCCGCGCGTCATCCGGCGTCTTGATGCTCCCCACGCCCACATAGGCGTCCGGCGCAGCGGCCTTCATCCGGCCAATCGACTCAAAGCCCGCCGCCGTGCGCAGCGTCGTCTCCAAAACGCGCAAACCGCCGGCGAAGAGCGCCTCCGCCAGCGGCGCGGCGTCGTCCAAATCATCAATCGCCAAAACGGGAATGACCGTCGCCGCCGCCACGATTGGCTGGATTCGAGCCGCGCCCTCCGCCCCGCTCACGCCAGCGCCTCCGCCAAGGCCGGCGCGGCCGCATCGAACGCCCCGAAGGTCATCGCGCCTTCGTCAGCGCGGGTCGCCCGCGTGCGGAACCCAGCGAACAGCTCCCGGCCCAAGCCTTGATGTTCGCCAGTCAGATCCGCCGTCGCCGCCTCCCGCGCCGCGAATGTGGCCGCATCCACCTGCACATCCAACACCCCGGCTTCGCTATCCAGCCGGATCACGTCGCCATCGCGCACCTTCGCGATCGGCCCGCCGTCGGCGGCTTCCGCGCAGACATGGATCGCCGCCGGCACTTTGCCGGACGCGCCGGACATGCGCCCGTCCGTCACCAACGCCACCTTGAAGCCGCGATCTTGCAGCACGCCGAGGCTCGGCGTCAGCTTGTGCAGCTCGGGCATGCCGTTGGCTTGCGGGCCTTGGAAGCGCACCACAGCGACGAAATCCCGCTCAAGCTCGCCGGCTTTGAAGCGATCCAACAGCTCCTGCTGGGAGTGGAAAACGATCGCCGGCGCCTCCACCACCCGGTGCTCAGGCTTGACGGCGGACACCTTGATGACCGCGCGCCCCAGCCCGCCGTCCAGCAAATGCAACCCGCCGGTGGCGCTGAACGGATCGGAAACCGGCCGCAGCACATCCGTATCGCCGGACTCCGCCGGGGCGTCGCGCCACGTCAGCGCGCCGTCGACCAGCGCCGGCTCCTGGGCGTAGCGGCGCAGGCCAGGGCCGGCAATCGTGCGCACATCCTCATGCATCAGGCCCGCATCCAAGAGTTCGCGGACCAAAAAGCCCATGCCGCCCGCGGCGTGGAAGTGGTTCACGTCCGCCAAGCCGTTGGGATAGATCCGGCAGAGCAGCGGCGTCACCTGCGCCAAACCCTCAAAATCCGTCCAGTCGACGAGAATCCCGGCGGCCCGCGCCATCGCGATGATGTGGATCGTGTGGTTCGTCGACCCGCCCGTGGCGTTCAAGCCGACAATGGCGTTCACCACCGCCCGCTCGTCGATGACGTCGCAAAACGGGATCGGCTCAGCGCCAAGATCGGTGATCGCCGCGGCGCGCTGGGCGGTGGCGACGGTGAGCGCGTCGCGAAGGGGCGTGTTCGGATTGACAAAAGCCGTTCCCGGCAAATGCAGGCCCATCACCTCCATCAGCATCTGGTTGGAGTTCGCGGTGCCGTAGAAGGTGCACGTGCCTGGGCTGTGATAGCTCTTGGACTCCGCCTCCAACAGGGCGTCGCGCCCGACCTTGCCTTCGGCGTGCAGCTGGCGCACCCGCGCCTTCTCCGCATTCGGGAGACCCGACGGCATCGGCCCGGCGGGACAGAACACCGCGGGCAGGTGCCCAAATCGCGCCGCGCCAATAAAGAGGCCCGGCACGATCTTGTCGCAGACGCCGAGATAAAGCGCTGAGTCAAACACGTTGTGGGACAAGCTCACCGCCGTCGCCAACGCGATCACATCGCGCGAAAACAACGACAGATCCATGCCCGGCTGGCCTTGTGTGACGCCGTCGCACATCGCCGGCACGCCCCCCGCAATCTGGGCGGTTGCGCCGACGTCGCGGGTCGCGGCTTTGATATGCTCGGGAAACACGCCGAGTGGCTGATGCGCCGACAGCATGTCGTTGTAGGCGGTGACGATGCCGACGTTTGGCCACCGCGCTTCGCCGAACACGTCTTTGATGCGCGCCTTGTCGTCCGACGGGCTGGCCGCGAAGGCGTGAGCCAGATTGCCGCACGAAACGGTCTTGCGGTGCGGCCCGTCGCGACGCGCGGCGGCCATCTGTTCAAGGTAGGCGGCCCGCGAATTCCGGCTGCGCGCACGAATGCGCTCCGTCACCTCCTGCACGCGTGGGTGGATCACCGCCATGCTCGGCCTCCGGCTTGTTGAGCGATCGCGACGAACGACCGCTGCCGCCGGGACCCTACGTCTGTTGGGACCAGGACGCTATGGGTCTGGCGGTCGCGGAAGCCCGCGTCGCGGGGCGCGCCGTCATGCCGCTGTGGCCGGTTCCGTCGCCTTTTTGATCTGATTGGCGAGCAACACCGCCGCAACGCCTGTCGACAGAAAGTTCACGCCCAGCAGGACGCCGAGAACAATCGCCGACGCGCCTGGCAAACCCAACGCGATCAACACGCCGACGCCCACGCTGATCAACGCCGAGACCAGCACGACCACCCATCCCCGCGCCGGCCGCACGCGCAGCGCGAAGAGCGCCTGCAGCACGCCTTCCACGAAGAACACCGTCGCCACCACGAGCGTGAGGGCCAACAGACCGCCCAGGGGATCAAACAGCAAAAACAGACCCGCACCGACCGTCAGCACACTCAACAGCACGGACCATGCCAGCGCGCCAACGCCCCGCACGCCAAACGCGCCGACGAGGCCGGCGACGCCGGCCAACACGAACAGCCAGCCAATGAGATAGTTCGCCGCCAGGCTCGCCAGCATCGGAAAGAGGATCGCCAACACGCCGACGACGATGTGGACGATTCCGCTCCAGAACAGCCAGGTCCTGCCCTTGCGCAGCCCCTCCATGGTGGCGGGATCGCCAACGATGCGCATGCGTATGTCGTCGCTCATGAACGCCTCCGGAGTCCGGCCCCCTACGGGCGCGTCGCCAACGCTAAGGGTATAGAACCAAATGGAGGCGCGAGCGACGTCCCGCCCGCATCAGCGCCGCGAACCGTCGCCGGCCCGCGCCTCGCGCACAGCCGCCGCGACGGCGTCCGCCGTCAGGCCAAAATGCGCGAAGACGTCCGCGCCCGGTCCGCTCGCGCCGAAGCCGCTCATGCCCACGAACCGATCGCCCCGCCGCAGCCAGCGGTCCCAGCCCTGGCGCACGCCCGCTTCCACGACCACGCGCAGCGGCGCGGATCCCAGCGTCTCGTCCTGGTAGGCCGCCGATTGCGCGTCGAAGAGATCCAAGCACGGCATGCTGACCACCCGGCACGCCACGCCCTCGCGCGCGAGCATCTCGGCCGCCGCCACAGCGAGCGAGGCTTCCGTGCCGCTGGCGATCAACGTCACGTCCGGCGCGGCGCTGTCGGACAGGATGTAGCCCCCACGGGCGCAGGCGTTGCCGTCCCGCGGCTCCGTCCGAATTTGCGGAACGCCTTGACGCGACAACGCGAGCACGCTCGGCCGCTCCGCCTCGAGCGCCAGCTCCCAGCACTCCAGCGCCTCGACCACATCGGCGGGCCTGAACACGTTCAGACCGGGGATCGCGCGAAGCGACGCCACATGCTCCACCGGTTGGTGGGTCGGGCCATCCTCACCCACGCCGATGGAGTCATGGGTCATCACGAAGATCGACCGCACGCCCATCAGCGCCGCCAAACGGATCGACGGCCGGCAATAATCGCTGAACACCAAGAACGTGCCGCCATAGGGGATCACCCCGCCATGGAGGGCCATGCCGTTCATAGCGGCGGCCATAGCGTGCTCGCGAACGCCGTAGTGGATGTACCGCCCCGCGTAATCGTCGGCCGTGAGCAGCGAAAGCCCCGACGCTTTGGTGTTGTTGGACCCCGTGAGGTCCGCGGACCCCCCGATCAATTCCGGCAAAGCCGGCGCAACCGCGTCCAACGCGACGCCCGAGGCTTTGCGCGTCGCCATCTTGGCGGGCGCGGCCAACGCCTTTGTTTTGGCCGCCGCCAGCGCCGCGCGCGCCGGACCGCTCAGCTCCGCCGCCAGCGCGCCGCGGAACGCCTCCGCCTGGGGGTGCGCCGCCACACGCGCGTCCCACGCCTCGCGCACCGGGCGCCCCCGAGCTCCCGCAGCGCTCCAAACCGCTTGGATATCCTCTGGAATCTCGAACGGCGGGTGGGGCCAGTCCAACGCCTGACGGGCCGCCGCCACTTCCTCCGCGCCCAGCGGCGCGCCATGGGCGGCGGCGGTCGCGCCTTTGTTCGGCGCGCCGAACCCAATCGTCGTGCGGCACGCGATCAAGACCGGCCGCTCGGCGGTTTGCGCCCACGTCAGCGCCTCGCGCACCGCGTCCGGATCATGCCCGTCGACGGCGCGCGTCGCCCAGCCGGACGCCTCAAAACGGGCGCGCTGATCGGTCGAGTCCGACAGCGACACCGGCCCATCGATCGAAATCGCGTTGTCGTCCCACAGGACGACGAGCCGGTTGAGCTTCAAATGCCCGGCCAGAGTGATCGCTTCTTGGCTGACGCCTTCCATCAGGCAGCCATCGCCTGCGATGACATAGGTGCGGTGGTCGACAAGCTCCGCGCCAAACCGCGCGCGCAGATGCGCCTCCGCGATCGCCATACCGACGGCGTTGGCCAAACCCTGGCCCAACGGCCCCGTGGTCGTTTCCGCCAGAGCCACATGCCCCCATTCGGGATGGCCCGCCGTCCGCGATCCCAATTGGCGAAAGGCCTTGAGCTGTTCCAGCGGCAGATCCGCATAGCCAAGGAGATGGCCCAGGCCATACAGCAACATGGAGCCATGGCCGGCCGACAGCACGAAACGGTCGCGGTCCGGCCACCGAGGGTCGGCCGCGTCAAACGTGAGAAACTCGCGGAACAACACGGTCGCGACGTCCGCCATGCCCATCGGCATGCCGGGGTGGCCCGAATTGGCCTGCTCCACCGCGTCCATCGCCAAGGCGCGCAGCGCGTTCGCTAAGCGCCGCTCGTCCACCTGGGACGCGGTGCGTCCATCGCCCGCGATCGCCGTCGTGTCCGTCATGCTGGATCCCTCGCCGTCGTCCTCGACCCCGCTCCCCAGATCCGGGAGACCGTTTCAACACGCCGTGACTGCACGATGAAGGCCAAGCCCGCCGCCATCCGTCGCGTTGAGCCTGGGCTATGGCGGCTTGGGACGTTCGTGTCTACCGCTGGACGCGGTCGCGTTTACACATCCACCTCAGCGTCCAGCGCGTTGGCGATGATGAACTCCCGACGCGGCTCGACCACATCGCCCATCAGCTTCGCGAACAAATCATCCGCGTCGTCGGCTTCTTTCACTTTCACCTGCGGCAAGGACCGAACGGCGGGATCCAAGGTCGTCTCCCACAGCTGGTCCGCATTCATTTCGCCGAGGCCTTTATACCGTTGGATCTTAACGCCGCGTTCGCCCTCCTGGGTGACGGCCGCCAGCAAGCTGCAGGGATCGTACACGCGGCGGTCGCGGTCGCCGCGGCTGTATCCGGCCGCGCCGCCATACGCCTCCAACAAGCGCGCGTTGAGGCTGTGCAGCCGTTGAGCGTCGGCGCTGTCGCGGAACGCGGCGTCCATCACCACCGCCTCGCGCACGCCGCGCACCTCGCGTTCAAGAAGCAGCGCGCCATCCTCGGTCAGCCGGGCGCTCCAACCTTCTTCGCCTTCGTCAGCGACCCAGTCCATTCGCGTCGCAAGGGCTTCGACCTCCGCCGGGCCCGCTTCCGGGCCCAGCGCGCCGGCGATGGCGGCCTGGATGATCGCGGCTTGCGGCGCGCGCGCCTTCAGCCGGTCGACCAACACTTGAACGCCGCGCGCCTCTTGCGCGAGCCGGGTGAGATCCGCGCCCACGAGAACCTCGCGCGTGTGAAGCCGCAGCTTTGCGTCCTTCGTGCCTTCCTCCACCAGGAAGGACTGCAGCTCGCCCTCGTCCGTCAGGTAACGCTCAGACTTCCCGCGCGCCACCTTAAAGAGCGGCGGTTGCGCGATGTAGAGGTGCCCACGCTCGATGAGCTCCGGCATTTGGCGATAGAAGAACGTCAGCAACAGCGTACGGATATGCGCGCCGTCGACGTCGGCGTCCGTCATGATGATGATTTTGTGGTAGCGGAGCTTCTCCACATCAAAATCATCGCGCCCGATCCCGGCCCCCAGCGCGGTAATGAGCGTGCCGACTTCTTGACTCGACAGCATCTTGTCGAAGCGCGCGCGTTCGACATTCAGGATCTTCCCGCGCAGCGGCAGGATCGCCTGATACTGGGAGTCCCGCGCGCCTTTGGCGGTCCCGCCGGCGCTGTCGCCCTCGACGAGGAACAATTCCGATTTCGCGGGATCGCGCTCGCGACAGTCAGCCAACTTGCCGGGCAAAGACGCCACATCGAGCGCCGATTTGCGCCGCGTCAGCTCACGAGCTTTGCGGGCGGCCTCGCGCGCCGTCGCCGCCTCAATGATCTTGCGCACGACATTCTTGGCTTCGTTTGGATGCTCCTCAAACCATTGGCTCAGCGCGTCCCCGACAAGGCTCTCCACCACCGGGCGGACCTCGGAGGACACGAGTTTCTCTTTTGTTTGGCTGGAGAATTTCGGATCCGGAACTTTCACGGACAGGATGGCGGTCAGTCCCTCGCGCGCGTCGTCGCCCGTGATCGACACCTTTTCCTTCTTCGCGATCCCCGATGTCTCGGCATACTTCGTCACGACCCGCGTCAGCGCGGCGCGGAAGCCCGCCAAATGCGTGCCGCCGTCCCGTTGGGGGATGTTGTTGGTGAAGCACAGCACCTGCTCGTGATAGCTGGAGTTCCACTGCAGCGCGGCTTCCACGGTCAACCCGTCGCGCGCGCCGGACAGGGCGATCGGCTCGGGGATCAGCGGTGTCTTCGCGCGATCGAGGTGCCGCACGAAGGCCGTGACGCCGCCGTCATAGCGCATGTCGACGTCGACCGGCTCCGCGCCGCGCTCATCCCGCAGCACGATGCGCACGCCCGAATTCAGAAACGCCAGTTCGCGCAACCGATGCTCCAGCGTCGCGCGATCAAACTCCGTGAAGGAGAACACGTCCGTGGAGGGCAGGAAGCGCACCTGGGTGCCGGTGCGCGCGCCCGCGTCCGCGTCGACGACTTTCAGGTCGCCGTCCACGGGATCGCCGTCGTGGAACTGCATGTAGTGCTCGGCCCCGTCGCGCCAGACCCGCAACTCCAGTCGCTCCGATAGGGCGTTGACCACCGACACGCCGACGCCATGCAGGCCGCCGGACACCTTGTAGGAGTTCTGATCGAACTTTCCGCCCGCATGGAGCTGGGTCATGATCACCTGGGCGGCGGAGACGCCCTCTTCCGCGTGGATCTCGACGGGAACGCCACGGCCGTCATCCGTCACGCTCGCGGACCCATCCGCGTGCAGGGCGACCTCAACCCGCGAACAGTATCCCGCCAGCGCCTCGTCGATGGCGTTGTCCACCACCTCATAGACCATGTGATGCAGACCGGACCCGTCGTCGGTGTCGCCGATATACATGCCCGGGCGCTTGCGCACCGCCTCCAAGCCACGCAGAACCTTGATGGAGTCGGCGCCATAGCCGTTCGACTCCGCGCCTGCGGTGGGAAGGGATCCTGAAGCCGCCTCAGACATACGCTTTCATCCATGCTCCATGTGCGGGCCAGCGACGCCAAAAGCTCGGCGCGCGGGACACATATTGACCCTGAAGCCCCCGAAGGCGTTTTCGTCGCCTCACCCCTCGCGCTCGGGCCACTCTGACGAGAGAACGCCGAGCCTGGCGCATCGCACCCGCAGCACGCGCGCGATCGACGCACCGGCGACGGCGCTGCCGCGCGAGCCATGTGGCCCCTGCAACGCGCCGTACTTTATCCATCTTAGGTAAGCCGCTCTGCGCCCCTGCACAACACGTAAAGCGCGAAGGCCGGCCGCCCGCGACGCGCCTAACGTGGGACGCCGCGCAACGCCTCGGCCGCCGGCGACGCGAACTGACGATACAACAGCACCAAAGCGATCAGAGCCGTGCAGACCACCAAACTCCACGCCCCGGCGAAGCCGCCAAGATAGCCGATGGAGAAGAACAAAGCCCTCAGCCCACGGTTGAATTGCGCGCCAGCCTCGCTGTTCAGCGCGGCCAGCCGGACCGCGTGGTCCTGCGTCGCGGGATCCGTTTTCTCGTAGGGCGCCGCCCCGATCAGAATGGCGGTGTAGCTGAACAACCGGTACGCCCAGCCGAATTTGAAGAACGCATACGCGTAGATCAGGAACAGGCCCATCACCCGCAGCTGAAAGGTTTCCCGCGTCAGCCCCTCGTTGAATTGAAGGGTTTGCAGCACTTGAACCACCGGTTCAGCCGCGGTGACCAGCGTGAACGCCGCGCCGACGCCCAAGAGGCAGGTGGAGGCGAAAAACCCCGTGCCTTGCAGCTGACTGGCCACAATGCCGGTGTCGACCATCCGCAGCTCACGCGTGACCAACACCTGCATCCACGCGCGGCGTTGCGTGTCGATGGCCGCGTTCAACGATCGGCGACGCAACGGACTGTAGTCGACGACCCACGAAAACAGAGCCGCCGTCACCAAAAACAGCCCCAACGCCAACCCGTCGCTCATGGTGCGCCTCCGCAGATTCTGTTGGGCCTTGGGGTCTCCACGAGCCGACGCGCTAGGCGCAGGCCCCATCTCCGTTATTCATCATTGGACGAAGGCCGCGACTTGTGAAACACGTCACGCAGACTCTGCCTGTCCGGACGCGTCGCACTTCAAGGAGATCCCCTATGGCCGCCGCAGAATCCTCCGCCTCGAAATCCCGCCGCACCACAGCCGACGACGCGACGAAGGCTGTGTGGGATCCGCAAGCCTTCACCGCGCCGTTCTTCGCCGCCCTCGACGGCAAGAACACCGAAGACCTCATGCGCTCCGCGATGGACTGGCAAAAAATGGTCGCCAAAGCCGCTGAGAGCGGCAACGCCATGATGGCCATGCAAGAGCCGCTGATGAAGCTGGCTGTTGCGCGTATGCAGCATTCGCTTGAGGCCGCCAACACCCTGGCGAACGCGCGCACGCCGACGGACGCGATGGAGGCGTGGACGACGATCGCCAAGACCCTCGCGGAAGACTACCAAGAAGCGTGGCGCCTGATGTCGGAAACGACGACGAAGGCGATGAAGCCCGGCGACGACAAGTAAGTCGCGCCACGACGCTCCACACGGATCACGTCCTTTGGGGGAAGGCGTGGCCGTGCGGGCGCGTCGGCCTCAGCCCGGCAGAACCGCACCGTCAGCGACGGTTAGGATCTGGGCGCGGCCCACAAACGCCTGAAACAAGCTCGCGTCCGTGCCCGTAAGCCACGCTTGGCCATCAAGCGCCGACACTTCGTCCGCAAGCGCGGCGCGCCGGGCGTGATCCAAATGCGCCACAGCCTCATCCAGCAACAGAATCGGCCCACCCGCGGCGCCCTCTAAGACGCCGGCGTCGTCAAGCGCGCGCGCGTGAGCGATGGCGATCCCGACCAGAAGCGCCTTCTGTTCGCCGGTCGAGCAGTCCGCAGCGGGCATAGCCTTGAGCCGATGGCGCGCTTGGAAATCCGTCCGATGCGGCCCATCAAGCGCCCGCCCCGCCGCGGCGTCCCGGCGCCGCGCGCGCCCGAGCCCGTCCCGAAAGGCCGCCTCGAGCGCTTCAGAAGGCGTCCCAGCGGCCGCCTCCAGCTCCAGGGATCCCGCCAGCGCAACGTCCGCCTTCGGAAACGCGCTGTCGGGGCGCGCGTCGACGGATCGCTGCAGCCGCCCCAGCAAATCAGCCCGCGCGCACGCCACCCGTGCGCCATGAAGCGCCATTTGCGCCTCCAAGCCGTCAAGCCATCCGGGATCCGTGACGCCGTCCGCCAACAGCCGCGTCCGCTCGCGCAAGGCGCGCTCATAGGCCGTCGCCGCCGCTCCGTGGCGCGGGTCGAGCGCCAAGGTCAGCCGATCAAAGAACCGCAGCCGATCGGACCGCGGACCGGTGAAGACGCGATCATGAGCCGGCGTGAGCCACGCGACCCGCGTCAACGCGCCAAGCGCGGCGTGGGTCACCGTCTCGCCGTCAAGACGAACCACGCGGCGCGACGGCGCCCCGGGATCCTGGCCGACGCCAACGCGCCGCGTTTCCCCGCCCGCCAGCAGCGCCGCCGACACCGCCCAAGACCCGACGGGCCCCTCGGCGGTCGGCTCGCGGCGCGCCATCTCCGCGGTCGCCGCGCGCCGAAAGCCGCGCCCCGGCGCAAGGCACGAAATCGCCTCCAGAATATTGGTTTTGCCGACCCCGTTGGGGCCGCACAACACAACAGGATCTGGGGTCACGGCGAGGTCGAGCGCCGCGTAGTTGCGGAAATTCTGCAAGCGAAGCGCGGTGATCGCGCGCCGCGGCGCGGCCGCTGAGCCGTCGCGCGCCACCGCGTCCCCCGCCGTCGTGGCCGCGTCGTGGCTCACACCCTCAGCGGCATCAGCACATACTGAGCGCGGTCATCGCCACGATCGAGGATTAAGGTCGGCGATGCGCCGTCCGCCAGACGGAACTCCGCCGTTTCCCCCTCAATCTGACTCGCGACGTCGAGCAGGTATTTCGCGTTAAAGCCGATGTCGAGCGCATCCGCTGCGTAGTCGACGGGCAATTCCTCCGTCGCTTGACCGGTATCGGGGTTGTCGACCGCCAATGTCAGGCGCTCCGCTTCCAGCGACATCTTCACCGATCGCGTTTTCTCCGCGGAGATCGTCGCGACCCGGTCAACCGCGTCGGCAAACGCCTTGTTGTCGAGCACCAAGCTCTTGTCATTCGTCTTGGGGATGACCCGGTCATAGTCGGGGAACGATCCCTCGATCAGCTTGGACGTCAAGATCGCCTCGCCAATCTCGAAGCGTATCTTCGATTCCGACACCGACACCTCAACCGGCCCTTCCGCGTCGTCCAACAGCCGCCGCACTTCTTGAACCGTTTTCCGCGGCACAATGACGCCGGGCATCGACTCCGCCCCCGGCGGCAGCGCGCTCTCCGCCAACGCCAGGCGATGACCATCCGTGGCCACCACCCGAAGCATCGGTTCATCCCCCACCGTGTGCGCGTGCATGTGCACGCCGTTGAGGTAATAGCGCGTCTCCTCGGTGGAGATCGCAAAGCGCGTTTTGTCGATGAGCCGCGCCAGCGCCGCGGCGGAGAGCGTGAAGGTGCACGTCAAACCGTCCGCGGCCAGACTGGGGAAATCGCCCGGCGGCAAGCAGGGCAGGGCGAAGCGTGACCGGCCCGCCTTCAGCGACAACCGACCCGCCGGCTCACCATCCGCCGCAGGGCTCAGCTCGAGGGCGACCTGCGCGCCGTCCGGCAGTTTCCGCACAATGTCGTAGAGCGTGTGCGCCGGCGCCGTGGCGGCCCCCGCCCGCTCCACGCCAGCGGGCGCGCCCTCCAACATCTCCACGTCGAGATCCGTGGCGGTGAACCGCACAGCGTCCGCGTCCGCCCGGATCAACACGTGGGACAGCAAGGGGATCGTGTTGCGGCGTTCGACGACGCTTTGCACATGGCCGAGCGTGCGCATCAGCGCCGCCCGTTCAATCGTCAGCTTCATGGGACAGACCAATCTGGCTTGAACAGATAAGGCGTTGTGTGACGCGGCGTGGCGATGATGGAGAAGCGCTCGAGGCCACCCTCCGCCGCGCCACATCCCGCAGGGACTGATTCGCGCATTTTGGCAGTCTAGACGAAACCGCGCCGCTGCAAGACCTCTCTCGCAGCGGCGCGGCGGCGCTGTTGCGCCAAACCACCACCCAGATGGCTCCGACGGGCTAAGCCGCCGTGGTCGCCTGCATCACAACCCCGGCGCCACACCCCGCGGGCCGCGTTGGCGCAGCATCCGACGCAACGCGTCCACATCCGAGCGCACAGCGGCGTCGTCATGACACAGCTCTTGGATCCGGCGGCAGGAGTACAGCACCGTGGTGTGATCCATATTGCCAAAACGGCGGGCGATGTCGGGCAAAGACCGGGTCGTCATTTCTTTACACAAGAACATCGCCTGTTGACGCGGCCGGACAATCTCCCGCGTCCGCTTCTTCGACAGCAGATCCGCCATTTTGAGGCCGTGATAGGCCGCGACGCATTTCTGGATGTCCTCCACCGTCACGCGGCGGGCTGCGCCCACAAGCATGTCGGCCAAGGCCTCTTTCGCGGTCAGCCGCGTCACGGGGCGGTCCATCATGACGGTGCGCAACAACACCGTCGCCAGCGCCGCCTCCAACTGCCGCGGCGGGCCGATCACCGCCGAAGCGATAAAGTCGATGACTTCGCTGGGCACGTCCCGGTGACGCCGCATGTCCGGATTGTCCGCCACCATCCGCTCAAGAATGCGCCGACGCAGGGTCAAATCCGGCTTGCCCAACTCACAGCTCACCGCCGCGCCCAGCCGGGTTTTCAACCGGGCGTCCAGATCATCAATCTGTTCGAGCGGCCGGTCCGCCGCCACCGCGACCCGTCCGCCGTTGGCGATCACCGTCCCGATGATGTTGGCGAGCTCGGCCTGCGTGGATTTGGCTCCGGCCAGCAGATGCAGATCGTCAATCAGCAGCACGTCCGCCGCGCTTAAGCGGTCTTTGAACTCCAGGCCGTTTTTGGTCTTCAGCGCCGCGACATAATCCGCCCGGAAGCGGTCCGCCGCGTAGAAGATCACGCCGGACGACTGCGCCTGGGACCCCGCCTCCGCTTCGATCGCGCTCAGCAAGTGCGTTTTGCCGGCCCCATTCTCGCCGTGGAACACGCAAGCGCGAAACGGCGACCGCGGCTCGCTGGCCAGCGCCTTCGCGGCCGTCGCGGCGGTGCGGTTCGCCTCACCCGCCACAAAGGTCGCGAAGGTGCGCGCCCGATCCACGCTCGGCGCCAGGTCCACGACCTCCGTCGGCGTCACCGCCGGTCCGGTGTCGTTCGCCCCAGGAGCCTGCTTCTCCGGCGGCTGCGGATTCACCCCCAACGACACGGATCGCCGCTGCGGATCGATGTCGCGCCACAACTGCGCAAACCGCCGCGGCCCAACGCGGTCCAACACCCGCTCACAATGCAGCGGCGTCGGCGCCCAAAGGACGACTTCTGCGTCCGTCGCGCGCCCTACGTGCAGCTCCGCGCCCCATGCGCGCCAGGCCCCGTCGCCCATCATGTGGCGCAGGCCGTCGCAAAACCGCTCGACCATACGCGCTTCCGTCGACTCGCGGTGCGAGGCGGATAGGCGTGCTTCCAGGTTCCGGTAACTCATCAACGTCGCCCCCTAGTTATTTTTCGAGGTTTGAGCATCATTTACGCAACACCAAAGTAATATTATCCTGACGCCAAGTTCTTTGGCGCAGGCAGGCACTGAATGTTCAGATATCGCTAACGCGAATGCGGAGGTTTGTTTTCCCGAGGACGCCGCACGAAATCAATATGGTTGAAGCCCCCAAGCGAAACCGCCCGCACTGTGGATGGCAAACCTATCCGCCCTCGGACAAACTTCGACCGGCCGCCGAAACGGCTTTCCAGCCAGAGTTCATCAAGGAAAACGAATACATGATTGCCTCCCGCAGTGGACCCATCCCGCGCCAAAATTCAGCCGAACACGCCTCCGAAGGGGCGAGACGGCGTCAGCGCCGGTCCATAGAGGAAAGCGCAAATTCATCTTCAGGAATAGTCTTGACAGAATTGATTCCCGGCCCAGGCGAACCGTTTTCCAAAATTTTAACAATTTTGATTGTGGAGGGGAATCTCGCGACAAAACAGGTCTCCGGGAATCGGAGATTTAGTCGCTAAGAACTTGAAATGAACTGGCGCGGCGAGTCCGGCCAGGGCACGCAGTTCCCTAAACGCTGAGGGATCGCACGCGTCGCGACAGGCGCGAGATCTTGCGCGCGCCGGTGTTCTTGTGGAGGACGCCCCGCGACACGGCGCGCATCACTTCAGGTTCGGCCGCAGCAAGAGCCGCTTTCGCCGCATCGGCGTCACCAGCCGCGATGGCGTCTTCGACTTGGCGAAGGAACGTCCGCATGCGCGAGCGACGCGCGCGGTTGACCACCGTGCGCCGCTGAATTTTGCGGATCGTTTTCTTCGCTGATGCCGAATTGGCCATAATGCAACCTGTGTTGGTGGACCGCGATCGTGCGGAGAGCCTGCACCGAGGCGCGCGGGTATACGGCCGCCAAAGCCTTCCGTCAACTCATGGATTGAGTCCCGCGCGGGATATGCCGTCGGCCGCTGGCACACATAAACGTGAACATCAAAACGTGAACGCACGGCCAAAGCCGTGGCCGCGCCGCCTGCGGCGGTCCGCCAGATGCACGTCGGCGCCACATCAGAACCGCCGACGTGAGACAGCAGATTTCTCTTGAGACATCGGGCCGAAACCGGCGCACGCACCCGGCGCGTTCGTGAATCCGCCACGCGGACACGCCTCACGCGCTCAGTATGCAGACGAAAGCGCCACGCCAGCTCAGCGCGCCGCCCGGCGCGCTTCGGCCAACGGCTACCGGTCTTTGAAATGGGGCGTGCGCTTCGCCACAAACGCCGCCATGCCCTCTGACTGGTCCTCAGTGGCGAACATGGCGTGGAACAAACGCCGCTCGAAGCGCACGCCCTGGGCCAGGGTGGTCTCGAACGCGGTGTTGACGGCTTCTTTCGTCATCATCGCGATGGGCCGGGACATCGAGGCGACCTTGCGCGCGGCCTCCATCGCTTCGTCGCGCAGATCGCCCACCGCCACCAATCGGCTCACCAAGCCTGACCTTTCAGCCTCCGCGGCGTCCATCATCCGGCCCGTCAGGCACATGTCCATGGCCTTCGCTTTTCCGACAAACCGGGAAAGCCGCTGCGTTCCGCCCGCGCCCGGCATGACGCCGATGGTGATTTCCGGCTGCCCGAACTTGGCGTTCTCCGCCGCGATGATGAAATCGCACATCATCGCCAACTCGCAGCCGCCGCCGAGCGCGTATCCCGCCACCGCGGCGATCAGCGGCTTGGGGAACCGGGCCACCGCTTCCCAGGTCTCCGAGAAGGGATCGTTCTCATACAGGCCGACAAAGGTGTGGCTCTGCAGCTCTTCAATGTCTGCGCCGGCCGCGAACGCTTTTTCCGACCCCGTGAGCACCACGCAGCGGATGGCGTCGTCCTTCGCAAAACCGTTCAGCGCTTGCGCCAGCTCCGACGTCAACGCGTTGTTGAGGGCGTTGAGCTTTTGCGGACGGTTGAGGGTGATCACCGCCACGCCGCCATCGGTGTCCACCAAGATGTTGTCATAAGCCATCGTCGAACTCCCCCTCGCCCGCCGGCCTCGCGCCGGCCTCTAAGGGACGCAAATCGAAGGCTGTTCGAGTGCGTCCGCCGCCCATATCCACAATTGTGATCGCCAGCGCCTCGCCAGCACGGTGGTACTCCAACGCAATGGCTCCGGCCGTCTCCGCCCCGCGCGGCTCCGTCTGGAACGCAAGCCGCCAGCCCAGCGCCGCAAGCGCCTCGGCATAAGCGGCGGCGACGACCTCCGCGGTCGCGCCCCCTTCGGCGACCACCCGCGCAAGACGGCCGTCGGCCGTTTCGAAAGCGTGCCCGCCAACGGTCTCCGCGAGGCCCGCGAGCATCGGCAGATCATCAATGTGTCGCGCGAACTGCGGCGCTTGGGCGTCGGCGGCGAGCGCCGCCGCAAGGCCCGCCGCGAGGCCCGCCACTCCCTGGCGCAGCGAATGCGCGCGCATGATGATACCTTCAGATCTTGACGTGTGCGCCGGACCGTACGCCGCGTCGTGCAAGGCCGCAATTGCTTCGCTATCACAGGGCCGTTCAGCGCTGGCAAGCGGGGCAGTAAAAGCTCGACCGATTGGCTTGGACGATCCGATTCACCACGCCCCCGCAGCCCTCGCGCACGCACGCGTCCCCCTCGCGCCCGTAAACGGCGAACGCGTGCTGGAAGTAGCCGAGCGAGCCGTCGGCGTGCGCGTAATCGCGTAAGGAGGAACCGCCGGCGGCGATCGCCTCGGCCAACACCGCCTTCACAGCCGCGGCCAAGCGCTCAATGCGCGATCGTCCGAGCGAGCCGGCGCGCCGGCGCGGGCTCACGCCCGATCGAAACAGCGCTTCGCAGACATAGATGTTGCCCAACCCCGCCACGACCCGTTGGTCCAACAGCGCCGCCTTGATCGGCGTCGCCCGCCCGGCCAAAGCGGCGGCCAAGCGTGCACCGTTGAACTGGTCCGACAGGGGCTCCGGCCCCAGCCGCGCCAGGTGACGGCACGTCTCCAAATGGTCGGTGGGCGCAAGATCCATGTATCCGAACCGCCGCGGATCGTTGAACGTCACCCGCGCCCCCGCCTCCAGCGCGAACACGACGTGGTCATGCTTCGGATCCACCGCGCGAGCGTGGGCGAACGCCGCGTCGGCGACCGCGGCGCGACCGTTCGCGGCCATGTCCACGGTGAACCGCCCCGACATCCCCAAATGCATGAGCAGCGTCTCTCCTGAACCCAGCGGCGCAAGCAGATACTTGCCGCGGCGCTCGAGGGACCGAATTTCCGTCCCGGTAAGGCGCGCGGCGAAATTGTCGGGAAAGGGAAAACGCAGGTCAGGCCGCGCGAGCGTCACGCTCAGCAGACGACGCCCCGCCATCGCGGGTTCAAGTCCTCGGCGCACGGTCTCCACTTCCGGCAATTCAGGCATAGCCAGGCATCCGCCCCGTCGACGCGTGATGAGAGGACCCGACGCGGTCCGCCGCCGCGGCGGCGGGCTCGGCGTCCCGCCCGTGACGATGACCGCCGATGTGGGATAGAACGCCGATCATGGCCAGCCCAATCGACCCCCATGAGACCGCGACGCACGCTCCCGACGACGTCACGAGCTTCGGCGACCGCGACGTGCCCCGCCCGGATAAGGCGCGGCTCGTGCGCGGCGTGTTCGATCGCGTCGCGCGCCGCTACGACCTGATGAACGACTTGATGTCGCTTGGGGTGCATCGCGTCTGGAAGGACTTGGCCATCGTCCGGGCGAACCCCCAGCCCGGCGAGCGATTGGCCGACATCGCCGGAGGCACCGGCGATCTCGCGCGCGCGTGGATCGCCCGCGGCGCCCGCGTCGCGGCCCGCCGCGGCGGCGCAACGCCCGAAGCGGTGGTGATCGACGTGAACGAACAAATGGTCCGCGCAGGCCGCGACCGCGCCGCGCCGCCACCATCCGCTGCATCGCGTGAACGCCGGGGGCGACACGCCGGCGCGGCTCGCGCGCCGCTGTGGGTCGTGGGCGACGCCGAACGACTGCCCTTGCCCGACGCGTCCGTCGATTGCGTGACGATCGCGTTTGGGATCCGCAACGTCACCAACCGCGCGGCGGCGTTGGCGGACATGAAGCGGGTGCTCAAACCGGGCGGCCGCTTTTTGTGCCTTGAGTTCTCACGTCCGACCACCGGCGCGTTGGACGCGCTCTACCAGTCTTGGTCCCAACAGGTGATCCCGCGCTTGGGCGGCCTGATTGCGGATGATGAGCCCAGTTACCGGTATTTGGTCGAGTCCATCCGTCGCTTTCCCGACCAGCGCGCGTTCGCCGAGGAGGTGGAGGCCGCGGGGTTCGCCCGCGTGTCCGTCACGAACGTCTCGGGGGGCGTCGCGGCGTTGCATCAAGGCTGGCGTCCCCGGTAACTTTTGGCGCACACTCGAATCCGCCATATTCCCGCCGCGCAATGTGACAAGCGTGGTGAAGCGTCGCGGGGAACCGGCGCGCGCATTGAGTGTTTGTTCGGGGGGCGTCATGGGCGCAACGCTCACAGTCCTGAAATCGGTCGTCACCGCCGGCCTCGTCGCGGCCGTCGCCGCCGCCTCCGCCCAAGACACGCCCACTCCGTCTACGGACGCGGCGTCCAAAGATGCGGCGCCGGAAACCGGATCCTCTCCCGCGATCGTCGAGGAGGAAATCCGCGGCCTGATCCGCATCGGCGACGCGCTGATGGAACGGCAGCGTTTCTCGCGCGCGCGCGAGCGGTATCAGTCCGCCTTGCGGTTGTCTGAGATCAGCGGCGATTTGCGGGCGACAGCCGACAGCTTTGAGCGCCTGGGCCGCGTCGCCGCCGCACAAAGCGAGTGGTTTTGGGCGGCGAAGTACTATGGCGCGGCGCTCAACCGCTACGAGATGCTGACGGATTTGGCGGAGCAGGCGCGCCTGCACTTCATGCTCGCCAGCGTCGCCACCGAACGCGGCAATTACGACGCCGCCGAAGACGAATTTCGCCGCGCTCTCTACGGATACGAAGAAGCGCGGGAGTATTCCGGCCAGGTCGAGGTGCTCAACGGCTGGGCCGACTTCGAGCAAGAGCGCGGAAACGCCGATGAGGCCGACCGCCTCAACATGCTGATGGTCAAGACGATGATCCTCTATGAGGAAGAAAACCTCGACGCCCTCACATTCACCCGCTGACGCTGCCGCCGCTAACGCTTCTGAAGGCGGCGCGGCCTGAGAACAGCCCGCCGGCGCCCCCTCGCCAAAGGGCCCGCCGCGCCCTATCCCTCCTCCCAGGCGCCCTGCGCTGAAGACGCCGCCCGCGCACGGACGCGGTGGAGGATCACATGTTCGCCACGCTGGCCAAATTCGCGCGCTTGAGCCGCGCCGCCTGGGTTTTGGCGCGCCATGACGCGCTGTTGCCGCGGGAGTACCAGGACGCCTTGCCGCCCCACGGCCGCTGGATCGGCCGGCTTGGTCGGCTCTTCGCCAACCCCGCCCGCGCGAAGGACCCTGGCGCCCGGTTCGCCAGAGCGCTCGAGAAGCTGGGCCCGGCTTATGTGAAGCTCGGCCAATTCCTCGCCACGCGCGGCGACATCTTCGGCGTCCGCTTCGTGCAAGGCCTCGCCACGTTGAAGGACCGGATGCCGCCGTTCAGCGAGCGCGCGGCGCGCCGGGCGCTGCAGGCCGAGTTCGGCGAGAGCGCCGCCGAGCTGTTTCCCGCATTGGGGCCCCCCGTGGCGGCGGCCTCGGTCGCGCAAGTGCATAAGGTGGAGCTGACGTCCGGTCGGTTCGCGGCGGTGAAAATTCTCAGACCCGGCATCGAGCGGCGCATCACGCGGGACGTGGAGGCCTTCGAACTCGGCGCGCGCCTCGCTGAAGGGCTGGTCCCGGCGGCGCGGCGCATGCGGCCGCGCGATCTCACCACCACGCTGGCGCGATCCATGCGCCTCGAGATGGACCTGCGCCTGGAGGCGGCCGGCGCGTCGGAGATGGCTGAAATCGCGGCCGAGGTGGACGGCTTTCGCGTCCCGCAGGTCGATTGGACCCGGTCCGGCAAGCGCGTCTTGACCACAGAATGGGTCGACGCCATCGCGCTCTCGGATGACGCCGCGTTGGGGCGTCTCACGGGGGAGGCGCGCACGCGCCTCAGCCACACCGCCATCACGGCGTTTCTGACCGGCGCGCTCGACCACGGCGTCTTTCACGCCGACATGCACGAAGGCAATCTGTTCGCGACGGAGGCCGGCGAACTCGTCGCGGTGGATTTCGGCATCATGGGCCGGATCGGCCCGCACGAACGCCGCTACCTCGCGCAAATCCTCCACGGGTTCATTCTGCGTGATTACACCCGCATCGCCGAGGTTCACTTCGAAGCCGGTTATGTGCCCGACCAACACGACCCGGCCGACTTCGCCAGCGCGTTGCGGGCCATCGGCGAGCCGATTTGGGGCAAGCGCGCCAACGAAGTGTCGATGGGCCGGCTGCTTCTGCAGCTGTTCGAGGTGACTGAGCTGTTCGACATGGCGCTGCGCCCGGAATTGGTGCTCCTGCAAAAGACGATGGTCCAAGCGGAGGGCGTGGCGCGACGGCTCGATCCCAACCTCAACATCTGGTCCGCCTCCGAGCCGGTTGTGATGCGCTGGATGGCCCGCGAGCTCGGGCCTCAGTCCGTCATGCGCGACGCCGTCACGGACGCGCGGCGGCTCCGGCGCGCGATCCGCCGCCTGCCGGATGCGCTGGAACGTCTTGAGGCGGCCGCCGACAGCGCCACGGTGGACGGCCTCAAGCTGGACGACGACACCCTCAGCCGCCTGGCGCGCGCCCAAGCGCGCGCCACCCGTTGGCGCGCCGCCGCCCTCTGGTCGCTGACGGCGGGCGCAGCGCTCGGCGTTGGCGTGCTGGCGGTGGGTCGCTGGCTCTGACCGCGAAGCCAACGCCCCCGCGCCGCGACACACGCGCGCAATGCGGGGTTGATCGGCACTTGTGTCTGGACCGCATGAGGTCCGGGCCTGTATGCGCTTCGCTTTGAACTGCCGCCACGACCGATTGTCCCTGGAGTACAGAGCTATGGCGCTTTCCCTTCGTCCGTCGGCCCTCGCCGGGTTGCTCGGATCCGCCGTGATCGCCGCCGCCGGCGTCGCGGACTCCACCCTGACCTACGACACCGGCGACGATCGCCTGATCGTGGAGAGCCGTGGCGATGACGTGCGCATGGGCCCGGCCTCCGGCGACGACGGCTATGTCCTCTTGAAGGATGGCGCGGTCTACGCCGTGTCGACGACCGGAGACGGGCCGCTGGTGATCGATCTGGGCGCGATGATGCAATCGTTTTCCGCGATGATGCCGCCGGGCATGGCCGAGGAGGCGTTCGGCGACGCCGCGGCCGACGGGCCGCCGCCAAAGGTCACGCGCACGGGCCGCAACGAAACCCACGCCGGCGTGAAGGGCGAAGTGGTCACCCTGACCATGCCGGACGGCGAACGTTCCGAAGTGGTGCTGACGGACGATCCAGATGTCAGCGCGGGCTTTGTCGCATTTCAGCGCGTCGCGGAGAGCCTCGTGGCCGACATGCCGCCCGGCATGGGCGGCGCGCCCATGATTGTGCCGCAGGTGACCCTCGGCGAGGAGTTGGCGCGCTCGGGCGTCCTGCGTGTGGAAGACACGATGACGCTGATCGCGATTGACCGCACGGCGCCCGACGCCGCCCGCTTCGCCTTACCCGCCCAGCCGATCACCAACCCCATGGAGCTGATGGCCCGTTAGGCGCGGCGCAGTCACCGATGATCCCCCAACGCCTGGCCGAGACATGACTGATCGTTTGGAAGAAAAGAAGAAACTGCGCCGCACCGGCAATTCGCTCGGCGTGACGCTGTCGAAACCGATCCTCGCGGCGGCTGGGCTCACCAGCGGCAGCGAAGTGATCGTGAGCGTCGTGGACGGGCGCATTGTGATCACGCCGACTCACAACCCCGCCCAATTGACGACGTCCGCCGGCCAGGCCGTGCTGGAGCAATACCGTTACGCCTTTGAACGGCTTGGTTATGAGGGACGCATGCCATGACCGATCCTGTGGGGGAGGGTGACGGCGCGCCGGGAGCCGACGCGGCGGGCATTGTGTTGCCGCACTACGGGGCGCTGCTGGAAACCACGCGCGTGATGCTGAAGGAAAGCAGCAACACCGACATGCGGTTTCGCGACGAGGGCCTCTACCAAAGCGCCTACGCACGGCCGCAAAACGTGATCGCCTATGGCGGCGACGGCGTGAGCGTGTTCGCGGCGGCGGCGTCGCTCACCTATGGCATCGCGACGAACCATCCGCTTGTCGACGGCAACAAACGCTCCGCGGCTATTGCGCTGGGGGTGACCCTGCTGCTCAACGGCGTGCGCTTGGATGTCTCCCAGCGCGAGTTCGAGGAGACGATTTTGGCCGTGGCGCGCGGCGACTTCAAAGAAGCGGACATCGAGCGCTGGGCGGAGGCCAACGCCGTGCCGGACGCGCGGTTCAAGCGCGGCTGACGCGGGAGGTGACGCCATGCCCTTTGACTATGTCAGCGTTGAGGACGCAATCGCCGCAAACGGACTGCGCATGGTCGTGGTCGGCGCTGTCCCGAGCCCGTGGGGCGAAAGCGCGAAGGGCGTCCTGCACGTGAAGGGCGTTCCCTGGTCGGCTGTGCGTCTGGTCTATGACGATCCGCGCTTGGCCAGCTGGGCCGGGCGGCTGAGCGGCCCGGTCGCGGTCTACAATGACGAACCGCCCCGCAGCGGTTGGCGCGACATTCTGGAGCTGGCCGAGCGGCTCGCCCCTGACCCGGCGCTGCTGCCCGCGGATCCGGGTGAACGCGACGCGGTCCTCGCCCTGTGCGGCGACATCCTGAGCGAAGGCGGTCTCGCCTGGTCCCGGCGGCTGCAGCTGGTGCATCACGGGCTCGCGGATGGCGAGGGGGGCTTTGCCCGTCCCATCGCGGAATACATCGGTCAAAAATACGGCTACAGCGCCGAAGCGGGCGCGGCCTGCGGCGATCGCCTGCGCGATGCGCTCAAGGGGTTGGCGGACCGCTTGCACGCGCAACGCGCCGGCGGCTCCGCCTACTATGTCGGCGACGCGCTCACCGCCGCGGACATCTACAGCGCCGCGGCCATGGCGCTTTTCGCGCCGCTCCCGGAAGACGTGTGCGCCATGTCCTCACGGGCCCGCGCCGCCTTCGCAAGCAGCGATCGCGAGACCGAGGCGGCGCTCGACCCCATCCTGCTGGAGCACCGCGATCGGATGTACGCGCGGCATCTGGAGACGCCGCTGTCTCTCTGAGAACCCTCAGGCGCGCCGCAGCTGCGTCAGCGTCACGGCTTGGCGCAACCGAAAGCCGAGACGCTCATAGACACGGATCGCCGCGGCGTTGTCCGCATAAGCGTGCAAGAAAGGCGTCTCGCCCCGGGCCGCAATGTGCGCGGCCGCTGTGGCGGTCAGCACGGCCGCCAAGCCACGCCCGCGAATGTCTGGGTGCGTGCACACGCCGCTGACCTCCGTGAAGCCGGGCAGCTTCATCCGCTCGCCAGCCATGGCCGCCAAGCGCCCATCAATTTTGACGCCCCAAAACGCGCCGAGATGGTGCGTGCGCGCGAGGAACGGACCGGGTTCCGTCAACACCGCTAGGGCGCGCATGTCTGCGGCGTCGCCCTCGCCCAGCCGTTCAACGGTCGGATCAGCGGGATCGACCACGCCATCCTCCGCGATCATCTGGACCCCCGCGGCCCGACGGACCGCCACAAGCCCCGGAGGCACCGGCGGCGCGCCCGCTTGCAGCAAGAAGAGCGATCCGTCCGCCGGCGCGAGGGCGGCCAACGCCGCAAGACACGCCGGCGTGTCCTCGCGGGCGGCGGCGAACGGCCCCACATCCGGTTGGAACCGACGCGCCAGATCGCCCCCCTCGGCAAACCGCGCGTGATGCGTCGTCAGCGTGCCCCAAACGGGACGCGCCAACGGATCCGTCGCCTCAACCCCCTCAAGCGCGTTGCGCGCGAGCACCCCGCTCTCCATGACCCACCTCATCAGCCAATCGCATAACGCGTTATATAGCGTGCTATGTAAGTAACAATACCTGCCGTCGCGTCAACGCGACGACGCCCGCCATGCGGCGCAGAGCTACGTCGCGACCGCCGCCATCGCGAAGCGGACCCACATGACCATGAGCACCAGCACGCCCAGCCGATGGGCCAAAAACCGCAGGCCCACATTGTTGATCGTCACGTGCACCAGCGTGTGCGCAGCACGCGCGCCCACAAACGCCCAGGCCAACAGCGCCTGCAAACCGTCCGCCGCGCCGGGCGCGAACGCGGCGTGCAACCCCACCAACACGTAGAAGAGGACCGGGATCTCCAGCAGGTTAACGAAGTTGCGCCCCCAGTTTCCGACCCACGCCGGGGGCGGCGCGCCGGCCTTCGTCTTCACAAAATCCTGCGACAAGGCGCCCCGCGCGCTGGCCACCACGCCCGCGATCGTCATGGCCCAATAGACCGCGAAGGTGAGCCCCGCCATCGCAAACGCTGCGTAGAGCAACTGAAAATCGTCCGTGTTCATCCGCCCCTCCCTAAGCGCGCGTGCCGCGCACCGCCTCTTAGCGGATCAAACGCCCTGCGCCCATGGTTTGTGCAGAGGCCCCCTCGGCTCCATGTAAACGGGCGGCGCAGGGGTCGGAGGCCCCCCGCGCGCTCGACGGTGAAGGCGCACTGAGATGGCGAACACAATCGTGGACACGACGAGCCGACGGGTCTTGTTGGTCATCGGCGGGGGCATCGCCGCCTACAAAACGCTTGAGCTGATCCGAGAGCTCGATCGCCGCGGGATCAAGTCGCGCTGCATCCTCACCGGCGCCGCCAAGCACTTCGTCACGCCGCTTTCGGTGGCGGCCCTCTCGGGCGAAAAAGTCTTCGACGACCTGTTCTCCCTCACGGACGAGACGGAGATGGGCCACATCGAGCTCTCGCGATCGGCGGATCTCGTGGTTGTGGCGCCCGCCACAGCCGACCTGATGGCCAAGGCCGCTGGCGGCCTCGCGACCGACATGGCGACGACGGCGCTCCTCGCGACCGACAAGCCGGTGATGATGGCCCCGGCGATGAATGTCCGCATGTGGGAGCATCCCGCGACCCAGCGCAATCTCGCGACCCTGCGCGGCGACGGCGTGATGGTCGTCGGGCCAAATGAGGGCGGCATGGCCTGCGGTGAGTTTGGGCCCGGCCGCATGGCCGAACCGCTGGAGATCGCCCTGGC
Source organism: uncultured Caulobacterales bacterium (assembly GCA_964526675.1). GTDB lineage: Bacteria > Pseudomonadota > Alphaproteobacteria > Caulobacterales > Maricaulaceae > CAZADA01. The sequence goes on from CAZGLY010000001.1 coordinate 115,743, forward strand.
GATCGAAGCCTGGTACCGCGCGCACCGTGACTCCGCGTCCCCCGCGGGAGCAGACGACCAGCCCCTCGCCGGACAGCGCGTCGTCGTCACCGCCGGCCCGACGCGCGAACCGCTCGATCCCGTGCGGCACCTCACCAACCATTCCTCGGGCGCACAGGGCTACGCCATCGCCGCCGCCGCAGCCGCCCTTGGCGCCGAGACGATTCTGGTCAGCGGGCCGACATCCCTTGATGCGCCGGACAACGTCACCCGCGTCAACGTCGAGACCGCCGTCCAAATGCTGGAGGCCTGCGAGCAGGCGCTGCCGGCCGACGTGTTCATCGCGGTCGCGGCGGTGGCCGATTGGCGTCCCGCCAACGCGGCGCCGACCAAACTCAAGCTCAAGGGAAAAACCGCGGCTCCGCCCACGATCGAGCTGGTGGAGAACCCCGACATCCTCAAAACCATCGCCAAACACCGCAAGCGCCGGCCGGGCTTGGTCATCGGTTTCGCCGCCGAAACACACGACGTGCTGACGCACGCGCGCGCGAAGCGAAAGCGCAAAGGCTGCGATTGGATCGTGGCCAACGACGTCTCGGGCGACGTGATGGGGGGAACGGAAAACGCCGTGACGCTGGTGACCGCCGACGGGGAGGAAAGCTGGCCGCGCACGTCGAAAACCGCTGTGGCGGAGCGGCTGATGGCGCGGATCGCGGACGCCCGCGCGGCGGCGCTCACGAACGCCGCCGAGTAGGACGTTGCGGCGCTACGCCGCGTCGCGTTGCGGAAGCGACGACGTTCCCGGTTCCTCGGAAGCCTCACGCCCCGACCCGTCGCCCGTCAACGCCGCGAACGTCTCTTGATGCTTCTTCAGCGCGTAGGCGTAGGCGCTCGCCGCCGCCTCAGCGACGGCCGCCTCCGCGTCCTGGCCTTTGGCGCGCATGGCGATCGCCGCGCGATGCTCGGCCATGGCGCTTGCGAACAAGAGCGCGTGATAGCTTTTGATGGATTTGTGGACGGTGGCGGCCATGGCGCTGTCTCCCCTACCTGTTCGGGCTCTGTCGTGATTCGCCCATCGGGGGAAGCCGACGGCGCGCTGCTGTGGGAAAGCTGGACGCGCGGGGGGCGACGCAGGTTAACGTCTTCCCATGCTGACGACGAACCCTGCGCCCTTGCTCGATCCCGCCGACGCCGAAGGCCCAACGATCGCGGTGAAACCGCTGGATCACTTCCTGGGCTTGGATCTGCCGCGCTATCAGACCGCCGGCGCGGCGGGCATGGACCTCTGCGCGGCGCTGCCGGACGCGGAGCCCGCAACCTTGCACCCTGGTCGGCGCGCGCTGATCCCCACCGGCCTGGCGATCGCCCTGCCGGATGGGTTTGAGGCGCAAGTCCGTCCGCGCTCAGGCCTTGCGCTCAAGCACGGCGTCACGTGCCTCAACGCCCCCGGCACGATCGACGCCGACTATCGGGGCGAGGTGCGCGTGCTCTTGATCAACCACGGCGAAGCGGACTTCGTCGTGCGACGGGGCGAACGCATCGCTCAGCTCGTCATCGCGCCGGTCGTGCAAGCAAGCTGGGACGTGGTGACGCTTCTTCCCGCCGCGGCTCGTGGCGCCGGAGGTTTCGGGAGCACGGGCGTCTGACGCGCGCCGTCACACCGCCGCGCCGATGGCGAGGCCGACCACGCTCGTGACCGCCATGGCGAGCGCGCCCCACAGCATCACACGCGCCACAGCTTTCGCCACGGGCGCGTCGCCGGCGCGGGCGCCCAATCCGCCCAACGTCGCCAAGCTCACAAGCGAGACGCCGGCCACAGCCGGCCCGATCGCGACCGTCGGCGCCGCCCACGCCGCCAGCAGCGGCGCGCCAGCGCCCGCGGCGAACGACCCCGCCGACGCGACCGCGGCCTGAACGGGCCGTGCCGCCGTCGTATCGAAAATGTGCAGCTCGTCGCGGGCATGGGCGTCGAGGGCGTCTTTCGCCATCAACTGCTCCGCGACCCGCCGCGCCAAGGCCGGCTCCACGCCCCGCGCCATGTAGATCTGCGCCAGTTCCTCGCGCTCAAACGCCGGATCATCCGCCAGTTCGGCGCGCTCGCGCGCAAGATCCGCCTGCTCGGCGTCGGACTGGGAGCTGACGGAGACATACTCGCCCGCCGCCATGGACATCGCCCCCGCCACAAGCGCCGCGACGCCGGCGAGGATCACCTCGCCACGGGCCGCGCCGCCGGCGGCCACGCCCACGATGAGGCTCGCGGTCGAAACCACGCCGTCATTGGCGCCAAGGATCGCCGGACGCAGCCAGCCCAAGCGCGTGACCACGTGGCGTTCGCGATGACGTTCACTGCGGCGCGACATCAGCCCCCTCCTGAATTCCTGCGGCTCGCGGGGACTATACCCCCGACCGTTCACGCCCGCGCGACAGCCGCCCGCGCGCGCCATTGGCCCATCTCCGACGGCGCCTTAGGGTCAAGCGCCAACCGTCCTCGCCCCGTCCACACGAAGCTCTTCAGGAACACGCCATGACCGACACCCTCGCACCCGCCGGCGTCCACGCGCGCCCGCGTCCCCATGGGCGCGTCTATGACAGCATCGTCGACACCATCGGCGCCACGCCGCTGGTGCGTCTCAACGCGTTGGCCAAAGAGCATGGCGCGAAGGCGGAGGTCCTGGCCAAACTCGAATTCTTCAACCCGCTGGCCAGCGTGAAGGACCGTATCGGCCTCGCCATGATTGAAGCGCTGGAGGCCGACGGCCGGCTGAAGCCCGGCGGGATCATCGTGGAGCCGACGTCCGGCAACACCGGCATCGGGTTGGCGTTCGTCGGCGCCACCAAGGGCTATCGCGTGATCCTGTGCATGCCCGACAGCATGTCGATTGAGCGGCGCAAGATGCTCGCCCTCCTCGGCGCAGAGCTCGAGCTCACGCCCGCCGAGGACGGCGTCAAGGGCGCCATCGCCAAAGCCGAGGAGATCGCCGCGAACAACCCCAACGCCGTGATCCCGGGGCAGTTCGAGAACCCGGCCAACCCCGCCATTCACGAGGCGACAACCGCTGAGGAGATCTGGACCGACACCGGGGGACGGTTTGACGCGTTCGTGTCTGGCATCGGCACCGGCGGTACGATCACCGGCTGTGCGCGCGTCTTCAAGAAGCGCGATCCCGCCATCCGCATCATCGCCGTGGAGCCCGCCGACAGCCCCGTCCTCTCCGGCGGCGAACCGGGCAAGCACAAAATCCAAGGCATTGGCACGGGGTTCATCCCCGCGAATGTCGACACGACCCTGCTCGACGAGGTCGTCACCGTCACCAACGAGGAAAGCTTTGAGATCGCGCGCGCGGCGGCGCGGCTTGATGGGCTTCCGGTTGGGATCTCCTCCGGCGCGGCGCTCTCCGCCGCGCTTCGCGTGGCGACGCGCGACGACATGGCGGGCAAACGGGTTGTCGTGATCATCCCGTCCTTTGCGGAACGCTATCTCTCCACCGCCCTCTTTGAAGACTAGTCGCTGCGGGCGACGACAACGCACGGCAAGCGACGGCGACCATCATGGCCCTTGCAGAAATCATCGCCATCGCGTCCGCGTTGATCGCGGTCGCGTCTCTCGTGTTCAACGCGCTGATTGTGCGCCGCCAGCAGACCATGGCGTTTGAGGGCCTCAAGCTGAGTCTCGACAGCGACGTCTTGGCTTGGGGCCGCCACGCCGTGGACGCCATCGCGGATGCGGAACGCTTCGCCGCCTCGACCGGTTTCGCCGACGACCCCAAAAGCGCGGGACGCGAGCAGACGCGCATTGCGCTGCATTTGTCGGCCCTGGCGGACCAGGGCCGGTTCTACTTTCCCAACATCGATGTCGGCGACGACCATGGCCGCGACAAATGGGCGGCCTTTCGCGGCCATCGTCCGCCGATCATTCACGCGATCGTTTTCGCTCATTACGCCATCAAGAAGTTCGACCCGCGCGACGCCGACGCCTTGGGCCCGATGTGCGCGCTGCTGTTCCGGTGCCGCCGGTTGGTCGTGTCGGAGATCCAGTCGGCGATCGATCCACGACGGCGCGCCAAAACCTTCTCCGAGCTGTCCGAAGCGAAGCAGGACTCCGTGGGCGCAAGCATCAAAGAGGCGGCGGAGTTGGCGGTGGAGCTCGAGGCACTACACCCTGGTGTGTTGGAAGAGCACAGCGACCGCGTGGACATCCACGCAGCGGTGCGAGCAGCAGCGCGTGCGGCGAGCGCATCCTAAAATCGGTGGCTAACGTCCACGAACGCTCGACGCACATGCGCTTCGTGCGTCCCGTGATCGCCTTCTTGGCGGCGGCCGCGGCAGCCGCCGTCACGGGCATCGCGCTCCTCACAGCGCTCGACATCGCCAACGGTCATCACCGAGGGACGCCGGCGGAAACGGCCGCGCAAGCGGCGAGCCTGTCGGTTGTTCTGTTTGGCTACATCCTCGCACTGGCCTCGCTGCCGGCGATCGCGCTCACCTGGCTCGCCCACGGGGTCCGCGCGCCGCGGCCATGGACGGACATGCTGGTCGGCGCGGCGCTCCCGGTGATTGTGTTCACCACGATTTTCGCCCTGGCGACCCGGGAGTTCTTGCTGTTTTCGCCCCGGACCTGGCGGAGCATGGGCCCTTTGTGCGCGGCGGGAGCGGTGGGCGGTTTGGTCTACGCGACGATGCTCGGTCCCCGCACGCGACGCTGAGCAAAGCGCGGCGCGCCGATCGACACCAGCCCGCGCGCGTCTTACATGCCGGCCATGCCGCTCACGTCGGACCAACTCGAACGCTACGCCCGCCACATCGTGCTCAAGGAAGTCGGCGGCCCGGGTCAGCGCGCTCTGCGCGACGCGCGGGTGCTGATTGTGGGGGTGGGCGGGCTTGGATCGCCAGCAGCGCTTTACCTCGCGGCGGCGGGCGTCGGCGTGCTCGGCCTGGCCGACCCCGACGGCGTGAGCCTCAGCAATCTGCAGCGTCAGATCGCGTTCCGGACCCAAGACGTCGGAACGCCCAAACCGCAGGCCGCCGGACAGGCACTCCGCGCCCTCAATCCGGACGTCGAGGCGATTGCGATCAATCAAGCGATCACGTCCGAGAACGCCGAAGCGGTGATCCGCGACTATGACCTCGTGGTGGAGGGGGTGGACAGCTTCGCGGCCCGCTTTGTCGTGAATGACGCGTGCTACGCGGCGGAGCGGGCGCTGGTGTCCGGCGCGGTCGGGCGGTGGACGGGGCAAGTGTCTGTTTTTAAGGCGGGTTTGACCAAAGGCCGCGCACCGGACGCGCGGTGGCCGTGCTACCGATGTCTGACGCCGGAAGAGCCGCCGGAAGCGGACGACTGCGCCCGCGCGGGCATTGTCGGCGCGCTCACCGGCGTGATCGGCGCGGCCATGGCGCTCGAAGCCATCAAGGAAATCGCGGGCGCGGGCGACACCCTGGCGGGACGGCTGCTCATCTATGAGGGATTGGCCGGCGCCGCGCGCACCATCGCGCTCCCCGCGGACGCGAAGTGCCCTCTGTGCGGCGACCCAAAATCGGCCAGAAACCCAGGGGATGATCATGACCGACCGCCGTTGCGCGGCGCCGCGGAATGAACCGCAGTTTCTCACTCGCTTCGGCTTGTCGCGCTGAGTTTTGGAGAGGTATACGAGGATCCCGGGCCGCCGCGCGAGTGCCTTGGCTGGGGTTGGACCTCAGCGGCTTCGGCCCCAACCAGGGGACGGCTAATGAAGCGCATGATTCAAAAGACGGTATTTGAATTCTTTGATCGATTTACGCCGCGGGTGTCACATTCCTTGCGGATGGCCAAAGCGGTGCATCCCGGCTCAAGCGAGCCCGAAATCAATCACATCGTCGACTTTATCGACTCCAGTAAAGACGCGGTGGACATTGGCGCCCATCGCGGCGTCTACGCCATGGTCATGGCGAAGCGTGCGCGCCGGGTTCACGCCCTCGAGCCGCATCCGAGGCTGTATCGGTATTTGACGCGGGTGATGCCGCGCAATGTGAAAGTCTACAATCTGGCCGCGTCCGACCAGAAGAGCGTGCTTGACCTCCACATCCCGCGCGGCGGCGGCTATTTCGGCCTTGGCCAGGGCACGCTCGAGAACCCGGACTATTTCGACTCCAACAACAAAGTCGTGTCCGAGGAAGTGCGCGCCGAGCCCCTGGACGACACGCTCGACACGCCGATCGGCTTCATCAAGATCGATGTCGAAGGACACGAGCCCAGCGCGATCCGCGGCGCCCTCGGCCTGATCAGCGCGCACAAGCCGACGATTTTGGTCGAGATCGTCAAACGCAATGGCGAGTCCAAGATGGACGACATCCGCGGCTTGCTGACGCCCCTAGGCTATCAGGGCTACTTCCTCAATGACGGCCGCTGGCGTCCCTTGGCCGAATTCAGCTTCGACGAGTACCAAGCCCCCGGAAGCCAATTCGACGCGGACAAGCCGTTCGTGAACAACTTCCTGTTCACGGTCCAGAGTCTGGACGCGTCCGCCGCCGCCAACTAAGGGCCCGACGACGGCGGGCGCGCGCCAGCGCGCTTTAGCCCTCCGCCTCTTCCGTGGCGGCCTCCTCCGCCGGAGCCGCGTCCGGATTGCGGAAACGCAGTTTGGCGCGCCCGCCGCGCGTTGGGACGTGGAGTTTCATCTCGTACGTGTCGCCGCCCAGGCTCAGCCGCGCGTCCGCGTCATCCGCAAGGGCGGTCGCCGCCGCTCGCGCAAGGGCTTGCAGCGCCACGTCGCCCGCACCGTCGCCGTCCAGTCCGCCATCCAACGCACGGTCAAGCTCCCGCGACTTCTCGGGATTGCCGGCCGCGCCGGCGCGGGGGAAGCGCACATCCACCCACTCGCCCGATTCAGCGCGCGTGCGCAGCTCAGGAACCGCGAGTTCGAGAAGAGCGTCGGCATCACCGTTCGGGCGCAGTTCGTTTAGGCGCGCTTTCAGCGCGTCGTCATCAATCATCAGGTCATCCTGTTGCTAGAGGCGATGGGCGCGGCCGCCCTCCGCGAGAGATTGGGGTGTGGCGGCGGTCAAGCCGTCCGCATCGGCCACCGCCACATAGCGCGAAAGGCGCGCGCACGAAACGGGCTTTCGCCACGGTCCCTGCAGGGGTCGCCGGACATCAGGTGAGCGCGCCGGAGGTTTCTTCGGGCAAGATCCGGTCCGGCGGCCGCTCGCCATCCTGCCACACGCGGATGTTGATGATCACCTTTTCGCCCATCTCCACACGGCTTTCGAGGGTCGCGGAACTCATGTGCGGAATCAGGATGACGTTCGGTCGCCCCAGAAGCTTCGGGTTCACCGCCGGCTCCGCCTCAAAGACATCGAGCGCCGCCCCCGCCAAGCGCCCGTCGGCCAGGGCGTCCGCCAGGGCGTCCTCGTCGATCACGTCGCCACGGGAGGTGTTCACGAGGAACGCTTGCGGCTGCAGGCGCGCCAGACGATCGCGCGAGAACAGGTGGTAAGTCGCCGGGGTGCGCGGCGTGTGAATGGTCACGATGTCGGCCGCCGCCAGCAGGGCGTCGAGATCGCTCCAATAGGTGGCGCCCAGCGCCTCCTCGATCATCGGACTGACCGGCCGGCGATTGTGATAGTGGATCGCCATGCCGAAGGCGCGCGCCCGCGCCGCCACCGCTTGGCCGATGCGGCCCATGCCGATGATAGCCAGGCGCTTGCCGTTGACGCGCCGTCCCATCATCCAGGTCGGCGACCAGCCGGAAAACCCGCCCTGTTGCAGCACTTGGGCGCCCTCGAAAATCCGCCGCGGCCCCGCCAGAATGAGCGCCATCGCCATGTCGGCCGTGTCGTCGGTGAGCACGCGCGGCGTGTTCGTGACGGTGACGCCGCGCGCCGCGGCGGCGGCGACATCGATATGATCCACGCCAACGCCAAAGTTCGCGATCAGCTTCAGCCGCGGCCCGGCGGCTGCGATGATGTCCGCGTGGATGCGATCGGTGACCGTCGGCGCGAGCACATCCGCGTCCGCCATCGCCGCGACAAGCGCGGCGTCGTCCATCGGCGTGTCGCCCGGATTGAACCGCACGTCAAACAGCTCCGCCATGCGGGCTTGCACCGGTTCCGGCAACGCTCGGGTGACCACGACCTTCGGCCGCGCTCCAAAACCAACATCCGACGAGGCGGTGGCGTGTAGACGATCGCTCATAACCCCATCAGAGCTGCGCCGGCCGGCAGGTCAAGCGCTTCATCCGGCTAAGGCGCAGCCAACTCACCCGGGCCGCCGGCGCGTCCGGTCCGCTTCCGCGAGCGCCGCCTCCAGAATCGCGCGGCGCCACGACAAGCTCCAGTCCGGCTCTCCGCCATCCCCGATGCGCCGCATTTGCGCCGCGCTCCACGCCTGGCGGCCATAGGCGTTCACCGACCGGATCGCCGCCAGCGGCGCCGTCGGTCCCAGGGGGCCGGGTCCCAGCTGCAGACGCGCGTCCACGTCCTGCGCCGCCGCTTTGGCGTCCGCCAACAAGCGGTGAGCCACGCCCGGCTCCACACAAAACGGCCGCCCTAAGCCGATGAGGTCGAGGTTGCCGTCGTTCAACGCCGCGTCCATCGCCGCGCGGGACCGCCAGCCGCCCGTCGCCATGACGGCCATCGCCCGCTCCGCCCTCAAGGTCGCGGCGAACTGCGTGAAATAGCCCGCGTCCCCGCGCGCGACATAGGCGGCGGCGTCGCGGCTCTGCGCCATGGGCGCGCCCAGCATGGCCGGGCGCTCCCAATCGCCGCCGGTCACCTCGAGCACGTCCACGCCACGCGCGTCGAGCGAGGCCGCGACCGTGCGACACTCGCCGAAGGTGAAGCCGTCGGGATGGAAGTCGGAGGCGTTGATTTTCACCGAAACCGGAAAGTCCGCGCCCACGCGCGCGCGCACCTGCTCCACCACGTCCAGGAGAACGCGCGCGCGGCCTTGAAGATCGCCTCCATACGCGTCTTCGCGGCGATTGACATGCGGCGACAGGAACTGCGCCAGAAGCGCGCCATGGGCGGCGTGGATCTGCACGCCCGTAAAGCCGGTGTCGCGCGCCGCCTCAGCCGCAAACGCGAACCGCGCGACCGCGTCACGGATGTGGAGCCGGCTCATCGCTTGCGGCGCGCCAAACCGGCGCCACTGCGCGCGCGTGGGCACCGCCGACGGGGCCAAGGGCTCAGGGTTGACGTGGCGCGGCGTTTGCCGGCCCGCGTGGCTGATCTGCATCCACATGTGCGCGCCGTGGACCGCGCCCGCCTCCGCCCAGCGCCGCAGCGCCGCGCGCGACCGCGCCGTGATCGGCGCGTCGACGACGACCGCGCCGGCCTGATCCAGATGGTCACGATCCACCTGGACGCTGCCCGTGACCAGGACGCTCGCGCCGCTGTCCGCCCACGCGCGATAGAGCCGAAACATACGATCATCGGGACGGTTGTCGGCGTCGGTCAGTCCCTCGCTCAGCGCGGCCTTCGCCAAGCGGTTGGCCAAGATCGCACCGCAACGCAAGGTGAGGGAAGACGTGACGCCGCGCGCGCCGAAACGGGTGGGCATGCGCTTCGGTTTAATCCAAAGCCGCGAGCGCTTCGAGGGGGTCGTCGATCCATGTCAGCGTCGCTTCGCCAGCCGCGGCGAAGTAATCCGTCCAAAACTGGCGATGGCTCTCCGTCTGATAGTCGGCGAGCTCCGGCCGCACGACGTAGTACGTCGTGACCGCGTCCGCGCCCAGATACGCCGCCAAGCGCGCGCCCCGCGGCGTTGCGCGATAGGTCGCGAAATCGGGATAGGATGCGTAGTGGTTCAAACGACCGCGGACGTACTGCATCATGTCGGACACGATCAGGATGTCCGTGCGCACCGCCGGCGTCTCCGCGAGGGAGTCCTGAAGAGCGACCATCGCCTCCAAAAGCGGCGTGGCCTCGCGCGGGCCCGCATTGGCCGTCCGGCCGACCGCCGCTTGGATCCGCTCCTCGTAAAACGCGTCAAACCGTTCACGGCGGGCGTTGCGCTCCGCGCGCGTGTCAAACAGCATCGACCCCGGTTCCGGGCTCGGCGGGCGGCATTCCGAGAGAATGGGGTCAAGCGGCGCGGCCGCATCGCCAGCCAAGCCTAAGACGGTCAAACGGCTGCCGGTCGGGAACCGCGGTTCGTCCGCGACGTGTGGAATCAACGCGCGCACGAACGCCCGCCACGCCGGCGGCAGTTCATCGGTTTGGTCGATGATCACGACCACATGACGCGGCGCCACGCCCAGCGGACAGCCCTGGGCGTCAAACTCCATGGGCGAGGCGCTGAGATGCCGCCAAATCAGCACGGCCGGCAACGCCACGCCGATCGCCACCAGCGCGGTCATGGCGGACACGGCGATCAGGCGCCGCCGCCGATACTCCTTGTGTTCGCGGGCCCGTCGTTCACGTCGTGTTCGTGCGCGTCGCACGGCGGGATCCCCTCACTTTGTTTTCGAGGCGTCCGACATTCGCCTCGGCGCTCGCCGCCAGCCGTTCCGGACCGTCGGTCGAGCCGCCGCGGCCGCCCGCGCTGTCGGACAACGCCGCGCCCCCCCCGGGTCGCAAGGCTCCCGCGACGCCCGTGCTTGTCCGCCCGGAGCCCCGGCCCGTCAACTCTTTCGGCGCATCCGCCCCGCCTTCCGCCGTACGCTGCACTTGCGCGGTCGTGCGCGCCAAGGCCGCGAACGCCGCCAAGTCCGTCTCCAGATTCTCCATCACGTCATGGAGATCTTTGAGGCCGCGCGCATAAGCCTTTTCGTTGTCGGCCAAACGCTCCTCGACGCGTTTGAGCGCCTGGCGCGCGCGGTCGGCCGTCGGCAGCTCCGCGCCCAGCGCCTGGTCCGGGTCGAGCAGGCCGGCGCGCGCTTCGCCCCGCACCTCCGCATTCGTCTCGCGATACACGCGGATCAGCCAGCGGGCCCGGCCCCGCAGCTCCTCCACCGCGTCGTTGGCTTGCTGCTCGGCCTCCTCCGCTTGGGAGGCGATGGTGCGGATCGCCGTGACGGTGTCGCGGTCGGCGTCCAATTCGTCTTCCAGGTCCTCCATCACCTCTTCCACCGCGCGCATGGCGCCGTGATTGAAGTCGTGGCGGAGATCCTCAAGCGTTCGGCGCGCGCGGATCAGGCGCTTCGCGATGTGGCCATAGCCGGGATAGGTCTCGAAAAAGCCCTGCCAACCCTTGTAGGCCGCGAACAGAAACCCGATTGCCGCGAACGTCGTGAACGCCACGGTCAGGACTTCGGGACTGAGGCCCGCCAAATCCTCCGCCCCGGCCGACAAACGCCGCGCCGCCATCAACCCGTTCAGCGAAACGGCGCCCACGACCGCCGCGGCGGTCACCGCGAGGCCGCCAAGCTTCCACGGCAACAGCTGGCGATGACTGGCCAAACGCAAACCCACCATGCCGGCCAACAGGCCAAGACCGACATTCGCCCCGCCGATCAGCAGGCCTTCGAAGGCTGCGCCCAACAGGCTTTGTCCCTCCACGAAGAAGAACGGCGCGTTGAACAGCGTCTCCAGCAGCAAAATCGCCCCCAGCCAGGCGGCTGACACCACCAGGTCGCCGGGAACGTGCGGCTCGCGGGCGAGATTGTGCTGGGCGCGAAACACGCGCAAATCGCGCTCGGCCGACAGCACTGTCCGCTCCGCCGCCACGAGGTCGTCGCGGTGCTCCGCGCGCACCGCCGCAAGCTTGAACCGCCCGCGGGCGCCCGCCTCCTCGCCGCGCGCGGCGTCCAGCTTCGAGCCAAGCTTCGCGGCATCCGCGACGGCCGCGGTGATGCGCGCGCGCACCGTGTCGCGGACCCGATTGACGGCCTCGGTAAACTCCGCCGCAATCCGCCGTTCCGCGGCGTCATAGTCCCCGTCATTGATCGGCGGCGCGTCGTTAACCGCCCGCAGAAACGCCTGCTCGCGGACCTTCCACGCATCGCGGATATCCTCGATGCGCACGCCGCCCGACCCGCCGGCGCCGGCGGTCCCGTCAGACGGTGCGGGCGCCAGTCCGCCCCATTTGGGGAGTCGGCCGTTCAGAAGCGGGGCGTTCGAGCCGTCTTGGGCCATTGGCGTCGTTCCTTTGCGAGCCGAATCGTCCGTCAATTCGCACCGAATCATGACGGTTCTGATGGCCACGATAGCCATGGCGACTGGGCGAGGTCGAGACGATGATTATTTCGGGGCCGACACATTTTCGCGTCCGCTCTCGCCGAGCGCCGATTTGCGGCGCGTTCGCCGCCGTCGCGCTCGCCCTCGCCATGATCGCCGGGCCAACACGCGCCGACGACCGCGCTCCCCCGGAGACCGGCGACGACCAGACCAGCAAAGCCTTCGCCTTGCGCGACGCGCCGCCGCCCACGCCGTCGGGCAAGCCGGTGCCGCGTTTCATGAGCTTGCGGTATGACGAGGTGAACGGCCGCCGCGGCCCGGGCTTTCAGTATCCCGTGATTTGGCTCTACGTCCGACAAGGACTGCCCGTCCAGGTCATCGCGGAGACAGACACCTGGCGCAAAATCCGCGACCCGCTCGGCGACGAAGTCTGGATGCACCGCCGCACGCTGACGCGCCGACGCACGGTGTTCGCGCTCGGCGGCGCGCGGGAGGGGGATTTGACCCCGCTCTACGCCCAGCCAGAGCCGCTGTCGCCGATCGTTGCGCTGGCGGAACGTGGAACTGTCTTTGCGCTCGACGCCTGCCGCGGTCCGTGGTGCCGCATCGACGGCGAGCGCGCGGCCGGGTGGGCGCCCGCCGCGCAACTGTGGGGCGTCAAAGAAGAGGCCGACGACCTCGCCGTGGCCGCGCGGGACCCCGAGTAATCGGCCCGATCAACGCCGAGAATTAGGGTTTTGACGGATCGGCCAGACGAACGATCACGTCCACCCGGGCCACAGCGCGGCCCGCCGGCGGCTGCGGCAAATGGGTGATGGCGACGTCATCCGCCGGAATATCCGTCAGCTCGCCCGTGGCTTCGTCCAAGAAATGGTGGTGCGCGTCGGTGTTGGTGTCGAAGAACACCCGCGCGCCGTCCACGGCGACTTGGCGCACAAGGCCCGCATCGGTGAACGCGCGCAACGTGTTGTACACCGTGGCCAACGACACCTGAGCGCCCGAGGCTTCCGCCTCACCATGCAGCGCTTCGGCCGTGACGTGACGGCAGCCCGAGCGAAAAAGCAGATGCGCCAAAGCCACGCGCTGGCGCGTTGGGCGCAAGCCGGCCGTCTCCAACCGCTCACGCAACCACGCCGGGCCGCGCACGTCCTCAAAGGCAGATGTCTGATCAGCCATACCAGGCGCCCTCACTCGCATTCCAACGCCGCGCGCTGCGCAGGCGCGCCGCCCCAGTCACCTCGTAAGCCGACGCCGATGAGCGCCGCCCAGAGAGAGCCGGGCGAGCACGCGGCGCCGCCGCACAAAGAGCTTTCTCGCGGTCCACGCTTGAGCCGGCCGCGTCACACATGCTACCCGCTTCCGCGGCGCACGGCGACCTCGCAGCGGCGCAAACTGTTGTTCCAAGATGTGAGCGCAAGTCTTCGGATTTGCAATGGCGGCCATGACACACCCCCAAAGCGCCTTTAACTATGACGATCTGATCGCGTGCGGCAAAGGCGATATGTTCGGGCCGGGCAACGCCCAGTTACCGCTCCCGCCCATGCTAATGGCCGATCGCATCACGCGCATCTCCGCCGATGGCGGCGCCCACGGCAAAGGCGTGGTCGAAGCGGAACTGGATGTTCGCAAAGACCACTGGTTTTTCGCCTGTCATTTCGATGGCGACCCCGTGATGCCGGGATGTCTTGGCCTGGACGCCATGTGGCAACTGACGGGCTTTTTCTTGGGGTGGTCCGGGGCGCCGGGGCGCGGACGAGCGCTCGGCGTGAAGGAAGTCAAGTTCGCCGGCCAAGTGCAGCCCGAGGCGAAGCTGGTCCGCTATGTGATCGACATTCGCCGCACCCGTTTGCGGCCTCCGGTCCTCGGCTACGCCGATGGGGTTATGTCCGTCGACGGCGAACCCATTTACAAAGCCAGTGATCTCAAAGTGGGCCTCTTCCCCGCGGCGGATCTGAGCGAGTGATCCGGAGAAGCGGGCATGCGGCGTGTGGTGATCACGGGAATGGGCGTCGTGTCCTGCATTGGCGATGCGGGCGACGCCGTGGCGGCGGCCTTAAAGGCGGGTCGCTCGGGCATAACGGGCAACCCAGAGCACGCTGATCTGGGCTTTCGCAGCCAAGTGTCCGGCGCGCCGGCGCTCGACCCGAAGACTGCGGTGGACAAGCGCACCCTGCGGTTTATGGGCGATGGCGCGGCCTGGTGCTGGGTGGCGATGGACCAAGCCATCCGCGATGCGGGCTTAACGCCGGAGGAGGTGTCGCACCCGCGCACCGGCCTCGTGATTGGCACCGGCGGACCCTCGACCCACGCGATCGTGGCCGCCGCCGACACCGCGCGGGCGAAGGGCCCCAAGCGGGTCGGCCCCTTCGCCGTGCCAAAGGCGATGTCGTCCACCGCGTCAGCCACCCTCGCGACGCACTTCAAAATTCTCGGCGTGAATTTCTCGCTGTCGAGCGCCTGCACGACGTCGCTGCATTGCATTGGCGAGGCGGCGGAAATGATCCGCACCGGCCGGCAGGACATCATCTTCGCGGGCGGCGGTGAGGAGCTGGATTGGACGCTGTCGGTTCTGTTCGACGCGATGGGCGCCATGTCCTCCCACTTCAACGACGAGCCAGCCCGCGCCAGCCGCGCGTTCGACAAGGACCGCGACGGCTTCGTGATCGCCGGGGGCGCAGGCGTGTTGACGCTGGAGGAGGCCGAACGGGCCAAGGCGCGCGGCGCCACGATCTACGGCGAAATCGTCGGCTACGGGTTGAGCTCCGACGGCTACGACATGGTCCAGCCGTCAGGCGAAGGGGCGGAGCGGGCGATGCGCGACGCGATCGCCGCCGCCGGCGGCCGGCGCATCGACTACATCAACCCCCACGCCACCTCGACGCCCGTTGGCGACATTCGCGAAATGGAGGCGATCCGCGCCGTGTTTGGAGACGGCTCCGGCATGCCGCCCATCTCCGCGACCAAATCCATGACGGGGCACAGCTTGGGCGGCGCCGGAGCCCAAGAGGCGATCTACTGCCTTTTGATGATGCGCGACGGGTTCATCGCCCCGTCGATCAACATCGACGCCATCGACCCCGACTTTGCGAGCGATAACATCGTCACGGCGCGGCGTGACGGCGTGACCCTCGACGCCGTGATGTCGAACTCCTTCGGCTTTGGCGGGACAAACGGCTCGCTGGTGATTGCGCGCTACGACGGCTGAGCGACGGGCGCGGCTCAGCGCCCGCCAGGGTCCCTCGGCGGCGTCAGCAGCTCGGACAGGCGAACGTCGACAGGCGGTTCGAACGGCGCCCTCAGCGGCTCGTCAAACCGCACGCGCCGCACATCGCCATACCCATCCGGCCCGGGTCGCGTGAGCACCGTGGTGGCGTCGCCGCGGACGTCGATCACCCACGCCTCGCGGATCCCCGCGCGCGCGTACAGCATGGCCTTCACGCGCAAGTCGAAGCTCAACGTGGCGTCGGCGACTTCCACCGCCAGCAACACGTCGCGGCCACGCACCTCTTTGATGCGCAACCGGTCCGGGAACAGCGCGAGATCCGGCTCCGGCGCGGAGTCAGCCGTCAAATACAGGCTCGGCTCCACGGACACCGCGATCGCTTCCGGCGCATGGCGCAACAGAAAGCGCGCCAGGCGACGCTGCATCATCTCGTGCCGGTTGCCCTTCGGCGCCATTTGATAGAGCTCGCCCTCGATAAGCTCGACACGCTCCTCATCCAAAAGGATGCCGGCGTGCGCCATGCGCGCAACCTCTTCGGCGCTCCAACGGCGTCGCGGCGGCGAGCCGCCCGCGGCGGCGTGGGTCACGATGTGATGGTCAGCGCGCATACCGAAAGTCTAGCACAGGTGGCGATCACTCGGCATCGGGGTCGTGCGTCAGGTCACGAGCCACGTCCGGTTGCTTAAGCAAACGATCGATCCGGGTCGCCTCATCGAAGGACTCATCAGCCGCAAAGCGCAGCGCGGGCGTGAATTTGAGCGCAATCTCACGGCCGAGCTGGCCGCGCAGGAAGGCCGCGCACCGGTTCAGCGCCGACACCGTCTTCGCAACCTCGCCGCCGCCAAGCGGCGCGCAAAACACCGTCGCTTGCCGCAAATCCGGCGAGGCCCGCACCTCCGACACCGTGACGGACACGCCCGCCAAATCCGGGTCACGCAAGTCTTCGCGGGCGAGAATGCCTGTCAGCGCGTGACGGATCAGCTCGCCGGCGCGCAACTGACGCTGGGAGGGGCCGCGCGGGGCGCGCGATGCGGAGGGTGAGCGCCGAGCCATGGGGCGTGGAGATAGGCTCGCCCGCGGTCGTCGTCATCCCCCAACGCACCTCGCTCTTCAAAAAAGCGCGAGGGGACGGCGACAGGCCAACGCCCCGATCGCACATGACGACCAACCAAACGCGACAGGCGCGGCGCGCGGCCGCGAGCGAACATGAAAGGAAACGCCGATGACCACGCCATACAAGACGACGGCCCTGGCTCTGATGACGGCGCTGCTCCCAATGGCGCTGACGGCGCCCGCCACGGCCGGCGAAGCCGACGTCGTGGCCGTCGACGCTCGACCCCTCGGCGGGGATCGTTGGCGCTTCGACGTCACGGTGCGCCACGCCGATGAGGGCTGGGACCACTATGCCGACCTCTGGGATGTCACGGCGCCCGACGGCGAGGTGCTCGGCGAGCGCGTCCTCGCCCACCCCCACGTCAACGAGCAGCCGTTCACGCGCTCAGCGGTGGTCGCCATCCCGTCCGACATCGAGACTGTGACGGTGCGCGCGCGCGACAGCGTGCACGGCTTCGGCGGCCAGACGGTGGAGGTGACGCTGGAGCGCGATTGACGCGCCGGGATCACCCGCGGGTCACGAGCAACGCGCCCGCGATCAGCAACCCCACGCCCGCAAGCCGCGCCAACGTGATCGGCCGCTCCGACAACCCGGCGACGCCAAAGTGGTCCAACACCATGGCCGACGTCAGTTGGGCGGAGACCAGTATCCCCATGTACAGCGCCACGCCGACACGAGGGGCGGCCCACGTCGCCGACACGACGAACAGCGTGCCGAGCAATCCGCCCACGACCCACAGATGCTTAGGCGTCGCCGCGATGGCCCCCAAACTGGGCCACGGCGTCCGCGTCGCCAGGAGCAAGAGGCCGGAGCACGTCGCGCCGACCACGAAGTTCACAAACACCGCCCCGAGCGTGGAGCCCAGATTCTGCGCCAGCTGCGCGTTGAACGCCGGCTGGCTGATCACGATCGACCCCGCCAGCATGGCGAGCGCCGCGGCGGCGAGAAGCGTGGGGTTGGAAAACGCGGTCATGGGTTCGGTCCAAGGCGGCGGCGTGACGAGGCGATCGCGAGGATACGCGCTCCACGGGCAAAGTCGCGGGATATGTGCGCTCGCCAATCATGGCGACGGGCGCGGGCTTGCCTCCTGCAGCGAGCCATGACACCTCCGCAGACATGGCCCGGCGACGCAAAGGCGAAGACATTCACGGCTGGCTTGTCCTCGACAAGCCGGCGGACATGACGTCGAACCAAGCCTTGGGCCGCGTGAAGCGGCTGCTGCGCCCCAAGAAAGCCGGCCACGCCGGCACCCTTGACCCGTTGGCCACGGGCGTGTTGCCGATCGCGCTCGGGGAAGCCACGAAAACGGTCCCCTTCGCGATGGAGGGGGCGAAACGCTATCGCTTCACCATCCGCTGGGGCGTCTCCACCGACACCCTGGACGCTGAAGGCGTCGCGACCGCGGAAAGCGATGTCCGCCCGACGGAGGACGCCATCGTCGCGGCCCTGCCGCAGTTTCTCGGCGAGATCAGGCAAACCCCGCCAGCCTACTCCGCGATCAAAGTGGACGGGGAGCGCGCCTACGACCTCGCTCGCGCCGGTGAAACGGTCGAACTTGAGGCGCGGATCGTACGGATTGACGCGCTCGACTTGCTGGCGACGCCGCAGCCGGACTTGGCTGTTCTCGACATGGCCTGCGGCAAAGGCGCGTATGTGCGCAGCCTCGCTTACGACCTGGCGCAAGCGCTGGGCGCGGAGGGCCACGTGGCGGCTCTGCGGCGCATCCAGGTCGGTGCGTTCGACGCCGCGGACGCAATAGAACTGGAAACTCTGGAGGAAATGGTGCATAGGGGCGCGATGGCGGAGGCCTTGCGCCCGATTGAGACCGCGCTGGACGACATCCCGGCGGTGGCCGTCACCGGGGAGGAAGCCTCCCGCCTCAAGCAGGGACGCGCGATCGTCCTGCTCCCGCACTTAGCCGAGGATCTTCGGGCCCGTCGGCGCCCGCGGACGGTCAATGGCGAAGACGCCTCGCGTCTCGCCCTGGCCATGCAGGACACTGTCGCCGTCGCTCTTGGCGATGTGCGCGCGGGCCGCTTTCAGCCCACGCGCGTTTTCCAAATGTGATGGAGCGCACGATGTCGATTACCGCTGAGCGGAAAACGGAACTGGTCAAGCAATACGCCCGCGGCGACGGCGACACGGGGTCGCCTGAAGTGCAAGTGGCGGTTTTGACGGAGCGAATTGTTAACCTTACTGAGCACTTTAAGTCTCATAAGAAGGACAACCACTCGCGCCGTGGCTTGTTGAAAATGGTGTCCCAGCGTCGCCGACTCTTGGACTACCTGAAACGTCGTGATGAAGCGCGCTACCGCGTGTTGATCGCGAAACTCGGCTTGCGCCGCTAACGCGCGCCGCGCCATGCGCCGCGCCCGACCTTGCGTCATGACAGGAGCAAGCCGCCAAACGGGCGTGTGCGCCCCCCAATGCGGGGCGCGTTCGCCAACGCACGATCCTGTGGGATCGGCGCTGCATGGGGGCTCGGCCCCCGCCTCCGCCGCCGGGCCGATCTCGGCGGCGGTGCGACGGTCGCGCCAGGGGGCGCGGCCGAACCGGGACGCCGCATCGAGACCCGAGGAGCGGGCGTGGCGTCCGATGACCGAAACGGGAACGATTGAATGTTTGATGTTAAGACGCAGACGGTCGAATGGGCCGGCCGCACGCTCAGCCTAGAAACCGGGCACATGGCCCGACAAGCGGACGGCTCGGTCTTGGCCGCCTATGGCGAAACGACCGTCCTGGCCACAGTGGTGGCCCAGAAGGAACCGAAAGAGGGCGTGGATTTCTTCCCCCTCACCGTGAATTACCAAGAAAAATACTACGCCGCCGGCCGCATCCCCGGCGGCTATTTTAAACGCGAAGGCCGCCCGACCGAGAAAGAAACGCTGATTTCGCGTTTGATCGACCGGCCGATCCGCCCGCTCTTCCCCAAGGGCTTCAAGAACGACACCCAAGTCATCATCAACGTGCTCTCCTATGATCAGGAGAACGACCCAGACGTGGTCGCCATGGTCGCGGCCTCCGCGGCGCTGACCCTGTCCGGCGTGCCCTTCCTGGGCCCGATCGGCGGCGCGCGCGTCGCCTTCATCGATGGGCAGTTTGTGGTCAACCCCACCGTCCAACAGATGGAGAACAGCACGTTGGACCTCATGGTCGCCGGCACCGCCGACGCCGTGATGATGGTGGAGTCCGAAGCCAAAGAACTCACCGAAGAGCAAATGCTCGGCGCGGTCATGGCGGGCCACGCGGGCTTCCAACCGGTGATCGACGCGATCATCCGCCTGGCGGAAGAAGCCGGCAAAGAGCCCTGGGACTTCCAGCCTGAGACGTTCGCCGAAGAGAAGAAGGCGGTCAAAAAGGCCTGCGGCCCCGCGCTCAAGAAGGCCTACGCCATCGCCGACAAAATGGCGCGCCAGGACGCCGTCGCGGCGGCCAAAGAGAAAGCCGCCACTCTGCTGCAAAGTGCGGAGAACCCCGACGGGATCGCCCCAGGCGTCTTCAAGGACGTCTTCAAATCCCTCGAAGCGGAGACGGTCCGCGGCGCCATCCTCAAAACCGGCGAGCGCATTGACGGCCGTACGCTTGATCAGGTCCGCCCGATCGAGTGTGTCGCCGGCGTTCTGCCGCGCACCCACGGCTCCGCGCTCTTCACCCGCGGCGAAACGCAAGCGTTGTGCGTGACGACGCTCGGCACCGGCGACGACGAGCAGTATGTCGACGGCCTCGACGGGACGAAGAAGGAGCAGTTCATGCTCCACTACAACTTCCCGCCGTTCTCCGTGGGCGAAACTGGCCGCCTCGGCGGGGCCGGCCGCCGCGAAATCGGCCACGGCAAGCTCGCCTGGCGGGCGCTGCGCGCGGTCATGCCGACCAGCGAGAGCTTCCCCTACACCATCCGTCTGGTCTCAGAGATCCTGGAGTCCAACGGCTCCTCCTCCATGGCCACGGTGTGCGGCGGCGCGCTCTCGCTGATGGACGCCGGCGTGCCGATCGCCCGGCCGGTCTCCGGCATCGCCATGGGCTTGATCAAGGAGAAGAGCGAGTTCGCCGTTCTCTCCGACATCCTCGGCGATGAGGACCATTTGGGCGACATGGACTTTAAGGTCGCCGGCACCACGGAAGGCGTCACCAGCCTTCAGATGGACATCAAGATCGCCGGCATCACCGAGGAGATCATGAAGACGGCGCTGGAGCAGGCGAAGGCCGGCCGTCTCCACATCCTCCAAGAGATGGACAAAGCCCTCGGCGCCGCGCGCACCGAGTTCTCCGCCCACGCCCCGCGGATCGAGACGCTGCAAATCCCGGTCGACAAGATCCGCGACGTCATCGGCTCCGGCGGCAAGGTGATCCGCGAGATCGTGGAGACCTCCGGCGCCAAGATCGACATCGGCGACGACGGCCTGATCAAGATCGCCAGCGCGGACGGCGCGTCGATCGAAAAGGCGTTCAAGCTGGTCAATGAGATCGTGGCCGAGCCCGAAGTGGGCGAGATCTACGACGGCACGGTCGTAAAGGTCGTCGATTTCGGCGTGTTCGTGAACTACTTCGGCAAGCGCGACGGCTTGGTCCACGTCTCTCAAATGGCGGCGGGCCGGGTCAAACACCCGTCGGATATGCTAAAGGAAGGCGACACCGTGAAGGTCAAGCTCATGGGCTTTGACGAGCGCGGCAAGACACGCCTCTCCATGAAGGTCGTCGACCAAGAAACCGGCCAAGAAATCAAGGAAGAGGCCGGCGCGGACTAAGACCCGACGGTCCCTGCGGCTCCATGCGATGGAGCCGTGGGGACGCGTCGCGCCGTACAATCAGCGTCTCAGTACGCCACTCGCATGAGCATCAATCGCCCTGAGCGCGGGCGTCATTCCGAGCTTAGGAACTCACGCACGACTTCAAGAAACGCATCAGGCTTTTCCCAATAGGGCATGTGGCCGGCGTCTTCCAACACCACCAAGGTTGACCGTGGAAAGACCGCATCATACTGCGCGGCGACGTCCGCGGATTTGTAGTCGCACACGCCGCGCACAATCAGCACGGGCGTCTCATTCCGCTCGAGCATCGGCTTCGGGTCGTCAGCCTGGTTGCTGAGCGATCTCGCGGTCATTCGGTTTGACCAGAAGCCATAGCCCTGCGTTTTTGTGGTCACAGCGCCAAGATCGCACACGGTAAACCGCATGTAGTGTTCGTGGGCGATGACCGCCGCAATCGCCGTCCTCTTACCCCCAAAAACGCCCCGCGCGCCGGGCTTGTGCGCTATGGCGTGTTGAAATCACGGGACGGTCGGGCCACCACATCACCAACGCCCGTCGCCAGGCATGGCGTGACCGGCAGCGCAATGAGGGCGTGATGCTCTACGACATCGCCAAGTTCCTCCACATCACCGGCGTCGCGATGTTGATGGGGAACATCACCGTCACCGCCATCTGGAAGTTCTTCGCCGACCGCGACGGGCGGGCCGACGTGTTGAGCTTCGCGCAGAAGCTGGTCACGTACACGGATTGGTCCATGACCTTCTGGGGCGTGATCCTGATCATGGGCGGGGGCTACTTCATGGCTGTGTCCGCCGGCTATTCGCTGCGCGAGGGGTGGCTTCTGTGGAGCCAAGCCCTGTTCGTTCTCGCGGGGATGATTTGGCTTCTCGTGCTCGTGCCGATTCAGATCAAGCAGGCGCGCTTAGCGAAAGCCTTCTCCGCCAACGATGTGGGCGACGAGTATCGCGCGCTGTCGCGGCGTTGGCTGACCTGGGGGCTGATCAGCACAGCGCCGCTGATCGGCGCGACGTGGCTCATGGTGGCGAAGCCGGGCTGACCCGTCAATCGTCTGCGCCGATGGCGCGACGCCGTCGTCGTCACGCCCCCTCAGGCACGGCCACGGCGTGGAAACCCGCGTCGACATGGAGCACTTCGCCGGTGCAGCTCGCGCCCAGCGGCGAGAGGAGATAAAGCGCCGCGCCCGCGACGCCCTCCATGCGCGTGTCTTCCTTCAGCATCGACCATTCGCGGCCCGTGCTCATGAGCTGCTTGCCGCCGGAGATCCCCGCCATGGCCAGCGTGCGCATGGGCCCGGCGGAGATCGCGTTCACGCGGATGCCCTTCGGCCCCAAATCCCGCGCGATATAACGGGTCGACGCCTCGAGCGCCGCCTTCGCCACACCCATGACGTTGTAGCTCGGCAGCACGCGTTCAGACCCCAGATAGGTCATGGTGACCATCGCCCCGCCGCCTTCCTCGCGCGGGGGCATGAGGGCAGCCGCACGCCGCGCGGCGTCCACGAACGAAAACGCGGACACATCCATGGTGCGCAGGAAATTCGCCCGCGTGGTGTTGTCCACGAAGGAGCCCTTCAGCTCCTCCTTGTCGGAAAACGCAATGGCGTGGACGAGGCCGTCCAGCCGACCCCAGCGCTCGCGGATCGCGCGGAACGCCGTGTCCATGCTGATGTCGTCCGTCACGTCGGCGGCGAACATCAGCGCGTTCACCTCCTCCGCCAAAGGCGCGACGCGCTTCTCCAGCGCCTCGCCCTGATAGGTGAAGGCGAGCTCCGCGCCCTGGGCGGCCAGCTGGCGCGCAATGCCCCAGGCGATCGAGTTCTTGTTGGCCACGCCCATGACGAGGACGCGCTTGCCGCGCATCAGCTCGCCCGCGGGCATCGTGTCGGCGGCGGTGTCGATCGTGTCGCTCATTGCGGCGGTCGCTCCGGATTGGCCGGCGCGGGCGGGGCCCAGACGAAGAACACGTCGCAGGATCACGGGGCCGCGCACCGAAAAGTGAATGGGTTCAGATTCGGCTTGGATACCGGACTTACGGCTCCACGTCGACCACGCGCCACGCGGGCGCGCGCAGCCCCCCGCGCCATCGCGCAAGACGGTTGAACGCTGATCAGATCCCGCACATCCTCCAATCAACACCAGGGAGGATCGACGTCGCGTTTGGCTCAAGCGCCCGTCGACCACATTTGTGGAACTGAAACCCCGGCCAGGTGGGATGCACGGCGCCGCGCCACCCCACGCCGAAGGGCAACACAAAGGACTGTCATGTCGCACCCCGCGTCCCCCGACACGATCGCGCGCAGGCCCACGCCGCGCTCGCAGGCCATTCCCAAGAGCTGGGCCAATCTGGACTGGCCGAGCGTGTTCTCCGCGATCATCTACCCGGCGCTTGGCGTGCTCGGCGTGATTGCGGCCGTCACCTTGTCTGTTTTTGTTCCCGGCGAGGCGCTGGACTGGCGTCACGGCCTGACCGCGCTGGGCGTGTTCGTCGTCAGCTTGGTGGTCTGCAATGTGGGCATCGGCCTGCTCCATCGCGTGTGGCAACACAAAGCCGGCCAATTGCGTTTGCCGGCCCAGATCATGACGGCGCTCAATTGCGTCATCGCCATGCAGGGGACGTTCAAGGACTGGGTGAATTACCACTCGCAGCACCACCGCCTGTCCGACAAACCGGGCGACCCCCACAACCCCGCCGAGGGGATGTTCTGGGCGTGGATTGGCTGGCTGCTCTGGCGCGACCAGAACGACCTGACCCGCCCGCTCGCGTTGTGGCTTCGGGAAAACCCAGCCATCCGCGTGGTCGATCGCCATTACACGCTGATGTCGGCGCTGGTGCATTTGATCGCGCCGCTGGTGATGTACGCGGTGGTGTGGGCCGCCGGCGGCTCCCTGGTCTTCGCGTTTTTGTTGCACGCCACCGCCGTCACGGCCCGCGGCGTGCAGTTCCACGCCACCACCTTGGGCGTGAACGTGTTTGGCCACCTGAAGACACCGGCCTGGCTCGATTGGACGTTGGCGATCCTCACCGGCGGCGAAGCCATCCACGATCACCACCACGACCAGCCCGACAGCGCTCTGCACTTGCCGCGCAAAGGGCTGATCAATCGATTGGTGGACTACAACGGCACCGCCTTGTTGATTCTGGAGAAACTCAAGCTCGCCAGTGATCTGAAGATAGCGCCCCAGTTCCGTGGCGCGGGGGCGGAAGCGTAATCCATTGGGCGGCGGACGTCGGCGCGCCGCCGATGTCGCGGTCGCCGCGCGTGGGCGTCAGCCGAACACGCGACGCAGGATGTCGCTTGTGCGCTTAGCCGGGTTGGCGCGGATGGCGGCTTCCTCCTGGCCAACATAGTAGAACAAGCCGTCCAGCCCCTCGCCGACGGCGTGCGCCACGACGGCGTTCTGGGTCGTGTCGCTGAGCCGCGGCGCCAGCGGCACCGCAGCCAGGCGCGCGTCGATGGCGTTCAGCGTCCGCGTCACGCCCGTGGCGGCGAAAGCTTGCTCCATGGGTGGGGTGAACAACCGCGTCAGCGCCGGCGTGGTGCGGCCCTGCAGATACTCCGTCGCGGCCGTGTCGGGTCCGCGGACGATCTCAAGAGCGTCTTGGATGGTCAGCGCGGTGATCGCGTCCACGAAAATCGACCGCGCTTCCGGCGCGGCCGCCTCCGCGGCGCGGTTCAGCTGCACTTCGAGTTCGTCGAACATGCCGGAGAACCCGATCGGGCTGAGCGTCGATTGCGCCCGGCCTAAAACCCCCGGGAGGGGAATGTGGATCCGCGGATCATTCAGATAGCCGCCATCCGCGCTCACCTGCGCCACCGCGGCGCTGACGCCTTGGTTCAGCGCCGCGCGGATCCCTTGGGCCGCATCGCCCTCCGTCAGCCCGGCGGCGCCGCCAGATTGCGCGATATCGGTCAAACTGCGCAGCAGCGCCTCTTGCTCAGCGGTCGTGCACGCCGCCAGCCCGGCGCCGCCGGCCGCCAAAGCCGCGAGAACGACGCGCCGGCGTGTGTGTGAGTGAGTCATCGTGGCCCCCGAACGCCCTGATTGCGGGGAGAGTGAGCCACGTCGTCATGGCGGGCAAGGGCGACTTAGTCGCCTCTGGCCTCCAGCTCCCGGCGGCGCATGGGCATGGCGTCGATGACGGCGAAGATCTCGCTCAGCGTGGGCGCCGTGTCCCAGCGGGCTTTCTCCGTTCCGTCCAAGCCGATCAGGATGGCCGCGTCGGCGCCCGGCTGCACCCCGTAGCGGCTGTGATAGCGGCGCCTAGCGGCGCGGTCGCCACACCGCTGCGCCCCATCAGCGGACTGCGCCTCGAGCATTGAGCTGATTGTCGGATCCCCACCGCCAAGCCAGCTCCCCTCAGGCATGAGCGCGAGCATCGCCAACTGGCGCTCCTCGGTTCCCGGATTGCTGATCGTGTACGGATTGACGTATTCCCCTGGAAAGATCAGCAACAGACGTCGTTCCCACCGTAGATCCGCGAGAACCTCCTCAAGGGGTTTTGCGACGACCGCACACCGCTCCTCACCGGAGGACATATCAAACAGGCTGAAATACGTGTTTTCCGCGAAGGCGGCGACGCCCTGGACCACGGCGAAGAGAACCAGCCCCAATCTCGTCAGACGTCGCCTATCCCCTTGGCGCATGGCCCGGGCCCGCCTTAAGCCAACTTCCGTTCGACCTCGTGAACGTCGAAGCATTCGATCTGGTCGCCTTCTTGGAGGTCCTGATACTTCTCAAAAGCCATGCCGCATTCTGTGCCGGCCGTGACTTCCGGCACTTCGTCTTTGAAGCGCTTCAGCGTCGACAGCTTGCCTTCGTGGATCACGACGTTGTCGCGCAGCAGACGCACGCCGCAACCGCGCTTGACCACGCCTTCCGTGACGCGGCAGCCCGCGACCTTGCCCACCTTCGAAATGTGGAAGACCTGCAGGATCGACGCGTAGCCCAAGAAGGTCTCGCGTTTCTCCGGAGCCAGCATACCCTCAAGGGACGTGCGCATATCATCGATCAAATCATAGATGATCGAGTAATAGCGGATCTCCACGCCCTCTTTTTCGGCCAGGTCGCGCGCTTGCTTGTTGGCGCGCACGTTGAACGCGATAATCGGCGAGCCCGTCGATTGCGCCAGAAGCACATCCGACTCGTTGATGCCGCCAACGGCCTGGTGGATCACCCGGGCGCGCACTTCATCATTGCCGACCTTCTCCAGCGATTGCGTGATCGCTTCGGCCGAGCCTTGCACGTCCGCCTTCACAACGACCGCCAGTTCTTGAACTTCCTTGTCCTTGAGCTTCGCCATCATCTGTTCGAGCGAAGCCGTCGCCGTCGGCGCCATCGAGCCCTTGTCGCGCTGTTTGCGCTGGCGATACTCCGTCAGCTCCCGGGCGCGCGCTTCGCTGTCGACAACCGCGAACGCTTCGCCCGGATCCGGCGGCTCGGACAAGCCCAAGAGCTCCACCGGAGTCGAAGGGCCGGCTTCGTCCAGCTTTTGGCCGCGCTCGTTGAGCAGCGCGCGGACCTTGCCCCAACCGACGCCGGCCACGACGATGTCGCCGCGGTTCAGCGTGCCGCGCTTCACGAGCACGGTGGCGACCGGGCCCCGGCCTTTGTCGAGCTGGGACTCAACGACCACGCCGTCGGCGTCGCGACCCGGATTGGCCTTGAGCTCCAGCACTTCAGCCTGGAGGCTGATCGCCTCCGTCAGCTCATCAAGGCCTGTTTTCTCAAGGGCGGACACTTCCACCGCTTGAACGTCGCCGCCCATGCTCTCCACCACGATTTCGTGTTGGAGCAGCTCTTGGAGCACCTTGTTCGGATTGGCGCCGGGTTTATCGATTTTGTTGACCGCCACGATCATCGGCACGCCCGCCGCTTTGGCGTGGCTGATCGCCTCCACCGTTTGAGGCATCACGCCGTCATCCGCCGCCACCACGAGAATGACGATGTCCGTCACCGACGCGCCGCGGGCGCGCATGGCGGAAAAGGCCGCGTGGCCCGGCGTGTCCAAGAAGCTGATCCGGTCGCCGGACTTCAGCCGCACCTGATACGCGCCGATGTGTTGCGTGATGCCGCCAGCCTCGCCGGAGACGACGTCGGTGGAGCGCAACGCATCCAGCAGCGACGTCTTGCCGTGGTCGACATGGCCCATGATCGTCACGACGGGCGGACGGCCGACCGTGGCTTCATCGGGATCCTCCTCCGCGATGAAGCCTTCCTCAACGTCGGACTCCGACACGCGCTTCACCGTGTGGCCGAACTCTTCCACGATCAGCTCAGCGGTATCGGCATCCAGCACGTCGTTCGCGCGCGCCATTTGGCCTTGCTTCATCAGAAACTTGACCACGTCCGCGACACGTTCGGTCATGCGGTTGGCGAGATCTTGAACCGTGATCGCTTCCGGGACGACCACCTCACGGATGACCTTTTCCCGTTCTTGACCACCCTGCTGGCGCCGCTGACGTTCGCGTTCCCGCGCGCGCCGCACCGAGGCCAGCGAACGCTGGCGTTCGCCATCGCCGTCGCCGAGCGCTGACGAAATGGTCAGCTTGTGCCGTCGACGTCCCGGCTCGCCGCGTTGGCGCGAGGCCGGTTTGGTGGGCGTTGCCGGCTGTTGCTTCGCTTTTTTGACACGCCCGCCCATTTCCGCCAGGGCGTCAAACTCCGCCGGCGCCGCAGCCGGGGCGTCATCACGACGGGGCGCGGAGCCGCGATCGGACGGCTTATCGGACCGGCGCGCCGTCGCGCCGGCGTCGGCTTTCGCGGGGGCGCGCGTCGCTTGCTGTTCCGCCGCCTTGCGAGCGGCCTCCTCTTCAGCCTGACGCTGTGCGGCCTCGTCCGCTTTGCGTTGGGCTTCTTCTTCGGCCTTGCGCCGTTCTTCATCAAGCCGACGCCGGTCTTCTTCCTCGCGGAGCTGGCGGGCTTGCTCTTCTTTCTTCTTCAGCGCCTCGCGCTCAGCCGCTTGGGCGCGCGCAGCCGCGATCGCGGCCTGGCGGCGTTTGACCTCCTCCTCGGAGAGCCCAAGCTGCTTAGCGGCCTTTTGCGCCGCTGTGAGATCCTGACCGCCGGCTTTGTCCTTCGGCGTGATCACACGCCGGCGCTTCTTCTCGACCACGACCTGCTTCTCGCGGCCGCGCGCGAAGCTTTGGCGCACAGTCCCAGCGCCTTGATTGCGGTTGAGGGTCAGCGACTGTCTGCCGCCAGCGCCTGGACGCTCGGTGTCTTTCGTTTCGCTCATTCGCTCTCGCTTCAAGACCGTGCTGCGCAGCAAGGACAGGCTTTCCCCATACAGTGCGCCGACCGGCCGTTAACAGATCGCTACTTTAGAGGCGCGACGATCACGTTCAATCGTCACAAAGTGTCCAAGAGACGGGAAGAAGCGGCCGAAACCCCGCCAGCCGCCCGATCTCACTCTCGAAACGCGTCGCCGCCGCCCCGCGCGCCAACGCCACATGCGCCGTCGCGCCCCGCCCCAACATCTTTCCCATATCGGCAGCCAAAAAGCACCCCGCAACCGGCACATCTCCATAGATCGCGGCCGCGAGCCTCAACAACTTCTCTCGACCGCCCGCCGCGCTGTCGCGCGCGTGGAGAAGATAGGCCGGACGGTTCTCCTTTAAGGCGGCCCGCACTTGATCAAAGCCCGCCGCGACCTCCCCGGCGCGCCGCGCCAGTCCGATCAAATTCAAACACCGCGCCTCCAACAGCGCGTCGATGTGCGTGGCGAAGTTCTCCGGCGTGCGCACGGCTCGTTGGAAGGACTTCGCGAACAGGCCCTTGCGCGCGGCCGTCTCCACAGCGCTCCGATCCGCCTCAACCCACGCGCCGCGCCCGGGCAAGCGCCCGGCCAAATCCGCAACCACATCGCCGTCAGGACCGATCACGACACGGATCAAACGCTCTTGCGGCAAAACCGCACGAGACACGACACATCGGCGTTCCCGCGTCGACGCCCGCGCGGAGGACGCGGACGTCGGCCGCAGAGGGGCCGCAGCGGCCGCTTAATCGCCCTCCCGTTTAGCCGGCTTCGCCAGCGCGAACACATCTTCGGCCGTCAGCGCAGCCAGCTCTTCCTCACTCATGTTCTCCAGGCCCTCGAAGCCCTCCAGCACCTCGGACAGGTCTTCCTCGGCCTCGGGCTGCGGGCGCGCGGCTTCATAGTCCTCCTGAGAGATCCACCCCGCCGCGACCCGCGCCCGTAGGATCAAGTCCTCCGCCGCGTCCCCATCGACGTCGAACCCGTCCAAGAACCCAGGCTCGCGGACGCGCTCGCCGTCACGGGTTTCGTACCATCCGCGCAAATCGTCTGGGGTCAGCCCCGCCAAATCTTCCATCGTCTTGATGTCGTTCTCGCCCAAACGAACGACCATTTCGCCCGTCAGGCCGTCATGGGCGGCGACGTCATCGTCAACGCCCAGCTCACGGCGTTTGGCGTCAAGCTCCGCTGCGACCTTGTCCAAGTGCTCGCGCGCACGGACTTGCAGCTCCTCGGCCGTCGCGTCGCCAAAACCCTCGATGCTGGCGATCTCATCAATGTCGACGTATGCAACTTCATCAAGGCTTTCAAAGCCTTCCGTGACCAACAGCTGGGCGATCATTTCGTCGACGTCCAGCGCCTCGATGAACATCGCGGTCCGCTCGGCGAATTCTTTCTGGCGACGCTCAGACTCGTCAGCCTCCGTGATGATGTCGATGGACCAGCCCGTGAGCTGTGAGGCGAGGCGGACGTTCTGCCCCCGCCGTCCGATGGCGAGCGACAGCTGGTCGTCCGGCACAACGACTTCAATGCGGTTCTCGTCCTCGTCGAGCACGACTTTCGCCACTTCCGCCGGCTGCAACGCGTTGACGATGAAGGTCGCCGGATCCGGCGACCATGGGATGATGTCGATCTTCTCGCCCGCGAGCTCGCTCACCACCGCTTGGACGCGGCTGCCGCGCATGCCCACGCACGCGCCGACGGGATCGATGGATCCGTCATTGGTCCGCACCGCGATCTTCGCCCGGGAGCCCGGATCGCGCGCAACGTGAGGGATCTCGATCACGCCGTCATACACTTCCGGCACTTCCTGAGCGAACAAGGACGCCATGAAGCGCGGATGCGCGCGCGATAAGAATATCTGCGGGCCGCGCGGCTCACGCCGCACGTCGGCTATGTACGCGCGCACCCGGTCGCCCATCTGCATGTTTTCGCGTGGAATGGAGTCCGCCCGCCGGACCACCGCCTCCGCGCGGCCGAGATCCACGATGATCGAGCCGTACTCCACGCGCTTGACGATGCCGTTCACGATCTCGCCGACGCGATCCTTGTACTCTTCGTACTGACGTTCGCGCTCCGCCTCCCGCAGCCGCTGCGTCACCACTTGCTTGCCGGTCTGGGAGACGACGCGGCCGAACTCAAACAAAGGCAGCGGCTCGCTGAAGACCGTGCCGATCTCCGCCTCGGCGTCGAGCTTTTTCGCCTGGTCGAGCGTGAGCTCGGCTTGCTCGTTCTCGAGCAGTTCATCCTCGACCACGGTCACACGCTTCTCGAGCGTGATTTCACCGCTTTGCACGTCGATATGCGCCTTGATGTCGAGTTCCGGTCCGTACTTCGCGCGGGCCGCGCGCTCGATGGCCTCTTCGATTGAACTGAGCACGAGGCTCGCCTCGATGCCTTTTTCTTCCGCGACCGCGCGCGCGATTTGCAGCAACTCAAGCTTGTTCGCGCTGATCCCGACAGCCATTAGCGTTCTCCTCCACCGCCGCCTTGGCGGCTTTCCGCATCCGAGGGATCGGCGCGATCCCAGTCATCCCAATCATCCTCGCGGGCCACAGCGCGGACATAGCCGACGACAGCCCAGCCGACATAGACGAGCAGTGGAACGGCCGCCACCAACAGCAGCCATTTGATCCACACCAGCGCCGCCGGCGCGAACCGCTCGAGCGCGGAGACGCCCGCGAACATCGCCGCCGCCGTCACCGCCAGCAGAGCCAGCTCGCGGACCAACGCCCGCCGGACGGCCCGATCGACGGCGGCCTTGAGGCGACGGTTCGCCTCCGGCGCGGTCAATCGTCGTCAGCGCGCGCATCGTCAACCGCCAGCGCCTCCATCTCCGCGTCATCCGCCGGCGCCGGCTGCGCCGCGCCCCGTCGCAAGCTCTCCGCAATCAGCGCGTCGGTCATGACCAGCCGCGCGTCCGCGATCCACCCAAAGGGGAACACGGCCGTCTCCGTTTCCCCGTCCAAATCCATCAACACGGAGCCGCCCGGCGTCGCCTCCGTCTCAGGCTCTACGCCCGCCAAGACGCCGGAAAAGCGCTTGCGCCCCTCCACCAGACGATCGAGCTCCAGCTTCGCGTCGAAGCCCGCCCAGCGCTCGAAGTGCGCCAGCCGCGTCAGCGGCCGGTCCACGCCAGGGGACGACACTTCCAGCTCCCACGCCCCCACGAACGGGTCCTCGACATCGAGAAGCGCCGAGAGCTGACGCGACAACCCCGCGCAATCCTCCACGCCCATGGTCCCGTCGGCCCGCTCCGCCATGATCTGCAACCGCCGACCGTCGCCCGAGCGTCCCTGCACCCGCAGGCGCACGATCTCAAATCCGGCCGCTTCCGCGGTCGCCTCGACCCGTTCCAACAAGCGTTCTTCGAGCGCCGTCTTCGCCCGCATAGCCTCTGTTCGCCCTCCGCGCCGCACCCGATGCTCGATCGAGGCGGAGGCAACAAAAAAGCGGCCTCCCGGGGGAGCCGCTTGTCTGATGCCTTCGCATCCAACCTGCGATGTCACTCTAAGTTAGGGGATCGACGAGATGGACACAAGACGCTCCGAACGCCGCGCGCCTCACACCGCGTCGCGGGGCGTTGGGGACGCCTCGCCCGCCGTCGCTCCCGCCACGGTCACGCCAACGGACGCCGCCATGACCAGCGCGATCGCCGTCCACTGCCCGCCCGACAGCGCCTCCCCCAACACCAGAAGCCCGAACAGCGCCCCCATAGCCGGCTCCACGCTCATCATCACGCCGAACACGCGCCGCGGCAGCCGCGTCAGCGAGAACATCTCAAGGCTGTAGGGGATCACCGTGGAGAGCACGGCCACCGCCAGCGCGACAGGAAGCAACGCCGGCGCCCACAGAGCGGCCCCAGCGTGCGCGACGCCAAACGGAGCGACGACCGCCGCCGCGATCACAGCCCCCAGCGCCACGGCCCGCGGTCCATGATCCGCGCCCGCCCGTTGCCCGAAGATGATGTAGAGCCCCCAAAAGCCCCCGGCCGTCAGCGCCAGCGCCGCCCCGAGAGGATCAATGGCGTCGACGCCGCCCGCCAAAGGCGAGAGCAACAGGATCCCACTGGCGGCCAGGGCGACCCACGCCAAATCCTGCATCCGCCGGGAGGAGGCGACCGCCACCGTCAACGGTCCGACAAACTCCAACGCCACCGCCACCCCAAGAGGGATCCGCGCCAGCGCGAGATAGAAGGTCAGATTCATAAGCCCGAGCGACGCGCCGTAAATGGCCAACGCACGCCAGGACGGGCGCGCCCGCCCACGGGCGACGGCCACGCGCCGCCAAGGGCGATGGAGCGCCGCCAAGATCGCCGCGCCGAAGAGCAACCGCAGCGTCACCGCCCCGACCGCGCCAAGCTCGGGAAAAAGCGACTTCGCCAGAGAGGCGCCGCCTTGGATCGACATCATCGCCGCCAACAAGGCGACAATCGGCAAGTGCGCCGTCACAACCGAGCGAGCCATGTCTGACCCTCCAGGGGCGCCGTCAGGGCGTGGCTGAACCCGCCCGCACACCGTCGCGCGCCGTCACGCCGCTCCTCTTATCGCCCCCGCGTCCGTGACGCCACGCCGCATTGCCAGCACGCGACGCCTGCGTCCAGGGACCGAGGCGTCCACAGCACGCGCCCAACCGCAAAGGGGCCGATACATGCGCTTGTTCATTTCGCTCACCTCGCCTTACGCCCGCATGGCCCGGGTGGTCCTGCGCGAGAAGAAGCTGCTCGACCGCGTCAGCGAGGTCGTTGTCGACCCCTACGCCGACCCTGCTGAGCTGATCGCGACCAACCCGACGGGCGTGATCCCCGCGCTCGCGCGCGATGACGGCCCGGCGTTGTTCCAAAGCAGTTTGATCTGCGCCTGGCTCGATCATCTGCCGTCCGACACGCCGCCGCTTCTGCCGGAAGGCGGGATGGCGCGGCTGGAAGCGCGCCTTGGCGACGCCCTGGCCCAACAACTCACCGACGTGTCCGTCGCCATGGTGATGGAGCGCCGCCGTCCCGCCGAACGGCAATGGCCCGACGCCCAGGAGCGCCGCGAAGCCAAGGCGCTGCGCATCGCCGCCGCTGCGTGCGACTATGTCAGCGGCCCGTGCGCGCCGACGAGCCTGGGCGACATCGCCATCGCGTGCGCGCTCGCTTATCTGGACTTCCGTCTCAAGACCGTGGACTGGCGCGGCCCCAACCCGCCACTCGCGGAATGGCTGGACGCCTTCCAGATGCGCGACAGCATGACCGCCACGGCTCCGCCGTCAGACGCGTGAGTCCTGCGGCGGCTTAAAGCTGCGAGTAGGCGATCGAGCGCGTCTCACAAGCGTCCGGATCGCCGTCGCCAAAGCCAACCTCGAACCACCGCTTGCGTTGCGCCGCGGTGCCGTGGGTGAACGCGTCCGGCACAACGCGGCCTTGGGAGCGACGTTGGAGCGTGTCGTCGCCGACCGCCTCAGCCGCGTTGATCGCTTCGTCGAGATCGCCCGGCTCCAGGATCTGTTGGGCGTGATGCGCCCACACGCCGGCCAAGCAATCCGCCATCAACTCGAGGCGCACTTGCACCTGATTGGCCCCCGTCGACTGTTGCCCAACGCGTTGCTTCTCCTGAGCGGCCCAGTCCAACACGCCCGTCAGCTCCTGGACGTGATGCCCAACCTCGTGCGCGACGACATAGGCCTGGGCGAAATCTCCCGGCGCGTTGAGCTTGCGCCCCATCTCGGAGAAGAAGCGCAAGTCGATGTAGATCTTCTGGTCGCCAGGGCAGTAAAACGGCCCCGCGGCGGAGGATCCGTAGCCGCAGGCGGTCGTCGTTCCGCCGGAGTAGAGCACAAGGGTCGTCGGTTGATACGTGCGGCCATCCTCCGCGAAGAGCCGATCCCACACATCTTCGGTTGAGGCCAAGGCGACCGACGTCGTCGCCTCCAGCTGCTCACGCTCCGCTTGCGGCAAGGGCTCCGCCGGCGGGGCGAGGCTGCCGCCCGTCGACATGGCGATGATCTGGTTCAGGATTGCTTGGGTCGGCCCGGGGAAAAACACAAAGCCCACAACCAAGGCCACGCCGATCGGCAAGATGAACCGCCGCCCAAGCCGCGAAAACAACAACCGAAACAGAAACGGCAGCAGCGCAAAAACCCCGGCGCCTCCGCGCCGCGCGCCCGACTGGCCGCGTCGGTCTTCGATGTTGGATGAACGCCGTTGTCCCTCAGTGCGCATCGCCCCCTCCCGCGTTAGCGCTGCGACCTTAACCGTTCCCGCATCGGGTGAACACGGTCCGCACGATCACGAGGCGACGTCCGCGCCAGCGCGCACAAAGTCTAGATAGGTCGGCGGGCAATCGCCAATGTTCTTCGTTTCATAGCGCGTGCGCACGTGATCACGAGGCGGCTCGCGCCAGTCCGCCGGCCGTCGCGCGGTCCAGGAAAACGCGGGATCGGCGCGCACATGCCGCAGCGTCCAGTCGACATAGGACCGCACATCCGTCGCCACCCGCAACCGTCCTCCGGGGACAAGCGCGCGCGCCATCAGCGCAACGGTGTCCGCTTGAATCAGGCGACGTTTATGATGACGCGTCTTCGGCCACGGGTCGGGGAACAAGACGTAAATCATCGCGAGCGATCCCGGCGCTAGCCGCTCGAGAAGATCGCGCCCGTCGCCCTGGTGCAGCCGCACGTTCGCCAGCGCCGCCCCGGCCCGCCGCGCGTCATCGATCCGCGCCAGCGCTTTGCCCACGCCCTCCAGGAAAAACTCCGCGCCGATGAAGCCCGTCTCCGGATGCGCGAGCGCCTGGGCGACGAGGTGGTCGCCCGCGCCGAACCCGATCTCCAGCCGGGCCTCCCCAGCGTTCGGGAACAACGCCCGCGGATTGAGCGCGCCCTCAGGCAGCGCCAACCCCGGCATCAGCGTGTCGTGAAGCGCCTGTTGCCGCGGCGACAGGGGACGACCCTTGCCACGCCCATACAGGCGCCGATCGCGCCCCCCCGCCGCTGTCACGTCACCCAGCAAGATCTTTCAAGCTGTCGACAAGATCCGTTTTCTCCCACGAGAAGCCGCCGTCGGCGTCGGGCTCGCGGCCGAAATGGCCATACGCGGAGGTGCGCGCGTAAATTGGCTTGTTCAACTGCAGATGATCACGAATGCCGCGCGGAGAGAGATCCATCACTTCCGTCAGGCGCTTCTCCACGGCTTCCGCGTCGCACCGCACGTCGCCGCCATAGAGATCCACATACACCGACAGCGGCTTCGCGACGCCGATCGCGTACGACACCTGGATCGTGCAGTTGTCCGCGAGACCCGCGGCCACGACGTTTTTCGCCAGATAGCGGCACGCGTAAGCCGCCGAGCGGTCGACTTTGGTGGGGTCTTTGCCCGAAAAAGCGCCGCCGCCATGGGGCGCCGCACCCCCGTAGGTGTCGACGATGATCTTCCGGCCGGTCAGTCCGGCGTCACCGTCCGGTCCGCCGATGACAAACGCGCCGGTGGGGTTCACGTAGAAGCTGTCCTCGGGGCACATCCACCCGTCCGGCAGGACCTCCAGCACGAACGGCCGCACCAATTCACGCACGTCGGCTTGGGAGAGCCCGTCGCTGTGTTGCGTGGAGACAACCACCGATGTCGCCGCGACCGGCTTGCCGTGCTCGTAACGCAGCGTGACTTGCGACTTCGCGTCCGGCTCGAACTCCGGACGCGCGCCTGATTTGCGCGCCGCCGCCATCGCCTTCAGGATCTGATGACTGTAGTGGATCGGAGCCGGCATAAGGCTGGGGGTCTCGCTGGTCGCGTGACCGAACATGATGCCCTGATCGCCAGCGCCCACGTCTTTGTTCCCGCTCTCATCAACGCCTTGAGCGATTTCAGCGGACTGGCCGTGAATGTGGCTCATGAACTGAAGGTCGGCGTGATGAAAGCCGTCCTGCTCGTAGCCGATGTCCTTCACGGCCGCGCGCACGATGTCGTTAAGGTCATGGCGGCGGATCTGCGGACCACGCACCTCGCCCGCCAACACCACGAGATTCGTGGTGGCCAGGGTCTCGACCGCCACGCGCACCTGGCGCGGGTCCATCCCCTCACGCAGCGCCGCCGCGAAATAGGCGTCCACCACTTCATCGGAAATCCGGTCGCACACTTTGTCCGGATGACCTTCTGAAACGCTTTCGCTGGTGAAGAGATAGGTGGTGCGCGTCACGTCGGCCTCCCGCTGACCATATAAACCTAGCTTTATATCGGGCGGGACCTAAGCCGATGCGCGCCACATCCGCAAGGGAGGACACGCGCTTTTCAGCGCAACGACGCCGGAGGAGGAGGAAGGGGAAACGACGCGACCGCGCCGGCGTCAGTCGCCGTTAAGGCCGGCCGGTGCGTCCGCGTCCGCCAAAACGCGCACGAGTTCGAGCACACGCCGCCGCACACGCGAATCAGCGATTCGCGAAAACGACGCCGCGAGGGCGACACCTTCAGGACTGTTGATGAAATCGTCAACAAGCGGTGTCTGGTCACCTTCAGCGAAGCCAGTGGCCGTCGTGTCTTCCATCCCCTCAAAAAAGAATGACACAGGAACAGACAGGACTCTCGCCATTTGGAACAGGCGGCTGGCGCCGATGCGATTCGCGCCGCGCTCATATTTCTGGACCTGCTGAAAAGTCACACCGAGTTCATCACCAAGTTTATCTTGGCTCATTCCAACCAGCAAGCGACGGAGACGAACGCGGGATCCCACATGCACGTCAATCGGATTTGGAGACCTAGCTGTTACTTGCATGGAACCTGCCATTATTCTGCTTTTCGCCTTATTGGTTGTAAAGACCCACGCGCAACCATGAGCTGTGGCAAGTTATATTAGGAGGGTTTTTAGGCGAAGTAAAACTAGCGTGCTTTCCAGGCGGGCGATTGGCGTCCAGCGCGGGGCCGCCGCGCCGCCAGAGCCAACCCGGCCAACATCAACGCGAACACCGCGTCGCCGACCAACGCGTACAGCGTCGCCGGCAACGCCGCCGGCAACGGCGCGTCCAACACGCCGTCAACCTTAAACGGCAGCTGCATCGTGTCTGGCAACCGACCATAGGGATCGATCACGGCCGACACGCCGCCCGTCGCCGCCCGCACTAAGGGAACGCCCTCCTCGATCGCGCGATAGCGCGCCTGGTTGAGGTGCTGACGAGGCCCCGCCGTGTCGCCATACCAGCCGTCATTCGAGACGTTGACGATCCACGCCGGCCGATCCTGACCGCGCGGGGTGTAACCGGGGAAAATCGTCTCGTAGCAGATCTGCGGCGCGGCCGGCGGCGCGCCGGTGATCGGCACGGTGGCGGGACCCGGCCCCGGCGTGAAGCCGCCAGGGAGACGGCGCGACAACGTCGACAAGCCGATCCGCTCCATCACGCCGCCCAACGGCAAAAACTCTCCGAACGGAACGAGTTTCGCTTTGT
The DNA here is from genome assembly GCA_964526675.1 of uncultured Caulobacterales bacterium. Lineage (GTDB taxonomy): Bacteria > Pseudomonadota > Alphaproteobacteria > Caulobacterales > Maricaulaceae > CAZADA01. Next base: position 153,583 of record CAZGLY010000001.1, read on the forward strand.
CGTAGATCATCTCCGGAAAAGGCGTCCCGCCCCGGAACGCCATCGCGAGAAACGAATTGTAAACCGTCAAGCGCGCCAGATCATCGGGCTCCCGCCGCGCCGACCCCATCAGCAGCATCTGCTCGTCGTCAAACACGTCCGCCAGACGATTGAGGGCCGGGGGCGACTCCAAAATGGGAAACGGCAGGGCGCCTTCCGGCCACACGATGTGCGTCCGCGTCTCCAGTCCATCGCGCGCCGACAGCGCCAAATAGTGCTCGAGAATGCGCGCCCGGCCGTTGGCGCTCCATTTGTCCGCCTCCGTAAGGTCGGCCTGGATCACGCGCAGCCGCACCCCCGGAGCGAACGCCTCACGCGTGTCGCTCAACCGGCCCAAACCCGCGGCGAAAACAAAGACCAACGCTGCAAAGCCCGCCACGGCCGGCGCCCAGCGCGGGATCCGCGACGGGTTGGCGCCCAAAAGCGCGGCCGGAGCCGCGAACGCGTAGAGCGTCACCAGCGTCAGCCCCCACACGCCAAAGAACGCCGCCGACTGCGACATGGGCCCGCCCGCCGGCCACACATGCCCGAAGACGTTCCAGGGAAAGCCGGACAACACGAACCCGCGCAGATACTCAAACAACCCGAACGACAGGGCGAAAACCGCGATGCGCCGGGGGCCGTCACGCCAAAACGCGCCCGCAAGAGCCGCCGCGCCGCCGTGGAACAACGCCAAACCCATCGCAAGCGCCGCCACACCCAACGGCGCGAAGGGCGCGAACTCCGGCCCCCGCACGATGAACGCGGAGCCGACCCACCAGGTCCCCGACAGGAAATAGCCAAAGCCAAAGCACCAGCCGCGCCAGAACGCGGCCTTGGTGTTCTTCTCCACAGCGCATGCGGAATCGAGCAACCAGACCAGCCCGACCAAGCTGGCCGCCGTGACCGGCCAGGCGTGCAGCGGCGCATGGCCGGTGGCGGACACGCCGCCAAGCACAAAGGCGAGAAACCCGGCTTGTCGCCCGTTGAGCCGCGCGAACGCGCCGGCCACGCGCGACGCCATGGACGACGGCGCGCGCGCGACGGTCATGACGCGGCGTCGCCGTCGGGGCTCGGCAACACCGCCGGAGCCTGAGCCCGGACCAGGAGACGCTTAATGCGGCGAGGATCTGCGTCAGACACTTCGAACTCCACACCAGCGGGATGGCGGATCACTTCGCCGCGCTCAGGGACGCGGCCCGCAAGCGTGAACACCAAGCCTCCCAGCGTGTCCACCTCCTCCATCACGTCATCGCTCGACAACGTGCGTCCGACAATCGCCTCGAACTCGCGGATATCGCAGCGCGCATCAACTTCCCAAGAGGACGGACCGCGTGTGCGCACCACAGGGCCGGGGTCGGCGTCGTGCTCGTCTTCGATGTCGCCGACGATTTCCTCGACAAGGTCCTCAAGCGTCACGAGACCGTCCGTGCCGCCGAACTCGTCCACCACAATGGCCATGTGCACGCGCCGGCTCTGCATCCGAAAGAGCAAGTCCGCCGCCGGCATTGACGGCGGCACGAAGAGGACGGGCCGGCGGATCCGCTCCAGCAGCTTCAGGTCCCCATGTTCATGGCCGTTGCCCACGCCGGGGGCCAGATGCCGCACGACGTCTTTGATGTGCACCATGCCCAGGGGATCGTCCAACGTCTCGCGAAACACCGGCAGCCGCGAGTGCGGGTTTTGCGCGAACACCTGCGCCACGTCTTTCAGAGTGGCGTTCACGTCGACCGCCACGATGTCGGCGCGCGGCACCATCACGTCTTCGACACGCAGGCGATCAAAAAGCGCCGCGTTGATCAAACGCGCCCGCGCCTGGGGGGTGGGCGCATCAACCTCCGGCGGCCACCCGAGCGGACGCGCCGCCGCGCCATTGGGCGCCGGCGACAACGCTTCGTCGGCGCCGCGGCCGCCGTGGAGCCACGCCTTGATCCGCGTCCACCACGAAGCTGGGGCTGGATCCGCGGCCACCACCTCAGTCCTCGACACGGTCGACCAGCGCGCGCGGCTCAGGCGCCGCAGCGGGCTCGCTGGGGCCATCGGCGTCCGCGCGCCGTCGTGGCGGAGCACAGCCGCTATAGGGGTCGGGGCGACCCAAGCGCGCGAGCGCGGCGCGCTCCAAGCTTTGCATGATATGGGCTTCGTCATCGGTTTGGTGGTCATAGCCTCGAAGGTGCAGATAGCCGTGGATAATCAAATGCGTGAGGTGATCGCTGGGGCGCCCGCCTTCGGCATGAGCCTCCGCCCAAATCGTTTCGACCGCCAAGACGACGTCCCCCAGCGCCGGCGGTTCAGAAGTACTCGCCGACGCCACGCCGGGCGGGCTGTCGGTCGGAAAGGCCAGCACGTTGGTCGCGGCGTCCTTGCCGCGATAACGCGCGTTGAGCGCGCGCACCGTCGCGTCGTCCGCGAACACGACAGCGGTTTCCCGGCCCAGCGCGTCATCACGCGCCTCAGGCTCTGACGCGGCCAACACCGCCGCCGCCGCGGCCAGCGCATCAGCGGCCAGCGCCTCCAGGTCCGCCCGAAACGCAGACCAATCCCCGGCGTGATGCAGCGCCACATGCGGCGGCGTCTTAGGGTCGGCGGCCGCCATCATCACGATCCCACCGCGCCTTTCGCTCCCGCGCGCGCACGGCCCTTGGCCGCGGGGCGAGCGCCGTCGGCGTCGCGCGCATACGCCTCAATGATGCGGCCGACGAGGGGATGGCGCTGCACGTCCGTTTTTGTGAACCGAACCGCGGCGACACCCTCCACCCCGTCGAGAATGCGCAGCGCATGGGCGAGGCCCGAGCGTTCAGTCTCTCGCCCGTCGCGCGTGGAGCGCGCCACCGGCAAGTCCACCTGACTTGGGTCGCCGGTCACCGCCATGCGGGCGCCCTCGCCAATGCGCGTGAGCACCATCTGCATCTGACTGACCGTGGCGTTTTGCGCTTCATCAACGATCACAAACGCGTCGCGCAACGTGCGCCCGCGCATGAACGCCAGCGGCGCCACTTCGATGCCGCCGTCTTCGCGGCGCTTCTCCACCATGCGCTGGCCCAAGCTTTCGCGCAGCGCGTCCCAGATCGGCAGCATATAGGGGTCGACCTTCTCGGTCAGATCGCCGGGGAGATAGCCAAGCTTCTCACCCGCCTCCACCGCCGGACGCGCCACCACCAGCCTCTCGACTTTGCGCGCCGCCAACAGCGCGGCGCCATAAACGACGGCCAGAAACGTCTTGCCCGTGCCAGCAGGACCCACGCCAAACACCAAGGGCGTCGTCTCGTCCGCAAGGGCCGCCAGATAGCGGCGCTGGGCGTCGGTGCGCCCGCGAAAGCTCTTCGCGCCAATGCGAACCACGCCATCCTCGGCCGCCGCGCCGTCGTCCACAATCCGCCGGGCCGCCGCGGCGCAATCGTCAGCGCTCAGCGCGACGCCGCTCTCCACGTCTGCGCGCAATTGCGTCAGCACCAGCCGCGCGCGCGCCCGATCATCGGCCGCGCCGGAAATGCGCACGCCGCCGCCAGGCGCCTCGAGGCGCACGTTGAGCACGTCCTCCAACGCCGCCAAGTGGGTGTCGTGGGGTCCGGCCAAGGCGCGCAAATGGCCAGGGTCCTCCACCGGCACCGTTTCCGCCGGAGCCCGCCTGCGCTCAGCTCGCGGTTTGTCGCTCAAGCTGGCGCGCCCTCCGCTGCGCTCCGCGACACGGGCGTCGCCGCCTGGTCGAGGAGCAATTGGCCCGTGAGGCTGTTGCGCGTCGCGCCGGTGACTTTGACGTCGACGATCGCGCCCAAAAGCGCCGCAGGCCCCTCCACATGCACCGCTTGCAGATAGGGGCTGCGGCCGTGGAGCTGCCCCGGACGCGCGCCGGGCTTCTCAAGCAACACCGGCAAACGCCGACCGATCTGCGCGTCGTTGAAGGCGCTCTGCTGCGCGCTGAGCAGGGCTTGCAACCGCGCCAGCCGTTCGGCCTTCACGTCCTCGGGGACCTGCGCCGGGGCGCCGGCCGCGGGCGTGCCCGGCCGCACCGAATACTTGAACGAAAACGCTTGGGCGTAGCCCACAGCTCTCACCGCCTCGAGTGTTTGCTCGAAGTCAGCATCGCTCTCCCCCGGAAAACCCACGATAAAGTCGCCGGAAATCGCGATGTCCGGCCGCGCCGCGCGCAGCCGCTCGAGGATCGCGTGGTAGGTCTCGACCGTGTGGCCGCGGTTCATGGCCTTCAAAACCCGATCGGACCCGGCCTGCAAGGGAAGGTGCAGATAGGGCATCAGCTTGGGCTCGTCCGCGAAGGCGGCGATCAGATCATCGTCCATGTCCCGCGGATGGCTGGTGGTGAAGCGGATCCGCTCCAAACCGTCGATCCGCGCCAAATGGCGGACCAGCGCGCCAAGGCCCCACACCTCTCGCCCGCGGACGTCCCCCGCCGGCGCCGCGCCGTGATAAGCGTTGACGTTCTGCCCCAAAAGAGTGATTTCGCGCACGCCCTGGGCGACGAGGGCCCGCGCTTCCGCCGCGACCTGATCCACCGGGCGCGACCACTCCGCCCCGCGCGTGTACGGCACGACGCAGAACGTACAGAACTTGTCGCAGCCTTCCTGCACGGTGACGAAGGCGGTTGGCCCGTCGGCGCGCGGGGCCGGCAGCTGATCGAACTTGGCGTCGACGTCAAAATCCACGGCCAAAGCCTCGCCGGCGCTTCGGTGCGCCCGTGCAATCAGCTCCGGCAGCCGGTGATAAGCTTGCGGCCCGACCACGAGGTCGACAACCGGCGCGCGCCGGCGGATCTCCTCGCCTTCGGCCTGGGCGACGCAGCCGGCGACGACAACGATCATCCCCTCATCGCCCTCGGCGCCGCGCGCCTGTTTCAGTTGGCGCACACGCCCAAGCTCGGAGTACATCTTCTCCGCGGCTTTCTCGCGGATGTGGCATGTGTTGAGGACGATCAGATCCGCATCATCCGGAGCATCAACAGGCCGATAACCAAGAGGCGCGAGCAAATCGCGCATGCGCTGACTGTCATAGACATTCATCTGACAGCCATAAGTCTTGATAAAGAGGCGCTTGGTCGGGTTCAGAGTCGCGGAGTCCTCATCGGGACTTCGAGCCGGTTCGGCGCGCGAGGGTGCGTCGATCATGCCGTGTGGCCAGCGGCGCGGGCGTTCCGCGCGACTCCTTGTTGTTGATAGATCCGTTATGGGGGATGCGCCGGACGCCCGCAAGGGGCGGCGTGGGCGCAAGCGTAAGACGGCGCTGCGGCTCGCCGTTCGGCGGACGGCCCAGTCCAGACGCGCCGGCGGCGCCGTCCATCAGCAGACGTCAGGGCGTTGCGCGCAAAAGACGTCCACAGGGATCGCCGTTTCGGCCTGCTCGCCGACGTGTGTGACCGCGCCGATGGCCGCAAGATCAGGCAAACCGGGTTCATACATGCGCCGCGGCGGCGTCGCGTCGCAGATCGAGACAAGGCGCGCGTGCACCGCCGCCGCGGCGTCCGGAGGGCGGACGTCGCGAAAGTTCCGCGCTGCGCCCGCCGGCGCGCCGGTCAGGCCGTCCGACATTTGATGGCAGCCCAACGCCGCCCCGGGCGCCAGCACGCGCCGACGCCCAGCGAGAAAGATGGGCAAACACGCGCTCGCACAATACTCGTTGACCACCACGTCAACCCGCTGCGCGCGGACAAGCGCGGCGATGGCGTCGCCGGAGGCCACCAAACCGCCGCCGCTGTCGATGCGCAGCTCGCGCACGCCCGGCCCTTGCTCTAGAGCCTCGCGAATGTCGGCCGCGAAGGCCGGGCCGATCGCCCCGCGCGCGATCACCGCATTCCCGGCGACACGCACCGTGCCCCACGGCGCAACGTCCCGCCACGCCAGCGCCTCCGTAATCGGCGCGCCGCGGCCAAGCATGACAAGGCCGCGGCCGGCCCAACCGACGGCCAGCGCGGCCATCAACGCCATCACCACCAGATTGTCCCGGCCCCACGTCCGCTCCGCGCGTCCCGTCCGCCGGACAAGACTCACGGCCACGCCAACGACGAACCACACGCCCACGAGGCCCAAAGCGCCCAGCGTCACGGCGACGCCGAAGCGGCCGAGATGGGGAATTGGATCGCGGAGGCTCCAGCCGAAGCCTGCGAACGCGACGCCCAGCATCAAACCCGCCAGCATGAAAACGCCGGCGAGCCGCATGAACGCGGCGCCGGCGTCTTGAGGCGTTGAGCAACCCAGCGCGTGGCGCAAGGCCACGCGCACAAACGCCGTCACCGCTCTGATTCGTCCAACGGCACCGCGTAAAGCTCCATCCGATGATCAATGAGCTTGTAGCCCAAGTCGCGCGCCACGCGCTCTTGAAGCTTTTCAATCTCGGTGTTGACGAACTCGATCACTTCGCCCGTCTTCACATTGATGAGGTGATCATGATGCTCTTCCGGCCGTTCTTCGTAGCGGGCGCGACCATCGCCAAAATCGTGGCGTGAGATGATGCCCGCCTCTTCGAACAGACGCATGGTCCGGTAAACGGTGGCCAGTGAGATGCGCGAGTCCACGGCCGAGGCCCGCCGATGCAGCTCCTCAGCATCCGGATGGTCCGTCGCGACACTGAGAATCCGAGCGATGACCCGCCGCTGGTCGGTCATCCGCAAGCCTTTTTGATTGCACAACATTTCTAACCGATCCGGCACGCCCGCCTCCGTTTGCGCACTATCCGCGTACGCTACGGGGATTTGGCGGCGGCGTCACCACAGCCGAGGGCGTCAACGGAAGCTGGCACGCGATCGCGTCCCCGCCGTCGGCGTAGTAGCGCGGCCGTCGCCCCACTTCCCGAAAACCAATGGCGCCATAGAGACGCCGCGCCGTCGCGTTGGTGACCGCCACTTCCAAGTGCATCAGCCGCGCGCCCTGATCAAGCGCGGCGTCCATAGCGGCCTTAAGGAGCGCGCGCCCGACGCCAAGCCGACGCGCCTGAGGGTCCACGCCGATGGTGAGCAACTCCGCCTCCTCCATCGCGACCCGGGTGAGCGCGAACCCCACCGCCGCGTCAGCGCTCCAGGCCAAGTGGCCGGTCGTGTTGCGCAGGTGGAGGAACGCGGTGAACGAGCGCTCGCTCCACGAGTCGGGAAAACTCTCCGCGTGAAGCGCCGCAAAGAGGCCCGCGGCCCCGGGCCCGGCGCGCTTCACGTCCACCGCGATCCGTCGTCGAAACCACATGTCAGCCCGCCGAGCGCCGCTTGGCGTCCTTCTGCGCAACCGCCCCCGTCGTCCCCGATCCGGCGCCGCGGGTCGCCGCCGGCTTGGCGTCCGGCGCCCGATGATAGAACGGCCGCGCGGGCTGAGGATCCGCCGCCGCCACGGCGGCCAGGATGGCCAAATCCACCGCGCGCACGCCCGTATCGACCAGCGCGCCCCCCGCCAAAAGCTCAGCCCCGCCGCCCGCCAAAGACACGGCGCTCCCCTCGCTGATCGCCAGAAGCCCCGCGCGGGCCGTCTCAATGGGCTCCGTCACTGGCCCTGTGATGGGCGCGCCGTCGCGAAACGCCCGCCAGACGACATCGCCGCGGCGGGCGTCATGAACGCCGACCGTCACGCCGCCCTCGACGGCCCCGGCCAACGTCATCGGATCACGCGCCCACGCGTCGATCGAGGAGGCGCCGCACGCCTCCACGCCCAACGCCCGTGCAAAGCCGCGGGCAAACGCGACGCCGACGCGCACGCCCGCGAAGCTTCCCGGCCCAACGCAGACGGTGACGCGCCGCACGTCCGTCGGGACGCAACCCGCGTCCGCCAAGAGATCGCGCACCATGGGGGCGAGCGCCTGATCGTGGCCACGCTCGAGGCGTTCGCGGCGCTCCACATCCGACATGGCGACGCCCGTGGCGTCGAACCGCTGAAGCCGGGCGGCGCACCAGGGCCCGCTGGTGTCGAGAACAAGCTGAACCATGACCGCCGATAGCCCGGCCGCGATCAGCGCTCAAGCGCAGAGGAGGGCGGGCCGCCGTCACATCACCCGACAAGCCGCCTCAAACGACAACCGCGGCGATCGTGGGAACGGCTCGTCTCCGCCATGGCCGATGTTGCACAGCCAATTGGATTTCCACGACGCCATGTCCGGCGTCCCCTCGAAGAACGCGGCGTCGACGCCGGCGCGGTCAAAGCCCGACATCGGACCGCAGTCCAGGCCCAGCGCGCGGGCCGCCAGCATCAGATACGCGCCCTGCAGCGTGCCGTTGCGAAAGGCGTTGTCGAAAATCACCTCAGGCGATCCAGTAAACCAGTTGCGGGCGTCGGGGTTGTGCGGAAACAGCTCGGGGATCTTCTCGTAGAACTCCATGTCGTAGGCCACGATCACCGTCCACGGCGCCGCCATCGTCTTCTCGAGATTGCCGCCCCCGAGGTGGGGTTTGAGACGCTCCTTACCCTCTGGCGTGTGCACGAACACAAACCGGGCCGGGCTGTTGTTGGCGCTGGTCGGGCCCATCTTCGCCAGATCATAGACCTGACGGATCAGCGCCTCAGGCACGGCGTCCGCGGTCCAGGCGTTGCGGGACCGTGCGGTGCGGAAAATCCGATCGAGGGCGATGTCGGCGAGAGGCTCAGCCATCAGAGGCTCCTTCTGAGGACGCGGGGCGACAAACGACGGGCCGACGGCGGCGTCTCCGCCGACCGGCCCATCGGTCCCTAGGCTTAAAAGGTTTCGCGACACGCGGCGTCGAAAATCGACCCGCGCCGGCCGAGCGTGGCCTCACGGCCACGGTCTGACGTTTAACTGTTCCTTTCACGAATTATCAGCGGCGGCCTGTGGAGATTCACCCTCCGTTAACCAAACCCGGCGTTTTGTTAATCCGCATTGATGAAGGATGGCGTGATGGCGCTGACGAACCACATTCGGCCCCGCAAGGGGAACGCCGGCGGCGAGCCGCACGGCGGCGCGCGTCCAGCGTTGTCGGCGCCGCGCGCGGCGATGGTCGACGCGTTGGTGGCTCGCTTTCGGCGCCGCTGCGACCGCACGGGCCAGGGCGGCCAAGCCGTCTCTGCGTTTTTGTCTTCACTGAGCGGTGAAAACGCGCCGGCCGAGGTCATCGCTGCGGTGGCGGCCCGTTTGCGGTCGGACACGTTGGACAAGCCCTGGGACCCCAGCGTGACGCGCGGGCCCACTCCGTCCTTCGCCGCGCGAATCGCCGCGGAGCGCGCGGCGCGGTCGCCGGCGCTGGCCCGCTAGGCGTTAATACACCGCCTCAACGCTGGTCACCTCAGGCACATAGTGCTTGAGGAGATTCTCGATCCCCATCTTGAGGGTCGCCGTGGAGCTGGGGCAGCCGGCGCACGCGCCGCGCATGGTGAGGAACACGCGTCCGCTGTCCGGCTCAAACCGGTGAAACGTGATGTCGCCGCCGTCGGCCGCGACGGCCGGGCGCACGCGCGTGTCCAGAAGCTCTTTGATTTCCGTAACGATTTCCGCAGCCTCGCCCTCATATGTCCCGTCGTCGGCGTGGGAGGCCCCCGCGTCCTGGCCGGCGCCGTCCGCCAAGACCGGCGCGCCGGAGACGTAAAAGTCCATGATGGCTCCGAGCAGCGCGGGCTTGATGTGCGCCCAATCCGCGTCGTCGGTCTTGGTCACGGTGAGAAAATCACCCGCGAAAAACACGGCGCTCACGCCGTCCACCGCGAACAGGGCTTGCGCCAGCGGCGATGCGGCCGCGTCGTCCGTTGAATGAAACTCGCGCGTCCCGTCCCCAAGCACCGTACGGCCCGGGATGAACTTCAGGCTCGCGGGATTCGGTGTCGCCTCAGTTTGGATGAACATGACGTCTCCTTGCCAACACACGCGATGTGGCGCCCGGGCGCGGCGGCGTCAATGCACCACGGTCTAGAGTTCGGCGGCCGCCTCCGCCAAGGCGATGGTGTGCTCGATCAACTCCAACCCGCCGACGTCGCCATGACCCGGCACGACCGCGGTCGCGTCCGGGAAGGCCTCTCGCACCCGCCGCGCGGACGCCGCCCACCCGTCAATCACGGCGTCCTCGGCGGGCCCCAGATCTGTGGCCGCCTCCTCGCGGATCAAGCAGCCGCCAAACAACACGCCGCTGCGGCCGTGAAAGACCACGATGTTGTCGTCCGTGTAGCCCGGACCGGGATGGAACAGCTCCAGCTGCTCTCCCGCCATGATCAGCGTCTGCCGGTCCTGCACGAACGCCTGGTTGATGGTGCCAAGGCCGTAAATCTCGCCGGACGCGCGCGTCTTAATGTGGCCAATGCTCAGCGCGCCGGCCTCCCGCATCACCTCGAGACCGCCCATGGCGTTGTCATGCGCGTGGGAGATGATGAGCGCGCGGACCGGTTTGTCGATCGTCTCCTTCACCCAATCCAGCAACGCCAGCGTGCCGCGCTCTGTGGCCGGGGTGTCGACGACGATCACCATCTTCGGCCCTTCGATGATCAGGCCGTTGCAGGCCTCCGGTCCCTCGATCGCCGAGACGCGCACCCACACGTCGTCCGCCACCCGTCGGGTCCGGAACGCCTCATCCTGTGCGTGCGCAGCCGCCGAGAGCGCGAGCATCGCCGCAAGCGTACCAATCAGACGCATCGCCTTTCCCCCCGCCGACACCGTGACGCGGAACTAGCCGAAGATCACGTCCGCAAAATGTCGGTGATCTCGCGCATCCGCATCCGGGCGCGCATGACGTGGAAACCCAAGCTCGCGAGATGATTGGGGGCCAACGCGCCATCGGTGGCGCCGTTCATCACGATCATGGGACGCAAACCGGCGGCGCGCTCCAAGTCCATCAGCATCTCTTCATACCGCGCCGTCACCCGTTCGTCGGGCTCGATGATGGTGGCGAAGTCCTGCTTCAGGCCCCGCAGCAGAATGAGATAGGCGTAGGCCTTGCCCTTGATGCGGTAGAAAATCTTGTCAGCGCGTCGGTCGATGAGCACCTGCCGCCCGCGCTCCACCGCATCGTCCGCCGTGCCGGAATCCGAGCCCAAGTCGAGGGCGACGGCCTCAATAACGCGCAGAAGATTGTCGCGACCGAGCTCCAGCTCCGCGTCGCCGGACGTCAGACGTTCGTTGTAGGTGACCAAGGCGTCGCGCGCGATCCGGTACTCCGCGGGCGACGAGCGTTGCGGCAACAAATTGGGACGCAGCACCCAACGAGCGCCGTCGATCTGCAGACGGCTTGCGGCCAAGTCGAGATCCGGATCCTCGGAGGCGCCGCCGCGGCCCCGCGCGCCATAGCGGCGCATGGCCAGCGCAAACTCGCCCACCGCATCGATCTGCCCGATCTGGTAGTTCATCATGTTGCCGCCAAACTTGAGCAACGCGTTTGGCGCAAAAAGCGGCGTGTTCGCCACCCACCCCGTCTCATCAACCTCCCGCGACACGAGAGCGATCGCGCCCGACACGGCATGGCTCGCGCCCTCCGCGGGCATGGGCGGCGCGAAGGTCAGGTCGTCATTGATCTTATGATCGAGGATGGAGCCGAGCGGAAAATAAAGCGCCGCAAGGGCCGCGACGCCCGCCAGGGCCCACGGCCACACGGGCCCGACATCGGCGGTGCGCCGCGAGCGGGAGCCCCAATCGGCGCTCCCAGCGTCGCCGGCGTCGCCCGGCGGAGGCTCCGCCTCTTGTGAGGGACGCTCCGGCCCCGGGGAGCGTCGCCCCAGCGCGCGCCGCCACGCCCGCAGTCGCTGACCAAATTGCACGCCAGTATCCTCGCCGACGCCCCCGCTTCACCAAAACGCGCCGGCGCTGGGATGCAAGGGCCGATGGCGCCCGCGCGCGCATGCCTCGGCATAACGGTTTATGGTTAATGACCGCTATGCGCGCCATGGGCGCTTCCATGGCCCTCCGATGGCGTTTCTTCGACATAGAACTCGACCGTCACCGCCCCGGCGCGCTCGAACGTCAGCGTGACGGGAACGGCGTCGCCCAGCGCGACGCTCTCATCCAGCCCAAACAGCATGATGTGATCGCCGCCCGGCTCCAGGGTCGCCACGCCGTCCGCCGGCGCGGCGATCGCCTCGACCGGTCGCATCCGCATCACGCCGTCGTCCTCGATGTGCGTGTGGAGCTCAACCGCCTCGGCGAGAGGCGAGGACGCCCCGACCAGCCGATCGGCGTCGCCCTCGTTGACAATGCGAACATAGGCCGCCGTCACCCGCCGTCCGCCGCGAGCCGGGCGCATCCAGGGATGTTCGAGCGTCAAACGCTCAAGGGTGTAGTCATGGGCCAACGCGCGCGGCGCGCTGGGACCGCCCACAAACGACGCCGACAAACCGCAAAGGACCGCCAACGCCGCGGCGCTGACGCGTGTGAAACGCAAAACCATGGTGGTCTCCTGTGCCGGGAGCCCGCGCCGCCACGCAAGAGCGTCGCGCAACATCCCCTCTGATGGATCAATGGAAGCTGTACTGCAGGCCGAGGGTGTAGATCAGATCCGTTTCGAGCTGCGGCCCGTTCAAGTTCTGGAAGGTTGGGATCAACACTTCGCCCGCCAGGCGCAGGCCCTTCAACGGGCCGCCGGGCGCAATGAGGTTCACGCCGACGCCCAAGTCGAGCCGGTCTCCGCCCTGAAAGTCGGGATCGGCCGTCTGCACCGGCGCGACGATCAGCGGATCGCGACCAAGAATGTCATCTTGGGAGCGGAAGGCGACCCGCCCGGACGCGCTCAGCCACTTTTTGACCGACCACGAACTCCAAAATGTCAGGTCGTACTGATCGCCCAACCGGTAGTCTTCGTTGTTGTCGTAGATCCGCCAAATCCCCGACGCCTGAACGCCATAGCCGTAACGTCCGACATCGCCGGACACCGTGAAACGGACGAAGGGATCCAGCGTGCCGGAGCCCAGCTGCATGGGATAGGGCAGCCGCGACGTCGGCTGCGTCCCCATGGGCGTCAGCACTTGGTCCTCTTCGGTGATCGAGCCTGTCGGTGCTGAAAAGCCGACCTGCAGCACCCGGCGCGCGTTGCCCACGTCTGGAAGGCCGAACAGCATGGAGAACTGGGTGTCGCCAACGCCCGACGCGCGCGTGGTGAACTCGCCAAGCTCCGTGTCGCCAACCGGGCCTTGGAAGGTGACGTGGCCCATCTCCTTCACGACCAGATTGCCCATGGCCATCAAGGTCACCGACTCCGTCAGCCCGTACATGGCGCCGAACATGTGCATGTCCATCGTCATGTCCGTGGGCACGACCCGAAGCGTGGGGGGCTGACCGGGCGTGCCGAAAAAGCGGTTGGGAATGGTGGTGGCGATCTCGGTCGGCGAGATGCGGCTGCCGCCGACGCGCGAGCCCTGCATGTCCATCCGCATGAAGCGGTAGGAGAACATCAACTCGCCTTCGGGGGCGGCGTGGTCGCCCATCACCCCAATCGGAGCGCGCGCCGCAGCGTGCTGGTGGTGATCGTGACGGTGATCGTGGTGGTGATGATGCTCGTGATCATCGGCGAACGCGGGCGGGCTCGCCAGCGCCGCGAGAGCGACAGCGCAGGCCGCCCCCGCACATGAGAGTCTAGACATGGTCGGTTTTCCAAACACGGCCCACCGCTGGGCCATCGTGATCATGAAGTGCTTTGCTCGGTCACACGACGGCCGTGGGCGGCGCACGCCCGCCCACCGGCGGGCCGATGGCGGGGTTGAGCCGCGCATCGTCCCGCACGACGCCAAGCGCCGTCGGGATCGCGAGGCCCGACGGCCGCGCCCGCGGTTCAACAGCCAGCGCAACATCCACCCCGCACGCGGGACACGTGGCGCAGTGCTCGCCGCCATGGGGCGCGGGCTGGGGCTCATCGTCATCCGGCGTGGTCGCCGTCGCCGCAGCCAAGTCCGCCAAGGCGGCGCGCACGGCCGCGCTCGGACCGCTGGCGCCGCACCAAAACGCGGTTCCGTTCGCAGCGTCGACCGAGCCGCCGACAAATGTCAGACCGGGCGACACGGCCTGCGCGGCGACGCTCACAAACGCGAGCGCCGCCAGCGCGAGCCGGGCGATCCGTCGACCCATCAAAAGGCGGCGCGGCTGAACCATGCTGAGGCCATGCCACGGCTTGGCGCGCAGAACCAGCGTCGCCGGCGCCGCACTGCGCTCAGGCCTAACGCGTGTGCGTGGCCTCCGCGTCCGGCAGGGGCGCGCGATCCGGCGCGACCCAACCGCGCCGTGCGCCAATCGAAAACAGATGGTCGTGGGTGTAGAACGTCAAAGGATACGCGCGATCCGCAATCGACGCCGCCAGGACGGCGCGACAAGCAGCCGCATCATCAACGGCCTCGCCGATCACGCCGCGCTCCTGCAGAAACGCCGCCAGCGCGCGCAGGTAAAACAGCGTGAGGGTGTGGTGATAACCGCCCTCGTCGGTGTTCGCGACGCCGGTGGCCTCGTTGTAGCGGCGGATCATGTCCGGCATCCGCGCCTCCGCCGCCGCCAGCCCAACGGACCGCAGCAGGACGGTCGCGGCCACCAGATGCGCGGCATGGGTCCACTCGAGTTTCGGCAAGGTGCGATCCGCCACCCCCGCCGCGATCCGCGCGACGCGCTCGGCGGTGGCGTCCTCTGGACCGTGGACGGGGCGGCCCGCGGCGCCGGCTCCATCGTCCGGCGTCGCCATGCTCAGCCCCAGAAGCCGACGATCCGCCGCACGTCGGCGATGACGGGTTCGGCGATGGCGCGGGCGCGCTCCGCCCCGTCGCGCAGAACCGCATCGATGTCTTCGGGCGCGGCGAGCAGCGCCCGCATGCGCTCCGCGATCGGCGCAAGGGCGTCCACCGCCAGCTCCGCCAGCTTGGGTTTGAACGCGCCGAAACCCTGGCCGCCAAACTCCTCCAAGACCTGATCTTCCGTGCGCCCCGCAAGCGCCGCGTAGATGCTGACGAGGTTGTGCGCCTCCGCCCGGCCCTCGAGCCCAGCGGCCGTCTCCGGCAAAGGCTCGGGATCCGTCTTCGCCCGCTTGATCTTCTTGGCGATGTCCTCAGCGGTGTCCGTCAGGTTGATGCGCGACAGCTCCGAAGGGTCGGACTTCGACATCTTCTTCGCCCCATCCTTGAGGCTCATGATGCGCGCGCCCGGCCCCTCCACCAGCGGCTCCGGCAGCGGGAAGAAGCCCGGCGCGTCAAAGTCCAGATTGAACTTCGCCGCGATGTCGCGGCTGAGCTCCAAATGCTGTTTCTGATCTTCACCGACCGGCACATGCGTGCCTTTGTAGAGCAGAATATCGGCCGCCTGCAGAACCGGATACGTAAAGAGGCCGACGCTGGCGCGCTCCTTGTCTTTGCCCGCCTTGTCCTTGAACTGCGTCATGCGTTGGACCCAGCCCATGCGCGCCACGCAGTTGAAGATCCACGCCAGCTCGGTGTGCTCGCGCACGCTGGCTTGGGCGTAGATGATGGACCGTTTAGGATCGAGGCCCGAGGCGAGGAACGCCGCCGCGATCTCCCGCGTTTGATCGCGCAGCTTCGCGGGGTCTTGCCACACCGTGATCGCGTGCAAATCAACGATGCCGTAGAGGCAATCGTACCGCTCCTGCAGCGCGACGGCCTTCACCAACATGCCGAGATAATTGCCCAGATGCAGTTGGCCGGACGGCTGAACCCCAGAATAGACCCGCGTCGGGCCGTCATAGCGGGTGTGGGCGTCGGTGTCGCCGCTTGTCCCAGCTTTGGGCGCGGCGGCGTCGGATGCGGGCGCGTCAGTCATAGCCGGCGCGTTATGACGGGGCTGATGCAGCGGGGCAAGGGGGTCTTTCAATGACCCTTAACCCAAAAAACGACATTCTCACCGCCGCCGTTCAACGTCGGCTCGGCGCGCGTCACCAGGTGCAAGGCGGACATGTACCAGATGCTCTATTTCAGCGCGGCCCGCGAGCTGCTGCCCGACGCGGAGTTGGATTCCATCCTCTCGGCCTCGCAACGCAACACCGCGCGCGATGGCCTGACGGGAATGCTGCTCTACGCGGAGGGCTCGTTCTTTCAGGTCTTAGAGGGCGCTGAAGACGCGGTGCGCCAGACCTACACGCGCATCAAAAGCGACGCGCGCCACTCCCGGATCATCAACGTGCTGCAAAGCCCGATCGAGCGGCGGGACTTCGCCGATTGGTCGATGGGCTTCCGTCGAGAACGGAATGTCGACGCCCTCCCGCCCGCGTTCTTCCAACTGTCTCACGCTGAGCTTGATCACGTCACGGCGCGCGAATGCTCCGACATCGTGATCGCGATGCTGAAGAGCTTCGCGCAGGTGAACCTCAACCCCTGACGCAAGCCCCTTAGGGTTGTTCATAGGCGCACTTGCCGCCCGCCGCGCCGCCCTCACAGAAGGGCTCATTGCGCTCCGCCAGCCGCGAATCGCACAGCGCCTCATTCGCCAAATCCTCCGGGAACAAGTCCTCGCAGCCGTTCGTGGCGTCCGCGTTTTGGCGCAGCGCTTCACGCGCCGACGCCTCCAGCACCACGCACCCGGACAGGCTGGCGGCCGCTAGCGGCGCAAGAACCGTCATCAAAACCCAGCGCATCGCTCAATTCCTCCAGTCTCACAACGAGGATGACCGAAACGCATCGCGCCGTCACGAGGCGTTGTCGCCGCAAGCGTATCCCTCCGCAACGGGAGGCGCCCAACAGGCTCACCCCCTCCTGAGCGCGCGGCGAAGATCCCGCGGCGACGCCGCGCCCACGGCCAACGCCGCGGCGGCGTAGACGACCGCGCCCCCCGCCGCGACGGCGCCCGCGACAACAAGATCGTTGAGAATGTTCACGTCCAGGTAAGGCCGCGCAAACCGCGCGCCGGCCCACACGGCCGCGCCCATAACCACGGACGCTGCGGCAATCCGCACCAAGCGCGATGTCAACCGGCGCGTCGGCGCGAACTCCCCGCGCCGAACCAGCCCCGCGGCGAGCAGTGTGGCGTTGAGCCAGCCGGCCGCGCTCGTCCCGATGGCGAGGCCGACAAAGCCGTTCCCCTGGGGCCCGATCGCGTAAAAGAGCCCCACGCCGATGGCGATGTTCGCCGCCACGGTCACCACGGCGATCTGCATCGGCGTCTTCGTGTCCTCCCGCGCGAAGAAGGCGGGGCTCAGCACCTTCACCGCGATGAAGGCCGGCAGGCCGGCGGCGTAGGCCGTAAGCGCGGCGCCCGTGGGCCCCGTGCTCGCCGGGGAGAAGGCGCCGTGTTCAAAGGCCGCCTTCACGAAAAACTCGCCGGCCACAAGCAGCGCGGCCGTCGCCGGCAGGGTGAACAACGCCGCGAGCTCCAGCGCGGCGTTGAGACTCTGGCGCGCGCCCTCATGGTCGCCCGCCTTCACGCTGCGGGAGAGCGCGGGCAAAAGCGCCACGCCCATAGCGACGCCGATCATGCCCAGCGGCAGCTGATAAATCCGGTCCGCGAAAGCAAGCCAGGAAACCGCCGCCTCGCGGATGGAGGCGATCATCTGGCCGATGATCATGTTGATTTGAGTCACGCCCGCCGCCGCCGCGCCCGGCACGCCGAGCGCGATCACGCGCTTCACCCCCGGCGTGAGGCGCGGGAGGCCAAGCCGCACCCGCACGCGCTGACGCCGCATGCCCAGATAGACAAAGCCGAGCTGCAACACCCCCGCCGCGGCCACGCCCATGGACAGGTTGCGCGCGGCCGCCCAGGGATCGCTGGGCGCCAACGCCAACACGCCGATCATCACGAGGTTCAAGAGCACCGGCGCGATCGCAAACGCCGCGAACCGGCCATGGGCGTTCAACACTCCGCCGAACATGGCCATCAGGCTCATGAACAGGATGTAGGGGAACATGATCTGGCCCATCACCACGGCCTTGGCGCGCCAGTCCGGATCGTCGAGATAACCCGGCGCAAAGCCCGCAATGATCCACGGCATGGCGACCTGCGCGGCGATGATCAGCGCCGCCAGAGCAAAGACCAGCATGGAGGCGGTCTCGGACGCGAAGCGGCCCGCCGCCTCCTCGCCATCCGCCTCGAGCTTGCCGGAGTACAGCGGCACGAACGCCGCGTTGAACGCGCCCTCCGCGAACACCCGCCGGAACAGGTTGGGCAGCCGAAACGCCACCAAAAATGCGTCCGTCACCGGCCCCGCCCCGAGCGCGACCGCCAGCAGAATCTCGCGAATGAAGCCGGTGATGCGGCTGACCAGGGTCAACGACCCAACAACGGCGGTGGAGCGGAGAAGCGACATCACGAAACCCTCACGCCGCGCCTGGGATGGCCGGCCGGCCCCGGTCTGGCAGAGCGCGCCTCTCCCGTCACCCTATGGTGATCGACCGACGCACTCACGAGCAATCGGCCCTGCGGGCGCCTATGTCAGGCGCGCCGTGTTCAAAAGGACGTTGCCATGACCGCCGCCGAAACCGCCGCGTTGTTCCAACCCCTCACCCTCGGCGCGGTCACCGCGCCCAACCGCGTCCTCATGGCGCCGTTGACCCGCAACCGCGCCCACCCCGACGGGACGCCCCACGCCATGGCGATCGAGTACTACCGCCAGCGCGCGACGGCCGGTCTGATCATCACGGAAGCCACGCAAATCAGCGCCGAGGGCAAGGGCTACATCAACACGCCGGGCATCCATGACGCGGCGCACGTCGCCGGCTGGCGCGCGATCACCGACGCCGTGCACGCCGCCGGCGGGCGCATCGCGCTTCAGCTCTGGCATGTCGGCCGCATCAGCCACACCTCGCTGCAGCCGAACGGCCAAGCGCCCGTGGCGCCGTCCGCCATCCGTGCGGAGGCTCAGACCTTCACCGCAAAAGGCTTTGAAGATGTGTCGGAGCCGCGGGCGCTGGAGACCGATGAAATCGCGCGCCTCATCGGCGACTATCGCCGCGCCGCCGAGCGCGCCCGGGAGGCGGGCTTCGACATGGTCGAAGTCCACAGCGCCAACGGCTATCTGCTGGATCAATTCATCCACGCCCACACCAACCAGCGCGCCGACGCCTATGGCGGCGGCGCCGAAAACCGGGCGCGCCTGACCCTGGAGGTCGTCAGCGTTGTGGCCGACGTGATGGGCGCGGATCGGGTGGGCGTGCGCCTGTCGCCAACCGGAACGTTCAGCGACATGCGCCTCGATGCGGAGACCGAAGCGAGCTTCGAACACGTCATCGACGGCCTCAACGCCATGGGCCTGGCCTACCTGCACATGGTCGAAACGTTTCCCGGCGCAAACGTCAGCGACGCCGACCGCGACACGCTGGCGCGTCTGCGCGCGCGCTGGAGCGGGGTCTACATCGCCAACGGCGATTTTGACGGCGCCACGGCGGCCGAATGGATCACGGCTGGACGCGCCCAAGCCATCACCTTCGGCCGGCCCTTCATCGCCAATCCCGATCTGCCGCGACGCTTGGAGACTGGCGCGCCGCTCAACACGCCAGACCCGAAGACGTTCTACGGCGGCGACGAGCACGGCTACACCGACTATCCGTTCCTGGAGGCCGCCAAGGCGTAGCCGCGCTGACCGACAAAAGGCGCGTCAGATCCGTGACGCGCCCCTCATGTCTCCAACACCGCCTGGAGGCGGTAGAGCGCCTCCAGCGCTTCGCGGGGCGTGAGGTTGTCGGGATCGAGCGCGCTCAACGCCTCGCGGACCTGCGTCAGCTCGCGCTGCGCTGAGGCGGCGCCGTCGCTAAACCCGGACGCGTATTTGTCCGTGGGGTCCTGCGGGTACACGACCGCGTCATCGCCGCCCTTTTGGTCCGCCCCGCGCCGACGCGCGTCGTCATCAGCGGCCGCGCGCTGCAGCGGCGTTTGCGCGGCGGCTTGGAAAAGCGGTAGATCCTCCAACGCATCGGCCACGCCCAGCGCCGCGTCCGCGGCGCCGGCGCGCCCCTCCAACCGCTCGAGCACCTCCTGCGCCCGGGCGGTCGCGGCCTTTGGCAGCCCCGCACGCCGCGCGACTTCGACGCCATACGAACGATCCGCGGCGCCAACCGCCACTTCGTGCAGGAAGATCAAATCGCCGTTCCACGCTTTGGCGCGCAAATGCAGGTTCGCCGCCCCGGCCAGCGTGTCGGTCAGCCGCGTCAGCTCGTGATAGTGCGTGGCGAACATGGCGCGAGCCTGATTGACGTCGTGCAGATGCTCCGCCACCGCCCACGCGATCGCGAGGCCGTCATAGGTCGCCGTGCCGCGCCCGATCTCATCCAAGATCACGAAGGCGCGCGGCCCCGCCTGGTTCAGGATGGCGGCGGTCTCCACCATCTCCGCCATGAAGGTGGAGCGGCCCCGCGCCAAATCGTCCGCCGCTCCGACGCGGCTGAACAACCGATCCGCGACCCCGATTCGCGCGCGCTTCGCCGGGACGTAACATCCCGCCTGGGCCAGAATCGCGATGACCGCGTTTTGGCGCAGATACGTGCTCTTGCCGGCCATGTTGGGCCCGGTGACGAACGCCAGGCGCGGCGCGCCGGTGGCCGAGGCCGGCCCTGCGCCGTCGAGCCGGCAGTCATTCGGCGCAAACGCCTGGCCCTCAGCCGTCAACGCGCGCTCGACAACGGGGTGCCGGCCGGCCTCCACATCGAACGCGAGGCTGTCGTCCACCACCGGCCGCGCCGCGTTCACCTCCTCCGCCCACAGCGCATTGGCCGCCGCGACATCGAGCGTCGCCAGCGCCAACCCGGCTGCGCGGATGGCGTCGGAGGCCGCCGTGACATCACCGACCAGCGCGTCGAAAAGGGCGAGCTCCCGCGCCAGCGCGTCCGCGGAGGCCGCCGCGATGCGCCGCTCCAAGTCGGCCAGCTCCGTCGTTGTGAAACGCACGGCGTTGGCCATGGTTTGGCGATGGATGAACTGGGCGTCGTGGGGCGGCGCCATGAGCCGATCGGCTTGGCGCGCGGTCACTTCGACGAAATAGCCGAGGACGTTGTTGTGCTTGATCTTAAGGGCGGCGAGGCCGGTGTCGTCGCGGTAGCGCGCCTCGAGCGCCGCGATCACCCGGCGGCTTTCATCCCGCAGCGCCTGCGCCTCATCAAGAGCGGCGTCCGCGCCCGCACGCACAAAGCCGCCATCGCGGGCCAGAAGCGGCGCGTCATCACGAACGGTCGCGCGAATGCGCGTCGTCAGTTCGCCAAGCGCCGGCTGAGCCTCAACGCGCAGCCGCGACAGCGCCTCCGCCAGCTCCAACGGCGGCGCGTCAGAGCCAACGTCCAGCGACGCCGTGGCAGCGGCGGCGGAGTCGCCAGCCTCCAAAGCCGCAGCCAACGCCGCGAGATCACGCGGCCCGCCCCGCCCCAACGCCAGCCGCGACAACGCCCGCGCCGGATCGCCGGCGCGCGCGAGCGCCGCCGCGACCTCCCGCGCCTGGCCAGGCGTCTCGAGAAAAAACGCCACAGCGTCCTGGCGGCGCGCAACGCCTTCGGGATCCGTCAGCGGTTGAGCGATCCGCTGCGCCAGCAGCCGCGCGCCGCCGGGCGTCGCCGTTCGGTCGATCGCGTGCAGGAGCGAGCCCTTGCGATCTCCGGATAAGGTGCGCGCGATCTCCAAACTCGCGCGTGTCGCGGGGTCGATCGCCATCACCGCGGCGTCGTCCGTCCGCGCGGGCGGGGCGAGCCGCACCGGGGCGCCGGCTTGGGTCAGCGTGAGATAATCGACCAGCGCCCCGGCGGCGGCGATCTCTTCCGCCGCGAACGCGCCGAAGCCCTCCAGCGTGTCGACCGCGAACGCAGACTTGAGCCGCGCCGCCGCGCTTTTGACGTTGAACTTCGCCGCCGCCAGCGGCGTGAGCGCCGCGCCCGCCCGCTGCAGCGCCGCGTGCGCGGAGGCGTCCAACGCCGTCTCCATGTGGGTGTCGGCCAGCAGCACTTCCCGTGGACCGAGGCCGGCGATCCGCTCGTCGAGCGCTGTCGCCGGCGCGCGGCTGACGCCGAACGCGCCCGTCGTCACATCCGCCCAAGCGAGCCCCAGGGCCGCCCCATCCCCACCGCCGGGCGCCACCGCGAGGATCCACGCGGCGTCCCGCGCCTCCAGCAACGCGTCTTCGGTGATGGTGCCGGGTGTGACGACGCGGACAATCTCTCGGCGGACGACGGCTTTCGCGCCGCGTTTCTTCGCCTCCTTGGGGTCTTCGGTTTGCTCGCACACCGCCACGCGAAAGCCCTGGGCGATCAAGCGCGAGAGATAGGTCTCCGCCGTCGCCACCGGCACGCCGCACATGGGGATGTCCGCGCCTTGGTGTTTGCCGCGATGGGTGAGCGCGATGTCCAACGCCTCCGCCGCTTTGACCGCGTCCTCGAAGAAGAGCTCGTAGAAATCCCCCATGCGGTAGAACACCAGCGCATCCGCGCCGGCGGTCTCCGTCGCTTGCGCGCGGATGGCGAGGTATTGCGCCATCATCGGCGTCACGCCGGCGGATGCGGCGGGATCAGTTCCTGATGAGCGGGCGACGACAGGCATGGGCCGTGAGCGCCTCAGCGTTCGCCGGACGCGGTGGAGATCGCACGCGCTTGCGCGGCCGGGCTTCCAAACAGCAAGATCATCAGCACCAGCGCCGCCGCGGGAACCGCGTAGCTCGCGGTGATCACAAAGAACGCGACATACCCAACCGCGTCAGCCAAAACGCCGGAAAAACCGGACGCAAATTTGGCGAAGAACGAGTAGAGCGAGCTGAACAGGGCGTATTGCGTCGCGGCGTTCGCCGGATCGGTGAGCCCCGACATGTAGGCGATGAACACCGTCGTCACGAAGCCGCCGGCGATGTTGTCCGCCACGATCGCCAGCGTGAGGCGTCCGATGTCGTCGGGCCCCGCCGTCGCGGCCAGCCAAGCGTATGCGGCGTTGGTCGCCAAGGTGATCGCCGCCCCTAGGATCAGCGCGCGCAACACGCCGAGCCGCAGCGCCGCCAGACCGCCGATGAACAGGCCCGAAATCGTCGCGGCGACGCCGGGGCCGGACTGCACGCCCCCCACCACCGCCTTTGAGTAGCCGATGTCGGCGTAAAGCGGGCTCGCCATCACGCCCATGGTGAAGTCGCTGAGGCGATAAATCGCCACCAACACCAGCACAGGCCCTACCCACCAGCCCAAACGCGCCCACACTTGCCGGAACGGCTCGACAAACACGCGTGCAAACCGAACGGCGGGATTGGCGTGCTCAAGCACGCGCCGAGCCGCCCGGTGCGGCTCCGTGATCAGCAAGACCAAGCCGGCGGTGACCAGCATCGCCGCGGCCATGAGGACGTAGGACGCGCTCCAGCTGACCCATTCCGCCATCGCCAAGCCAAGGCCGGAGAAAATCAGCGCGCCGCGATATCCCAGCGAATAGCCCGCCGCCATGTTCGCTTGCGCTTCCGTCGGGGCGGATTCGATGCGCCACGCGTCGATCGAGACGTCGAGCGTCGCGCCGGAAAACGCCAAGAGCAGCGCACCGATCGCCACCGCACCCAAGCCCACGGTCGGATCCGACGTCGCGAGGATCACGAGCCCAATCGCGGTCCCGGCGATCGCGGCGATCATCCAGGAGCGGCGGTGGCCGACCATCGCCGTCAGACCTGGCAGGCTGAGCCGATCCACGATGGGCGCCCACAAAAACTTAAAGGAGTAAGCGAAGGTCACCCAATAGAAGAACCCGATGGTCGACCGTTCGATCCCCACCTCGCGCAGCCAAAACGAGAGCTTGGTGAACACCATGTAGAGCG
>CAZGLY010000002.1:0-135175 GCA_964526675.1 uncultured Caulobacterales bacterium
GCGATGGAGATGACGAGACGAAGGTTCGCCTCCACCATTTCTTTCTTGGCCTGGCGGGCTTCGCGCTCGCCTTTTTGGACCGTGTGCACGATCCGGCGGAAGTCGTCGATCGGCAGGCCGGCTTCTTGGGAGAGCTTGGCCACCTCGTCGCGCAGGGCTTCGATGTTCGCGGTTTCTTTCTCGGTGAAGCGCTTCCACGCCGCCGACAGCGCCGCCACCGCCGCGCCCCATTCGGGCTCCAGCTCGCGGCCGAGATAATTCTGCAGGAATTGGCTGCGCGGCACGCCGTGGCCGTCGGCCAAGCGCAGCAGCTGGCCTTCAATGCCCACCAGCTTGCGGTTGATCTCATACAGCTGCTCGACGAGCGAGTCGATCCGCGCGTTGTTCAGATGCAGCGTCTTGAGATTGGCGATGATGCGCGCTTGGTAGCCCTCATAATCGCCACGCTGATCGTCCGTGAGGTCCGCGCCGCTGAGCCGGGCCGACATCAGCGTGTCCTGAAGCTCCCGGAAACCGGCGAAGTCGGCCGCCACCGCGTCGAGCGTGTCCATCACGCCGTCGCGCAGCTCCGCCTCCATCGCGGACATGGAGAGGCTGGCGCCGTCGTCATCCTCGTCTTGATCGCCGTCGCTGTCGCCTTCGGTCTGGCCCTCGCCGTCGCCGCTTTGGGCTTCCGCGTCGGGGCCGTCTTTGGCTTGGCCGTTGGCGCCCGCGCCCTGCGCTCCCTCGGCGGAGCCGTTCGCCGCTTTGGCGGTCGTTTCTTCCGCCGCAGGAGCGCCGCCGGGCGCTGCGGCTGCGCCATTGGCGCCGCTGGGACCGGGATTGGTGGCGGCGGTTTCGTGCTGGGGCCCGTGGATCTCGGCGTAGGTCGCGTCGAGGTCGATCACGTCGCGCAGCAGCACGCGGCCTTCTTGCAGCTCGTTGCGCCACACCATGATGGCTTCGAAGGTGAGGGGGCTTTCGCACAGCCCGACAATCATCGCGTCGCGGCCCGCTTCGATCCGTTTCGCGATGGCGATTTCGCCTTCACGGGACAGAAGCTCGACCGAGCCCATCTCGCGCAGATACATGCGCACGGGATCATCCGTGCGGTCTGCGTCTTCCTTGGAGTTGCCGCCGGAGACCGCGTTGTCCTTGCGCACGGCGACGTCGGTTGATTCTGCGGCTTCCTCGGCTTCTTCGGCGTCGATGACGTTGATGCCCATCTCGTTGAGCTGGGACATCGTGTCTTCGATTTGTTCGGAGGAGAACTCTTCCGACGGCAGGACTTTGTTCAGCTCGTCGTGCGTGACGTAGCCACGTTTCTTGGCCTTATCGATGAACTTCTTGACCGCCTGATCAGACAGGTCAAGCAGCGGGCCATCCGGGGCTTCCGCGGTCTGCGTGGCTTCGGCCGCTTTCGCCATGCTGTTCATCTCCCGTTAAGGCCGGAGGCGTCGTCTACGTCGCCGATCCGTCGCCGCCACCGTGCAAGTCCCGCAGGCGCGCCAAAAGCCGCGCCATCCGATCGCGATCCCCGGACGCGCGGCACTGTTTCAACTCACGCACCAAATCGGCTCTCTCGTCTTCGAGCCCTGCTTGACGGGCGAGGCGTTCAGCCGCCCGCAGCCAAAGTGCAGCCGCCTCCTCCTGAGGGACCTTCTCCGGCGCGATCGGCGCCGCCGCCAACGCTGAATCGGTGATCAAAGCCGCCGCCGCCTTTTGACTCCCCGAGCGGGCGACATGTTGATCGAGAACGGTTTTGTCAAGCATACTTTCGAAAAAAGCCGCATCCACCAACACGTCCCGCAGCTCCGTCAGCGGCCCTTCAGGAATCGTGAGTTCCGCAAGCGTTTCAGCGCATTCGGGCAGCAGCTCGGGCCGGATCAGCAACGCCGCGAGCAAGCGTTCGGCCTCTCTTTTTTGCGCGGCTTGCGCCAGCCGGTGCGTGTGGGATTTGGTTTCCGCGCGCGGTCCCATGGCCTCGGCGCGCGGCTGCCTTGGCCCGCGGGGGGACGCGCCGCGGAACATGGCGTAGTAGCGGTCCAACAGCGCGCGGCGAAACTCGCGCTGAACGGTCTCATCGGCGATGCGCCCGGCGGCGTCGGTCAAACGTCGCCGCAGGCCCGCCCGCCGCTCCGGCGTGTCCGCGGGGCCGGCCTCGAGGGCGTGCGCCCACACCATCGCGTCCAGTGGCTCCGCGCGCGCCAGCGCCGCGGCCATCGCCGCCGGGCCCTCCGCGCGGATGAGATCGTCGGGGTCGAGGCCCGCGGGCATCAGAGCGAACCGCACCGAGTACCCCGGCTTGAGCTTCGGCAACGCCCGATCCGCCGCGCGGGCGGCGGCGCGCCGACCAGCGCCGTCGCCGTCAAAACACACCACAGGTTCGGGCCCTGCGCGCCACAGCAGATCCAGCTGCGCCTCCGTGAGCGCGGTGCCAAGGGGCGCCACCGCCGTCGGAAATCCGGCCTGGGCCAACGCGATGACATCCATATAGCCCTCCGCCACCGTCAGCCCCTGAGGTTGGCGGTTGGACGAGGGGTCCGGCGAGGCGGGCGCGCCGCGCGCGAGCGCCGCGCGCGCAGCATGATAGTTGTAGAGCGTGCGGCTCTTGTCGAAGAGCGCCGTTTCCGGGGAGTTCAAGTACTTCGCGCGCGCGTTCGGGTTTAACGCGCGGCCGCCAAACGCGATCAGGCGTCCGCGGCTGTCGCGGATCGGAAACATCACGCGGTCGCGAAATCGATCATACGCCGCGCCGCCGTCGTCCGGCCGGATCACCAGCCCCGCCTCCACCAGCGCGTCCAGCGGCGCGCCCTGGTCGCGCAACGCGTGGAGGAGGGCGGTTCGGGAGTCGGGCGCGTAGCCCAGCGCAAACGTGTCGCGCGACGCCGTCGTCACCCCCCGTTGATCCAGATAGCGCCGCGCCTCCGCCCCGCGGGGACCGGCCAGGGCGTCTTGAAAGAAGGCCGCCGCCGCCTCAAGCCATCCCGCGAGCGTCTTGGACCGCGCCGCCCGTTGCGCCATGTCCCGCGCCGCGCGGGGGTCATCCTTGGGCAAGGTGACGCCGGCGTCGTCGGCCAAGCGCTCCACGGCTTCGGGAAAGCTCAGCCCTTCCGTCTCCATGAGCCAGGTGAAGATGTCGCCGTGCTTGCCGGAGGAAAAGCAATGGTAGAATTGCTTGTCGTCATTAACGAAGAACGAGGGCGTTTTTTCAGAGTTAAAAGGCGACAGCGCCGCGAATTCGCGCCCTTGCTTTTTCAACGCCACGGTGCGGCCCACGACTTGGGACACCGGCAGACGCGCGCGAATCGCATCCAGAAGCGCAGGCTCAAACTTCATCAGCGGCGGGGTCAGGTTTGTGGTGATACGGCCTGCCATCATAGACCGCGTCGCGACGCCCGTCGGCGCTTCGCCACAACTTTCGACGCGGCCAAGGCTCAAACGGCGTTGATCGCCCGGCTGTTACGACGCGGCGAGGAGGTTCTTGACCGCCGCGCCGGCCGCCGCGGCGTCGACGCGTCCCGGAAACCGGCTCTTCAGCTCCGTGACGCAGCGGCCGATGTCTTTAAGACCGCTGGCGTGCAGATCCGCAACGACCCGCGCGGCGGCGTTGCGCACCTCATCATCGGGCAAGGGCGGCGGCATCACACACCGCAGCGCTTCAAGCTCCGCGCGCTCTTGTTCGGCAAGATCAGCGCGGCCGGCGTCTTCGTAATCGCGGATCGACGCTTCGCGTTGTCGGATCATGGTGTGCAGAACGGTCATGACCTCCGCGTCCGGGCACCCGGAGAGGTCGCGCGCGTGCGCGCCGCGGTCACGGTCGCGGACGGCGCACGTCAGCAAGCGAAGCGTCGCGACTTTCACATCGTCGCCTTGGGCGACCGCCCGTTCCAAACAATCCGCAATACGCGCGCGCAACGTCATACTGTCCCGCTCCGACGGCGCCTCGCTCAGGCCGTTTGACCCGCGGCAGAGGCGCTCCTACAAAACTTCGCCGCGTTATGGCCGATTTGCGGCGAAACTTCGACAAACAGAATTTGCAGAATTATGCAAGCGCGCGACACAAATCAAGGGAGCGGGGCAGGGCGTTGCGCCCCCCAAGCGCGCATGTGATGGGGAAGTCGAACATGAATGCGGCAGTTGTACTGGCGGACGGAACCGTGTTTTCAGGCCGCGGCGCAGGCGCGACTGGAAGCGTGGTCGGCGAAATTTGCTTCAACACGGCGCTCGCTGGGCATCAGGAAGTGTTGAGCGACCCATCCTACGCGCATCAGATCGTGTGCTTTACTGCGCCTCACGTTGGAAACACCGGTGCAAACGACACCGATGACCAGGCCAGTTCGTCGGCGAGCGTGCGCGCCGCCCGCGGGGCCATCCTCCGCGCGCCGGTGACGCCCGCGTCGAATTGGCGCGCGGAGCGCGGCTTCGACGCGTGGCTTGCGGCGCGCGGGCTTATCGCGATCGCCGGCGTGGACACCCGCGCGCTCACACAGCGCATCCGCGAGCAGGGCATGCCCCACGGCGCTTTGGCCCACAGCCCCGACGCTCCGCTAAACCACGCCGCGTTGGCGGCGCAGGCGGCGGCGTGGGATGGCGTGGAGGGCGCGGACTTGGCCGTGGACGTGTCGACGCCGGCGGCCTTTGACGCGGACGCTGTCGCGTGGCGTCCGTCGGACGCGCCGGCCGCTGCCGAGGGCGCCGCGGACGCGGCGGCGCGGTTCACGGTCGTGGTGGTCGATTACGGCGCGAAGCGGGACATCCTGCGCAATCTCACAAGCCTGGGCGTTCACGCGCGCGTGGTCGGCGCGCGTGCGACCGCGTCAGACATCCTGGCCCTGAACCCGGATGGCGTCGTGCTCTCCAACGGTCCGGGCGACCCCGCCGCCACCGCCAGCCACGCGGGCCCGACGATCCGGGCGCTGGCCGACAGCGGCGTGCCGATGTTGGCGGTCTGTCTCGGCCACCAGATGCTCGCGCTCGCCATGGGCGGGCGGACGGTGAAGATGGCGCAAGGCCACCACGGCGCGAACCATCCGGTGCAGGATCTGAGCACCGGGCGCGTGGAGATCGCCTCGATGAACCATGGCTTCACCGTGGATCGCGACGCCCTGCCGCCCGGCGCGCGGGAGACGTATGTGTCCCTCTTTGACGGTACGAACAGCGGCTTGGCGTTCGAGAGGCGGCCGATCCTCTCCGTGCAGCATCATCCCGAGGCCGCGCCGGGGCCCCATGACGCGTTGGGCGTGTTCGCCCGTTTTCGAGATCTGATGGCCGCGCGGCGGGGTTGACCGCGGCTTGTGCCGGCGGCGTCTCGGGCGCTAGGTTTTGAACGCGTGTGACGGCGGGTCGTGGCGCGTGTGACCACAACCAGGCGGAGTCTCCGGCACACCATGAATGCGTTTTCCAGTACGGATCAGTACATCGCGACCGACGACTTGAGCATCGCCGTCAACGCGGCGGTGACGCTTGAGCGCCCGTTGTTGGTCAAGGGGGAGCCCGGAACGGGCAAGACCGTCTTGGCGCGCGAAATCGCGGAGTCCCTCGGCGCGCCGCTGATCGAATGGCACATAAAATCCACCACCAAGGCGCAGCATGGCCTCTACGAGTATGACGCCGTCGCACGGCTGCGCGACAGCCAGCTGGGCGATCCGCGGGTGGCGGACATCCAGCACTACATCAAGCGCGGCAAGTTGTGGGACGCCTTCACCGCGCCGGAGCGGCCGGTGTTGTTGATCGATGAGGTCGACAAGGCCGACATCGAGTTTCCCAACGACTTGCTGACCGAACTCGACCGCATGGAGTTCTTTGTCTACGAAACGCAAGAGGTGGTGCGCGCCGAACGGCGGCCGATCGTGATCATCACCTCAAACAACGAAAAAGAACTCCCAGACGCGTTTTTGCGACGGTGCTTCTTCCATTACATCAAGTTCCCCGACGCGGACACGATGCGCCGGATCATTGATGTGCATTTTCCGCAGATCAAAGAACGTCTGGTGTCGGAGGCGCTGCGCGTCTTTTACGAATTGCGCGACGCGCCAGGCCTGAAGAAGAAGCCCTCGACCTCCGAGCTTCTGGATTGGCTCAAACTCCTCCTGGCGGAGGATGTCGACCCTCAGGTGCTGCGTGAGCGCGATCCGCGCAACGCGATCCCGCCCTTGGCCGGCGCCCTGGTGAAGAACGAGCAGGACGTGCATTTGTTGGAGCGGTTGGCGTTCCTCGCGCGGCGCGAGCGGACATAGATCATCGCGCGTGGCTGGCGACCATCAGAAGGGGAGAGGACGCGATGTTCATCGACTTCTTCTTGCGCTTGAAGGCGGCGGGCCTGCCGGTGTCGCTCAAAGAACACCTGACGCTGATGGAGGCGATGGACGCCGACATCCCCGCCCGCCGGGTTGAGGACTTCTACGTCGTCGCGCGCGCCTGTCTGGTGAAAGACGAACGGCATTTGGATCGGTTCGACCGCGTGTTCGGCGAGGCGTTCAAAGGCATGGAGACGGTCGCGGGCGTCGAGACGGCGGAGGTGCCGGAGGAATGGCTGCGCTCGCTCGCGGAGCGCTATTTCTCCGAGGACGACAAAGCGCAGATCGAGGCGCTGGGCGGCTTCGACAAGCTGATGGAGACGCTGCGGGAGCGCCTCAAGGAGCAGACGGGGCGTCACGAAGGCGGCAACCGTTGGATCGGCACGGGCGGCACGTCGCCCTTCGGCTCCGGCGGCTACAACCCCGAGGGCGTGCGCATCGGCGACGCCGGCGCGCGTCAGGGTCGCGCGGCGAAAGTGTGGGAGAAGCGGGAGTTCAAAAACCTCGACCACGATGTCGAGATCGGCGTGCGCAACATCAAGCTCGCCTTGCGCCGTTTGCGCCGGTTTGCGCGCCGCGGCGCGGCGGAGGAGTTTGATCTTGAGGGAACCATTGACGCCACGGCGCGCCAGGGTCTGCTCGACGTCAAAATGCGGCCGGAGCGGCGCAATCTCATCAATCTTTTGACGTTCTTCGACGTGGGCGGATCGATGGATCCCTACATCCAGGTGTGTGAAGAGTTGTTTTCCGCAGCGCACGCTGAATTTAAGCACTTGGAGCACTATTACTTCCACAACTGCTTGTATGATTATGTCTGGAAAGACAACCGCCGCCGCCATGACGAGCGTATCGACACCTGGGACGTGCTGCGCACCTTTGGTCGCGACTATCGCGTGATCATTGTCGGCGACGCGGCGATGTCGCCCTATGAGGTGATCGCGCCCGGCGGCGCCTCGGAATACTTCAACGAGGAAGCCGGCGCGGTGTGGATCAGTCGGTTGACGCAGACCTTTGACCGCATCGCGTGGCTCAACCCGACGCCGCGGGTGGGCTGGGAGTACAGCGCCTCCACCAAGATCATCCGTGAGCTGATCGGTGACCGCATGTACCCGCTGACGCTCGACGGCCTCGATCGCGCCATGAGCGCGCTTAAGGCGTGAGGGAAAACGCGTTCTGCGATGCAGCAAAGCGTCGCGGCGCCGCAGCAACGGTCTGTGTTGCGGAAACGCATCGCGTGGCTGTCTGCCGCGACTTCGCCGCAATTCTGTCTGGTCTCTGTCACGGACGGGCTCTATGCCCGTCCGTGCACGTCGCTGGTCTTGGGGGGACGTAGCGGGGCAGGCGGGGTCGCGCATGATGGCGCGGCCCCGCCTTTATGTGTGTGTGGCCGGTCGGTCACACGGCGCGGCGGCCGTGGCGGTCACGCCATTTCGCTCGCCCGATGCAAGCGCGCATAGACGCCGTCCGGCCGCGCCGCGAGGTCCGCGTGACGCCCTTGCTCCACGATGCGGCCCTGGTCGAACACCAAAATCCGATCCGCGTCGCGCACCGTCGACAAACGGTGTGCGATCACCAACGTAGTGCGCCCCGCCATCAACGCCTCCATCGCCTCTTGCACAAGCCGCTCGGTCTCGTTGTCGAGGCTGGAGGTGGCCTCGTCTAAGATCAGGATCGGCGCGTCCGCCAACAGCGCGCGGGCGATGGCGATCCGTTGGCGTTCACCGCCCGAGAGCTTCACCCCGCGCTCGCCGACGAGGGTGCGGAAGCCGCCGGGCAGACGCATGATGAAGTCATAGGCCCGGGCGCGCCGCGCCACGTCCTCCACCTCGGCCCAACTGGCGTCCGGCTTGGCGTACGCGATGTTGGCGCCGATCGACCGGTGGAACAGCGCGGGATCCTGCGGCACCAGCGCAACCGCTTGACGCAAGCTCGCTTGCGTCACAGCCCGCACGTCCTGACCGTCGATCAGGATGCGGCCGTCCTGAACGTCGTAGAGCCGCTGCACCAGCTTCACGAAGGTGGACTTGCCCGAGCCGGTGGGCCCGACCAAAGCCACCCGCTCGCCAGGGCGGATGTCGAGCGAGAAGTCCTCATAGAGCGGCCGCGCCTGGTTCTCGTAGGAGAACCGCACGCTGTCGAAAACGATGGCGCCGCGCCCACGCGCGAACTCGGCGGCGTCGGGCGCGTCGGCCACGGAGGGCGCCGCTTGCTCGAACAACGACAGGTCCTCCAGCTCGTCGAGCCCGCGCTGAACCTGCTGCACCTCCTCGCCGAAGCGGCGCAGATACCCCGCCATCAGCAAGAACGCCGACACCGCGAACGTAACATCCCCGGCCGTCGCGCGGCCTTGGACCCACAAGTTCGTCACCAGGCCGATCACGCCGCCCGACAACAAAAGCGCGACGACGGACTGCACCAAACCCATGGTGATGTAGCGGTTCCACGTGCGCTGCGCGGCGGTCTGCCATCGCGCCATCACCCCCTCGAACCGGCGATCTTCACGCGCTTCCGCGCCAAAGCTCTTCACCACGGCGTTGGAGCCGATCGCGTCCGCCAGCGCCGCGCCGATCGCGCTGTCGCGCGCGTTGGAGATCACGTTCGCCGGCTTGATGTAGCGCACGCTCGCCACGACCGAGACGGCCATAAACACGAGCACGATCGTCAAGGCGTACGCGCCGACGATCGGCCACACGCTGAGCATGTAAAGCGGCAAGCCAAGCAGAACGACAGTGGTGGGGATCAACCCGAAGAACAGGGTCGCGGTGACCATGTCGTAGGCCCACATGCCACGGCTGATCTTGCGCACCGTCGCGCCGGCGAAGGTGTTGGCGTGCCAATCCGTGGAGAAGCGCTGAACCTGCGCGAAGCTGTCCGCCGTCAAGTCACGCATGTTGAGGCTTGAGAAACGGATCTCGCACTGCGCCAGCAGATGACGGCCGAGATAGGCCCCCGCCGACAGCGCCACGAACAGCGCCAACGCCCGCCACGCGGCCGCGGCCGTCTCGGGCGACGCGGGACCAAGGTCCGCGCCCGTCGCGCCAAGCGCGTCCACCAGCCGTCCCGCCGCGATGGGCAGCGCCAAGTCCGACGCCGTCGCCAGCAGCGTGAACGTCGTCATCGCCGCGAACAAGCGCGGCCGGCGCGCCCATTGCCGCGTCAGAAAACCAATCACTTCGGCGTTCGAGAGCGTTCGCTCTTTCGCGCCATCCTCCTCGTCCTCATGGGCCGGGAGTTCAGAATCAAAGTCGGCCGCCGCATGGACAGCCTCATCCCCAACGCCGGGCGTCGAGGGCGCTTCCGCAGGTTCCAACAAATCCGTCGAGTCGGTCGAAGACGTCATGGTCGCCGCGCGCCCGTGCGCCCCCGGAGATGCGTCGTGAGACGGTCCCGGGGTTTCGGGCGCGACCTCATGCTGATCAAGAAAATAGCGGCGAAGCGGGGGTTTAAACGGCGTCGCCGGCCATGGGCCTCGGCGGCGCGTGGAGACGTCCGTTCAGCCGTCTCCTCTCTCAGCGTTTGGTCATAAGCGTGCGATCCCTCCAGCGTTTCGAACCTCGCTTATACGAGCATGTCGCGTAAGAATCGACAGGAGGTCCGAGACTGTTGCATGTTAGCGTCTCCGTGTGGCTTCGACGCCATACAAACGCAAGGGAGCGGCGTCGTGACGGAAGCTCAAGGTCGCGTGTTGATCGTGGCGGGGTCGGATTCCGGCGGCGGCGCGGGCGTGCAGGCGGACATCAAGGCCGTCACCGCCATGGGCGGCTACGCCGCGACCGCCATCACCGCCGTCACCGTGCAGAACACCTTGGGCGTCGAGGCCAGCCATCCCATCCCCCCGGCGGTGGTGACGGCGCAGATGCGCGCCGTGCTCACCGACATCGGCGCTGACGCCGTCAAGACCGGCATGTTGGCGGACGTGGCGATGGTGGAGGCGGTGGCCGCCGCTTACGACGCCCACGCTGGCGGCGCCGCTCTGGTGGCGGATCCGGTGATGACCGCGAAAGCTGGCGCGCGCCTTCTGGAGGAGGACGCGGTGGAAGCCGTCTGCGCGGAGATCGTGCCGCGGGCGGACCTGCTGACCCCGAACGCGCCGGAGGCCGCCGCCCTCACCGGGTTGGAGGTCGAGAGCCTGGACGGCCAGCACCGCGCGGGAGACGCGCTGCTGCAAATGGGCGCCAAGGCGGTGTTGATCAAAGGCGGGCATATACCCGGACCGATCGTCACCGATTTGCTGCTCACCCAACACCAGAACTTGGTGTTTGACGATCACCGGATCGACAGCCGCCACACCCACGGCACCGGCTGCACCCTGGCGTCGGCGATTGCGGCCGGCTTGGCGCTTGGCCTTGGGCTCACATCGGCCGTGGCGGTCGCGCGCACCTATGTGCGTGAGGCCATTCGCCGCGCGCCCGGCTTTGGCGCGGGCTGCGGCCCTATGGATCACGCATGGCCGCTGCGCGCCGGCGCTGCGGCGGGCGTGATGGGGGGCGAGGCGGTCGCCCCAGCGCGTCGGCGGGCTTGACTCCGCGGGCGCGCCGCCCGAGGGACGGCGCCGGCGCTCAACAGCCGCCGAGCAGTCCGTCTGGAGCACTCCCATGACTCAAATCGTGTATTGGATCGACGCGTTCGCCGAACAGCCGTTCGAAGGGAACCCCGCCGTCGTCGCCCCGCTGGAGGACCTCGCCCCCGGCGCGCCCTGGCCGGACGACGATCTGATGCAGGCGATGGCCCAGGAGCACAACCAGGCGGAAACCGCGTTCATCCGCCCGACCAAGGACCGCGCGGGTTGGGATCTGCGCTGGTTCACGCCGGCGGTGGAGGTGCCGCTGTGCGGGCACGCGACGCTGGCGTCCGGCGCGGTGGTTCTGGAGACGCTCGCGCCGGAACTCGACCGGGTGCGCTTCGACACCAAGAGCGGCCCGCTGACGGTCACCCGCGAGGGAGATCATTTCGGCCTCAATCTTCCCAGCGCGCCGCCGCAAGCCTGGACGCCGCCGCCGGCGCTCGTCGACGCGCTTGGCGCGGAGCCTTCCGGGGCGGCCGCCGGCGAGTACGCCATTGTGGAGCTGGCCGATGAGGACGCGGTGCGCGACCTTGACGCCAAGGCCGGCGTGGCGGCCGCGATGCTGGTGGATGGACGGCGCAGTGGCTGCCTCAGCGTCACCGGCGCGAGCGCCGACGGTCTCGACTTCGTGTCACGGTTCTTCGCCCCGGGCGTCGGCATCGCGGAAGACCATGTCACCGGGTCGTCATTCTGCGATCTGGCGCCGTATTGGGCCCAGCGCCTCGGCAAGACGACGCTGCAGGGCTTCCAAGCCAGTCCTCGCGGCGGCCATGTCTGCTGCCGGCTCACGGAGCCCGGCCGGGTGACCCTCATCGGCGGCGCCGTGGAGTACATGCGCGGCGAATTGCGCCTCTGATCACCGACGCTCCGCCATCATCGCGATGGCGAGGACCATGCGCCCACACAGCGCGTGGTCAGGCGCGCCGGTGTGCTTCAACGCGCGTTCGGTCTCGAACACCCGCGCCGCCGCGGCTGCCAGCCGCCGTTCCGACCACAGGTTGAGCTGCGCTTTCACCCGCGCCCGCCGAGGCCCGAACACCGGCGGGCGTGCGCGGTTGAGGGCGTCCTCGACGCCGCTCTCCGCGCTGAGCGCCTTGACGGTCTCAAGACGCGCCAGCGCGCGTTGGACCGCGCGGCACAGCGACACGGGAGACGCGCCCGCCTCCAACGCCCGCTCATAGGCGGCGTCCGCCTCCGCCGTGCGCCCGGAGAGCGCGGCGTCCGCGATCGCGTCGAGATCCGCCGGTTCAGCGCCCGCGATAACCGCGTCGATGTCGGCGTCCGTCAGCGGCGCCTCTTGATCCCCGGCATAGAGGATCAGCTTGTCGAGCTCGCTGCGGGCGAGGGCGCGATCGCCCTCCAGCCGCGGCAACAGCCTGGCGCGGGCCGCCTCCGTCAGCGCGACCCCCGCCGCGGCCAACGTGTCGCCCGCCAGCCGCTCAAGGTCCGCCAGCTCATCGCGGTAGCAGGGCAACGCCGCGGCCCGTTTCGCGCCCTCAAAGGCTTTGCGGATCTTCGCGCGCGGCGTCAGCTCTCCCGCGTCGACGATCAGCCGCGCGGCGGGCGTGAACACCCCGTCGTCAATCGACTCTAGCGCGGCGGCGACGGCGGTTGCGGCGGCGTCACCGGTCAGCGACACGCGCACCGCCCGGGCGCCGCCGCCGAACGTCAGGGCGCGCAGCTCATCCTGGAGCGCCGCGGGATCGGCTTTCACCGCGTTTTCCTCCAGCACGGTCAGGCCGAAGGGATCCTTGGCGTCCACGCCAAACGCCTTGAGCAACACCTCCACGCGCTCCCGCGCGAGCCCGCGATCGGGTCCGTACACGAGCACGGACCACACATCCGCGCCGGGATTGCGGGCGAAGGCGTCGGCCTTGGCGGCGGCGATTTTCACGGCGCGCCGCCGTCCTCGGACCGGCGTTGTGCGGTCAGCGACGACACCCAGAAATAGGCGTCGTCTGAACCCTTCGGCCGCGCGCGCCGCACCAGGAGGCCGGCCTGAGGGCTGAAGCGCACCTCGTTGCGGTACTCATGCGGCGCGCCTCCGAAATCGGCCTCATAGTCCATCAGCAAGGTGTAGACGCGGGCGTCGGGGTCGAACGCGCAGTGGAAGCGCACGGGCGAAAAGAACGCCGTTGTCTCGCCGCCGTCGTCGATGGTGAGCTCCAACCCCTCGGGCATGAGCACTTCCGTGGTCACGGACGACGGCGTCCGCGCGTCCGCGGAGGCGAAGCTTTGCAGGATCAGCGTGTCGGGGTCGCGCCAGAGGTTCCGCTCCACCGCGAACCGCGTGGTCACGCGCAGCTCCGGACCCGGCGAGCGCCGTTGCTCCACCACATCCCAGGCCCCGGCGTTCGCCTTCTGCGCGGCGACGACGCACGGATCCAGCGCGGCCGCCGCCTCGTCCGCGATGCCTGGGCGCGCCGCAAGCGCCAAGGCGAGAGCCAAAAACACCCACCGCAATCCGTCACCTCCCTCGCGCCGCCGCCGGCTCGCCGATCACGCCGGATTGGTCTGGAAGTAGTAGGCGAGCTCCTCGCGCAAGCGTTGCGCCGCCAGGTCCGCGGCGCGCTCTTTCGC
This sequence comes from uncultured Caulobacterales bacterium, assembly GCA_964526675.1. GTDB lineage: Bacteria > Pseudomonadota > Alphaproteobacteria > Caulobacterales > Maricaulaceae > CAZADA01. The sequence continues at coordinate 13,423 of CAZGLY010000002.1, forward strand.
GTTCTCTTCGGCGGCGATGTTGGAGAAGGGGTCTTCTGTGTTGCTGTCTGGGTTGAACGGCACGTCGAATGAGGCCGCGCTGGTCACGCGGCCCGTATCGAGGACCTGATTGTCGCGCAAACGCACGAGCTGGTAGCTGACGTTCAAAACCACCTCGAAGCGGGTCGCCACGTCCTCCGCGGTGATGCCGAAGCCGCGGCGGAACTCACCCACTGTCAAACGCAGATCGTATTCGGGAGCGCCGGTCGCGCCGAAGGCGTTGAGCGACGCTTGGCGCACGAGGTAGGACGCGCGCCCTTGGCCCACGGACACGTCCACGCCCTCGAACGCCTGGGTGAGCCCTGAGCTTTCGGCGTAGATCGGACGGAAGCCACACGCGGTGGCGCCAAGCGTCGTCGCGATCGCCAGGGCGGCGCTCAACAACAGCGGACGAACGCGGCGAGTGCGGGTCGAGGGCATGGGCGCGAACCTTCTGTGAGCGCGTTGGGCGGCCTATTGGGCGACGATGTTAATGATCTTGTCGGGCACGACGATCACTTTGCGCACCGTCTTGCCCTCCAAGGCGCGGGCGACGCCCGGCACGTCGCGGGCGCGGGCCTCCGCGTCCTCCACCGACAGCGCCGCGCCCTTCGCCGCTTGAAGCTCGCCGCGCTTCTTGCCGTTCACTTGGATCGGCAGCAGCACCGTGTCTTCGACCAAGAGCGCCGCGTCCGCCTCAGGCCACGGGGCGTGACACACCAGACCGTCGCCGCCCAGACGCGCCCAGCACTCCTCGGCCAAATGCGGCATGAAGGGCGCAATCAACCGCGCCAGGATCCCGCACGCTTCCACCCGCGCGGCGCGCATCGCGGCGCTGTCGGCGCTCTCAGCTTTGCGCAACACGCTCGCGAATTCATGGATCTGGGCGACCGCCACATTGAAACGGAAGCTCTCCACGCCGTCGGTGACGGCGGCGATCGCGCGATGCGCGGCCTTGCGGACGTCTAAGGCCGCTCCGCCAGCCTCCGTCGCCGCGGCCAGCGGCGCGAGCCCTTCCGCGGCCAACAGGTCCGAGGAGGGCAGGGCGTCGACCACGCTCCAGACCTTCTGGACAAACCGCCAGGCGCCCTCGACGCCGCCGGCGGACCACTCCACATCCCGCTCTGGCGGGCTGTCCGACAACACGAACCAACGCGCCACGTCCGCCCCGTAATCGGCGACGAATTCGCCCAGCGGCACGACATTGCGCTTGGATTTCGACATTTTCTCCGCCGGCCCGATGGTCACCGGCTTGCCCTTCAGGTCCGTCGCCGCGCCGTCCGCGAGGGTGACGTCCCCCGGCTCCAGCCACGCGCCATCCGCGCCTTTGAACGTCGCGTGGGTCACCATGCCTTGCGTGAACAGGCCGGCGAACGGCTCGGGATCCTTGAGATCCAACAGACCGCAGTCGATCATCGCGCGTGTGAAGAACCGCGCGTAGAGCAAGTGAAGCACGGCGTGCTCCACACCCCCGACATATTGGTCCACCGGCAGCCAGCGCGCGCAGGCCTCCTTGTCGACGGGGGCTTCGGCCTTCGGGTTGCAGAACCGCGCGAAGTACCAAGAGCTGTCGACGAAGGTGTCGAGCGTGTCCGTCTCCCGCCGGGCCGGCCCGCCGCAAATCGGGCAGGCGACGTTCTTCCACGTTGGATGGCGGTCGAGCGGATTGCCCGGCTCGGAGAAATCCACATCCTCCGGCAGCACCACCGGCAAGTCCGCGTCTGGGACGGGGACGGCGCCGCACGTGTCGCAGTGGATGATCGGGATCGGGCAGCCCCAATAGCGCTGCCGCGACACGCCCCAATCGCGCAGGCGATAGGTGGTTTGGCCTTCTCCGGCGTCGGCCGCCTCCAACCGTTTGATGACCATGGCTTTGGCGTCATCGGTGCTGAGGCCGTTGAGGAAATCCGAATTGATGATGGTTCCGGGGCCGGTGTAAGCCTCCCCCTCAATGCGGTGCGCGTCGGGGGTCGTGTTCGGCGGCAGCACCACCGGCAAGACGGGCAAGCCGTACTTCCGCGCAAACTCCAGATCTCGCTGGTCGCCGGCCGGGGAGCCGAAAATCGCTCCCGTCCCATAGGTCGACAGCACAAAGTTCGCCGCCCACACCGGGATCTCCCAGCCGGGCACGAGGGGGTGCTCCACCCGAACGCCCAACGGATAGCCGAGCTTCTCCGCTGTCTCGATCGCCTCCTCGGAGGTGCCGAGCGCCGCACACTTTTTCTGAAACGTCTTGAGCTTCCGGTCTTTCTTCGCGATCGCCTTGGCCAGCGGGTGGTCCGCGGCGACGGCGACAAAGCTCGCGCCATAAAGCGTGTCCGGGCGGGTGGTGAACACATCGACGCCGGGCGCGTCATAGCCCTTCGGCGGCGGCGTCGCGCTGCAGAACGCGAAGGTGACCCGCGCGCCCTCGCTCTTGCCGATCCAGTTGGCTTGCATGGTGCGGACTTTGTCGGGCCAGCGCTCGAGGCCGTCCAACGCCGCCCGCAAGTCCTCGGCGTAGCGCGTGATGTTGAAGAACCACTGCTCCAGCTCGCGCGTCTCCACCGGCGCGCCGGAACGCCAGCCTTTGCCGTCGATCACCTGCTCGTTCGCCAGCACCGTGTGCTCCACCGGGTCCCAATTGACCTTGGAGCTGCGCCGATAAGCGATGCCGTGCTCGAGAAACTTCAGAAAGATCCGCTGCTGATGCTCGTAATAGTCCGCATCGCATGTCGCAAACTCACGCGACCAGTCGATGCTGACGCCCAGAAGCTCCAACTCCGCGCGCATCAACGTGATGTTTTGGCGCGTCCAGGGGCCGGGGTGCACGCCGCGCTGGATCGCCGCGTTTTCCGCCGGCAGGCCGAAGGCGTCCCATCCCATGGGATGGAGCACGTCGTAGCCCTGCATGCGCCGGAAACGCGCCACCACATCGCCCATGGCGTAGTTGCGCGAGTGGCCCACATGGATCTTCCCCGAGGGGTAGGGGAACATCTCCAGCACATACGCTTTTGGGCGATCGGGCGCGTCGAGCGGCGCAAACGCGTCCGCCTGCGCCCAGGCTTTGCGCCAGCGCGGTTCAACCTCTTTGGCGTTGTAGCGAGCCATGGCGCGGCCTCTGTCGGAACCGCGCAGACGGCGCGCGGCGTCAAACGGGACGCCTGCAGGGCGGCGCCTTCACCACGGGTTATGGAGTGGCGCGCCGACGCCGGCAACCAGGCGCCGTCGGCGGATGCGCCCGCTCTGCGGCCGCGACGCCGGGGGAGGACGTGGGTCTAGCGTTCGAGCGTTTCGATTTTAAGCTGCCGGGCGCGGGTGAGGATGGCGTCCTCCACCTGCAGCGGCGTGTCGGGATCGATCGAGGCGTCGATCCAGGTGCTCACCGCGGGATCGAACACTTGGCGGAACATGTTGACGTTGATCGCGTCCGCCCGCAGGCGCGCGTCGAGAATGTACACCGTCGCTTTGAAGCGTTCGCGCGGCGCCTGGGGATTGGCGTACCAGTCCGTGATGATCACGCCGCCAAAAGGATCCGCGGACGCCAGCGGCCAAAAATCCAGTGTTTCCAAGGTCGCGCGCCACAAAAACCCGTTCACCGCGATCAGGCTCGGATCATCGCTGTTGCGGCGCGACACAACCACGGAGGGTTCTTGGGAGGCGCTCGCGCCGGCGCGGTCCCCCGCGCGTCCGCCGCACGCGGTCAGGCTCAGGCCCAAAATCGCCAAAACAAACAGACGTGTGCGCATGACGCGTCGCTCCTGGGATCATGTCTCGCAGCCCTTGGGCGCCCGCGGGTATACCACGCGCATCCGCGGGCGCCAGGGGCCCTCAGCGGTCGGAGCATGTGACTTGAGCAGCACACCCGTCCAGCAATTTGCACACCGTGACGACGGAAAGAATCGGCGGCGTCGTTTAGGGGCTGTCTTGGCGAAGACATCCGATTTGACGTGGACGTTTTGTCATGGACAGGGTTTGACTGCCGTCTTGCATTAAGCGGGCGTTAACCCATAACACTCTAACGGCCGTGGTGGTTCCGCGGCGCGGTGGCCTCCTTTGGCGGGGGGCTGTATAACGGTGGCGTTGCGGGAGAGGGAGCGCGGCATGACGGGGGCGAGCGTCTGGGCAATGTGTGTGGCGGTGGTGATCACCGTGACGCCTGCGCTTGCTCAGGATTCCCCTGACATCACGTCGCTGCGCGGTCTGTTCGACCCCGATTGGTTCGTGGAGTTGCCGACCACGTCGCTCGCCAGCGTGACCGAGCCGGCGGAGGGCGAACCCGCCTGGAACCAGACCTTCACGCTCACCCCATCGGGCGACATTGGCTATCTCTCGAACAGCCGGTTGTCCTTGGACGAGAATTTCTTCTCCCTCGGCGATGATCGCGCATGGGGCTTCACGCTTGCGGTGCAAGAAGCCACCGCGCCGTGGAGCACGACGCCCGAGTTGGAGAGCTACCGCGCCGGCGCGTTCGTGAATGTGGGCTCGCGGTTCCGGCTGGGCGGATCGTTGCGGTTTTCCGACGCGGAGCGCGACGTGCTCTTCTTCGACCAATCGTCGGACGAGATCCCGGAAATCAAGCTGCAGTCGGCCTTCCGCTTCTAGGCCGCGCGGCCTGGCGTCCATGGGCGAGGGTCACCACGACCCGGCAAAACCCTCCACACCCGCAAGACCGATCACGCCCGCACCGACCAGTCGGTTCGCGCTGCCCGCGGTCACGCCGCCTAACGCGATGACGGGCGTTCGCGACGACCGCGCGAGCGCGGCCGTCCGCGCGACCCCCAGCGGCCGCGCGGCTGACGGACTGCGGCTGGGGAGAACCGGCGAGAGCAGGGCGGCGTCAACGCCGGCCGCCGCCGCGCGCCGCAACGCCGCCGCGCTGTGGGCCGCCGCCGTCATCAGCCACGCCGGTCGCCGTCGCCGCCACGTCGCCGCTGAGCGGATGAGGCGCTCTGGCCAGTGCACGCCGTCCGCGCCAACCGCGTCGGCCAGGGCGGGGTCCGCCGCGATGACGAGCACAAGGCCGCGCGTCCGGGCGAGCGCCGCCAACGCCCGCGCGGTCGTCCTCGCGTCCGCCGCGCCGAAATGCCGGTAAATCACCCCCGCGCCGGGGGGGAGGCGCCCCGCCACAGCCAGGGGATCCGCAACGCGCGTTGGATCCGTCATGAACACCAAGCCGGGCAGCCGCGGGTCGACGACACGACCGCTGGCGCGCCGCGCCGCCTGCGCCGCCCTTGCGAGGCGCGCCAAGTCTCGCTCAGATGACGCCGTCATGACCGCGTCCGACGTCGCCGCCAACCGCCAACGAGCCCTTGACGCCATCGCCGCCAGCGCGCGCGCCGCGGGCCGCGATCCGATGGACGTCGCCCTGGTCGCGGTCAGCAAAATGCAGCCGGACGATCGCGTTGACGCCGCGCTGGCGGCTGGCCAACGCCTCTTTGGCGAGAACCGGGTCCAAGAGGCTGTCGCGCGATGGACGCCGCGCCGCGCCGTCCATCGCGATCTGGAGCTGCGCTTGGTCGGCCCCCTGCAAACCAACAAAGCCCGAGACGCGGTCGCGTTCTTCGATGTGATCGAGAGCGTGGATCGGCCAAAGCTCGCGCGCGCGCTTGCGGACGCCATCGCCAAAGAAGGGCGCGCCCCGCGGCTCTACGTCCAAGTCAACACCGGCGAAGAACCCCAAAAGGCGGGCGTCCTGCCGACGGATGTGGACGCGTTTCTGGACGCGATCCGCGCGGACTGCGGCCTCACAGTCGAGGGTTTGATGTGCATCCCGCCCGTGGATGAAGAGCCCGCGTTGCACTTCGCGCTCCTGGCGGACATCGCCGCGCGCCACGGCTTGACCAAGCTGTCTATGGGAATGAGCGCGGACTTCGAAACGGCCGTGCGCCATGGCGCCACCTCCGTGCGGGTGGGGTCGTCGGTGTTTGGCCCGCGGCCGCCGCGCCCCGCCGACGGTTAGCCCGCCTGCTCCAACGCCGCGAGGCGCGCTTTCAGCGCCGCGTTCTCCGTCTCCAGCGCCGCCATGCGTTCGCCCACGGCCGCGCGCACTTCCTCTTCGGTAAAACGCGGCGTGATGAACTGCGGACAGTTCCAGTCAAACGCCGCCACGTCGATTGTAAACAGCCGCTCGACGCGCCCCGCGGCCCCCTCCGCCAGGGGCTTGCACAGGTCGGGCGCGTCCGCCGCGTCGTGCACCGTCGCGCAGCCGAGGATCTTCAGACGCGCGCGGTGGGGGTAGTCCATCAGGATCAGGGCCACCCGATCATCGGTCTTGAGATTGCCCGTGGAGACGTATTGCCGGTTGCCGCGATAGTCCGCGAAGCCGATGGTGGTCGGGCCCAGCACTTTGAGAAACCCGATCGGCCCGCCCCGGTGCTGGACATAGGGCCAGCCCGTCTCGGTGACCGTGGCGAGGTAAAACGTGTCCCGCGCGGCGATAAAGGCGGTCTCGCGCTCGCTCAGGGCCTCCGGCGAGGGCATGGACGTCACCTTGTCATAGGCGGACCGAGAGCCCAGGCGCTCTTGCTCAGCCTTCACGGTCTCGGTGAACATGATGTCGCCGAAGTGCTTCATCCCGCGCCCTTTCCACACTGCACACGCCGCCAGAGCCGCCCGTCGCGCTGGTCGATCACCGGCAGTGTAGCGCGCCGCCCGCCGCGGCGGCGAGCGACCAGACGACGCGCCGCCGCGCGCTCGCCCGGCCCGCGTCAACCGAACGGAGAGGTCCTTGACCTACCACCCGTCGCGTGGCAGCACCCTCGCGGGCCACGCGCCCCCAACGGCGCGCGACCCATCTGTGAGGATGGGAGACAATCGGATGACACACCCCTCGACGCCGGACCTCCGTCCGGCCAATCCCCAATTTTCATCGGGTCCTTGTAAAAAGCGCCCCGGCTGGTCGGCCGAGCGTTTGCGCACGGACGCGCTTGGGCGCTCGCACCGCTCCAAGATTGGCAAGGCGCGCCTCGGCGAGGCGATCGCCAAAACGCGCGCGGTCCTGCAAATCCCCGACGACTACGTGGTCGCGATCACCCCGGCGTCCGACACCGGCGCGGTGGAGATGGCCATGTGGACCCTGCTTGGGCCCCGGCCGGTGGACGTCCTGGCGTGGGAGAGTTTCGGCCAGGATTGGGTGAAGGACGCGCTACAGCAGCTGCCGCTGGCCGACGCGCGCGCGTTGGAGGCGGAGTACGGCTTGCTCCCAGATCTCGCCCAGGCGCGGCCGGACGCGGACATCATCTTCACGTGGAACGGCACGACATCCGGCGTGCGTGTCGCCAACGCCGACTGGATCCCCGCCGATCGCGAGGGCCTCGTGATTTGCGACGCGACCTCGGCCGCCTTCGCCCAGCCCTTGGCGTGGGCGAAGCTCGATGTCGTCACGTTCTCGTTCCAAAAAGCGTTGGGCGGGGAGGCGCAGCATGGCGTCATCGTCATGAGCCCGCGCGCACTGGAGCGTGTGGCGGCGTACGACCCGCCCTGGCCGGTGCCGAAGATCTTTCGGATCAAAAAGAAAGGCGCCGCAGACGCCGCTTTCTTCGAAGGCTCGACCCTCAACACGCCCTCGCTCTTGGTGATCGAGGACTACATCGACGCGCTCGATTGGGCCGCGGAAACCGGCGGCCTCGACGCGCTGATCAAGCGCGCGGACGCCAATCTGGCGGCGTTGGCCTCCTGGGTGGAACGTACGGCGTGGATCGATTTCCTGGCCGTTGACCCGGCGACGCGCTCCAACACCAGCGTGTGTCTCAAGATCGTGGACCCGCGTGTCGCCGCGATGAGCGCCGACGATCAAGCCGCCGTCGCCAAGCGCATCGCCGGTTTGCTTGAGAAGGAAGGCGTGGCGTTTGATATCAACGGCTACCGCAACGCCCCGCCGGGCCTGCGCATTTGGTGCGGCGCCACGGTCGAGACCGCCGACATCGAAGCGCTGACGCCCTGGCTCGACTGGGCGTTCGCGTCCGTCATGGCGGAGCACGCGCCGGCCTGAAGGACCTCGGACCCGTGCGCGCCGCGTATGGGCCGCCTCAATATGTGAGGTCGTCGATGTCTGACGTGTCGGACACGCCCGTCCAACAGCTCACCCTGCGCCGCGGCTTTGGCAGCCAGATGATGCGGCGCGCGATCGAGCGATGCTTCGCGGCGCCGTCGGTCGAAGCGATCCGCATCGACCCCCTTGTCACCAACACCGCCGCCCATCGCTTCTATGAAGCCTTGGGCTTTCACCCGATCGAGCGCCGCCTGATCGGCGACGATGATTGCTTTGTGTATCGGCAAGACCGCGCCCACTGGCGGGCCTTCGCCGCGCGAAAAGGATGGCTCTGATGCCCACGGTTTTGATTGCAGACAAACTTTCCCCCCTTGCGGACGAAGCGCTCGCCGCCCGCGGCGTGGAGGTCATTCGCAAGGTCGGCCTCACGAAAGAGGAACTGATCGCGGCGGTCGCGGATGTCGACGGTCTGGCCGTGCGCTCCGCCACCAAGCCGGACGCCGACGTGATCGCCGCGGGCAAGAACCTCAGAGTCATCGGCCGCGCGGGCATCGGCGTGGACAACATCGACGTCGCCGCCGCCACCGCCCAAGGCGTAATCGTGATGAACACGCCTTTCGGCAACGCCATCACCACCGCCGAGCACGCGATCGCCATGCTGTTCGCCGCCGCGCGCCAAATCCCGGCGGCCGACGCGTCCACGCAAGCCGGCAAGTGGGAGAAGTCCCGCTTCGTTGGCACGGAGCTGTTCGGCAAGACGCTCGGCGTCATCGGTTGCGGCAACATTGGCGGCATCGTCGCGGAGCGCGCGATCGGCCTGCGGATGAAGGTGATCGCCTACGACCCGTTCCTGAGCGCGGAGCGTGCGGTGGAGTTGGGCGTGGAGAAAGTGGAGCTGGACGCGCTGCTCGCCCGCGCCGACGCGCTGAGCTTGCACACGCCGCTGACGGACCAGACCCGCAACATTCTGTCCGCCGAGGCGCTCGCCAAAACCAAGAAGGGCGTGATCATCGTCAATTGCGCCCGCGGCGGCCTGATCGACGAGGCCGCCCTGCGCGCGCGGCTGGACGAGGGCCACGTGAAAGCCGCCGCCCTCGACGTGTTCGTGGAGGAGCCGGCGAAGGAAAACGTGCTGTTCGGCGCGGAGAACTTCGTGGCCACGCCCCATCTCGGCGCCGCCACCCGCGAGGCGCAAGAGAACGTGGCGGTCCAAGTCGCGGAACAAATGGCGGATTATCTCCTCACTGGCGCGATCACGAACTCGCTCAACGCCCCGGCCGTCAGCGCCGAGGAAGCGCCGCGTCTGAAGCCCTTTGTCGAGCTTGCGGAACGCCTGGGCGGCTTGGCGGGTCAGCTTGTCTCCACCAGCTTGAAGCGGGTGGACGTGACCATTTGCGGCGCGGCCGCGGACCTCAACGTCAAACCCATCACGGCCGCCGCGCTGGCCGGCGTGCTGCGGCCGATGATCGACACCGTGAATGTCGTTTCCGCGCCGTCCATGGCCGAAGCGCGCGGCATCGTGGTGTCGGAGACCACCCAAAGCGCCTCCGGCGGGCATGACGCTATGATCCATGTCGAGCTGGAGACGGAAAACCGCGTGCGCCGGGTCAGCGGCGTGTTGTTCGGCGGCGAGCCGCGGCTGGTGGCGGTGGACGGCGTGGCGATGGACACGCCTTTTGCGCCGAACATGCTCTACGTCGAGAATGAGGATAAGCCGGGCTTGATCGGCGCGTTGGGCACCGCGCTTGGCGGCGCGGGCGTCAACATCGCCACGTTTACGCTGGGGCGAAAGGCGGAAGGGGGATCGGCGCTGGCGCTTATCGCCGTAGACGAGCCGATCGAGGCTGCAGTCGCCGCGCAGGTCGCGGCGTTGCCCAACGTCGCGGCGGCCCGCAGCGTGCGGTTCTAGGAGGCTGGGCGCTTAGTCCCAATCTCGCCACAGTCTCCGCCTGTCTTCTCCGTCAATGACGAGCGGGCGGGACTAAGCCATGCGTAAATTGGGGATATTGGCCGCATTGGCGGTCGTGGGGGCGTGCGCGTCGACGCCGAAGGCGGACCCACTGATGGCGATGCGTGACCAAACCGGCTGCGTTGATCGCGTCTACCAATTCAAGACCGTGTCGAACCCGGAGACGCAGCGTCCGCAGGTCGAGCAGTTCTTGAACTCTGTCGCCGCGCGGTCGTGCGAGACGGTGTTGTGGCGCATCGAGTTTGCGCCGCCGCGCGTGCGAACCCCCGGCGAGAGCTGGCGCGTGGGCTCGACCAGCACCGATTTGCGGCTCTTCGTCGGCGCTTACAATAAGGACTTCGGCGAAGGCTGGACCCGTCTGGACAACCGCGCAAACTACGAGTTGCCGGGGTCTGACATGGCGCTGCGCGTGTGCGTTGCGGGATGCGGGCAGTCCTAGGTCTCGGCGCGCCAAGGGGGAAGCTATGCTCCGGTTTGCCATTCTTGGCGCGGCGGCGCTTGCCGCCGGTTGCGCCAGCGGCGGCGACCCGTTCGTCGCGCTGAAGCAAGACGTGGGCTGCGTCGAGCAAGGCGTGGCGCTCACCAATGGCGACCGCGCCAGCGTCCAAAAGCAGATCGACCCGTTCCTGCGCCAGCTCGCCGCCCAGTCGTGTGAGACCGTGCGCTGGCGGATTGAGCATCCGAAACCCGGCGACGGCTTCTCCGCGGGCGAGAGCATGCGCGCCGGCCTGACGATCGGGTTTCTCCGCAGCTTCGTCACCGGCTATGGCGCGGATCGCGGCCAAGACTGGAAGATCATGAACCGCCAAAGCAACACGGCGCTCTCGGGCGAGCAGCTGGTCATCCGCGCCTGCGGCCTGGGGTGCGACTCGCTCCCCGAAGCCTGGGCGCGGGTCCCAACAAACAACCAGCCCTGATCGGTGATCGCCATGGTTCGTTGTGTCGCCGCTCTCATCCTCGCCGGCCTCACGGGCCTCAGCGGCTGCAGCACCGTCGGCGCGCCGGGATACACAAGCCCCTACTTCCGACCGGAACCCGGCGTGGTCTATCGGTATGGCGAGTTCTGCGGCCCCGGAATCCCCGCGTTCTTGGGCGACGCCTCCCTGACGCGGGAAGACAAAATCGAACGGATACTGGCCACGCCGCCGATCGACGATCTGGATCGGATCTGCAAGTGGCACGACCTTTGTTACGAGATCGCGGGCCACGACCTGTTCGAGTGCGACGCCATCGTCCCGGTCGCGCCGTATCGCCAGCATTTCGTTGATCGCGAGGGACAATCCAATCACATCTTTGCGCAACGGTGCGCGAGCGTCTCCGCCGAGATCGTGGCTGCGGTCGGCCTCCTCAAATCGCGTCCCAAGGACGCCCGCGGCGGCGACGCGGCGATCACCGCCACCGGGCGGGCCATGGCCTCGGTCATGGCGCCGTTGAAGCTGACCTCCGTTCCGTATGGTTACGCCGACGAGGGCGCGTGCTTCCTCAACGAGGCTGGTCTGCGGCGTGTGAACGCCAATCACGCCGAGAGGATCGTGGAGGCGGTCATGGCGGTGCGCTGTCCAGGGCGCAAGCGCATGTTCAGCCGGTGCACCGAGCCCGTGATGGCGGAGGTCAACCGCTGGCTCGCGGAGCCGGCGCTCTCCCAGGCGCTCACCCCGCCGGGCCGTCCGCGTTGACCGCCCCAACGGTCGCCATTGCTTAAGCTTCGCCAGTTAACCATGGTGGCCGAGATGTGGCCGCGACAGGGCGACAGGGTGGAGCGTATCCATGAAACGACTAGGGACGAGCGCCGTGATCGCCGCCGTCGTGCTTGCGGCCGCGGGTCCGGCGGCGGCGTTTGACCGTCTGCTGGGTCTCGATGAACTGCGCCTCGGCGTTCTGGAGCACGATGTCGCGGCGTTCAACGAGGGCTCGGGCGACTTTGAGGACGGGTTCAACGTCGCCGCGGAAGTCGTGTTCAAATCTCCCGGCCCGTTTCGGTACATCCTCAGCCCGCGGCCCTACGGGATTTTCTCGTGGAACTCCGCCGGCGACACGAATTTTGGCGGCGGCGGTCTCAACTGGACGACGCCGGCCTGGCGCGACCGGCTGTTTGCCGAAGCGGGCGTGGGGTACGTGCTTCACGACGGCGTGGTGGAACTGCCGTCTGATCCCGCGAACCCGGACCGCATTCGCTTGGCGGCGACTCGCGTGACCTTCGGCTCGCGTGACCTGTTTCGCACGCACTTCGCCGCCGGCGTGCGGGTGACGCCGCGCCTCGACGCGGCGTTTGTGGTGGAGCACCTCTCCCACGGACAGATCCTCGGCGACGACAGCAATCAGGGCTTGGACAACATCGGGCTGCGGTTGTCATATCGCGTGCGCCCCAACCGACGCCGGCCCTACCGCGCCGCGGCGCGTTAAGTCCGGGGCGCCGGCGGCGCTGTGGGGTAGTGTCGCGTCGCGTGGCGTAGAGGGGACGAGCATGGCGCAGCACGGGCGATGGGCGGCGGCGCTGGCGGTGCTCGCGGCGTCTCCGGCGTGGGGCCAAGCCGGTCCTGTCAGCGCCAACGACGTCGCGGAGACAAACGGTTTTCGGTTGTCGCGCGTTCTGGGCGGCGCGCGCTTGGGCGCCACGGCGCACGACCTCGACTTCTTTCAACGCAACAAGGGCGGGGAGGAGACGGGCTTCAACGTCGAGGCTGAACTCATCGCCGCGCCCATCCTGTTTCGCACGCTTGGCGGGCGCGTTCGCCCCTATGGCCATTTCAGCGTCAACACCGATGGCGGGACCAATGTGGGCGGCGTCGGCTTGATCTGGACCAGCCGCGATTACGGCCACTGGTATGGGGAGGTTTTCGCCGGACCGAGCCTCCACGACGGCGTCGGCGATCTGGACGGCCCGTCAAGCGACCCTGTGCTTCAGCGACTGGATGAGACGCGGATTATCTTCGGCTCGCGGGTTGTGGCGCGGTTGGGCTTGGCCGCCGGGTACCGCATCAGTCGACACTGGGATGTCGCCGCCTACTACGCCCACTATTCCCACGGGTTCGTGTTCGACGACACCTTCAACGACGGGCTGGACACCCTCGGCGTACGCCTGGGCTACACGCCGGGGGAGTGAACCGTCCGCAAAGGACGGCTCACGCGCTGATCCGGTTATCTAGGCGTCCTCGTCCGCGGCGGGCGCGGGTGACAAGCGCACAATGCGGCTGCCGGCCGCCGCGTCTTCGCCGTCATTAAACACCACATAGAGTGCGCCGCCCGGGCCCGCGACCACGTCGCGCACGCGCCCCTCGCCCTGCAAGATCGCCTCACGCTCGACAATCTCGTCGTTGGGGCCCAGGCGGATGCGCTCCACCACTTGAGAGGCGAGGCCGCCAGCCAACAAATCCCCGTCCCACTCTGGGAAGGCCTCACCGGACGCGATCGCCAGCCCGCACGCGGCGATCGACGGCGTCCAGTGCCACAGCGGCTGGGTGAAGCCCGGCCCCTCGGTGCGGTCGGTGATCGGAGTGCCGTTGTAGTTCATCCCGAAGGTCACCGTCGGCCAACCGTAGTTGAGCCCCGGTTCGATGCGGTTCAGTTCATCGCCGCCGCGCGGACCGTGCTCCGTCGAGTAGATCACGCCGGTTTGGGGATGCAGCGCGATGCCTTGAGGGTTGCGGTTGCCATAAGTCCACAGCGTGGGGAAGGCGTTGTCGACATCCCGGAAGGGGTTGTCGTCGGGGATGCGACCGTCATCGTGAATGCGATGCATCTTGCCGTTGGGCAAGCTCAAATCCTGGGCGTTGTCTTGACGTCCGCGGTCACCGATCGAGAAAAACAGATACCCATCCTGGAAGACCAAGCGCGTTCCGAAATGATGGCCGGTGGGGATGTGGAACTCTGCTGGCGCTTCGAAGATTGTCTCCTGATCGGTCCAGCTTCCGTCCGTCAGTCGGCCCCGCACGATCTTGGTCATGCCGGCTTGCGACGACGGGGCGCCGGCGCCGGCTTCGCTGTACGCCAGGTAGATCCACCCATTGTCCGCGTAGCCGGGATGGACCCCGACATCGAGCATGCCGCCCTGATTGTTGGCCCACACCTCAGGCGCGCCGGCGACGCGGCGACCCACGCCTTCCGCGTCCACAACCAAAAGGGCGCCGGCTTTGTCCGTCGTCAGCATGCGCCCGTCCGGCAGAAATTCGACCGACCACAGCGCGCCGTCATGGCGGAACAGCGTCTCCAGAAGGAAGTCATGACGGTCGGACGGCCGCACCCCGTCGGGGCGCGGCGCAACCTTGGGCAGCCCGCCGGTGGCCGCCAGCTGGCGCATCTCGCGGATGAAGATCACGAGAGAGCGGATCTCGTCGTCTGAAAGCGCTTCGCCAAAGCCGGGCATGCCGTCGTCCGCCCAGCCGTCGCGGATCGAGCGCGCCAGCGCGGCGTCGTCGCCCCCATGAGCCCATGCGTCGTCGAGGAGAGAGCCGGCCGTGCCCCCACGCAAGCGCTCGCCATGGCACGAGGCGCAGTTCGCGTCGAACAACGCGGCCACCGGGCCTTTGCCAATAGCGACCTGGGCCTTGGCCGGGGCGCCGATGGCGGCGGCCGCCAAAACGGTCGCCATCGCCGTCAGCGCGTGGCTGCGGCCGGCGCTTGCGAACGCGCGCGCGATTCCAAGTCTCATAGTGCGCCCTCCAAAGATCGCGGTCCTCTTGCAGGCCTCGTTAAACCAGCTGCGCCGGCGGCGCGAGCGTGGCCGGCGATCTGACGCGCGTGTCACGCAAGTGTGACCGTCGCCCCCCGCCGGCGCGCGCCGGCCCGTTTCGGAATGCTGCGGCGCCGCGTGCGACGTCTGGTCGTAGGTGTTAGTCTGCTCTCCCAGTGATCGCGGGGACGCCGCCGATGACGGCGCGTCGCCCGCCGTGTCGGAGAACCCGCTATGATCGTCGCCGCGGCCGCCGAAGTCTCGCCTGTCGTCGTCAACCGCCTTGAGGTCTCAGATTTGCGCGCCGTGCTGCGCGCTGGATGGGCGGACTTCGCCGCGCGGCCAAGCCATTTGCTGTTCTTGGGGCTGATCTACCCCGCCGGCGCGCTGCTGGCGGTTTGGGCGACGCTGGGCGCGAACCTCACGCAGCTGGTCTATCCGGCGCTCTCGGGGCTCGCCCTCACGGGACCGTTCGCGGCGTTGGTTCTCTACGAGATGAGCCGGCTGCGGGAAGTCGGGCGCAGCGACACGTGGGGGGACGCGCTGCAAGTGCTCTCGCCCAGCCGCTTGGCCCCGATCGTGATGTTGGGGGCGATCCTCGCGGTTGTGTTCGCGGCCTGGCTGACGGTCGCGCAGATGCTCTTCGCCGCGATTATGGGGCCGGAGGCGACCCGGATGGGCCCGCTTGTGCAACGGGTTTTCACGACGCCGGAGGGCCTTCGGTTGTTGGTGATCGGCAATCTTGTCGGCTTTGGCTTTGCGCTGGCGGTGCTCGCGACGAACGTCGTGGCGTTTCCGATGCTGGTCGACCGCAAGACGGCGCCGTTCGGCGCCATCGCCACATCGCTGCGGGTGTTTGCCGCGAATCCGGTCGTGATGAGCCTCTGGGGCCTCATCATCGCGGTGTTGATGGTGGCGGGCGCGGCGGCGCTCGGGGTGGGCTTGGCGGTGGTGCTGCCCGTGCTTGGCCACGCGAGCTGGCACCTCTACCGGCGCGCCGTGGGGTGAGAACCGCGTTTCCCGCCGCGACACGCCGGGCCACAAGTGCGTGATCGTGCGTTTGCGCCTCTTTCGCGCCGCGATTTATCGACTAATTATAAATCCGACACGTTTAACGATATCTCTGGGTCCGAGGGTGCGCCGCCGTGGCGTGTTCCAGGGACCGGCGGTCGGCGTCGAAAGCCGCGGGTCGCGATCAGAGTAGCCAGGCGCGCCGGCTTTCGTGCCAAGCCGAACCGCCAGGAGGGGTTTGAATGAGCAACAGCTCCATGACGCTGAGTGTGACGCCAGAAGCCGGTCTGTCGCGGTATCTGGCGGAGATCCGCCGCTTTCCGATGCTGGCGAAGGACGAGGAGTTCATGCTCGCCAAAGCGTGGAAGGAGCACGGGGATTCGGATTCCGCGCACAAGCTGGTCACCAGCCATTTGCGGCTCGTCGCGAAGATCGCCATGGGCTATCGCGGCTATGGCCTGCCGATCGGCGAAGTGATCTCCGAAGGCAATGTCGGCTTGATGCAAGCGGTGAAGAAGTTCGATCCCGATCGCGGCTTCCGCCTGGCGACCTACGCCATGTGGTGGATCCGCGCGGCGATCCAGGAATACATCCTGCGGTCCTGGTCGCTCGTGAAAATGGGCACGACCGCCGCGCAGAAAAAGCTGTTCTTCAACCTGCGCCGGCTGAAAGGCCAGATGCAGGCGATTGAGGACGGCGATCTGTCGCCCGATCACGTCAATCAAATCGCCACGAAACTCGCCGTGACCGAGGACGAGGTGGTGCAGATGAACCGCCGGTTGTCTGGCCCGGACGCGTCGTTGAACGCGCCGCTTCGGGCGGAGTCGGAGTCCGAATGGCAAGACTGGCTGGTCGACGACGACACCGAGGATCAAGAATCCACCATCGCGGATCGCGAGGAGTTCGAGGCCCGCATGGGGCTGCTGCAGCACGCCATGGGCGCGCTGAATGAGCGGGAGCAGCACATCCTCACCGAACGCCGTTTGGCGGAAGAGCCTAAGACGCTTGAGGAGCTGTCGAAGGTCTATGGGGTCAGCCGCGAGCGTGTCCGCCAGATCGAAGTGCGCGCGTTCGAGAAGCTGCAGAAGGCGATGAAGACCGCCGCGAAGGACCGTGGTCTGATGGGCGCAAGCGCCTGATCAACCACGCGCTTTCGGGTGGCTTGCCCGAGGGCTGAAACGCCTCTAAGTGTCGGCGCGAGACCTCACGGTCAGGGATCCGCCACCATGAGACACCTAGTCGCTCTTTTGGCGTGCGGCGCGGCTGCGGCGTGCGCGTCCGATCCGCCCCTCGACCGCTATCAGGCGCTGTTGCTGAACGCTGATTTTGAGGGTGCGATCGGGCCGGCGACGCCGCGCAGCGGGCTCAGCGCCCGCGTGCCGGTGTCGGATTTGCCGGGCGCGCCGGCGGGCGATTCGTTGACCCGTGTCGGCGTCGCGGACGACGACGACGGCAATCTGGTGGTGTCGGCGTTTTTTCCCGGCGGCGCATATGGCGAGGGCACGCGCAACGCGTTGGTGTTTCGCCATCCCGGGGCGCCGCTGACGCCAGCGGGTGACGAGGCCGCGAGCGATGATGTCTTCACGGCGGCGGTCGCGGGCTACGCCCACGCGGATTTCGCGGCGGCCGGCGCGTTGCGGCCTGATGGCGCGATCGCTCTCAAGATGCGGGCGGTCTTCGCTCACGACGGTCCCTTCGACTTCACCGTCTACACGGGTGCGGCCTGTGAAATTGCGACGTTGAGACTGTCCGACGGCGTCGCCCGGCTGCGCCAGGGCGCCATCGCGTCCCCGCCGATTGTGATGGGCGCGGACGCCGACGCCGGATCGGTGGAGATCATCATGCGCCTCGATCAGCGTGCAGGGGTGGTGTTTGTCGCGATCGTCAACGGCGCTGACCTTGAGGGCGCGCGCACCTTTTCGGTGGACCGCAACGCCGGCTGCACGCAGGCGTGGGATGGTCCATGGACCGATATTGGCGTCATGGCGGGGTTCGTCGGCGAACCAGCCGACGGCGTGGTGATGCTCGACTTCCTGCGCATGCGCCAATAGGGGGCGTGCGCGGCGCTTACCCCTCGAACGGGTCGCGCATCAGCACCACGTCCTCGCGCTCCGGAGAGGTGGAGAGCATCGCCACCGGCGCGCCGATCAGCTCCTCGATCCGGCGTACATACTTCACCGCTTGGGCTGGCAGTTCCGCCCAGGATCGCGCGCCGCGCGTGGAGGCGCTCCATCCCTCCAGCGTTTCGTAGACGGGCTCCACCGCCGCCATGTCCGCCGCACCCGCCGGCAGCCGATCCAGGGTTTCGCCGCGCAGCCGGTAGCCGGTGCACACGCACAGGCTCTCAAAGCCGTCGAGCACGTCGAGCTTGGTCAGCGCCACGCCGTCCACGCCGCCGACGGTGAGCGCTTGGCGCACCAACACGGCGTCGAACCAGCCGCAGCGGCGCGACCGGCCGGTGACGGTGCCGAACTCCGCGCCGCGCTCCCCGAGGCGGCGGCCGGTGTCATCCTCAAGCTCTGTGGGGAAGGGCCCGGCGCCGACCCGCGTGGTGTAGGCTTTGACGAGCCCAAGCACATAGGTGATCGCCCGCGGCCCGACGCCCGTGCCGGCGGCGGCTTGGCCTGCGACGGTGTTCGACGAGGTGACGAACGGGTAGGTGCCGTGGTCCACGTCCAGCAGCGCGCCCTGGGCGCCCTCGAACAGGATTTTCTCACCCGCCCGCCGTCGTTCATCGAGCACGCGCCAGACGGGCGCGGCGTAGGGCAGCAGCTTCGGCGCCAAGGCGAACAGCGGGCCGGCGACGTCTTCAACAGAATGGGGCGCGCGGCCATAGCCCCGGCGCAGCGCGTTGTGGTGGACCAGCAACCGCTCCACCCGCGCGCGCAGGGCCGCTTCATCCGCGAGATCGATCAGCCGCACCGCTCGTCGACCCACTTTGTCTTCGTAAGCTGGCCCGATGCCGCGCCGCGTCGTTCCAATGCGCGCGGCGCCGGCGGTCTCTTCCCGCTCGGCGTCCAGCTCGCCATGCAGCGGCAGGATGAGCGCGGCGTTCTCCGCGATGGCCAGCGTCTCGGGCGTCACGGCGACGCCTTGCGCCGACACCGTCTCGATCTCCTGCAACAGCGCCCACGGGTCGACGACCACGCCGTTGCCGATCACCGAGAGCGCGCCCCCGCGCACCACGCCGGAGGGCAGGAGGCTGAGCTTGAAGGTTTCACCGTCGACCTGCAGCGTGTGGCCCGCGTTGTGGCCGCCCTGGAAGCGCGCGACCACGTTCGCGCGGTGGGCCAGCCAGTCGACAATCTTGCCTTTGCCTTCATCGCCCCATTGGGCCCCCACCACCGCCACGCCAGTCATACGCGTCTCCCCATCCCATACAGTGTTGCTCAGGGCCGTTTGGGTCCCAAAACCGCCACGCTAGCCCGCGCGGCGCGCAAGGGAAACGTCACGCGATGGATGCCCGGCGTTCCTCACAACAACCGCAGAAAGGCGATCAGGCGCGCCATGTCCTTCGGCGGGTCCGTCTCGAAGCGCAGCGCCTCGCCCGTGATCGGGTGGACGAAGCCTAAGAGCGCCGCGTGCAGGGCCTGGCGGCGAAACGCGCGCAGCACGCGCCCCTCGCCCTCCGCCACATCGTCACGCCCCGGCGTCCGCTCGACGTGCTGCGCGCCCGTTCGGCCGACGGCGCGCATCACTGCAGCACCGCGTCAGCGCGTTTAGCTATCGGTGGATGCGGAGAGGGCGCCGCGCTCCTATGTATGTTCGTCGGTCGGCGAATTCTGCGCGTCGAGCCTAGCCAGCTCATCCCGGCGATTGCGAAACCAGTCGAGTGTAGCCAGGGGAATATAGCGCTTGATATCAAGACTATCTTGAACGCTGTTTGGCAATTCCTCCGGCAGCACGCACACCCGCGCGCAGTTGTCGCGAAGGTCGCTCAATTGATCTTGTCGGTCACCAAAGCCTTCAATGTTTCTATCTAGCGTTGATTCAACGAGATCAAATCCCATATGTGTGACGTTTAGAATGGAAAGGTAGATCTCATAGCTTCTTTTCGTTATTAAAGATGGCGACTGTCCACCATTGGTTTCTTTGTCTTTTAGGTGGGGGGAGAGTGAGGTAACGCGATCTTGCATCTCACTGTAGCGACTAAAATAGCGCAAAGCTTGCACTTGTTCCTCTTTGTCTAAGAGTGAGAACTCGAAGACAATTCGTTCTAAAAGATCGTCATTCTTCCAGCTATTGATGAAGCCTTGCCAGATATTGTCAAGTTGTTTTCTGACCAGCTCCGCAATTGAAAGAATGCTTTCATCGCTACCCTCTTTCAGGAATATAATGTTTAATACATATGTATCACGCTTTCGCTGATCATCATATTCACCACGGGGTAAGTCGGCCGCGCTTGTCAGTAACGCTCGCTCGAAACCTGGTGTTTTGAAAAGTTCACTAAGAAGCTCAACAATATGATGATCCTGTCGAACTCGATTTGCCGCGTTGTAAAAAATCCAATATCGTGCGGTTGTCAGCTTTTCATCCTCATCGCGCCTGAGCTGCCCACGATTGTTGGCGTACGCCAGAAGTCCGGCCAACACAGCCGCGAGAATACCAAAAAATTCACCCTGAGAAGAAAGTATACTATCGATCGGAGTGTCGCGGAAAAACGCAACATACTCTTGCAGCTTAGGGTTGTCGCGAAAGAACCAAAACGTAACGACTGCAGTTAATGCAACGCCCGTAAGCAGCACCAGCGCGGGTCGCCGACGCCACAGTTCACTTACCGATTTACGCATAGCTAGTCCCCATACAGCCCGTTGGGACTATGCAAAACAAGCTGAATGCCCGCAAGGGGTGTCTCGCTGCCTCACAGCAACCGCAAAAAGGCGATCAGGCGCGCCATGTCCTTCGGCGGGTCCGTCTCGAAGCGCAGCGCCTCGCCCGTGATCGGGTGGACGAAGCCTAAGAGCGCCGCGTGCAGGGCCTGGCGGCGAAACGCGCGCAGCACGCGCCCCTCGCCCTCCGCCACATCGTCACGCCCCGGCGTCCGCTCGACGTGCTGCGCGAGCGCGCGCCCGCCTTTGCCGTAGAGCGGGTCGCCCAGGATCGGCGCGCCGCGATGGGCCAGATGCACGCGGATCTGGTGGGTTCGCCCGGTCTCCAGCCGGCACGCGACGAGCGCCGCCTGAGGCGTTCCGATCGCGTGGCCCGGCTCTTGGCCGAAGATCTCGCGCGTGTCGTAGTCTGTGATGGCGATCTTGCCCTTGGCCTCCTGATCGAGGGGAACAACCGCCTGCTTGCGCCGATCGCCGTCGGAGCGGGCGAGACGCGTCTCGATCCGTCCCGCCGCCGGCCGCGGCGCGCCGCGCGTGCAGGCCAGATAGACACGCTCCAGGTCGTGGGCGGCGAACAAAGCGGAGAGCCCACGATGGGCGGCGTCGGTCTTGGCCGCCACGAGCACGCCCGAGGTGTCCTTGTCCAGGCGATGCACGATCCCGGGACGCTCCACGCCGCCGACGCCGGACAAGCTGCTCGCGCAATGGTGGAGCAGCGCATGCACCAGCGTGCCGGACCAGTTCCCCGCGGCGGGATGCACGGCCATGCCGGCGCGCTTGTTCACGACGATCAGGTGATCGTCCTCAAACAGAACCTCCAGCGGCAGGTCTTCCGGCTGGGGCGTCGCGGGCGTCGGCGCGGGGATCGTCAACGCATAGCGGGCGCCGGGGCGCACTTTCCCGGACGGGTCGGCGACCACCGCGCCGTCTTGGGTCGCCTGGCCATCCTCGACCAGCGCTTTGACTCGCGATCGGGAGAGGTCCGGCCACACGCCCGCCATCCAACGGTCGAGGCGTTCGCCGGCGGCCTCCGCCGGCGCGTCAGCCTGGCGCGTCTCCGGCGCTTTCGTATCCCGGGCAATTCGCGGCATATGAGCCATCTAAGGCGCGCCGGTCGCGCGCGCATCATTTCCGCTGGCCCGGAGGCCTGTCATGACGTCGCTCTTCGCCGCCCCGCCTGGTCAAGAGGGGAAAGTGCGCGCGCTGCTGGGCGCCATCGCGCTGATGACGCTGGTGATGGCGTTCATGCTGGGCATGATCGTGGGGCGCTTGCTGACCCCCGGCGCGGCGCCCTTGCCAGACGCGCTCAACGCGGCCGACCTGCCGGTGCTGGAGATCACCCTTCCAGCGGGCGCGCGCTCGCCAAGCGCTCGCGTGAGCGACGGCCGGCTGATCGTCGCGTATGACGGCGCGCCCGGATCGGGAGCTCTCATTGCGGCGGCGCCCTCGCGCCCCGTCCACCTGACCTATGCCACGGCGGCTTCGGCGTCTGACGCGCCGACCCCCTAACGCGACCACGAGCAACGCGTTTGGCCCTGAAAACGCGGCGTGCCGTGTCCGGCGTCACGCCGGTGTCACACCGCTGGTGTTTTCCTACAGGTCTGGAGAGCGCGCCCGGCGCGTCTGACACGGAAGGAGGCGGCGATGCCCGATCCGGCGCGTTTTCAGCTGCAAACCCCCATCGATCGTCGTCGCGCGTTGTTGGGCGTTGGTTTGGTCGGGACGGCCGCTGTCGCGGGCTGTGCGACGGACAGCCAGCCTCCGCGTCCAGCGCGCATCGGGCCGTTTCACCACGGCGTGGCGTCCGGCGATCCGCTTCAGGACCGCGTGATCCTGTGGACCCGGGTGACGCTGCCGCCGGAGCGCCAAGACCCGTTTGGCGTCACGCTCTCATGGGAGATCGCGCGCGATCGGGGTTTGACGGACGTCGTTGGCCGCGGCGAGACGACCGCCGCGCCCGGTCGCGATTGGACCGCGAAGATCGATGTCGGCGCGCTGGAGCCGGGGACGGAGTACTTCTACCGCTTCGCGTTGGGGGATGAACGCTCGCCGGTCGGCCGCACGAAGACGTTGCCCGCCGGTCGCGTGGAGCGCTTCCGCATCGCAGCCTTTTCCTGCTCGAATTACCCGTTCGGCTTCTTCAACGCCTATCGCCATATGGCGGAGGGGCCGGCGGTGGATCTCGCGCTGCACCTTGGCGATTACTTCTACGAGTATGGCCCGGACGGCTATGGCGCGGAGGTCGGTGAAAAGCTCGGCCGGATCCATGCGCCGGCCAAAGAAGTCATCACCCTGGTCGAGTATCGCGCGCGTCACGCCCAGTACAAAGCCGACCCGGATCTCCAGGCCGCGCACGCGGCCGCCCCGTGGATCACGATCTGGGACGACCACGAAAGCGCCAACAACGCCTTCGTGACCGGCGCGCAAAACCACGACCCGGAAACCGAAGGGGAGTGGTCGGCCCGCAAGGTGGCGGCCGTGCGCGCCTATCTGGAATGGATGCCGATCCGCGAGCCTGAGGCCGGCCGCGCGCGCGAGGCGATTTGGCGTCGCTTTGAGATCGGCGATCTGGCGAGCCTGGTGATGCTGGAGACGCGCTTGACCGCCCGCTCGCCCGAAATCACCTGGGACGAGTTCCCGGTCGCGGATGACGCTGATCCGACGGATCCCGACAACCAAGCGAAGGTCGCGGCCTTCCTGGCGGACCGCGTCGGCGACCCAAGCCGCGTGCTGCTCGGTCCCGCGCAAGAAGCCGACGTTGTCGGCGCGGTGGAGGCGTCGGTCGCCGCGGGCAAGCCGTGGCAGCTGATCGGCAACCAAGTGATCATGAGCCCGGTGCAATCCCCGAATTGGACCGATGTTGTTGGTTTCTGGACCGGCGGCGTCCCCGGCTTCGTGCGCGGCAAGGTGAAGGGGAACGAGGTGGCCTGGGGCTACTTCTTGCGCTCGCGCTTCGGCATTCCGCTCAATCTCGACGCGTGGGACGGTTTCCCGGCCCAGCGCGACCGCCTCTTTACGGCGTTCCGCGACGCAAAGGCCAATGTGGTCACCTTCACAGGCGACACCCACAGCTTCTGGGCCAACAACATGGTGCTCGGCGCGGATCGGGTGGGGGTGGAGTTCGGCGTCACGGGCGTGACCTCGCCCTCGGCGTTCCGGAGCCTGCGCGCGCCGGGCCTCAACGCCGGCCGCGCGATCGAACGGGCCAACCCGAACGTCGTCGCCAATGATCCCTACAACAACGGCTATGTCCGCGCGGAACTGACGCCGGAGCGCATGACGGCGGAGTTTGTCGGCGTGGCCACGTTGGAGCGCCGGTCCGCGCGGGCGCGCGTGCTGCAGCGCTTCACCACCCGTCCGACGCCGAATGGCGGCTCGACGGGCGTGGAGACGCTCAGCGCGTAGGCTCAGCGCACTGCCCAACCCGCTGCCCAAGGTGCTGCCCAAGGCGCCCCTCTGCGGCGATCGGATGCAGCGGGCGAGGCTTGGACGGCGGAGAGCTCGGTGGTGAGGTGCGCGGGACAGCTCACCCGATCGGCCGCCAGATGACTGACGCCACCACGCCCACGTCCGCCGCACCGCCTCCAACGGCAAAACGGATCTTTGTGCTCGGCGCGACGGGCACGATCGGCCAAGCGGCCGTGCGCGCGCTGCTGGCGCGCGGTCACGACGTCACGTGTCTGGTGCGGCCCAAGGCGGGCGTCGGCGGCGCGCTGGGCGCCGCGGAGAGCGCGCTGCTCTTTCCCGGTGCGACCGTGCGCGTGGGGGAGGCGACCGACCCGCGGTCCCTGCGCGGCGACGGCTTTCGGGGCGAGCGATTCGACGTCCTCGTCTCCTGTCTCGCCTCGCGCACCGGCGCGCCGAAGGACGCCTGGGCGATCGACCACAAGGCCCATGTCGACGCCCTCGCCGCCGCGCGGGAGGCGGGCGTCACGCACATGGTGTTGCTCTCGGCCATCTGCGTGCAGAAGCCGGTTCTCGAGTTTCAAAAGGCGAAGCTGGCGTTTGAACAGGCGCTGATAGACTCAGGGCTGACTTATTCGATCGTGCGGCCGACCGCGTTTTTCAAATCCCTCTCCGGCCAGATCGACCGGCTGAAAGCGGGCAAGCCCTTTCTGCTGTTCGGCGACGGGACGCTGACCGCGTGCAAACCGATCAGCGATGAGGATCTGGGGCGGTATCTTGCGCTCTGCGTTGAGGATGAAGGGCTGCACAACCGCATTCTGCCCATTGGCGGCCCGGGCCCGGCGATCACGCCGAAGCAGCAGGGTGAGCGGCTCTTTGCGCTCCTTGAAAAGCCGCCCCGGTACGCGCGGATGCCGGTCGCGCTGTTCGACGTCATCGTCGGCGGTCTCTCCACCCTCGGCCGCGTGATCCCATTGATGGCCGACAAAGCGGAGCTGGCCCGCATCGGCCGCTACTACGGAACGGAGTCCATGCTGGTGCTCGATCCTGCGACCGGCCGTTATGACGCCGACGCCACGCCGTCCTTCGGCGCGGACACCCTGTGGGACCACTACGCGCGCGTCATCGCCGGCGCGACGACGGTGGAGCGGGGCGACCACGCGGTGTTTTAGGCTCGGCAGCGCGCGCCGCCGCGTGGCGAGAACGTGGGCGGCCGTCGTGGCCTCTCTCCTCGGCCGGCTAGACATGCGTGTGCCGACAGCCCACCGCGATCTGATGCGAGCCTTCGCGCACGGCGCCCAACGGCTTGCTCGCATCGGCTAACGAGACGTCGAGGGTGGAGCCTGGCGCTCAGCGACAACAGGCGTCACTCGCGAACAATGCCGGGCGTTTTCGCCGGCGAGCCTTTCTGCCGATCCGGGTGGTCGCGTTCGCGAAATCGGCGCAGCCCCTCCATGGTGTCCGGGTGGAAGAAGGACCGGTGAAAACACTCCGCCTCGATGCGCAGGCCGTCATCAAGGGGCCGGCCGAAACCGCGCGTCGCCGCTTCTTTATCGGTGCGAATGGCCCCTTGCGGCAGGGTGGCGATGAACGCGCCCAGCTCGATCGCGCGGGCCAGCCCATGGCCTTTGGGCACGACCTCGTTCGCCAACCCAATGCGATGCGCTTCGTGGGCGTCAATCACCTTGCCGGTGAGGATCAGCTCCATCGCTCGACCCATGCCGACGATCCGTGGAAGGCGCTGGCTGCCGCCGTCAGCCAGGCCGATGTTCCAGCGCCGGCAGGTCACGCCAAAGGACGCGTGTTCTTCGGCAATGCGGATGTCGGCGTAGCAGGCCCATTCCAATCCCCCCGCATAGGCCACGCCGTTCACGGCCGCGATGATGGGTTTGTAGATATCCGTCCATCGGCTCGGCCCCAGAACGCCCGGCTGCTCGCCGCGTTCATGGGAGGCGAGAACGGAGGCGCTTGGCCGCTCCAACGAGGCTCCGGTCTTCGAGAGGTTCACATCGCCGGTGAGATCGCCGCCGGCGCAGAACGCTTTGTCGCCGGCGCCGGTGATGACGGCCACCAGGGCGTCGTCGTCATCTCGAAAGGCGTCCCACGCATGAACCAATTCGTTGTGCGTGTTGAGACCAACACAATTCATGACGTCAGGTCGATTAAAGCGAATAATGCGAATGGGGCCGCGGGACTCAACGCTGATTTCTTTATATTCCATCGTTCTCTCCCCAATCTGTGTTGATGGTTTGGCGTCAGGCGTGGCCCACCATTCTGGTCAGCAACGTCCACAACTTCTCCATGAAAGCCTGACGATCCGGTCGCGGGTCCTGATGCAGAGCGCGAGACAGAGCGTGTTGAGCGCCGCCGATCACCAGCCCGATGGCCACGTCCGGATCGAAATCGGCCGGCAAGATCCCTCTCTTTTGAGCGACCCTGAGATTGCGCGCGCCTTCGTCCATCAAGCGATCGAGGTGCTCGCGCTCCATGTCGATCACTTCAGGCTCGCGAGCCATCCGTCCCACCAGCAGCGGCGCGAGGGGATGATCGAAGTAATAGTCGACCATGCGCGAGAACCGGGCCCGCTCCTTGAGCGCCCAGGTGTCGCGATCGGCGCCGCTGGGCCCCATCATCAACGCGCGCAACGGCACGTAGAACTGCGCCACCACCGCGGCGACAAGCCCGGTTTTCGATCCGAAATGATGGTACGCGAGGCCGACGGAGGCCGCCGCCCGCTTGGCCACAGCCGTCATTTCCAGCCGTCCGCCATTGGCGATCAGCTCCGCTTCGGCGGCGACAATCAAACGCTCTGGCGCGCTTTGCGGCATCGTTGTCGATCGATCTTTGGTGGTATTGAATTGAATTCAATTCAAATCGCGATGAATGTCAAGCGGCATTGGGGGGGGAGGCCCGCGCTCGCCAGCGCGGGGCGCCCTTTACATGCAACACACATGTTGCACAGTGCGGCATGGGCGTTCCGTTCGATCCCACCCTCAGCAGCCTGTTCCGCGCGCTCGGCGACGACACGCGGCTGCTGATCCTTGAGCAGTTGAGAAAGCGGAATGACCAAAGCCTGTTCGAGCTGTGCGCGCGGCTGATCGAGGAGCACAATGTGACCCTCACCCGCCAAGCCATCACCCGGCATTTGAACACGCTCGAACAGGCTGGACTGATCACCACCGCCTGGAAGGGACGGACCAAGGTTCATTCACTCACAACCGGGTCGTTCAGAGGAACCATCAGCCCGTGGCTTGAGTTGTTTTTTGAGGGAGAGACGTCATGAAAATGTACATCAAGGGCATTGCCGTTGATGATCAGCAAAAGGCCCTCGATTTCTACACCCAGACGTTGGGGTTCCTGGTCAAACACGACATCCCAGTCGGCGAGCACCGGTGGATCACCCTGGTCTCACCCGAAGAGCCGGATGGGGTGGAGTTGGGTCTCGAGCCAAACGAGCACCCCGCGTCGCGCGCCTTTCAGGAGGCGCTCATGGCCGACGGCATTCCGTTCACGGCCTTCAGCGTCGACGACATTGAGGCCGAGGTGAAACGACTGCAGGAGGCGGGCGTCACCTTTACGCAACTGCCGATGAAGGCGGGCGGCGCCACGATCGCCGTCTTTGACGACACCTGCGGCAACCTCATTCAGTTGATGGAGCTGCACGTGTAGCGCAGCTTGCGCGCCCAGCGAGGCGTCATCAGGCGCGGCGTTGGCGCGCCTATTGATCCACGCGCACGAGGCGGCCGTCCTCAACCTGGCGGTAGAAGCAACTGCGCGCGCCGGTGTGGCACGCTGGGCCGGTTTGGTTGACCCGCAACAGCACCGCGTCCTGGTCGCAATCCACCCGCACATCCACGACCTCTTGGGTGTGGCCGGAGGTTTCGCCCTTCCGCCACAGCTTCTGACGCGATCGCGACCAATACCAGCCTTGGCCGGTCGCGATCGTTTTCGCCAACGCGTCCGCGTTCATGTGCGCGAGCATCAGCACCTCGCCGGTGCGCGCGTCTTGGGCCACCGCCGTGATCAGGCCGTTGGCGTCAAAGCGCGGCGTCAGGTCGCCGCCAGTTTCCAGCGCTTCGCGGTCGGGCGCGTTGGGGACATTGTGGGCCATAGGCGTATATCATGGCTCTGATGGCCCCGCGGCAAGCCCCGCCGCCGCGCACGAGGCCGCAAAGGCTCAAACCAGGGGAGGGCGCTCATGGCTCTCATCGACGCCGACAAGACCGAAGCCTCGACCGGAGAGGCCGCTGCGGAGCCCCGCGCGTTCTCCTGGGAGGACCCGTTCCACCTCGACGACCAACTGACCGAGGAGGAACGCCTGATCTTCGACACGGCGCGGCAGTACGCGGCCGACCAACTGGCGCCGCGCGTGATCGCGGCCAACCGCGACGGCGCTTTTGATCGCGCGATCATGTCGGAGATGGGCGCTCTCGGCCTTCTGGGCGCGACCATCCCGGAAGCCTATGGCGGCGCGGGCGTCAGCCATGTGGCCTACGGCTTGATGGCGCGGGCGATCGAGGCCGTGGATTCCAGTTACCGCTCCGCCATGAGCGTGCAGTCGTCGCTGGTTATGCACCCGA
This sequence comes from uncultured Caulobacterales bacterium, assembly GCA_964526675.1. Classification (GTDB taxonomy): domain Bacteria; phylum Pseudomonadota; class Alphaproteobacteria; order Caulobacterales; family Maricaulaceae; genus CAZADA01. The sequence goes on from CAZGLY010000002.1 coordinate 41,876, forward strand.
TCCACGCGTTTGGCGATGACGCGCAGCGCCGGCGCTGGCTGCCGGGCCTCGCCCGCGGCGAGCTGGTGGGCTGCTTTGGTCTGACGGAGGCCGACGGCGGCTCGGATCCCGGCGCGATGCGCACGACGGCGGTGAAGATCGCCGGCGGTTACCGGCTCAACGGCGCGAAGATGTGGATCACCAACAGCCCGATTGCGGATCTGGCGGTGGTGTGGGCGAAGCTGGCCGACGACGACGGCAAGCCTCAGATCCGCGGCTTTGTGGTGGAGCGAGGAACCCCCGGCTTCGAGACGCCGGAGATCACGGGCAAGCTCTCGTTGCGCGCGTCCATCACCGGCGAAATCGCGCTGAACGACGCGGAGATCCCGGAGGACAATCTCCTGCCGAACGTGAAGGGCCTGCGCGGCCCGTTCTCCTGCCTCAACAAAGCGCGCTACGGCATCTCCTGGGGCGCGATGGGCGCGGCGGAGTTCTGCTGGAAGGCGGCGCGGGACTACGCGATGGAGCGCGTGGTGTTCGGCAAGCCCATCGCCGCCACCCAACTCGTGCAGAAAAAGCTCGCCGACATGCAGACGGAGATCGCGCTCGGCTTCCAGGGGGCTTTGCGTCTTGGCCGCATGCTCGATGAGGGCGCGTGGGTCCCCGAAACCATTTCGATGATGAAACGGAACAATTGCGGCAAGGCCCTCGCCATCGCGCGCGAGGCCCGCGACATCCATGGCGGCAACGGCACGGCGGAGGAGTATCATGTGATGCGCCACGCCATGAATCTGGAGACCGTGAACACTTATGAGGGCACGCATGACATCCACGCCCTCATTCTCGGGCGCGCCATGACCGGCCACCAGGCGTTTTTCTAGGCCAGGCGGACGCGCCCGCCCCGCGGCGAGGGTCTAGGGGCCTTCCGGGGCCGCGAGGAGCGGAGGCGCGACGGTCGGATCCATGATGTCCTCGGCCGGCGGCGCCGCGATCAGACTCGCGCGGTCCGCATCCAGCAGGCTGTCCGCGGCAAACCGCTCGAGGCGGAACACAAACGGATTGTCGCTCGCGGTGAGGAGGATTGGCGTGTTCGCCCCGTCATCGGGGCTCCCATCCTCAGCGTCGCGGTCAGCCGCACCGTCCACGCCCTCGGCGGTCGCGTCCGTTGGCGCGCTGGCGAGGACGTAGCGGCGCACGGACCCATCCACGAGGCTCACCGTGATCGTCGCGCGCGTCGCATCGCTGGCGGGCGCGGCGTCTGCGACGCGGCCCACCACCGTTTCAAAGCGGGGCCGCGCGACAGCGCCGACCAGGCGGCGCACCGCTGCGTCATCCACGGTTTCCTCCGCCCCTAAATCAGCGAGCGCAAACGCATCCGCGCCAGACGCGCCGTCGGCGCTGGCCTCGTCGGGCTGAGGGCGAACGAGCATGAAGTCGGCGAAGGCGATGGACTGGATGTCGGCCTCGGGCAGGGTCAGGGCCTCACGATCGATCCAGTCGTCGACATCCGCCGGCGCTTCATAGGCCGCAAAGTCGACCACATAGATCGCGTTGTCGCCGTCCGCCCGCGCGTGGATCTGCCGAAACACGGGCGCGGAGCCGAGGTAGAGCGCGCCCAGCGCAACCTCGCCCTGCGCCAGCGTGATGCGGCGCTCAAACTGCCCGGGCGCGACCTCAAAGCGCCGCCGGGCCGCCGGCGTCTCCGCCACCGCCCAGCCGGCTTCGAGGGTCGTTACGCGCTCCAACAGCGTCGCCACCTGCTCCTCGTCCGCGGGGACGTCAAACAGATCCGGCAAGGTCCAGCGGCCGTCCGCACGCCGCAGCCGCGCGGTGGCGAGCGTCGCGTCATCGGCGTCGGCGCTCGGGGCTTCCACGGTGATCGCGTCCACCTGGGTCGGATCCACCGCCAGCAGCGGCGCCCCGACGGGCGGGCGGCTGCGGTCGGGGCCGGAGAGCGCGAGCAGAGCCGCGAGAACGAGCTGAACAGCGAGCACGCCCGCCAGCCACAGAAGCGGCCGCGGCGTCCCCGCGATCAACGTGTGAACCGAGGCCGAGCCGGTTGAAACAGGACGGGCGTCGGTCATGCGGACCCCCCGGCGGCGGCGATGGCGTCCAGCAGACGACGCGTGGTCGCGCGGCGCTGACGCCGGGTGAGGGCGTAGACGCCCAGCAGACCAAGGCCGGCGAAGGCGTAGTTGGCGATTTCCCAGAAGCGGCGCTCGCCGGGGCTCAGCGGCGCAAGCGTGCGCGAAAACACGCCGCCGCGTCCGCGCAGCGCCAGAAGCTCCGGGTCCTCCAGCGACCAATCGACCAAGTTCTCCACCAACGTCGCCGGCGCGTCATAGGCGACGCCGTCAATGCTGGAGGTCAGGTCAAGAATGTCGTCGGACAAAAACGTCTCCGAGCCGATGAGGATCAAGCGCGCGCTCTCCGGCGACTGATCGATGACGCCGGTGATCGGCGCCGGCTCAGGCTCGGCGGCCGCGTCGCCGTCCTCGCCCGTCGCCTCCACCGGCTCAGGGTCGCGGGCGAGCGGCGAGGGTTTGTCGGCGAAGTACGAGGCGAAACGGCCTTCGCTGATCACGCCGAGCAATTGGCGCCCTGGCGCGCCGTCCTGCGCGAAGCCGAACGCCGGATGGGCGTCGTAGTCCGGCACGCCGTTGAAGGCCTTCGCCGTCCACGCTTGCGGCGAGCTTTCGATCAGCCGTGTCACGGCGCGGTCGCCCTGGGCGTCGGCGTCCACCGCGATGGGCGACGCCCAGGACATCGTCAGTTGCTCCAGGCCCGCTGTAGGGCCGGAGGCCTGCGGAAAGCCGTCGCGCCGCACGTCCACGAAGGGGGGATAGTCCACCAGCTGGATCTCGCGCACGGTGAAGCCGCCGAGATCGCGATCCACCGGCACCGGGAAGGGCGCGCTTTGGGCGTCCACCACGATCGTGTCGCCCAGCGCCAGCCCGTGATGGGCGAGCCAGTCCGTGAGCCCGGTCTCCACCGGCGTCATGGAGAAATCCTGGCTGAGTTGCGGGCGCGTGCGGCCAGCGGCGACGATCACCGCGCCGCCGCGCATCAAGAACTGGTCGATCGCAAACACAGCCGCGTCGCTCAACGTTTCCGGCGCCGCCACGATCAGCGCGTCCGCGCCGTCTGGGACGCGGCCGGTCTCCAGGTCGGCGGCGCGCACGTCCGCGGTTTCGCGCAACCGCGCTTGCACCTGGTTGAATTGCGGCGTGTCGCCTTGCGGCGGGGCGAAGCCGCCAAAGGCGGGCGCGGCCGCCTCGGGCGCGGCGAAGGCGATCGTGCGCAAGGCCCCCGGCGTGAACCGCTTCAACTCGGCCTCAATCGCGCGCCGCACGCTGTCGATCGCGCCATCGGCCGGCAGCGGCACGTCAATCACGCGATCGCCGCTGCGCAGCAGGATCGTGAACCAGAAGATCTCCGGATCAAACAGGCCCGCCGCCAGCGGACCGAGGCCGTAGGTTTGCTCCAGCGTGTCCGCCACGGCGCCGCCGTCGGCCTCCGGATCCTGGAGCGCGCCGGCGAAGCGATCGCCGCCCTCGGCCTCATACTCCGCGATCAGCGTCTCCAAATCCGCGCGCAGCTGGGGAAGCGGCTCCGGCAGATCCGCGTCGGGGGAGACGTACACCTCCAGGCTGACGGGGTCCGACAGGCCGGAGAACAGGTCCCCGCCGGCGCGATAGCTGGCCAGGGTTTTGCGGATCGCGCGGGTGATGTCGTATTCCGGATCGCGCAACGCGACGTTGAGTTCGCTTTCGCCGCCTTTGACCTCGATCAAATCGCGGAAGCTGAGCACCTCAAAATCGTCGCCATACTGGATCAAGAGATCGAAGTAGGAGTTGGTGACCGACGCTTGATACCGCGTGCTGGTCTGGAACGGCACGGGCTCGATCCCGTAGCGGCGGGCGGCCTCTTCTTCGAGGGCGGGATCCTCGGCGGGGTCGATCATCTCCACCCGCACGCGCCCGCGCCCGGCGAGCTCGTACTCCACCAGCAGGTCGCGCAGGCGAGGGATCAGCGGCGCGAGCAACGGATGGGTTTCCGCGCTGAAGTAACCGCGAATGAGCAAAGGCTCCTCAAGCCGGCTGAGATAGGCGCGCGTGGTGGACGAGATCGAGTAAACGCGCCCGTCCGTCAGGTCGGCGCGCGCCCCGCTGACTTGGCCAAGCCAGAGATTGCCGGCGACCAAATTCGCGAGGGCGAGCGCGGCGGCCACCCGCCAACGGGCGTGGCGGGGCCGTTGGCCATCCGTCGCCCAACGATCGCGCTCCAGCGTGTAGAGCGTCAGCACGGAGAACACGCCGAAGACGCTGACGTAATAATAGAGGTCGCGCAGATCGATCACGCCGCGGGTGATGGATTCAAACCGCGAACCGCTCCCCAACGCCCGAAGAAGCGCGCCGCCTTCATGGCCGAACAGACCCGCGATCACGTCCGAGCCGATCAGGTAGAACACGCCGCAGATCAAAACCGCGCCGATCAGCGCCACCACCTGGCTGTCCGTCCGCGCGCTCACGAACAGGCCGATGGCGACATAGGCGCTCGCCAGCGCCAGCGCCGCCACATAGCCGCCGACGACCGGCCCCCAATCGAGCGGGCCGATCATGGCCACCGTGATCGGCAAGGGAAGGGTGAGCCCAAGGGCGACGGCGACGAGACCCAGCGCCGCCAGCGCTTTGCCGAACACAAGCTGCGCCGGCGTCGCGGACGAGGTCAGCAGAAGCTCCACAGCCCCCGACCGCTTTTCCTCGCTCCACATGCGCATGGTCAGCGCGGAGACCAGAAAGATCAAAATCACCGGCGCCCACTCAAACAAGGGGCGCACGTCCGCCAGATTGCGCGCGAAGAAACGTTCCGCCCAGAACACCACGAATTGTGTCAGCGCGAGATAGACGCCGATGAAGATGACGCCGGCGAGGGACGTAAAAAAGCCCGTGAACTCTTTGCGCGCCACGTGTCCAACGCCGCGCGAGAACGCCGTCGCCGTCGGGACGACGTGCTCGCGCCAAAGGGTCCCCACGTCCGCCATGCGGGCCGCCTCAGACATGGGCCGCCTCCCGCGCCGGCGCGCGCGCGGCCGTCGCCGCGATGTCGTCGAGCGGCGCCGTCGGCGTCCGACCCGCCGTGATGTCGGCGAAGACGGCTTCGAGATCGCGATGATGGGGATGCAGCGCCATCACCGGCAGGCCGTGCTCATGCATCGCGCGGGCGAGCGCCGCCGCCAAAGCGCCGGGCGCCTGGGTCGCAGCGTCGAGAAGCGGCGCCCGGAACACCGCCGCATCATCGCTGGCCTGTTCCAGCTGCGGCGCGCCAAGACCCGCGACCTGGCTCGCCGCGGCGGTCAGGTCCGCCAGCGTTCCCGAGGTGACCACGCGCAGCCACGCGTCGCGCCGCAGATCCTCCAGGCGGGCGTCAAGCGCCAGCCGGCCGCGGTCGATGATGATCACGCGGTCGCACACGGCGTGCACTTCCTGGAGAATGTGGGTTGAGACGATCACCGTCGATGTGGCGGCCAAATTGCGAATGAGCGCCCGCATCAGCTGGATCTGTGACGGATCGAGACCGTTGGTCGGCTCGTCCAAGATCACGATGTTCGGCGCGTGCAAGATCGCCTGGGCGACCCCGACCCGTTGCCGATAGCCGCGCGACAAGGTCGCGATCGCGTCTCCGGCCTTGTCATTAAGGGCCGTGGCCGTGATCGCGCGCGCAATGGCGCCGGCGCGATCCGCGTCCGCCACCCCGCGCAGGGCCGCCACATAGTCGAGAAAGCCGACCACGGTCATGTCGGGATACACGGGACAGTTCTCCGGCAGATAGCCGATTTGCGCTTGGGCGTCCTGGCGGTGGTCCGCTAAGTCCCGCCCGTCAATGCGCACCACGCCCGCGCTCGGCTCCAAGTAACCCGTGAGCATTTTCATGATGGTGGTCTTGCCCGCGCCATTGTGGCCGAGCAGGCCGACGACCTCGCCCGTCTCAATGGCGAAGGAGACCCCGTCCACGGCCGTGAACGCGCCATAGCGACGCGTGAGGGCTTCGGCTTGGATCATCATGGGCGCGCCGCCATGGAAAGCGCGCGTCGCGAGAGCGTCAGCGAGGGCCTCTGCCACACCGTCACGGGGTCCTCCAACCACTTCGTGCGTGTCGTCAAACCGGCGAGCGCGGTCACATACTCGAGAGAGCGCGCGGTATATGTGCGGCGCGCCATGGCCTGTCAACCAGGCGCAGGCGGCTCGATCGCAGTCCGCGCGCCGCATCAAGATCGAGCCGTGCGACACAATCTATTAAACATCGACGGAGAGACCGGAAGAGTTTTACGCTGATTTTTCGTGGCTTCGCAAATCTACACCCAACAGCCCACAGTTTGGGTCTTGGGGAGTATTTCATGCAGAAGCCTTTGTTTGCCGTCGCGCTGGCTGGCGTCTTGCTCGCGCCGGCCGCCGCCCACGCCGGCTGGCCATCGCCGCGGGTGAGCGTCTTCGGCGGCGCGTTCATCATCCCGGACAATTACTTCGCCGCGGAAGGGTTTGTGCCCACGACCGATCCCAGCGACGCCCCGACGGCGCGCACGCGCGTCGACCTCACCGAGATGCGCAGCTTTGTCGGCGGCGCCGCGGCGGGCTTCGAGCTCGGCGATTTCATCCTTGAGGCCGAATACGCGGAACGCCACAGCGAGGTGCAGGTCGATATCGACGTCGCCCAAGCGCCGGGCGCCATGGAGCCCTTTGCCCAGACCCTCAACTTGGACGAAGACATCCTCACCACCACGGTCCGCTCCGCCATGGTCAATCTGTGGTACACGCTCCCGGGCAACTACAATGTGCGCCCGTACTTCGGAGGCGGCGCCGGATTTGCCGAGTACGCCAACGACCTTGATACCGACGCCGATTTGTCGGCCGCCGCGCCGTTTCTGATCTTCAACGACGAACTGAGCGGTTCCCCGGTGAACACGACGTCGGTGCTGACGCTGCAAAGCGACGAGGAATTCGCCTGGCAGGCGGGCGCGGGCATTCGCGTCGGCGGCGACAACGGCTTGAGCGTGGCGGTCGGCTACCGCTACTTCGAATTGCCGAACCTGGGCGATGAGGACGATTTGAACATCTCCTACCGGGCCCACAACGCGATTGTGGAGCTGGCGTTCGAACTCTAGTCGAACGCCGTCCAAAGAGCTTCTGCTCATAGGCGGGGCGTCGCGTGCGGCGCCCCGCCTTCGCGTTTGGATCGCCGACGGCGACGGGCGCGGCAAAACGCCCATGGCGCCAAAGGCCTATGTGGTCGCGAATCCCTTGTGGCGGCACGGCTGCTCCGCCATGGGCGCCGGCGCCGGCGCCAAAGTCCTGATACCCAGCGCAACCATCCTTGAGCGAGCCTTCCGCTTGGATGGGGCCAGTTGCTGAGAGGCCCTCCACAGCGCTCGCGGGACGCGTTGGACCGCAGGATGCGGGCGCATTTGGCCCACATGGAGGAAGCCCATGAATCAAGACCTTGCAAAGACAGACCTGACGCCCGAGCAGGCGCACGCCTATTGGCGGGCGAACCTCAATTTGATGCTCACGCTTCTGGCGGTGTGGTTCGCGGTCTCATTCGGATTTGGAATTCTGCTGCGCGACACGCTGGACGCGATGTCGATCGGCGGCGCGCCGCTTGGCTTCTGGTTTGCGCAGCAGGGATCGATCTACGTCTTCGTGGCGCTGATCTTCATCTATTGCTTCCGCATGACCGCTCTTGAACGCAAATTCGGCATCAAGGGGTAGGATCATGGACCAGCAAATGTGGACCTACTTCTTCGTGGTCGCCACGTTCACGCTCTACATCGGCATCGCCGTGTGGGCGCGCGCGGGCTCCACGGATGACTTTTACGTCGCTGGTCACGACGTGCACCCAACCCTCAACGGCATGGCCACCGCGGCGGACTGGATGTCGGCCGCGTCCTTCCTGTCCATGGCCGGCCTGATCGCGTTTTTGGGCTATGGCGGCTCGGTCTACCTGATGGGTTGGACGGGCGGCTATGTGCTGCTTGCGCTCTTGCTTGCGCCTTATCTGAGGGAGTTCGGCAAGTTCACCGTGCCCGACTTTGTGGGCGACCGGTATTACTCCGACTTCGCCCGCGTGGTCGCGGTGGTCTGCGCCATCTTCGTGTCCTTCACCTACATCGCGGGACAAATGAAGGGCGTCGGCGTGGCGTTCTCCGGCTTCTTGGGCGTGCCCTTTGAGTGGGGCATCCTGATCGGCATGGTGATTGTGTTCTTCTACGCGGTCTTGGGCGGCATGAAGGGCATCACCTACACGCAGATCGCGCAGTACTGCGTCTTGATCTTCGCCTATCTGGTGCCGGCGATCTTCATGTCGATGATCATCACCGGCAATCCGATCCCGCAGTTGGGCTTCATCTCGAATGTCCGCGGCGAAGACATCTCGATGCTGGCGAAACTCAACACCGTCGTGCAGGACCTGGGCTTCTTGGAGTACACCCAGTCCAACAAATCCATGGCGGACATTTTCTGCATCACCGCGGCGTTGATGTTCGGCACTGCGGGTCTGCCCCACGTCATCATCCGCTTCTTCACCGTGCCGAAGGCCTCCGACGCGCGGCTCTCAGCGGGCTGGGCGTTGGTGTTCATCGCCATCCTCTACACGACCGCTCCCGCGGTGGGCGCGTTCGCGCGGCTCAACTTCATCGATACGGTGAACGAGACCGTCTATGTCGCGCCGGAGAACTATGTGGAGGAGGCGGCGGCCGTGACCGCGCGTGGTCAAGCGCCCTCGCCGCAATGGTACGCGAACTGGGAGCCCACAGGGCTGCTCGCCTTTGACGACAAAAACGGCGACGGCCGCATGCAGTACCGCGGGCCAAACGCGCCGGACGGCGTGGCCAACGAGGTGACCCCGAACCGCGACATCTTCGTGCTCGCCAACCCGGAGATCGCGCAGTTGCCCGGTTGGGTGATCGGCTTGGTGGTCGCGGGCGGCTTGGCCGCGGCGCTCTCCACGGCGGCGGGTCTGCTGATGGTGATCTCCTCGGCGGTGAGCCACGACTTGTTCCGTCGGACGTTATTCAAGAACATGACGGACCAAACGGAGCTGCGCGTCGCGCGCACCGCGGCCGCCGGCGCCGTGGTGGCGGCGGGGCTGTTGGGCATCTACTCCGCCCAGCTCGGCTTCGTGGCGCAAGTGGTGGCGTTCGCCTTCGGGCTCGCGGCGGCGTCGCTCTTCCCCATCATCTTCCTGGGCATCTTCTGGAAGCGGATGAACAAGGAAGGGGCGATCGCCTCCATGATCACCGGGCTGGTGACGACCTTCGCCTACATCTACTACTTCAAGTTCGGCGGCGGCACGCCGGACCAGTGGTTGTTCGGGGTCTCCCCGGAAGGCATCGGCTTCGTGTTCATGTGGGTGTCGTCCGGCATCGGGGTCGCGGTGTCCCTCGCGACCGCGGCGCCGCCCAAGGATATCCAAGACTTGGTCGAGGACATCCGGGTGCCCGGCACCCGCAAAGCCCACGGCGTGGCGGACGCCGGCATGGCGCCGGACTTGGCCCCGGCGGAGTAAGCCCGGGCCGCACACGACGGGACGGGAGGCGGGCGGAAGCCGGCCTCCCGCTTCCCATTTGTCGCATCTTCTCAGTGCGCAGCGCGGATTACCCTGTGACTTCGAGTGGAGTTCAGGGAGGCGCGGCGCCCGGTGGACGGATGGACCATGGTCACCCTCGGCGTGCTTTATGCGGCCGTGTTGTTCGCCGCAGCGTGGTTTGGCGATCAACCGCGCTTGGCCGCGCGGCTCGATCGTCACGCGCCGACGCTCTACGCTTTGTCGCTGGCGGTGTTCTGCACATCGTGGACCTTCTACGGAGCCGTCGGCACCGCCGTCACCAGCGGGTGGGAGTATCTCCCGATCTATCTCGGGCCCGCGTGCGTGTTCGTGTTCGCGCCGGGTGTGGTGCGCCGGGTGATCGCGCTCAGCAAGCGCCACAATCTCACGACCATTTCGGACTTCCTGGCCGCGCGTTATGGGCGCAGCCGGACCTTGGCCACGGCCGTGACGGTCTTGGCGGCGCTGGGGGCGCTGCCCTACATCGCGCTGCAGCTGAAATCCGTGACGATGAGCTTCGCCACGATCACCGCCGCCTCTGGACGGGACGTTCCCGCCGCCGCCGGCGAGCCAGACCAAGTGGGCGTTTTGGCGGTGACGGCGCTGCTGGCCGTGTTCGCCATGGTGTTTGGCGCGCGTTCGTCGGACGCGGCGAGCCGCAACCGGGGCTTGGTTCTCGCGATCGCGTTGGAGTCCGTGGTCAAAATCACGGCGCTGCTGCTGGTGGCGGGCGTGGCGGTGCTGTTTCTCATGGGCGCGATGGGCGAGGGGGTCGTCACCGGCCCGCCCATCGCCGTCGGCGAGCTTTTTCCGGTCGGCTCCCCGACGCTGACCTTCATCACGCTGACGGGCCTCGCCATGGCGGCGGTGCTGTGTTTGCCCCGCCAGTTCCACATGACGGTCACGGAGGCGCCGCCGGGCTTGGAGGCGAAAGCCTTCGCGCGGGCGCGGTGGCTGTTTCCGACCTATCTCGCGGTCACGAGCCTGGTGGTCATTCCCATCGCGCTGGCGGGTGCGGCGGTGGCGCCGCCGGGCGCGAGCCCCGACGTGTTCGTGCTGACGCTGCCGACCGCTTTGGGCGCCGACGCGGTGGCGGCCGCGGCGTTCCTGGGCGGGGTGTCGGCGGCGACGGGGATGATCGTCGTGGCGACCGTGGCGCTTTCGACCATGGTCACCCAAGACTTGGTGGTGCCGCTGATGATCCGGCGACGGCGCGAAGGGGGCGTCGATTTGGCCGGGGGGCGTCTGTTGTTGATCCGCCGCGCCGTGATCGCGGGGCTCATGCTCTTGTCCTATGGCTACTGGTTGGTGGCGGGGGACAGCGCGGCGCTGGCGGACATCGGGCTCATCGCCTTTGTGGCGGCCGCGCAGCTCGCGCCGGCGATTCTCGGCGGGCTCTATTGGCGCGGCGGCCGGCGCAACGGCGTGCTCGCCGGCCTCGCCGCCGGCGGGCTGTTGTGGGCCTACACCCTCGTGCTGCCAGCGATGTTGGGGGAGGCGGGCCTCGCCGCGTCCGGCTTGCAGACCGCGTTCGGCGGTTTGATCGACCCCCGAGGTTTGATCGGCGACGGGGGTTCAGACCCGGTGACCCATGGCGCGTTGGTGAGCTTGCTCGCCAATGTGGCGGCCTACATCATCGTGTCGGTGCGGTCCCGCACGCGCCTGGTGGACAGCGTGCAAGCGGCGGCGTTCGTGAACCAACAGACGGATTGGACGGAGCCGCCAGCCAAGCGGCCGGAGCCCGCGCCGCTGCCGCAGCCGGACGACGCCGCCGTCGCGAGCCTGGTGAACGTGACGGTGCACGACCTGCGCAGCTTGGCGGAGCGGTTTTTGTCCTTGGGCGCCGTCACGGGCGCGTTTCACCGTTTCGCCGCCGAGCGTGGCGCGCCGCTGAAGCCGGAAGAGGCCGCGGACTGGCCGCTCGTGCAAAAGACCGAGCGTCTGTTGGCGGGCGCCCTCGGCTCCTCAACGGCGCGCATCGTGATGAGCTCGGCTCTCTCGCGCGGCGACGTGTCGTTCGTCGACATGCTGTCGGTGTTGGATGAGACCAGCGCTGATCGCCGGTTCAAGCGCCATCTCCTCCAAGCCACGTTGGAAAACATCACCCAAGCCGTCAGCGTCGTCGACAAAGACATGCGCTTGATCGCTTGGAACGGCGTCTATCTGGATTTGTTCAAGTTTCCCGCCGGCTTGGTGCGCGTCGGGCGCCCGATCGAAGACATCATCCGCTTCAACGCCGAGCGCGGCGAGATGGGACCGGGCGATGTCGAGGACCAAGTCGCACGGCGTTTGGCCGCGCTGCGCGCCGGCGGACCCCATTCCTATGAGCGCGTCAACAAAGACGGCCGCGCGCTGAAGATCGTCGGCAACCCCATGCCCGGCGGCGGATACGTCACGACCTTCACCGACATCACAGCGGACAAACGCGCCGAGCTGGCCCTGCGTGAGGCGAAGGAGACGCTGGAGCGTCGGGTCGACGAGCGCACCCGCGATTTGGCCGCCATGACCGAGGATCTCGACCGCGCTCGCCAGATCGCTGAGCGGTCGGAAGTTACGAAAACACGGTTCCTCGCCGCGGCGAGCCATGACTTGCAGCAACCGTTGCACGCCGCTCGCCTGTTCGCGGCCGCTTTGACCGCGCGCTTGGACGATCCGCGGTCTGTGGAGGGGCGCCTGGCCGGCAATCTCGATCGATCGATCCGGTCCGCCCACCAGATGTTGACCGGCCTGTTGGATCTCTCAAAGTTCGACCAAGGCGGCCTGCGGCCCACCGTGCGCCGGGTGTCGCTCGCGCGCTTCTTCGATGAGATCGCCCACGACAATCGTCCGATCGCCGAAGAAACGGGCCTGGAGCTGCGGGTGCGCCATACGGATTTGTGGGTCCGCACGGACGCCGATCTGCTTCGCAGCGTCGTCCAGAACCTGGTGTCGAACGCCGTCCGCTATACGGAGTTCGGCGGCGTGCTGATCGCCGCACGGGCGCGCAAGAACGGCGCTGAGGCCGTGATTGAGGTGTGGGACACCGGCCCCGGCATCCCCGAAGACGCCCAGGAGCGGATCTTCCAGGAATTCCGTCGTCTGCACGCCAAGGACCGGTTTGGGGCCCGCGGCGCTGGCCTTGGCTTGGCGATCGCTTCGCGCGCGGCGTCCCTGCTGGGCGCGCGGGTGTCGCTGCGGTCCATGATCGGTCGCGGCTCGAAGTTCTGGATCACGTTGCCCGCCGCGCCCCCCGCGCCGATGCTCGTGACGTCCGCCCCCGGGGACGCGCCGGCGTCGCCCACCGCCTTGGAAGGGCTGCGCGTGCTGTGCGTGGACGACGAGCCTGCGGTGCGTGACGCCACGGAGGCGGTGTTGAGGGAGTGGGGATGCGACGCCCATTGCGTCGGGGACGCGGCCGCCGCGGCCGCCTGCAACCGAGCGGAAGGCCCGTTTGACGTCGCGCTCGTCGACTATTGGTTGGGGGACGGCGCCCCGACCGGTCTTGATGTGATCGAGCGTATGCGTGCGGACGACATCGCGCCCCCGCGCGCGGCGCTGATCAGCGCGGACCCCTCGCTCGCGGTCCGCGCCCGCGCTCAAGCGCTGGGCTGCGCGGTGATCGCCAAGCCCCTGAACTCTCTCGTCTTACGGGATTTTCTGGTTCACGCGCCGCGCAACGCCGCGGAGTGATCCCGCGCCGACGGCTCGTCACCCTCGGCCTGCGCCGCGCGCATGTCCGCGATATCAAGGCTCCGCGCGGTCAGCAGGGCTTGGGTCCGGTTTTGCACGCCGAGCTTGCGGAAAATCGCCGTCATGTGGGCTTTCGTGGTCGAGATCGAGATGTCGAGCTCATACGCGATCTGCTTGTTGAGCAGTCCGCGGCGCAACCCATCAAGAACCCGCGCTTGGGTGGGCGTGAGGCTCGCCAACCGCGCGATCGCGTCCGCCTCCGCCGAGGGCGGCGTGGGCTCATCGGCGTCGTCAGGGAACACGGCTTCACCGGCCAGCAGGGCCGCCACCGCGTGACCAAGTTCCGTCAGCTCCGCGGATTTCTTCAGATAGCCGGCCGCCCCCAGAGCGCGTGCGCGCTGGATGACATCGGCCGTGCGCGTGGCGGACACGATCGCGACCGGCATGGTCGGACGCTCCCGCCGCAGCGTCATCAAGGGCGACCAATCGCCGCCCTCGCCCAGATCGAGGTCGAGCAAAACCAGATCCGGATCGACATCGGTCAGCGCCGCTTCGGCGTCCTGGAAGCTTTCCACGGTGCGGATGCGGGCGGTCGGCGCCGCCAATTCGATGGCGAGGCCTAAGGCTTCGCCCACCATCGGGTGGTCATCAATGATCAGCACGTCAGGCCCGGTGGTCGCCTGGTCTCGTGCGGCGCGCGCTTTGTCGATGTGCATGGCGTCCTCCCAGACGTAACCGCCAAGTCGCCGGGCCGCCGAGGTCGCACGCCGCCCGCGCAAGGCTCTCTTGTGTGCCGTAACCATGCTGAGTGTACGGGTTAAGGCCCGGATTCAAAAACGGGATTGCACGCCCGGCGCCTTGGTCCTACGGACCATAGGCCCATGGCGAGTTCCGTCGGTTTCCGCGACAGTTCTTCCAAAGACCTGCGGGAATTGGAGGAAATCATGGGGAGTAAGACGAGCTGGAGTGTTGCGGCGGGGGCCGCAGTCAGCGTCGCCGCGACAATTGGTAGCGGCGCGGGCGCCCAGTCCACTCAAGAACTCGAAGCCAAGATCAAGGCTCTTGAGGCGGCCATCGAATCCCTTCGCGATGACATGGTCGAAATGGAGACGGCCAACTCCGAAGAAGGCCGCCCCGCGGACGCGCGCGAACGCACGCCCCCCGTTCCCCCGGCGCCCGTCGCCGAAGCCGATGGTTTCCGCGTCGGCGACACCGTGATCCAATTCGGCGGTTTCATCGATTTGGACGTGAACATCACGGACACGTCCGATGGCGACATCGCCAGCGATTCCATCGCGCGCGATCTCTACATCCCCAGCGCCACGCCGGTCGGCGGCGTCGGGGAGGAGGTTCCCGATACCGACTTCACCGCCGAATCCAGCAGGTTCTTCTTCACCACGCAGAGCGATCGGGGCGAGCACACCATCAAATCCCGCATCGAACTTGATTTCCTCGGCTCCGGCCAAGGCAATGAGCTGGTGACCAACTCCTTCGCCCCGCGTTTGCGCCACGCCTTCTTTACCTTCGACAATTGGCTGGTGGGTCAGACCTGGTCGACGTTTCAGAACACCAGCACCATCCCCGACAGCGCGAGCTTCTTGGCGCTGAGCGACGGCATGGTGTTCCTCCGCCAGCCCATGATCCGCTACACGCGCGGCCCCTGGCAGTTCGCGCTGGAGAACAGCACGACCCGCGACCTCGTCGAGAACGACAGCAATGTGGCTGACGACGGCTTCGTCCCGGATTTTGTCGCCAAGTACACCGCCCGCGGCGAGTGGGGGAACGCGTCGTTCGCCGGCCTCGCGCGCGTGTTGGACGACGAGATGCCCGACGGCGACAACGACACCGACAACATGTCGGCCTTTGGCTGGGGCGTCAGCGCCGCCGGCGATGTCAACATCACCCAACGTTGGGGCGTGAAGTACTCCGCCACGGTCGGCGAGGGCGTCGGCCGCTACATCGGCTTGGCCGCGGTCGCGGACGCGCGGGTCGAGCCGGATGGCGACCTCGAGCCGATCCCGGTGGTCGGGGGCTTGCTCGCGCTCCATGGCGACGTCGCGCCGAAGACGCGCTTTACGATCGGGTATTCCGGCCTGTTCGCGGACGCGGAGCTGGGCGAAACCGAGAGCGTGCAGTCGGCGGTGGCCGTCCTGTCTCACGACATCGCGCCACGCACGACAATCGGCGCGGAGGTGCTCTACGGACGCCGCGCGATCGACGCATTGCCCGGCGTGGATGACGTGGGCGACCTTTCGCGCGTTACCGTCTCGGCGCGATACGCGTTTTAATGCCGGACGATCAGGGCGGGCGCGCCGCGCGTCCCCATGAACGACGCCCGGCCAGGCGTCAGGGATGGAGAGGACGATGACGCTTTGGCAATGGTTGCGGGGGCTTCCGAACGCCAACACGCCAGAGGAGGCGCCGGCGGCGTCTCCTCCCGCGGCGTCCCCCGAAGCGTCCGTCACGTCCGCGCCAGCCGATGAGCCTCAGCACACGGCGCCCGCCCAAGATCGCACGGAAACGCAACCCACCAGCCCTGGACCTGAAGCCGTAAGCGACGACAAGCCCAGCCCCGAAGCCCAAGGAACTGACACCATGTCCGACGCCGCCGCCCCCGCCCAAGCCGCCCCGCCGCTCTATCCGACGCCGGAGGGCTTCGCCCGCGCCACGACCGTCGATGACGCCGGCTATCGCGCCATGTATGAGCGGTCCATCGCCGATCCGGACGGGTTTTGGCGCGAACACGCCCAACGTGTGGATTGGATGACGCCGTTCACAAAAGTGAAGGACGTGTCGTTCGCGCGCGACGATCTGCGCATCAAGTGGTTTGAGGACGGCGTCCTGAACGTGTCGGCCAACTGCATCGACCGCCATTTGGCGGCACGGGCCGATGACGTGGCTATTATTTGGGAAGGGGATTCCGAGGACGTCTCGTTAAAGATCACCTACCGTGAGTTACATGAAAAGGTGTGCGTTTTCGCGAACGTGCTCAAGGCCCGCGGCGTGCAGAAGGGCGACCGGGTCACGCTCTATCTTCCGATGATCCCAGAGGCCGCCTACGCCATGCTGGCGTGCGCGCGCATCGGCGCCGTCCACTCCGTCGTGTTTGGCGGCTTTTCGCCGGAGGCGCTGGCGGGGCGCGTGGAGGACTGCGGCGCCAAAGTCATCGTCACGGCGGACGAGAGCTTGCGCGGCGGGCGCGTCGTCCCGCTGAAGCGCAATGTCGACGAGGCGGTTCGCGAGCACAATTTGAACGTCGACACGGTCTTGGTGGTGAAGCGCACGGGCGGCGACATCGCGATGGACCATGCGGCGGACGTCTATTTTGACGAGGTCGCCGCGACGGTGACCGCGGATTGCCCGCCGGAGCCGATGAACGCGGAGGATCCGCTGTTCATCCTCTACACGTCAGGGTCGACCGGCAAGCCGAAGGGCGTGCTCCACACCACCGGCGGGTATCTGGTGTGGGCGTCCATGACGCACGAATATGTCTTCGATTATCAGCCCGGCGACATCTATTGGTGCACGGCCGATGTGGGCTGGGTGACGGGACACACCTACATCGTGTACGGACCACTGGCCAACGGCGCCACCAGCCTGATGTTCGAGGGCGTGCCGACCTACCCCGACAGCGGCCGCTTCTGGAAGGTCGTCGACAAGCACCAAGTCAACATCTTCTACACGGCGCCGACGGCCATCCGCGCGCTCATGAGGGACGGGGAGGAGCCGGTCAAAGCCACGTCGCGCGCCAGCTTGCGCGTCCTCGGCACGGTGGGCGAGCCGATCAATCCCGAGGCGTGGGAGTGGTATCACCGGGTCGTGGGCGATTCCCGTTGCCCGATCGTGGACACCTGGTGGCAGACGGAGACCGGCGGCGTGCTGATCACGCCGCTGCCAGGCGCGACCGCGCTGAAGCCCGGCTCGGCGACGCGGCCGTTCTTCAGCGTGCAGCCGCAGCTGGTGGACGCCGAGGGCCAGGTGCTTGAGGGCGCCACGGAGGGCAATCTCGTCATCGCCGACAGCTGGCCCGGCCAAATGCGCACGGTCTATGGCGACCATCAGCGGTTCATCGACACATATTTCGCCACCTATCCAGGCAAATACTTCACCGGCGACGGCGCGCGGCGCGACGCGGACGGCTATTACTGGATCACGGGCCGGGTGGATGACGTGATCAACGTGTCGGGTCACCGCATGGGCACCGCGGAGGTGGAAAGCGCTCTGGTCGCCCACGCCAAAGTCGCGGAGGCTGCGGTCGTGGGATACCCCCATGACATTAAGGGGCAGGGCATCTACGCCTACGTCACGCCGATGGCCGGCGTGGAGCCGACCGAGGAATTGCGCAAAGAGCTCGTCAAATGGGTGCGCCATGAGATCGGCCCGATTGCGAGCCCGGACTTGATCCAGTGGGCGCCGGGCCTGCCGAAGACCCGATCGGGGAAAATCATGCGCCGCATTCTGCGCAAGATCGCCGAGAACTCCTTCGACAATCTGGGCGACACCTCGACGTTGGCGGAGCCCGGCGTGGTCGATGAGCTGATCAGCAACCGCATGAATCGTTAGGCGGCGGCCAACGTGGCGCGGCGCGCGGTCCTCGAAGCTGGGGCCGCGCGCTCGACCGCGACCAACGGCGCCCTTGTCGATGCGTCGGCATGGGCCATCCTCCCTCACGGCGGCGCGCCGTGCCGCGGGGAGGGCCGGGCATGAATCGGCAGACGCCCGTTCTGCTGCGCTTTTTGGCCATCCACCTCGCCATTGGCGTGGCGGCCGGGTGGGTGGTGCTTGCGGCGTTTCTGTATTTCGACATCGCCAATCTGCGCACGCTGATCGTGGGTTCGCCCGATGGCGTGCTGGCGCTTGTGCTGCTGGCGGCGTTCTTCGCCTTAACCTTCGGCAGTGCGGGCATGGGCGTCGCGGTGATGAGCCCCGAGGCGCGCGAGCGCTACAACGGGGACGGCCGCGACTAGCCCCCCGGCGTGAACAAGAGTTCGCGAAGGCCAGCGCGCCCCCAACTGCGACTGCTTCTGAAAATGATAAGCGGTTACTTGACCAACATCTTCCGGAGCCTGGGCCGTCAACCAAATGGAGGGTGCGGCATTTGAGCACGGACACTCTGACGCAATCCCCATAAACCTTTGTTTAATAAGGGTTCTTGCCGAAAATCGCGGTGGTGTGGGCCACAGGCGCCGTTGCTTTGCGCGCTGCAGTGCGCGATCCGATAGCGGATGATTGTGGCGATCGTAGTGTAAGGAGGGCGCCGAGCATGAGCGCATTAACAGCGACGTTCTGGGGACGATCAGCGTCGGTCGTGCTGCAAGTGCTGCTTCTGGTGGTGGCCCTGGCGGCGGTGCTGCTGATGACCGCCCGGGCGGACGATCCGCTGATGGGCATCCACGGCTGGATTTTCCTCGGCGGCTTAGCGATTTGGATTTTGGGTTTCGCTGCGCGTTTCCGCTCCGGCGTCGATCCGATTGACGAGACAGTGTACGAGGACGGCGTCATTAAGGCCGGCGTCGTCGCGACGTCCTTTTGGGGCCTGGCGGGCCTGTTGGTGGGCGTGATCATCGCCGCCCAGCTCGCGTTCCCGAACCTCTTCTACTTCCCGGAATGGGGCTTCACGAACTTTGGCCGCTTGCGGCCGCTGCACACCTCCGCCGTGATCTTCGCGTTCGGCGGCAACGCGCTGTTGGCGACATCCTTCTACGTCGTGCAGCGCACCAGCCGCGCGCGCCTCGCCGGCGGCTATTGGCCGTGGTTCGTCTTCTGGGGCTACCAGCTGTTCATCGTGTTGGCCGCCACCGGCTATCTGATCGGCGTGACGCAGTCGAAAGAGTACGCCGAGCCGGAGTGGTATGTGGACTTGTGGCTCACGGTCGTTTGGGTCGCGTATCTCCTGGTGTTTCTCGGCACGTGCTTGAAGCGAAAAGAGCCGCATCTCTACGTCGCGAACTGGTTTTATCTCGCATTCATCGTCACGATTGCGATGCTGCACATCGTCAACAATCTGGCGTTGCCGGTCAGCTTCACCAGCGTCAAAAGCTATCAGGTTTTCGCCGGGGTTCAGGATGCGCTGACCCAGTGGTGGTACGGGCATAACGCCGTCGGGTTCTTCCTCACCGCCGGTTTCTTGGGGATTATGTATTATTTCATTCCCAAGCGGGCGGAGCGTCCGGTGTTTTCGTACCGGCTCTCAATCGTTCACTTCTGGACGTTGATCTTCATCTACATCTGGGCTGGCCCGCACCATCTGCATTACACCGCGCTGCCGCAATGGGCGCAGACGCTGGGCATGACCTTCTCGATCATGCTGTGGATGCCGTCCTGGGGCGGAGCGATCAACGGGGTGATGACCCTGGCGGGTGCCTGGGACAAGTTCCGGACCGATCCGGTGCTCCGGTTGATGGTGATTTCGGTGGCGTTCTATGCCATGAGCACCTTCGAAGGCCCCTTGATGTCGATCCGCGAGGTCAACGCTCTGTCGCACTATACCTACTGGACAATCGGCCACGTGCATTCCGGTGCGCTGGGCTGGGTCGGGTTCATCAGTCTGGGTGCGATCTATGCCCTGGTGCCATGGGTGTGGGGCAAGAAGGATCTCTATTCGCGCGGCCTTGTGGAGGTCCATTTCTGGATCTCGACCATCGGCATCCTGCTGTATATCTGCGCGATGTGGGTGTCGGGCATCATGCAGGGTCTGATGTGGCGGTCGTATACGGAGCTTGGCTTCCTTGAGTTCTCGTTCATCGAGACGGTGGAGGCGATGAACCCCTTCTACATCATCCGCGCATTCGGCGGGCTGCTCTATCTGATCGGCGTTCTGGTCATGGCCTACAACATCTGGATGACGATCCGTGTCGCTCCGGCCCGCGAGGCCAATGACATGGCCGATCTTCCCGATGCCAAGCTGGCCGACGCGTGAGGGAGACAAAGATGAAACTCAGTCACGGCATTTTCGAACGCCACTCCCTCGTTCTGATCGTCGGCATCCTGGTTGCCGTCGCCATCGGGGGGATCGTGCAGCTGGTCCCGCTCTTCTTCATGGAGAGCACCATCGAACGGGTGCAGGGCATGCGGCCCTATACCCCGCTCGAGCTTAAGGGCCGGAACATCTATATCCGCGAAGGCTGCTATACCTGCCACAGCCAGATGATCCGTCCTCTGCGCGATGAGGTGGAGCGCTATGGCCACTACTCGCTGGCGGCCGAAAGCATGTACGACCACCCCTTCCAGTGGGGCTCCAAGCGGACCGGTCCGGACCTGGCCCGGGTCGGCGGCAAATACTCCGATGAATGGCATGTGGACCATCTGAAGGATCCGCAAAGCCTGGTGCCGGCCTCGATCATGCCGCCCTATGCCTTCCTGGCCGAGCGCAAGCTCGACTACCGGCATATCGAGGATCACCTCAAGGCCAATGCCATGGTCGGTGTGCCCTATACGGAGGACATGATCGCGGCGGCGAAGACGGACCTGGAAGCCCAGGTCGATGAGTTCTCGCCCGAATACGATGCGCTTCAGGCCCGGTATCCCGGGGCGCAGCTTCGCGATTTCGACCTCAATCCGGACATGATCACCGAGATGGACGCGCTGGTGGCCTACCTGCAGGTGCTCGGCACCATGGTCGATTTCGATGCTTATGAGCCGGAAGACAATCTGCGGTGAGGGATGCGCAATGACCTATGAAAGTGTTCGCGACTTTTCGGCACTCTGGGGACTGATCTATTTCCTCATCCTGTTTGCCGGCGTTCTGGCCTACGCGCTGTGGCCGCGCAATCAGTCGAAATTCGACCATGCTGCGCAGATGCCGCTGATGAAGGACGATGACGATGAGCGATAAACGGCAGATCGACGAAGCGACGGGCGTCGAACTCAAGGATCATGAGTGGGACGGCCTGCGGGAGCTGAACAATCCGTTACCCCGGTGGTGGCTCTATATTCTGTATGCGACCATTGCCGGTTCGATCGTTTACATGGTGCTGATGCCCGCGTTGCCCTGGTTCAACGGCTATACCAAGGGCCTTCTGGGGCAGTCCGACAGGGCCACGGTGATCGCCGATGTGGCCGAGATGCGAACCGCGCGCAACGAGGCCGGGGCGGGTCTTCTCGAAGCGGGGCTTGCCGATATCGAACGGGATCCCAGTCTACTGGAGTTTGCTCTTGCCGCGGGCGAGGCGGCATTCGGGGACAACTGCGCCACCTGTCACGGCGCCGGTGCCCAGGGCTTTCCGGGCTACCCCAACCTGCGGGACGATGCGTGGCTGTGGGGCGGCTCGCTCGAGGCGATCCACGAGACGCTGCTCTATGGGATTCGCTCGGGCAATATGAACGCCCGCATCAGCATGATGCCCGCCTATGGCCGGGACATGATTCTGGATGAGGCGCAGATCAACGATGTGGTTGAATATGTCGTTCAGCTGTCGGGCCGTGAGGCGGACAGCGTGGCGGCCGGCCGCGGCGCTGTGACGTTTGCGGAGCAATGCAGCATCTGTCACGGCGATAACGGCATGGGCGACCGCACGCAGGGGGCGCCCAATCTGACCGATGCCATCTGGCTTTATGGCGGTGACCGCGAGACCCTTTATGAGACGGTTTACTTCTCTCGGGCCGGCGTCATGCCGGGGTGGGAGGATCGTCTCGATCCCGTGACGGTCCGGGCTCTTGCGGTCTATGTGCACACGCTTGGCGGCGGGGAGGACGGCTGAGGCCGTTCTCCCGGCCTCGGGCCGGAGGATCTCTCTCAAATGAGCGAGCGCGGAGCGCAGATGTCCAAGATGGCGGCCGATGGCGTCGAACAGCATGACGTCGAACCGGTCAATAATCCTCAGTTCCGGGAGCTTTATAAGAAGCGGGTCCAGATCTACCCTAAGCTCGTCTACGGGACGTTCCGGACCTGGAAATGGATCGTCATGATCGTTACCCTGGGCATCTATTACGGATTGCCCTGGGTGCGCTGGGACCGGGGGCCGGCGGCCCCTGATCAGGCGGTTCTGGTCGATTTCGAGAACCGCCGCTTCTATTTCTTCTTCATCGAGATCTGGCCCCAGGAGATCTACTATCTCACCGGCTTGCTGATCTTTGCCGCGCTCGCCTTGTTTCTGGTGACAGCCCTGTTTGGGCGTGTCTGGTGCGGCTACACCTGCCCGCAGACCGTTTGGACGGATCTGTTTATTGCCGTCGAGCGGCTGTTCGAAGGTGACCGCAATGCCCGCATTCGTCTCGATAAGGAGCGCCTGTCTCTCAACAAGGCCTGGCGCAAGACGGGCAAGCATACCGTCTGGCTCCTGATTGCAATGGCCACGGGCGGGGCGTGGATCTTCTATTTCCACGACGCGCCGACCCTGCTGCAAGAATTGCCGCAAGGCACCGCGCCGTTCACGGCCTATTTATTTTTGGGCCTGATGACCTTCACGACCTATACGCTCGGCGGGACCATGCGCGAGCAGGTATGCACCTTCATGTGCCCCTGGCCGCGCATCCAGGCTGCGCTGATCGATACGGAGTCTCTTGCCGTCACCTATCGTGTTGACCGCGGGGAGCCTCGCGGTCCTCACAAGCGGGGCGCAAGCTGGGAGGGGCGCGGCGATTGCATCGACTGCAATCAATGCGTTGCGGCGTGTCCGATGGGCATCGATATCCGCGATGGGCTCCAACTCGAATGTATTCAGTGTGCCCTGTGCATCGATGCGTGCGACGATATTATGGATAAGGTGGACCGGCCGCGCGGTCTCATCGCTTATGACACGGACCAGAACATCGAGCGCCGCCTCGCCGGAGATCCTGCCCGGTTCCGGCTGATCCGGCTGCGCACCACGCTGTATGCGATCCTGCTGGTCGCGGTGGGGAGCATCATGCTCTACGGCTTGGCAACGCGCGATTTTCTTGATGTCAACATCCTCCGCGACCGGACGCCCCAATATGTCCTCAATTCGGATGGCTCGGTCCGAAACGGCTTTACGCTGAAGATCCTGAATATGCAGCCGGACGCCCGCCGGTACCGGGTCACTGTCGACGGTGTGGGTGGGGCTGTGTTCACTGTCGTGGGTTATGGCGAGCGGTTCACGGACCTGCCGGAAATCGAGGCCCCGGCCGATAAGACATCGTCCGTACGGATCTATATCACGATCCCGCCCGACGCATTGCCGGACGAGAAGATCACGCCGATCGTGTTCCGCGTTGAGGATGTCGATGCCGGGACGGTGGAAACCGCCGAAACCGTTTTTGTGAGAAACTAAGGGAGGCGCACCATGGCACAGGCTCACGCTCAGGGGCAGACCGCGGGGCGCGGTTTCACCGGATGGCATATGATCATGGTGCTGGGCGGGGCCTTTGCGGTCGTTGCCGCGGTCAATGTGGTGTTCGTCGTTGCCGCGCTGACCAGTTGGACCGGTGAGGTCGATCCGGCTGCGTATGAACGCGGCCTGGCCTATAACGATATTCTCGATAGCCGTGCCGAACAGTCCCGTCTGGGATGGGCGGTCGCATCGCGGCTCGATCAAGGCGTGGGCGGCGCGTCCCGGCTTGTTCTCACTGTGACGGACCGGACTGGCGCGGCCGTCGATGGCGCGGCGGTGTCGGCGGAGATCCGGCGGCCGACCCGCGAAGGGCTCGATCGGCTTGTGACCTTTGAGGAAACCGCGCCGGGGACCTATGCGGCGGCGCTGGACCTGCCGCTGAAGGGCCAGTGGGCGGTGACTGCCGTCATTGATCGTGACACGGACCGGTTTGAGCTCCATGACCGCATCATTCTCAAGTGAGGCGCCGGCCGCGGGCCGGATCGAGAGTATCGAAGCGCCTGTTTCGCCCGACCGCCCGGCGGGGTTTGTCTCGCGGGACAGCGATGGAACGGCGCATCTCGATCTGATGGTCGAGAATGTTCATTGTGCCAATTGCATCCGCAAGCTCGAAGAAGGGTTGCGCGCTCGTCATGATCTCGTGACCGTCCGCCTGAACTTCTCTACGCGCCGGCTCCATGTCGCCTGGAACCCCGGTGAGGTGCGCGACGATGCAATGATCGAGCGGATCACCGAAAGTCTGGAGGCGCTCGGGTTTCCGGCCCGGCCCGTCGATCAGGCGCGGGCGGTTGACGATGCTGAGCAGAACCGCCTTCTGCGCTGCCTTGCGGTCGCGGGGTTTGCCAGTGCGAACATCATGCTGCTGTCGGTCTCGGTCTGGTCGGGCGCCGAGATGGGCCCTGCGACGCGGGATTTCATGCATTGGATCTCCGGTCTGATCGCGATTCCGGCTGTGGCGTATTCCGGACGGCCGTTTTTCGAATCCGCCGTCACGGCGCTGAAGGCCCGCCGGCTCAATATGGATGTGCCGATCTCTCTGGCGGTGATCCTGGCCGTGGTACTCAGTGTCGTGAAGACCGCGAACAGTGGCACTCACGCCTATTTCGACGCCAGCGTCATGCTGTTGTTCTTCCTGCTGATCGGCCGGTTTCTGGACCGGCGCATGCGGGCCCGGGCCCGGTCGGCGGCGCAGGATCTCCTGGCGCTCCAAACCGGCAGTGCCCGGCGGATCGGCGCCGGCGGGACCGTCGCTGCCGTGCCGGTGTCGGCCATTGCGCCGGGTGACCGGCTCCTTGTGGCGCAGGGCGATCGTGTGCCGGTGGATGCGCGGCTCGTCGAGGGCCGGGCCGACCTGGATGTCAGCCTGCTGACCGGTGAGAGCCGCCCACAGGGGGTCGGCGTGGGCGAGGCCGTTCTGGCCGGTTCCGTCAATCTCAGTCATGCGGTCACGATCGAGGCCGAAAAAACTGCCGATGATTCGGTGGTGGCCGAGATTGTCCGGCTTATGGAGACGGCCGAGCAGGGGCGGGCACGCTATGTGCGTCTGGCCGACCGCGCCGCGTCGGTCTATGCGCCCACGGTTCATATACTGAGTTTCGCGACCTTTATCGGCTGGTGGATCGTCGGCGGATCCTGGGCCCATGCCGCCGAGATCGCCATCGCGGTCCTGATCATCACCTGTCCCTGCGCGCTTGGACTGGCCGTCCCTGTGGTCCAGGTCGTGGCCTCGGGATCGCTGTTCCGGCGCGGCATTCTCGTAAAGTCCGCCGACGGATTGGAGCGCCTGGCCGAAGTGGACCATGTGGTGTTCGACAAAACCGGGACCCTGACGGACGGCCACCTTGTTCTCCTCAATGGCGATCATCTTTCGTCCGATGATATTGCCCTGGCCGCCCAGTTGGCCCGCGCGAGCCGTCATCCGTTGTCCAAGGCGTTGGCCGAGTTTGCCGGCCCGGGGCCGGTTGCCGAAGATGTGCAGGAGCATCCGGGGCTGGGCCTGCGGGCCGATCTTCCCGGCGGCGAGGTTCGGTTGGGCAGCGCGGTGTGGTGCGGCCTGGAGCCCGCGTTGGCCGCGCATGACGGACCCGGGCTCTGGCTGCGCAAGCCGGACGGGACCACCGTGCATTTCGCTTTTGCGGATCAGGTCCGCGCCGATGCGGGCGAGACCATCACCGCCCTGAAGCGGCGTCATCTGCCGGTGGAATTGCTCTCGGGCGATGTGCCCCGCGTCGCTCATTCGGTCGGTTCCGGTATCGGTATCGATCAGGTGGCTGGCGGTCTTCTACCTGCGGATAAAGTTGATCGGCTCAACGCGCTGCAAAACGATGGGCGTAAAGTGCTGATGGTTGGGGACGGGCTCAACGATGCGCCGAGCCTGTCCACCGCCCATGCCTCGATCTCGCCATCGAGTGCCGCTGAAATCGCTCAGACGGCTGCGGATATCGTCTTTCAGGGCGACCGTCTGCGCTCCGTGCTTGTGGCCTGGGCAACGGCCCGGACCACCAGGCACCTGATCCTGGTCAATTTCGCCCTGGCCCTGATTTACAACATGATTGCCGTACCCCTGGCTGTGTTCGGCTTTGTCACGCCGATCGTTGCGGCGATTGCCATGTCGGCATCGTCCGTGGTCGTCATTGTCAATGCTCTGCGCCTGCCGTGGTTGGTGGACCGGGCGGTCGGACCGGAGGAGAGACCATGAGTATTCTGGGTTTCCTGATCCCCATGGCGCTGTTCATGGGACTGATCGGTCTGGCGGCATTCTTCTGGTCCCTGAAGACCGGGCAGTATGACGATCCGGAGGGCGCGGCCCGGCGCATTCTGCTCGACGATGATCTGGAGGACTGAGACCATGCGCTTCGATCTGGTCGTCACACCGGTGTTTTTGGCCATGGCCGTCGTGTCATTCGGACTTGATGCCTGGACCGCGCCGGAGGGGGCCGTGTCGATTGCCCGCTGTCTTCCCGGCGGAGCCAATGCGGGCAGCGTGCCTGCGCTTGCGAGCGCTTTAGGCAGCATGTGGTTCATGTATCTGCTCATGGCCGCCGCCCATGGCCGTCCCTGGATCGCGGTCATCCGCCGCGTTCTCGGCGCAAGCCCGCTCACGCCGCAGCTTGAACGCACGCGTCCTTGATCCTCCCAAATCTTTGGAAATGTGCAGTCCGGACGGTTTCGGCGTCAGGGCCTGATCACCTTTCTGTGATGTGTCCTGGATCAATTGACACGGTTGTCCATCCCCCTAGTTTTTCCCCTGCTGCTTAGGCGTGGGTGTCGCGGCCTCCCCGGCATGGTGTCATATCAGTGTCATTCTTTATGCTGATACCGCCATGGATCGCGCGCACCTGCTCGGATTTGTGAAAAGGAGCACGACGCGATGACCGATCAATCGATTGCCGGAATTGCGGTAGCCTCGGATGATTTTTCTATTCTTGTAAAGGCGTTAGATGCCGCTGACCTGGTGGCGGCCCTGGATGCGGAGGGGGCGGATCTTACCGTTTTCGCCCCCACCGACGCCGCGTTCACCCAGCTAGCCACCGATCTGGGCTATGCCGGCGACACGGGCGATGAAGACGCTGTTTTTGACTTTCTCGTCAGCGTATTGACCACGCTGGGCGAGGGCGACCCGACCGGGCCGCTGACCGATATCCTGACATATCACGTGTCCGCCGGAACCAAGACGCTGGCTACTATCAGCGGGTTGGAGACAATCGAGACGCTTCAAGGGGCGACCATCGCGCCGGACGGGTTCGTTCTGGAAGACCTGGAACCCGATCTCATCAACCCCGCGCTCGTGGCGACGGATATCGAAGCCACGAATGGTATTGTCCATGTGATCGATCGTGTGCTTTTGCCGCTCGATCTTGCCGGCAACGATGTGCCGACGATCTCAGGTCTGGTCGATGCGTCGGGCGACGGGCTGGATGACAATCCGGACGATTTCGACATTCTCGAAGCGGCGCTCGGCGCGGCGGGCCTTACGGAGGCGCTTGACGATCCGGCCGCCGACTTGACCGTGTTCGCGCCTACGGACGCAGCTTTCGTGGTGTTGGCCCAGGATCTGGGTTTTGAGGGATCCGATGAGGCCGGGGCCCTCGGCTTCATTCTCGAGTCCCTTGCGGTTCTCGGCGATGGCGACGCGATTGCTCCGCTCACCGAGATCCTCACCTATCATGTGTCTGAGGGAGCGAAGCAACTCGCGAATATCGCGCCCCTCGAGACGGTTGATACCCTTCAGGGTGGACCGATCGGGATCGACGGCACGACACTGGTCGATCAGGATCCGGATATCGCGGATCCTGAATTGATCGTGACCGATATTCAGACGGCCAATGGCGTCGTGCACGCGATCGACCGGGTGCTTCTGCCGCTGGATCTGCAAACGATCACCGATATTGTCGCCGCTTCTGGCGACGGCCCGGATGACAACGGCGCGGACTTCGATCTGTTGAATGCCGCTCTTGAGGCTGCCGGATTGACCGATGCGCTGAGTGCCGGGAATGCCGATCTCACCGTTTTCGCGCCGACCGATGCGGCGTTTGTCAGCTTGGCCCAAAAGCTCGGATTCACGGGTACGGATGAAGGCGAGGCGCTGACGTTCATCCTCGATGCTCTTGCGGGGTTGAACGATGGCGATCCCATCGCGCCGTTGACGCAGATCCTCACCTATCATGTCTCGCCCGGCGATAAGAGTTTTGCCGACATCCAGGCGCTGGAAACGGTTTCCACCCTGGAAGGCACCACGATCGGTGTCGAGGGTCCGGTCCTGGTCGACCAGGAGCCGGATTTGATCGACCCCACCATCATCGAGCAGGATGTGGCCGCCTCCAACGGCACCATTCAGGTCATCGATGAAGTGCTGCTGCCGTTCGATCTGGATGGGAATGATGCGCCGACCATTGCGGGTATCGTCGATGCATCCGGCGAGGGCACGGATGATGACAATAGCGATTTCGACATCCTCGAAGCGGCGCTCGCGGCGACCGGTTTGACGGACGCTTTGGATGATCCGGATGCGGATTTGACGGTATTCGCACCGACCGATGCCGCCTTTATCGGGCTCGCACAGACGCTTGGCTTTGATGGGGACGATGAGGCCGGCGCTCTGACCTTCATTGTGGACACGCTTGCCGATTTGGGTGGCGGCGATCCGGTGCCGTTCCTCTCGGACATCCTGTTGTATCATGTGGCACCGGATGGACAGCAGCTCGGTGAACTCGCCTTGTTCGATTTCGTCCCGACGCTGCAAGGCAATGTGGTCGGCATCGATGCGCCCAGTATCGTCGATTTCGAGCCGGACCTTGACGACCCGGAACTGGTTGCCACGGACATTCAAGCGTCGAACGGTATCGTCCATGTCATTGATGGTGTCCTGCTCCCCTATGATCTGCCCAGCGATGGGGAGATCGTTGTCGGGACACAAGGAGAGGATCGTCTCAAAGGGACCAATGACGGCGATCTCCTGGTTGGGTTCGGTGACGACGACCGGATCAAGGCCCGCGATGGTGACGATTACATCGATGGCGGCGCCGGCGAGGATCGCGTCCAGGCCCATGACGGCAATGACATCCTGTTCGGCGGTACGGGGAACGATGAGTTGCGGGCCGGCCGCGGCATCGACATCCTGATCGGCGGCGCGGGGGATGATGAGCTGAAAGGCGGGCGCGATGCCGACATCTTCGTGTTTACGTCCGGCGGCGGCAACGATCTCGTGCGCGACTTCAAGCAAAAGCATGCCGATGTGCTGGACGTTCGGGATCTTGGGATCGACTCCCTGGAGGGATTCGTCAGCAACGCGGTTCAGGATGGCAAGAATGTCGTTTTCCGCGATCCGGAAACCAACGATCTGATCACTCTGCGCAAGGTTGATCTGGACGATCTGACGGCATCGGACTTCCTCTTCTTCGATGGCACAGCCGCCTGATTGGCCTTTGCACAGAAGGAAAAAAGAAGAGGGCCGGATCATCCGGCCCTCTTTTTCGTCACAGCCTGTCAGGCCGTCATTCCGACGGTGTCCAGCCACATTGCCGGCCCTCATTCTGGTCCTTCAGATAGTCCATCAGCGGCGCGAAATAGGCGATCATCGCCGAGCCGTCCATCTCGCGGGTACCGGTAAAGGCTTCCAGAGCGTCCCGCCAGGGTTTTGAGGCGCCGAGTTCCAGCATGGCGTTGAATCGGGCGCCCATGTCATCCGCACCGTAGAGGGAGCAGCGGTGGAGCGGACCTTCCCAGCCGATCTGATCGCAGGCCGACTTGTAGAACTGGAACTGAAGGATATGCGCCAGGAAATACCGGGCATAGGGCGTGTTGTTCGGAATGTGATACTTCGCACCCGGATCAAAGGCGTCCGCGGGCCGGTCGTTTGGCGCCCGCACGCCCTGATATTCCTCGCGTAAGCGCCACCAGCCTTCATTATAGGTGTCCGGCGTCAACTCCCCGGAAAACACCTGCCAGCGCCATTTATCCATCAACAGGCCGAAGGGCAGGAACGCGACCTTGGCGAGACCCTGCTGCATCAGAAGGCCCAGATCGCCCGACGCGTCCGGCACCGTGTCAACAAGGCCGAGTTGCTGGAGATATTCCGGGGTGATCGACAGGCCGATCATATCGCCAATGGCTTCGTGGAAGCCGTCATGAGCGCCGGTCCGGAAGATGATCGACAGGTCTTTGTAGGCCCGCTGATAATAATTGTGACCCAGCTCATGATGCACGGTCTGGAAGTCCACGCCGTTGACCTCGGTGCACATCTTGATGCGGATATCATCCTCATTATCGAGGTCCCAGGCCGAGGCATGGCAGACGACCTCGCGGTCACGCGGCTTGGTGATCTGGGAGCGATCCCAAAACGTCTCCGGCAGCGGATCGAAGCCCAGAGAACTGAAAAATGCCTCGCCGGTTTCGACCATCTTGAGCGGCGTCATGCCGTTCTCGACCAGGATCTCATCCACATTGATGCCCGGATCCGAACTTTCCGGCAGAACAAGATCCTCCCGGGCGGTCCAGTTCTGGGCCCACATATTGCCGAGAAGATCGGCGCGGATCGGCTGATCGAGTGGAACGATGCCGTCTCCATACTGATCGTTCAAGGCGCTGCGCATGTGGCAATGAAGCTCGTCATAGAGCGGCTTGACCTGAAGCCAGAGCCGATCCATCTCGGCTTCGAATTCCTCAGGCGTCATATCGTAGCCGGAGCGCCACATGGCGCCGAGATCGTCGAATCCCAGTTCGCGGGCGCCCTCATTGGCGATCTCGACCATCCGCGTGTAGTCATCCTTCATGGCCTTCGAGACGGTGCGCCATTTCGTCCAGACCTCTTCCAGACGTTTTGGGTCGCGCTCCGTCCGCATCAGGAGTTCGGTTTCGTTCTGCGGCACGGTCTTGCCATCGACCGCAATGGTGCCGGTCGAATAGGTCGAGGACAGACGGGTTGTCAGGCCGGCAAGCTCATCTGCCGCGCCGGCAGCCGAGGGCGCGGGTACGGTGATGCCCTGCTTCAAACGGTGCATCCGGCGGGCCATGTCTTCGGGCAGATCGAGCCCGGCGAAGCTTTTGGCCTCATTGGCGAGATCGACACGCAGCTTGGTGAGCGCCGCATCGGCTTTCGCGTTCAGCCAGCGCGTATCGAAGGTGATGTTGGTTTGATAGGCCCAAGAGACGCGGGCGTTGTACTCGTATTCGGCGAGCAGCGCGGTTTCGGCGCGCTCCAGAAACGCGCGGGCGTCATCCACGGTCGGCGCCGGTGTTTCGGCGTGTGCCTGGACGGCGAGGCCGCACGTCAGCAGGCTGACCCCTGCAAGCAGGGCGAGGCTTCGTTTGCGCAGTGATGTCATGACGATCCCCATGTTTGGCTTTGATCTGGCGTGCAGTGTGGCGCCTTGATGGCCGGGAATCCAGTTTTGACGCCCTTTTTGATAGAAAAGCACCAACAGGGCTGGGCACACTCGGTATCATGAGATGAAAATGCGCTTGGGGGCTGCAATGCTGAGTATTCAGGGCTTGACGAAAACCTACGGCAACGGCGTTCGGGCGCTTGACGATGTGTCGCTTGAGATCCCGAACGGCATGTTTGGCCTGCTGGGGCCGAACGGGGCCGGAAAATCCACCCTCATGCGGACGATCGCCGCGCTGCAACCGCCCGATGGCGGCAGCCTGACCTTCGACGGCATCGATATCCTGAAGGACCCGCAGGCGATCCGTCGGGTTCTGGGCTATTTGCCCCAGGATTTCGGCGTTTATCCGCGCATTTCGGCCGAAAACATGCTGATGCATATGGCTGCGCTCAAAGGCATCTCGGGCGCGCGCGCGCGCAAGGATCTGGTGCGCACTCTCCTGGAGCAGACCAATCTCTACCATGTGCGCGGCAAGGCGCTGGCGACCTTCTCGGGCGGCATGCGCCAGCGGTTCGGGATCGCTCAGGCGCTGATCGGCGAACCGAAGCTGATCATCGTCGATGAACCAACCGCGGGTCTCGATCCGGAGGAGCGCAACCGGTTCCACAATCTCTTGAGCGAGATCGGCGAGCAGGTGGTGGTGATCCTGTCCACTCATATCGTGGATGATGTGGCGGATCTGTGCCCGCGTATGGCGATCATGGCGCAGGGGCGGTTTGCCAAGGAGGGCGAACCGCAGGCGCTCATTGCCGAGTTGCGCGGGCGGATCTGGCGCGCCTCCATCGACAAGGCCGATCTACCGGCCCTGCGCGCGAGCCAGCGGGTGATTTCCTCTCGCCTGTCGGGCGGGCGCACCATTGTCCATGTGGAAGCGGCGGCCGCGCCGTCGGGGTTTGAGGCGGCCGAGCCGACCCTCGAGGATGTCTATTTCACGGAGCTTGCCGCGCGCGAGCCGGACGCCGCGGCGGCCTGACGCCCGCTGCTGTTCGATACGGTTCCGATTTTCCACGGGGGGCTCCGCCATGTTCTGGACCATCGCGCGCTTTGAATTCGGCTTTCAGCTGCGCCAGATCATCACGCCGATTACATTCGGCATCTTCTTTTTGCTGACATTCTCCGCCACGACCGTCGAACAGGTCTCGATCGGATCGACAGGCAATGTGAACATCAATTCCCCGTTCGCCATCTCGCAGGTGGTGATCATTATGAGCCTGTTCGGCATGTTCATCCCGGTTGCGGTTCTCGCCAACGCCGTGATGCGCGATCAGGAACTCAAGACCAACGAAATGTTCTTCACGCTGCCGATCCGCCCCTGGCAATACATCCTGGGCCGGTTCATCGGCGCGTTCGCGGTGGCTCTGATCATTTTCTCCAGCGTGCCCTTGGGCGTTATGTTGGGCAGCTTCATGCCCTGGCTCGATCCGGACCGGATTGGGCCCTTCGTGCCCTGGCATTATGTCTATGCCCTGTTCGTGATTGGCGCGCCCAATCTTCTGGTGTCCGGCCTTGTCTGCTTCACGGTCGCCAACTGGACCCGCAGCACGGTCGCCACCTACACCTCGCTTGTGGTGTTCATCGTTGCCTATTTCGTGGGGCTCAATCTGGCGCAGGAGCCGGAGATGATTGCCCGCCTCGCGCCGTGGGATCCGATCGGCTTTTTGCCGTTGGCCGAAGTCACCCGCTACTGGACCGCGTTCGAGAGCAATGAGCGCCTCGTTCCGCTTGACAGCGTATACGGTTTGAACCGCGCGATCTGGGTTTGCGTCGGGCTCGCGCTCCTGGCCATCAATGTCGCGACGTTCTCCTTCCGTCGCGGCAAAATGTCGGGCTCAAAGAAGAAAAAGGGCGGTGAGGAGACCCGCTTCGTGCCCCATACGATCAGCCTGCCGCGCGTTTCTCCGGTGTTCAATGGCGGCACCGTCTGGACTCAGTTCGCCGCGCGCACCGGCTTTGAGGTCCGTTCGGTGGTCACGACCATCACATTCTGGGTGCTGCTGGTCCTGGGGATCTTCAACACGCTCGGCGCGTTGCTGAATTTCGATCTTCTTTATGGCGTGCCGGCCCATCCCGTGACGCGCGTGATGATGGAGCAGATCTACGGCACCTTCTCGCTCGTGCCCTATGTCGTGGCCATTTATTACGCCGCCGATATCATCTGGCGCGAACAGCAGGTCAAGATCAACGAGATCATCGACGCCACACCGGCACCCAATGCGGTCTTTGTGCTGTCGAAATTTCTCGCGCTCGCTTTGGTGATCATTGCTCTTCTGGGCGTCGCCGTTCTGACCGGCGTTGCGGTTCAACTGGCTCAGGGCTTCACGGATATCGACTTCGGGATGTATGTCTGGCGTCTGATAATCGTGTTCGGAACGTCATTCGTGTTGCTCGGCATTTTGAGCATGTTCGTGCAGATCCTGTCGCTCAACCGCTTCGTCGGTATGCTGCTCATGGTGCTGGTGCTCATTGGGCAGATCACGCTGAGCAATATCGGATGGGAGCACAATCTCTATCAATTCGGAACGACGCCCGCGACGCCGCTGTCCGATATGAACGGCGATGGTCACTACATCATTGCCTGGACTTGGTTCACGCTCTACTGGACGTTCTTCTGCGGCATCCTCATTGTCCTGAGTTATCTGCTGTGGATGCGGGGCAATCCCGGCGGGTTTCTGACCCGTCTGCGTGGTATGGGCGCGGCCTTCGGGCGGGTATCGGCTGCGTTGCTGGCCGTGTTCCTGACCGGCTGGATCGGAACGGGTGCGTATATCTATTACAACACCAACATCCTCAACGAGTATGTGACGACGCCGGATCAAGAGAAGCTCGCACTCGCTTATGAAGATGCCTATCTCCAATACGAACATATCGAGCAGCCGCATTTGGTGGCCGTCACCAGTGAGGTCGATATCTACCCGGACGAGCTGCGGCTTGAATCCCGGGGCACCTATCAGCTGGTCAATCCGCATGACACCCCGATCGAGCGGGTTCATTACGACTTGGCGTTTCCCCTGGAGGTGAACACGCTGACGCTCGACGGCGCCACGCTGGAAACGGAAGACACCGACCTCAACTATTTTATCTTTGCGCTGGATGAGCCCATGCAGCCGGGCGAAGAGCGCACCCTGACCTTCGATGTCGTGTGGGACTATGACGGGTTCCGCAATTCGAACAATGGGACACGGATCGTCTATAATGGCACCTTTGTCGACAGTGGTGAGATCGCACCGTCGCCGGGTTTCAACCGGCAGAAAATGCTGATCGACCGCAACACACGCCGCCGCTATGACCGGGAACCGGTCGACCGCGCGCCCAAGCTCGAACAGGAAGAGTTCCATTCGGTGAATGTATTCTCGCGCTATGGTGCATGGACCCCGTTCGAGACGACCGTCAGCACCAAAGAGGGGCAAACCGCCATCGCGCCCGGTTATCTGGAACGCGATTGGATCGAGGACGGACGGCATTACTTCCACTACAAGATGGATGAACCCATCCTGCCGTTCATGTCCTATCTGTCGGCGGACTATGCTGTGCGGCGGGACCAGTGGAAGGATGTGGCGCTGGAGGTCTACTACCATCCGGAGCATGAGTATAATATCGACCGAATGATCGAAGCGATGCAGAAGTCCTTCGATTATTTCACCGAGGCATTCAGCCCCTATCAGTTCCGCCAGATGCGGATTCTCGAATTCCCCGATTACGCTACCTTCGCGCAGTCCTTCGCCAACACCGTTCCGTATTCGGAAGGGATCGGCTTCATTGCGGATATCCGGGATATCGAAGACATCGACTTCGTCTATTTCGTCACCGCCCATGAGTTGGCGCACCAATGGTGGGCGCATCAGGTGCTTGCGGCCAATGTCCAGGGCTCGGCCATGATCCATGAGACGCTGTCGCAATATTCCGCGATGATGGTCATGGAGCGGGAATATGGCGAGCACCAGATCCGCAAGTTCCTGAAATACGAGCTGGACCGGTATCTGTCCGCCCGCGGATCGGAGCAGATCGAGGAATTGCCGCTCTATCGGGTCGAGAACCAGGGCTATATCCACTACCGCAAGGGCGCCGTCGCCATGTACGCGCTCAAGGATTATGTGGGTGAAGAGACGGTCAACCGGACTCTCCGGCGGCTCATCGAGTTGCGTGCTTTCAAGACCGATCAATACGCCACGACGCTCGACTTTCTCCGCCTGCTGCGCGAGCAGGCCGGACCCGAGCATGACGAGTTGATCCGGGATCTTTTCGAGCGGATTGTCATCTGGGATCTCAAGGTGACCGACAGCGCGGTGGCCGAGCGTGACGATGGCCGGTTCGATGTCACCCTGACCATCGAAGCGTCAAAAGCCGAATATGACGGCGAGGGCCGGGAAACGCCGCTCGATCTTGCGATGCCCATCGATATCGGTCTCTTCACAGAGCATCCGGACGATGTGCATGAGGGCGACGCGCATGTGATCCTGCTGGAAAAGCGGCCCATCGTGACCGGCGAACAGACGATCACGGTGACGGTGGATGAGCGCCCGGCCGTCGTGGGTGTCGATCCTTATAACAAGCTCATCGACCGGAATTCGGACGATAATCTGAGCGCTATTTAAGGGGGCATCGCCGCACGGTTGCGCTGCGCGGCGGTCTGGGGCAGGACTGAGGGCTCACTATTGGGCCTCTCGCCCTGACCATCAGGAGGACCGCCGCCGTGACCGACCGCCCGTCCGCGCCCGAACCATTTGCCGCGACTCAGGATCTGCCGCCGCCGGGCGCGCCTGATATCGAAATTGCGCGCGCGGCCCGCATGCGCCCCATTCTCCCCCTGGCGGAGGAAAAGCTCGGCATCCCGGCTGAGGGCCTCATCCCGTTTGGTCATCACAAGGCGAAGATCGGGCATGACTATCTGGCCTCTCTGGCCGGCCGGCCGCAGGGCAAGCTCGTACTGGTCACGGCCGTCACGCCAACCCCGGCAGGCGAGGGCAAGACGACGACCAGCGTCGGGCTCAATGACGGGCTCAACCGGATCGGCGTGCGGTCCACAGTGTGCCTGCGTGAGCCGTCGCTGGGCCCGTGCTTCGGCATGAAGGGCGGGGCCGCTGGCGGGGGCCGCGCGCAGGTTGTTCCCATGGAGGATATCAATCTCCATTTCAACGGCGATTTCCATGCGATCACCGCGGCGCATAATCTGCTCGCCGCCATGATCGACAATCATCTTCAGTGGGGGAACGAACTCGATATCGATCCCCGGCGGATCGCCTGGAAGCGGGTGATGGACATGAATGACCGGGCCTTGCGTCAGATGGTTGTCGGGCTTGGCGGCCCGGCCCACGGCGTACCCCGCGAGGATGGCTTCGATATCACGGTGGCCTCGGAACTCATGGCCATCTTGTGCCTTGCCGCGGATCTCGATGACCTTCAGGCCCGCCTGGCGCGGATCATCGTGGCCCGGCGGCGGGACCGATCACCGGTAACCGCGGGCGATCTGAAGGCGGATGGTGCGATGGCGGTGCTGCTCAAGGACGCGCTCCAGCCCAATTTCGTCCAAAGCATTGAGCACAGTCCCGCGATCATCCATGGCGGCCCGTTTGCCAATATCGCCCATGGCTGCAACTCGGTGATGGCGACCCGTGCGGCATTGGCGCTCAACGATGTGGTCGTGACCGAAGCCGGCTTTGGCGCCGATTTGGGGGCTGAGAAATTCTTCAATATCAAATGCCGCCAGTCGGGGCTGCGGCCCTATGCGGTCGTTCTGGTCTGTACGGTCCGGGCGCTGAAAATGCAGGGCGGTGTGGCCAAGGCGGATCTCGGAACGCCGGATGCGCAAGCCGTACGGCGCGGCCTCGTTAATCTGGACCGTCACATTGCCAATATCCAGCAATTCGGTATCACGCCGGTGATTGCGGTCAATGACTTTACCGGCGATACGGACGATGAGCGCGCCGAGATCGAGGCATGCGGACGGCGGGCCGGAGCGCCGGTCGTCCTGGCGCGCCATTGGGCCGAAGGCGGTGCGGGCGCGGAGGACCTGGCGCGGACGGTCATGGCGCGGCTTGACGGCCCGGCTCCGCAGGTCAATCTGCTGTATCCGGACGATATGTCCCTGGAGGACAAGATTCGGACCGTTGCGATCCGGATCTATGGTGCCCGCGATATCAGCCTCACCGACGCCGCCCGCAAGGCGCTGGCCGAGTTTGCCGATCTCGGCTTTGGGGACCTGCCGGTGTGCATCGCCAAGACGCAGTACAGTTTTTCGGCCGACCCCGCGGCGCTTGGCGCGGCGGCGGATCATATCCTACCCGTGCGGGAGGTGCGTTTATCGGCCGGCGCGGGCTTTGTTGTCGCGATCTGCGGTGACATCATGACCATGCCCGGTCTGCCGCGCCACCCGGCGGCGGTCTCCATCGGCCTCGACGCTGAGGGCCGGATTGTCGGCTTGGCCTGAACGCGCAGCCTCGACACGGCGCGCCGCCATGGGCAGACTGCGCCGCATGATTAAAAAGGGGGACATCATCATGACCGATACAACCCGCCGGCATCTGCTGGCGATGGCTCCGGCGGCCCTGCTCATGGGGTGCTCGACCACCGATCAACAGGCGGTGCTCGATGCGGTTTTGGGCGGCGCGGGCGGTACCGGCGTCGGCGGTTTGAGCGCGGCTGAAGCGGCCGAGGGGATCCGCGCCGCGCTCGATCAGGGCATCGCCAATGCGATCACGCAGGTCGGGCGCCAGGGCGGTTATTTTAACGATGCGCGCATCCGCATTCCGCTGCCGAACGATCTGGCGGCGATCCAATCGCGTCTTGCCGCATTCGGCTTGTCCGGTCTGCTCGATGATCTGGAACGTCAACTCAATCGCGGCGCTGAAGCGGCGGCCCCCGAAGCGCGGCGTATCTTTGTCGATGCGATCCGCTCCATGACAATCCGGGATGCGCTCGGCATCGTGAATGGCGGGCCGACCTCGGCGACCGATTACTTCGAACAGCGCACAACACCGGCCTTGAGCACGCTGTTCCGGCCGATCCTGACCGATGCCCTCAACCGGGCGGGCGCAATTCAGACATTCGACCGGCTGGTCGCGCGGCTCAATTCCGTCCCGCTCGCACCGCAACTTGGTCAGGACGCCAAGAACCAGCTGATCGACCATGGGGTGGCCAAGGGTCTCGACGGTCTCTTCTATTATATCGGTGTGGAAGAAGCGGCGATCCGGGCCAATCCCGCCAAACGGACGAGCGAGATTCTGCGCCGCGTGTTTGGCTGACGCTTCTAGCCGCCGCAAATGAGCGGGACCCATTTGCGGCCTATGGCGCCCAAGCGCCGCGCAGGCTGCGGCCCTCAATGGGCCTCGTCGTCGCGCGCCTTCGAGCGGTCCTCCACCAAACGCGGATGAGTTCCAGTCATCCGCGTTTGGTATGAGTCGCAGCAGATGACTGGACGGCGGCGCCATCAGACGCCGCCTTATTTATATCAGTCGTCGGATCATTCGCGGCGGGAAAGGGCATAGGCGATGACATGGCCGCCGGCGCCGTCGTAATCAGCCGCGCCTGGATAGGTGTGCACGGCGATCACCACATATTGCGTTCCGTCAATCATATAGGTGATCGGCGTGGAGCTGGCCTGGTTCGGCAGGCGGTCATGCCACAAGGTTTCACCGGTGCGGATGTCGATCGCCCGGAACGCCTTGTCGAAGGTGCCGGTCTGAAAGATCAGCCCGCCCCGTGTCGTCATCAGCCCGCCATAGATCGGCGTGCCGACTTCGAGGTCCCAGCCCTTGGCGAATCCGAGGTCGCCCGACTGCGTGATATTGCCGATGGCCCGGCTCCACATCAGGGTGCCGGTATTCAGATCCATGGCAAAAATCCGGCCATAGGGCGGCTCGAAGCACGGCAGAGGCAGGGCAAGGCCGGTGCCTGGGATTTCCCACCGCGACATGAACGACCGCGTGATCGAATAGCGCGGCAGACTGGGGTCCCATGCCCCCTGATCCGTGTAAGGCGTAAGCGGGCGCATCGCACTGAGCAAGCTTGATGAGGCAGGCCGGTCTTCATCGCCGTCTTCCGTCGCTGCCTCGTCTTCCGTGTCGCTGCGGGTGTAGCGGTTGCTGCCCGTGTAATAGGCCAGCATTTCAGGGCCGGTCACCATGACCACGCGGTTACCCATCATCATCGGCTGGCCGACCACAATGCCGTTATCGGTATCGACCGACACGCTCGGCCAGTTGAACCCGCCGCCATTGCCTGGATACTGGAAGGTGCCGCCCCAGGTCTCGCCGCCATGCTCGCCGCCGCCGCCGCCGCGCATCGGCGGTGTGAGATGGCCCTCATACCGCATCTTGCGGTATTCGATCCGGCAATGCAGATGATCGAGCGGGGTCAGCCCCCACATATCGCTTTCATGGCGATAGGGCCGGAAGTTCGGCAGCCCGGAGAAGGGCTGTGTCGCCGTGACGAAATCGCCTTCGACCGCGCCCTGCGGTGTCGGGCATTCGCCCTCAGGCGTGGCCTGTGACCCGTCCGGACAGTCCGTTGCCGGATAGACCGGCGTGCCGTCGCGCCGGTCCAGAACGAACAACTCGCCGCGCTTGGTCGGGACCACCAGCGCCGGAATGGGCGTGCCGTTCTTGACGATATCGACAACCGACGGTTGGGACGGGACGTCATAGTCCCAGATATCGTGATGCACCGTCTGATAGGACCAGGCCACATCGCCGGTGGCTCCGCGCAGGGCAATCACGGAGGAATTGAACTCTTCGTCGAAGGGCCGCCGCTTACCGCCATAATAGTCGGGTGAGGCATTGCCGGTCGGCGCGAAGATCAGATCGAGCTGCGGATCGTAGCTCATGATCGACCACATATTGGGCGTGCCCCGGGTGAAGAATTCGCCTTCCCGAGGAAACCCGCGGTCATCCGGGCGCCCCATATCCCAGGCCCAGGCGAATTGTCCCGTCATCACGTCATAGGCGCGGATCACGCCGGATACATTACCAAGTTCCTGGTTGTCCACGACCCATCCGCCCACGGCGATCTTGTCCCCGGCGATCAGCGGCACGGAGGTGTGCATGTAGGCAATGGGATTATGAGGCTCGAACCCCTCGCGCAGATTGGTCTCGCCGCCGGTGCCGAAATCGGCGCAGGGCTCACCGGTCTCGGCATTGAGCGCGATCAAACGGGCGTCGGTCGTGCCGGTGATGATCCGGGTCCGGCAGGCCCCTCCATAGTCGGACGGCGCCTCGTAATAGCCGACACCCCGGCAACTGCGCGAGAACATGTTGTCATCGGCCAGGTCCTCGATTTCGGGGCCGGTCACCTGATTGCGTGGATTGTAGCGCCAGAGTTCCTCGCCGGAGCGCGCATCAATCGAAATCACCCGGTTGCCGGCCGTACAGAAATAAAGGCGCTCGCCAACCTGGAGCGGTGTCGTCTTGAAGTCGTACGGCACCTGCGTGCGATAGCGCCAGACTTCTTCCAGCCCGGCGACATTCTCGGTCGTGATCTGGTCGAGCTGGGCAAAGCGGGTCCCGCCCGGTGCGTTGCCGTAATGGCGCCAGTCGGTGACCTCCGCGGGGCCAAGATCCGCCCGCTGAGTGCCCTCGGTCACGGTGTAGCGTTGGAATGCGCCAATGGTCAGCACCAGGAGGGCCGCCAGGATCGCCCCGCCGACCCAGAGCCCGCCGGTATCGGCTTTTCTGTCGCCGCCGCGCCGCATGGCCGCGCGATACCACGGCATCAGGAACCACAGACCGACCACGGTCCAGGCGCCAAGCCGCGACAACAGCGGCAGGAACTCAAGCTGGGCTTCATAGAGCGACCATCCCACGGTGGCCACCGTGATGAGCGCGTAGAGGCGGGCGCCCCAGGGGCTCTTGCGCAAGATCAGCGCCGTCACCGCGAGCAGCCCGATCCCCGCCAGCAGGTAATACCAACTGCCTCCCAGCATCGCGAGATTGACGCCGCGCACGAGCAGATAACCGCCGATCGACCCCAGAAGCGCGGCGAACGCCCAACTCAACACCATTGCAATCATGGCGATCTCCCCCCTTTGACCGATGGCGGTCTTCTGTTGTTATGCACAGTATGCACCCGGGTCGGGGCGGTTCCAAGCGCGCCGCCGCCGCAGGATGCCTCTTAAGCGTGTGATCGCGGTGTATTTGCGCGGTCTCAGTCGCCCGACCCCTTCGAGGAGCCCCCATGAGCCAGCCACCGTCCCCCGAATTGACTGTCCGCGGGGTGGTGACCGGCATGATCGTCGGCGCGATCCTGACGCCCTGCAATGTCTATAGCGGCCTGAAAATCGGCTGGACGTTCAACATGTCCATCGCGGCCGCCCTGATCGGGCTCGGGGTCTGGCGGGTCGCGGAGCGTCTGGCGGGGGCCCGTCCTTGGGAGATCAAGGAAAACGCGATTGCCCAGACCACGGCGTCATCGTCCGCATCGATCATCTCAGGCGGTCTCGTCGCTCCGATTCCGGCACTG
Organism: uncultured Caulobacterales bacterium; assembly: GCA_964526675.1. Lineage (GTDB taxonomy): Bacteria > Pseudomonadota > Alphaproteobacteria > Caulobacterales > Maricaulaceae > CAZADA01. The sequence goes on from CAZGLY010000002.1 coordinate 83,745, forward strand.
ACCATTCTGACGGGCCAGACCCTGTCATGGCCGGTGATGTCCGTCTGGGTGTTCGTTGTGAGTATTCTGGGTGTTGTCGTCGCAGCGGGGTTGCGCCAGCAGATGCTGTTCCGGGAAAATCTTCCCTTTCCCAGCGGCGTTGCGACCGCCGAGACCTTGCGGGAGATCCATGCCGAGGGGCGCGAGGCGGCCATGCGGCTGCGCACCCTGCTGGCGGGGGCGGCGGCATCGGCCGGCCTAAAGCTCGCGGACGCGGTCGTCGGTCTGACGCGGTTGGCGCCGCCGGTCGCCCTGCCTGCCACTGGCGCGCTCAAGGCCGGCGGCGCGTCTTCGGTCTCGGCCACCAATCTGACTTTCGTGCTGGACCCGTCACTGCTGATGGTTGGGTTCGGGGCGATCATCGGATTGCGGGTCGGTCTGTCCATGCTGATTGGTGCCATTGTGGCCTGGGGAATTCTCAGCCCGCTGATCCTGGCTTGGGGCTGGGTCCCGCCCGGGCCGGACGATCCCAGCGTGGCGTGGTTCGGGCCGCTGGTCGATTGGCTGCTTTGGCCCGGCGTTGCGATGATGGTGGTCTCGACCCTGACAAGTTTTGCCATCTCGCTGGGACAGATGATCCGAGGGGCCGGCAAGCGCGGTCAGCCGGGGGCGGCCGTCTCCGGTCCGCCGGAGGCCACGCTGCCCAAGCGCGCGTTCCTGTTTGGGATCGTCGCCACGCTGATCATGGCCACGGCAGCGCAGACAACCATTTTCGGGATCGGTCTTTGGGAGGCCATCTTTGCGGTTGCTATGGCTTATCTCCTGGCGGTCGTCTCTTCGCGGGTAACCGGCGAGACCGGAATTCCACCCATCGGCGCGCTCGGCAAGATCACTCAATTGACCTATGGCGTCGTGTCGCCCGGTAATATCACCGCCAATCTGATGAGCGCGAATGTGACCGGAGGGGCGGCGGGCCAAAGCTCGGACCTGCTCCATGATTTGCGCGCCGGGTCGATGCTGGGCGTCACACCGCGTTTCCAGATCATCGCACAGGTGTTCGGTGTACTGACGGGCAGTCTTGTCGGCACACTGGTCTACCTGACCTTGGTGCCCGATCCGGCGGCGATGCTGCTGACACCGGAATGGCCCGCTCCTGCGGTGGCGGTTTGGAAAAGCGTGGCCGAAGTGCTGGCCGAGGGGCTCGACACCATCCCGGAGGGCGCGGTCACGGCCATGATCATCGGCGCCGGGCTCGGCGTTCTGATGGGCGTGGCGGAGAAACTTCTGCCGGAGCGTATCGCACAACGCCTGCCGAGCGCCCCGGCGGCGGGGCTGGCCTTCGTGATCCCGGCTTGGAACTCGATCTCGCTGTTCCTGGGAGCATTGGCGGCGGCGGTGCTCCGAAAGGTCGCGCCGGAGTGGTCTGAGCGGCGGCTTATTGCACTGGCGGCCGGGTTGATTGCGGGCGAAAGTCTGTTCGGGATCGGTCTCGCTGCGGCGGGCCTGCTGAATTAATGGCATAAATCTGGCCGCCAACCGGCGCCAATACACAGGGCGAGGAACAGCCATGGCGGTATTCGAGACGGATTACTGCGTGATCGGAACAGGCGCGGTCGGCATGGCCTTTGTCGATACGCTGCTCACGCAGACCGATGCCGATGTGGTGATGGTTGACCGGCATCACATGCCGGGCGGCCATTGGAACGACGCTTATCCCTTCGTGCGGCTTCATCAGCCGTCGGCGTTTTACGGTGTCCCGTCGATCCCGCTGGGATCGGACCGGATCGACGCGGACGGTTACAATAAGGGCTATTACGAGCTTGCGTCGGGACCGGAGGTTCTTGCCCATTTCGACCGGGCCATGCGCGAACGGTTCCTGGCATCCGGCAGGGTCCGCTATCTGCCCATGCATGACGCGCTCTGGGATGCGCAAAGCCTTCAATCGGGGCGCATCACGGTCCGGTCCCTGCTGTCCGACGCCACCCATGAGGTGACGGCGCGCAAGCGCATCGTGGATGGCACCTATTTCGGCACGACCGTTCCGTCTACGCATCAGCGCAAATTCTCAGTCGCGGACGGGGTTACCTGCATCGCGCCCAATGATCTGCCGCGCCTGGCGCCGTCCTTTCGTCGGTTCACGATCCTGGGTGGCGGCAAGACCGGCATGGATGTCGGTGTCTGGCTGCTGGAGCAGGGCGCCGACCCGGACACCATCACTTGGGTCCGTCCGCGTGAGTCCTGGCTTCTGAACCGTGCCGGCACCCAGCCGGGACCGTTGTTCTTTCATGACTCTATCGGCCGGTTCGCCGCGCAGATGGAGGCCATGGCGGCGGCCCAATCGGTCGAGGATCTGTTCGACCGTCTCGAGACGGGCGGCGTGATGCTTCGCATCGATCCCGATGACCGGCCCGAGATGTTCCACTATGCGACCATCTCGATTGGCGAGGTCGAGCTGTTGCGCCGTATTCGGACAGTGATCAAGGGCCAGCGCGTGACGCGCATCGAGCCGGACCGATTGGTTTTGAGCGAGGGTACGGCCTCCGCCGATCCGGACACGCTCTATATCGATTGCACGGCGACGGCGGTGGAAATGCGGACCGTCAAGCCGACCTTCGATGGCCGGCTGATCACCCTTCAAATGTATCGCATTCCCCAGCCGGCCTTCAGTGCGTCCTTCGTCGCCTTTATCGAGGCGCTCTTTGACAATGATGAGGACCGCAACCGGATGTGCACGCCGATCGCGCTGCCCGATACGGTCGCCGACTGGCTTCCCGCCACGGTCGCCAATATGACCAATCAGTACACATGGTCTCAGGATGCGCGCGTCGGCCAATGGATCGAGACTTGCCGTCTCGACGGGTTCGCCACGACGATCCGTGACGCGGATCTGGACGATCCGACCCAGCAGGCCACCCTCAAGCGGCTCCGGGAGAATGCGTTCCCCGGCGTGATCAATCTTCAAAAGATCATCGAGGCCGGGGGCGCATCGGCCTAGGCGTCAGTCACCGGTGCCGGCAGGCGCTGCCAGGTCCGCCAGCCATTCGAACGTTCGGACCGTGACGGTCTCGCCCGGCGTGCCGAATTCGCGATTGATGCTGGCATGGGTGTGATCCGCCCCGATCGCCTCGGCCCGTCCACCGGCGGCCCGCAGGGCCGCGGCCAGACGGTTCGACTGAAACTCCGTCGCGGGCCGGCCGTTGATGTAATAGATCAGAAACGGGGGCGTGGCGCCGTCGCCCGCCCGGATCGTGGGCGACACCTGATCGCGGAAGGCCTTGTCCTTGCCGAACACCCGTTCGTAAAGCTCCAGGTTCCGGCCGCGCGCGAAATTTTCCATGTGGAAATCGATATCGTAGGCTGCGGTGTCGAGTGCGACGACACCATCAACCAGGCCATCGGTGAGCTTGTATTCCGGCGCCAGCGCCGCGAGAGCCACAAGATGAGCGCCCGCCGAATGTCCCATCAAGAACAGCTTGTCGGGATTGCCGCCATACGCGGCAATGTTCTCATGGGCCCAGAGCACTGCGGCGGCCACATCGCCGGCCTGTGCGTCCGGATCGGCGCGGCCTTCTTCCATCTGATAGTTGATGGTCACGAACAGCCATCCAGCATCGGCGAAGGCCTGGGGCTTTTTCCAGGTACGGGATTTGTCGCCCCGCATCCAGCCGCCGCCATGGGCAAAGATCATGACGGGCCGGTCGGTGCCGTCCGCGGTGCCGTAGATGTCCAGGAGCCGGCCCTCCGGCTCTGCGGCCGCGTAGGCGACATCGCGGGCAAGCAAGAGGCTGTCATCGGCGCGGGCCGGCGTGCCGGCGGCCATGACAAGGACAAGAACAAGCGCAAACAGGGACAGGGCAAACAGGGACGGGGCAAACCGGCACATGGTCGATCCTTTCCGGACAGGCCGCACCGCGGAGATCCGCCGCGGGGCGTGACATTCGCTGGGCCAATGACTATTGTCAGACAATTAAATGGCTGGCAAGCGGGCATGGTTCACGGGCCGCGCGACACGGGAGGAAGCCGTTCATGACCAGAATTCACCACATGGCACGCCGCACGGTTCGCAATCAGAGTGTTGCCGGAACGCTCAGTGCCGCGATGATTGCCCTGTTCGCGGCATCGCCCGGTTGGGCTTCGTCATCCGCGGATATAACGGCGCTGCCGACCGATGCGGAAATGTTCGCGGTGTCGCGTGCCGCGCCGCGTCCCGGTGAAGGCGGTATGACGCACGAGCTTCGCGCACGGATCGATGCCCTGCTGGCCGATTTCGAGGCCACGGGGTCGACGACCAATGCCAATGCCATCGAGCGGGCTCTGACTCTCTATGATTGGAGCAATGCGCTGGCCATCGAAGGCAAATGGATTCACCCGCAGATTCATTCCCTAGTCGGCGTGATCACCCAGCCCGACGGCCTGATCATCAATGAACGGGCATCGGCGGGCTATCTGACCTCGGTCGACAATTTCATCCGTGAGTTGTCCTTGCGGGAACGCCAGCCGGACGCGTTCGGACCGGTCGATCTCAAGGTGCTCACGCCCGGCGTCGTGGACTCCCATCAGAGCTTCGAGATGACCTATACGGTCGGCAGCGTGCCTATCGAGGCGGGCGGCGGGATCGTGGCGCCCAACCATTTCCGTTTCGGCGAATTCGAATATCAGACCGACGATCCGACGACAGAGAATTACGTGACCATTCGCTCCTCGCGCGACGATGTGGTGTTGGTGCCGGATACGTTTCCGGCGTCGGGTCAGTATGCCGCGAGCCTGTTCCAGATCAATCAGCCGCGCCTGTTTTTCCGGCTTGTCGAAGGCACGTTGAACGAGGGCGATACCGTCACCGTCACATTCGGCGATACAAGCGGCGGCTCGCCGGGCCTGCGCACCCTGCATTATTCCAACTCGGCAACCCGGTATCCGATCTGGGTGCTGACGAAGCCCCAGTCTGATGGGGGTATCCTCCACTCCCTGCCGGAACCAGCGGTCCCGCTGGCCGGTGGTCCGGCCGCGGGCGTGCGGGGCTTCGGCCCGGCGACGATCGCACCGGGCGAGGAGATCGCCATTACGGTGCGCTCGGAAGATCTCTTCCGTAACCGGGCGGAGGGGGAAATCCCGAAGCGCTATGACATCACGTTGAACGGTGAGCCGTTCGGCAAGGTCCGCACAAAGGGCGAAGCGCTTGCCACGTTTGAGGCGTCCTTCGATGAGCCGGGTGTGTACCGGTTCGGTTTTTCCTCTCCGGACGGATCGATCACGGGTATGTCGGATCCGATCCTTGTCCAGCCCGATGCCGCCGAACGCATTTTCTGGGGGGAAACCCATGCCCATTCCGGCTGGGCCGAGGGCCTTGGCCTTGTGGATGAGTTTTTCACCTTCGCGCGCGATGAAGCGCGGCTCGACTTCATTACATTGTCCGAGCACGGTTTGTGGATGGATCTCGGCGAATGGGCCCAGATGAAGACGTATGTGGACGCGTTCCATGATCCGGGTACCTTCGTAACCCTTCAGGGCTATGAATACACCATCGATGCGCGGTTCGGCGGTCACCACAATGTGTTGTTCCGCGATCCGGAGACCGCAGTTCTGATTGCCCGCCAGCGTCACCCGGAAGTGCAGCTGATGCATGCGCGCATGAAGGACTCGATCCCGGTCGAGGATGTGGTCGTGGTACCCCATGCCCATCAACCCGGGGATTGGACCCGCAGCGACCGGGAGCTTGAGCGCCTCGTGGAGATCGTATCCTATCATGGCACGTTCGAGTGGTTCGGGCGGCGCTATCTCGATCGGGGCTGGGAAGTCGGATTTATCGGCTCCTCTGACGATCATGTGGGCAGCCCGGGCTATCGGCCGCGCGCTTTGGGCCGTCCGGGATCGGATAATTTCGGCGGTTTGGCCGCCGTCTATGCATCCGAAAAGACCCGCGACGCCATTTTCGACAGTCTGCGTGACCGGCGGACTTACGCGACCAATGGCGCCCGGATCCTGCTTCAGGCGGAGCTGAACGGGCAGCCGATGGGCACCCGCCTGCCGGAGGATGCGCTGCGTTATACGGTCGCAGGTGACATTCACGGGACCGATGAAATCGCCTCCATTGCGCTCGTGAAGAACGGTGAGGACGCGCAGGTGCTCGATTTTGCCGGCGACGTGCAGGGCGGCATCATCGAAATCGCATTGCACTTCGATTCCGATCCGCGGGCGTTACGCCAGAGTTACAGGGACGCCACCTTTCAGGGCGGGCTGCGCTTCGACGGGCTCGATGTCAGCGCGGTCAAGGCGCCGGTCGCCGAAGCCCTCAATAGCCAGACCGAGTTTGCCCGGCTCACTGAGGCGGGCGATGGCGCTGCGTTTTCGCTGCGCTCCGGGGGGCGGATCAACACAATCGAGTTGTCGGTGGACGGCACACCCGATGAGGACGCGGCGGTGTCGATCGATCTGAGCCAGTCCGATCTGGTGCTCTGGGAAGACATTCCGGCCAACCCGCTCCGGCTTTCGCTCAAGGATCTGGATCAGGGGCCGATCGTCAAGCGGCTTGATGGCGACGACGGCTTCTATACACTGACAATGCGGCGTATTTCGCGGCCCGGTCTGATGGACCGGTCCTTCGAACTGACCGATCCGGAGCCGTCCGCGCCGGGCGATTATTATTATGTCCGTATCCGGCAAATGGATGGCGGCATGGCGTGGTCGAGCCCCTGGTGGGTTGGCGCGCCGCGCAATCGGATTGACGCGGCGGACTGATCGGGATGCGTCTCGGGCGGGCTTGTCCGATTTCGGTGCCCGCTCGGCATACCGTCCTTCAGTGTGGTGAGTAATAGAATGACAGCGGCAGAGGCCTCGTCCCGTCAACGGACACTGGCCGATCAAATCGCGGAAGAATTGGGCTGGGAGATTGTCTTCCGGAAGGTGCCGCCGGGTGCCCGGTTGAAGGAAGTCGAACTGGCCAACCGGTTCGGTGCGAGCCGCCCCTTGATCCGCGAGGTCTTCCAGCAATTGGAAAGCCAGGGCCTGGTGGAATATGCGCCCTGGCGCGGCGTGCGCGTGCCGGTGCTGACGCGCACACAACTCGGCGACATGTTCGATTTTTTGGCCATGGTGTTCGGCTTTGTCGTGCGTCTCGCCACTGAACGGGCGAGCCCGGAGCAAATCGCCAAGATCGAAGAGCGGATCGCCAAGCTGGAGGACTTGTCGAAGACCGATTGCGACGTCGAGACCTATCAGAAGGCGCGCCAGGCGGTCCATGCGGCGATCGACCGGTCGATCGGGGAGGCCCATGAATTGTTCAGCCGGCGCCCGATGATCCGCCGCTTGCGGCACCAATTCGTCATCGATGCGGTGAAGACGGCGGAGCAGCGTAAGGACTCGGTCAAGCGCTGGCGCAAGCTGCTGTCGCTGATGAAAGCGGGCGACGCTAAAGCCGCCGAAGAGTGGGCCGTCGAGATGGTGACGCTGACCAAGGCATTCGCCCTCGACGCCCATGAGCGCATCACGCCGGCTGCCGGTGACGGCGCTTAAGGCCCGAAAGGCGCCCCTCGCGTCCGATTAGATCTTTTCAGACCCGTTCATTCCGATCACACTATTGTCTGACAATAATCAGAGCCGTGCCCTCGTGCCGGTTCGTGTGGGAGAGGGTGAGACGATGCAACATATGAAATGGGCACTGGTCGGGCTGGCGGGTTTTGCCGCCGCGTGCGGGAACCTGCCGGACGAGATGGCATCGGCGGATGGCGGAAGCGGCCCGGCGCAACCCAACGTCATTTTCATCGTGGCCGACGATCTGGGCTACGGCGATGTGGGCTTCAATGGCGGCACGGATATCCCGACACCGCATCTGGATGCCCTGGCTGCGAGCGGCGTCACCTTCACCAACGGGTATGTCACCGCGGCGGTCTGTGCGCCGTCGCGCGCGGGGCTGTTCACCGGCCGGCACCAGCAGAGCTTCGGCTATGAATTCAACCCGCGCGGCCGGGACCGGCGCGGCGTGGGCATTCCGCAATCGGTGACCACGATCCCGACCTTTTTTCAGCAGGCGGAGTACACGACCGGCCTTGTCGGCAAATGGCATCTGGGCCGCACCGAGGGCATCCACCCGCTTGATCGGGGCTTTGATACGTTCTTCGGCTTTTCCGGCGGGGGCAATGGTTACATGGCCAAGCTGGAGCCGGGCGATCTGGCCTTCGATGATCCGGTCGCGGGGTCCCGGCAGGGGTTCAAGCCCATGCGCCTTGAGCGCGGCTATGAGCACTTCATGCCGACGGAAGGCTATCTAACCGACATCCTCACCGATGAAGCGGTGGCTTTCATCGAAGCCAACCAGGAGGAACCGTTTTTCCTGGCTTTGACCCATTTTGCACCGCATACGCCGCTTCAGGCGCCCAAGCGCTATCTGGACCGCTTTACACACATTGAGGACGGGCCGAAGCGCACCTATGCCGCCATGGTCGCTGCGCTCGACGATGGGGTCGGCGTTGTCATGGACACGCTGGATCGTTTGGGGCTGCGCGAGAACACGCTGGTTGTGTTCCTGAGCGATAATGGGTGTGCGGCCTATATTGGCGCGGGACGATGCTCGAACGAGCCGTTCAACGGCGCCAAAGGCAGCTATTACGAGGGCGGCATCCGTGTGCCGATGACACTGTCCTGGCCCGGCGTCGTGCCCGAAGGGCTCTCCTATGACGAGACCGTGTCGAGCCTCGATCTCAGCGTCACAGCGCTGGAGGCAGCCGATATCGCGGTGGGGGATGCGCCGCTCGACGGCATCGATCTCATGCCCTATGTGACCGGGGCCGCGGACGGTGCGCCGCGCCCGGCCATGTTGTGGCGGACGCAGCCCAACTACACGGTCCGTCAAGGGGACTGGAAGCTTCTGGTGATGGATATCGAGGACAGCGACGCGGCCTATGTCGGTCTGTTCGATCTCGCCGCCGATCCCGGTGAGACGACCAATCTGGCCGATGCGAACCCTGAGAAGGTTGCCGCCCTGACGACCGTCTTCGAGACCTGGGCGGCTGGGTTGCCGGCCCCGGCCTTCGACAGCCAGCGTCAGGCGACCATCGATCTGCCGGACGGCACCACGGTGCGGCTTTATAACTGACCGGCCAAGAGCCTGACCGTCAGATGGCGGTCAGGCCCCCGTCTACATAGATCGCGCTGCCGGTGACGAACGAGGCATCATCCGAGAACAGAAAGGCCACAACGCCCGCGACTTCTTCCGGGGCGGCGAACCGGGCGACCGGTGCGGCAAAACGCGCCCGTGGCATCGGCGTCCAGGTCTTATCGCCATAGTCTTCGCGGACATGGGTACTCATGCCCGACTGAATCGCGCCCGGGCATACGCAGGCCGCCCGGACATGGTAGCTGGCGTAATCAACCGCGATCTGCTTCGTGAGCTGAAGAACGCCGCCCTTGCTCGCGGCATAGCTGGCCGCGCTGCCCGCGCCGCCGATCACGGTGGAGGCGATGGATCCGGTGGTGACCACCACGCCGCCATGATCGATCATATGCGGCAGGCAGTGTTTGGCGCACAGGAAGGGGCCGGTCAGATTGACATCGATGACCCGTTGCCACTCGGCGAGATCCGTCTGATGGATCCATCCGGACCCGGCGGTACCGGCATTGGCGAAAAGGCCGGTGACGCGCCCGAAGTGATGCAAACCTGTCGTCACCGCCGTTTCGACGTCGCGTTCATCGGCGACATTGCAGGTCAATGCCAGTGCCTTGCCGCCGTCGGTCGTAATCGCCGCGGCGGTATCGCGAACCAGCGCCTCACGAACATCCGTCGCGATGACCGCCGCACCGTCCGCAGCCAGACGGATCGCGCTCGCGCGGCCGATGCCGCTGCCGGCGCCGGTCACGAAAATCACCTGACCTGAAAGTCTGCCTGTCATCAACGTGCCTCCTGCGGCCGGGGATCGAACATGGTGTATTCGGTTTCGTTCCAGAAGACCTTGCCCGTCGGTCCGCCGGCCGGCAGCGTGGCCAACATGCGCGCGGTCGGAACGGTTACGTCGGGTGCTTGAAGATCGGGCCGGTCTTCGCCCCAGATCGCGGTATTGGTCGGTCCGGGGATCAGCATATTGACCAAAATATCCGTGTCGGCGACTTCCCGTGCGGTGATGCGGGTCGCGGACCAAACGGCGGCCTTGCCGGCGGAGTAGGCCGATGTTCCGCGCACCGCAGCTTCCGCATTGCGCGAAATCGTGTTGATGATCCGCCCATGGCCTTGGCGGCGCATATGGGGGATGGCGAAGCGCATGGCGTTCACCGTGCCGAACAGGTGAATGGCGATATGGCGCTCGAACAGCCCGTCCGGCATGGTATCGATGGTGTAACCGAACCCCAGGCCGGCATTGTTAAATAGCACGTCGATCCGTCCGGTATGCTGCACGGCCAGGCTGATCATGGCTCGGACCGCGTCCGCATCCCCGACATCGGTGATACTGATAATCGCGCCCCGCGCCTCGAGCGCCTCAAGGCCGTCGGCATTGATATCGGCGGCGACGACCTTCGCGCCGTCGGCAAGGAAGGCCTCCGCCCAGGCCCGCCCGATACCGCTTGCGGCACCCGTGATGACAATCGTCTTTCCACTGATCATGAGGATGTCTTTCCCGCCGCAGGGTTGAGCGCGCCTAGAAACTCGCGGATGGCCCCGGCCACCTCGGCGGGGCGCTCGCGGATCAGGAAATGGCCGGTATCCGGCAGGGTGATCAGCCGGGCTTGCGCCAATCGGCCATAAAGATCGAGAGCGTTTTCCCGCGTGCCGAACCGGTCGTCCTCGCCATAGACCAGGAGGGTGGGTCTATCGGCTCGGCCCCAATAGCTGGGCGAGGGCACGGCCTTTTGATCCCAGATCGCATCGGCATGGGGGATGGCCGTCCAGACAAGGTCCGTGAGCGCCGTGAACGCCGCCGGATCGCGGGCGTTGAACCCGGGTCCGCAGAAGATGTCGGACAGCTTGGCGGCCCAGCCGGGCCGGTCTCCGGAGGCCCGCAAGGCGCCCAATGCCTTGTAATCGTCCGCGTTCACCGTGGGCGGCAATTGCCCGCCTGTTCCGCACACAACGATCCCGGAGACATTGTGCGGATAATCCCGCGCGAACACCTGGGCCACGCGGCCGCCCCAGGCATGGCCGACCGCAATGACCCGGTCCACTTCAAGATGCTCCAGAAGGCGTGCAGCATCGGCAGCGCAATCGGCCAATGTGAACCGCCCGGTGAAGCGTGTTTCACCGATATTGCGCTGATCCAACCGGATGAGCGTGTAATCGGGTGCCAGGAGTGCGGTCAGCGGGTCCCAAAAGGTGAGCGGCAGGTTGGCCCCGTTGAACAACACAAGGGCGGTGGGACCGTGACCGTCCACGCGGTAATGGAGGGCCAGATCGACCCGGTGGCTCAGCGTGGCCATCGGCAGCTCTCCATCGCGTGCTGGGTTCCTCGTATTTGTCTGACAATGTTATGACGATTGGAAGGGCCGATCAAGCCGCCGGCCGCCGGCGTCTAAACCTTTCAGATCATGCAAACGGAGCAGCCTTGCGCGTCAAATCTGCAAGCAGGTCCGGACCCGCCGCAAGGCGGCCATCGCCTATCGACGGCGCAAATGATTTCTGCATCAATGGCGCGGCATCGGTGTGGGACGATGATGGGACCGGATCATGGGCGCGGCGCAAGACGGGGTGGGCGGATCGTCCGCTGGCGGTGGATTGACGAGTTCGGAGGCCGCGCGCCGGCTTGAGGAGACCGGGCCGAACCGTCTGCCGGAACCGGCCATGCCCGGCATTGTGACGGTTTTTCTGCGCCAGTTCCTAAGCCCATTTATCTATATCCTGTTGATCGCGGCGCTCGTCTCGGCGCTGATCAATCAGCTTCAAAGCACGGTGTTCATCTTTGCCGTGCTTGTGATCAATGCGGCCATCGGGACGGCGCAGGAATACTCGGCCCAGCGGGCGGCGCGCGCCTTGCGCAACATGGTCCGCGGGACGGCGCTCGTTCTGCGCGACGGGGTGCACCAGACCATCGACATCGAAGCGGTGGTGCCGGGTGATCATGTGATCCTGGCCTCGGGCGACAAGGTGCCGGCGGATCTGCGCCTTCTGAGCGCGCGCGATCTGGCGGTGGATGAATCCATGCTCACCGGTGAGTCCCTGGCCGTTATCAAGGATCCGGGCGCGGACGTGGCCGCCGATGCGCCGCTTGCCGACCGGACGAACCAGTGCTTTGCGGGTTCGGTCGTCACCATGGGCCGGGGCGAGGGGATCGTCGAGGCGACGGGTTCCGCAACAGCCATCGGTGCCATCGCCCAAGGGGTCAGTGCCCGGCGGATCTCGGCGCCGCCACTGATGGTCCGGATGCAGCGGTTCACGCTTCAGGTTTCCGGCGCGATCATTGCGGCGATTATTCTCCTGGTCGGGCTGATGGCGCTCAAGGGCAGCTATTCAGGGACCGATATGGTGATGATCGGCATCGGTCTTGCCGTCTCGACCATTCCCGAGGGCCTGCCCGCCGCGCTCACGGTCGCTCTGGCGATCGGCATGCAGCGCATGGCCAAGCGCAATGTCATCATCCGGAAGCTGGTGGCGGTGGAGGCCCTGGGGTCCTGCACCATGATCTGTTCGGACAAGACGGGCACGTTGACCGTCAACAAGCTGACGATCACGGGGATTGTCCTGCCCGAGGGGCTGCATGTGGATGTCACCGGCACCGGGATCGGGCCGGGGGCGGTCGGCGCTGGGCCGCGGGACCGGCTGGCGGCACTGTGCACCACCGGCGTTCTGGCGAATGAAAGCCACCTCGATTATGCGGGCGGGGAGTGGGTTTCCAACGGCGATATTGTCGATGTGGCGTTTTTGGTTCTGGCCAAGAAACTCGATCTGTCGCTCACGGAAGTGCGGTCGGCTCAGGCACGGCTCGACCTCATTCCCTACGAGTCTCAGCGCGCATTAAGCGGCAGTCTGAACCGCCATGGCGGCGAGGACTGGCTCCATGTCAAAGGGAGCCCGGAGAAGATCCTGGCGCTGAGCAGCCATATGGATGACGGCGCCGGGCCGGTCCCTATCGACCGGGCCCGGATCGAAGCGCAGTTCGAGGCTCTGGCGCGGTCCGGTTACCGGATCATCGCTCTGGCCCGGCGTCCTGCGCAGGGGGCGGATGCGCTCGGCCAACTCGGCGGGCTGACCTTCCTGGGCATGGTCGCCATGATCGATCCCATCCGGCCCGAAGTGCGGGACGCGGTGGCCCGCTGCCGGTCCAGCGGCATCGAGGTTGCCATGGTCACCGGCGATCATCCGTCCACGGCGCGGGCCATCGCCAGCGATCTGGGCCTGTGCGGTCCGGAGGATCCGGTGGTCACCGGCTCGGCGATCCGGTCGGCGGAAGCGGATGGGCCGGCGGCGGTCGATGCGCTGATCCGTCCAGCACGGGTGTTTGCGCGCATCGAACCGCAGCAGAAGGAACGGATCGTCTCTTCCTTTATGGCCGATGGGCATTTCGTGGCCGTGACCGGCGACGGGGTCAACGATGCGCCGGCCATGCGGCGGGCCAATGCGGGCATTGCCATGGGCAAATCCGGAACGGATGTGGCCAAGGAAACCGCCGATCTGATCATCACGGACGATAATTTCGCCTCGATCGTCAATGGCATCGAAGAGGGGCGGATCGTCTATAATAATATCCGGAAAGTGATCGCCCTGCTGCTCGCCACCGGCTTTTCAGCCATCCTGCTGTTCTTCCTCACCGTTCTGACCGGGCTGCCCATGCCCATGACGGCGGTTCAACTTCTGTGGCTCAATCTGGTTGCCAATGGGGTGCAGGATGTGGCGCTGGCTTTCGAGCCGCGCGAAGGCGGGGAACTCACCCGCAAACCACGCAATCCGGACGAACCGGTGCTCGACCGCCATGTGATCGAACATGTGCTCGTGATCGGGTCGGCCATGGGGCTGATGGCCTTCAGCGTCTACTGGTTCCTGTCACAGCAGGGTGTGGGCGAGGATCAGGCCCGCAATCTGACACTGATGCTGATGATCCTGTTCGGGAACATTCATGCGCTGAGCAGCCGGTCCGAGACCCGCTCGCTGTTCCGGATCAGCTTATGGTCGAACCCGTTCCTGGTGGCCGCCGTGCCGCTGGCTCAGGCGGTTCATATCGGTGCGATGTATACGCCGGGGCTGCGCGATGTGCTTAATATCGAGCCCATTGCGCCGACGACGTGGCTGGCGCTACTGGGTGTGGCGCTGGTGCTTCTTGTGGTGGAGGAGATCCACAAGGCGGTTCTGCGCAGCCGAACCAAGGCGTGAGGTATCCGCGCGGCGGCTCACTCCACCCGGCGCATGATGTAAAGCTCTTCCTTGGCGCGGTCGGTCAGGCTGGTTTCTCCGAAGGTGATGCGCATGTCTTCGTCCGTGTAGACCTCGCGCAGGCCGCCGCCGCCGAAAAAGAGCCAGACGATGAAGCGCGGCACAATGGTCGTTTCATTCGGAAGTGCGTCCTCTTCGGCCAGGGCCGCCAGATCCCATATCGGCATGTCTGCGGGCCGGCCCTTGTTGCCGGGGAACCGGGTGAAACGGACCTTCAGCATATCGCGTAGATCGGGCACCAGTTCGTATTTGCCGCGCAGGAGCGCAATGCGTTGCTCAGCGTCCGGTTTCGTCACATCACGCGGCGTGACGTTGTAATAATAACCGCCGGGAAAGACGACCTGATAGATTTCCTCCGGCGTCAGATCATCATCGACCCCGCGGTCGTCGCCGCGATAGCTGTAGGGGCCCCAGACCTGCTGCCAGACACCATGGAGGAGCGGCAGGCGGTCGGCCACCGGCGGCTGAGGATTGGCGGCGAGGAGTTCCTCAAGCAAGGGCTCGAACTGGCGCTGTTTTGAATAATCCGGATCGCCCTGTCCCATGAAGGATTCAGCGAGGGCGAAAATCTCAGCCTTGATCTCATCCACGCTGCGCTCCTGGTCGGCGGTTGCGGGCCCCGTCAGCCCGGCCCATACCAGGGCAATCAGGATGGTCCAACGTGTCGGTCGGGTCATGGAGTGTCCTCCTCCTGCTAAACGCTTGGCCGTCAGAACCCCGCCCCCCGGATATCATCTAGAGCAAGACGGTGGCTCCCGCCATGACAAGGAACAGGACCACGAAGCCGATGAGGATCCACAGCTCGTTGTCTTCGATGAACCGTTCGGCCCGATGACCGATCCACATGGTCAACACGGCCAGGAACCCATACCGGATGCCGCGCGAGATCACGACGGCGGCAATGAAGACCGGCAGGCTCAGGCCCACGATACCAGCCGCCACCGTGCCCAACTGAAATGGGACGGGGGTCAGCCCAACCAGAAACATGGCCAGAAATCCGCCTTCTTCGATGTCACCTTGAACCCGTTCCAGGTCGCCCGTGAGCCCCATTTGCTCCAGGAACGGCGCGACAACGGGCTCATAGAGCGCATTGGCCAGGACGTAGGTGGCAAGAGCGCCGGCAAGGCACCCGGCGACGAGTACGGCGGCAATGAGCGGTGCGCGTTTCCGCTGTGCGGCCATGATTGGGATGAACAGCGGTTCCATGGGAATGAGCAGGATGGTGTTTTCGAGAAACGCCAGGATGCCAAGCCATAGAAACATCCACCGGGAGCGCAGGATCCGGCCGGTCAGCGTCGACGAAGAGTCTGTGTCTGTCATGCCTCGATCCTTCGACGTGGAGTGCCACACGCCGTTGAGCGGGACGGCCTCTTGTCCCGCCGTCACGGCCACGCTGGTGATTGCGTTTGGACCCTAAAGCCCGTCGTACCAAGTCTCGACCGTCTCGAATGTCTTGGCCGTGTTGATCAGCCCGCTGTGGCTGAGGCCCGGCACGACGACGGTCTCGGCATCCGGATTATGCTCGGCAACCAGCGGCGCATAGGCCCCGGCATCGAACAATTCGTCATTCGCGCCGATCAGGATCAGCAGCGGTGTGTCGATCGCCTGAAGGGCCAGGGGCGTGCCATTAGGCGGCGAGGGTTGTGCCGTGGCAATGGCGGCGAAGCTATAGGCCGGCATTTCCGGCGGCTGGTTCATGTACAGGACCGGTTCGTTGTTGAACGCGGTGATCCCCGCCATGTTGAGCATGGTCAGTCCGATGAACCGCTGCGTGTTGAACTGTACGAAGGCGCGGGCCATGTAGGCGTCCTGACCGGTGGGCGGAGGACCGTCGGACTGGCGCTGGGTCGGGCCCTGTCCGAAATTGGGAGCAAACAGCAGATAGCCATCCACGTCCGGCATATCGTCTTTGAGTGCATAGCGCAGAGCGATGCCGCCGCCCATGGAATGACCGGCGAGGATCACGCGCTCTGGCGCGTCGTCCGACCGGATAGCGGCGATCAGGTCCGCCACATCGTCTTCATGCTGACCGATATAATCGAGATCGAACGGACGGCCGCCCGACTGTCCATGGCCGCGCAGATCCGGCGTGACGATCGTGGCGCCGGTCGCCGAGCGGAGCAGGCCCGCCGATGTGTTCAGGATCTCGCTCGATCCGCCGAGGCCGTGGACATACACAATGACCGTGTCGCTGTCTCCGCCATAGCGCCGGGTATAGATTGAGGTGCCGTCCCGCGCGGTCAGGGAGCCCTCGGCATAGGGAACATCCTGACGGAAGCTGACCCCGGAGAACTCCCGGAACACCCGGCCATCTTCCGGCGAAATCTCGTGCTCGGCGAAGTAGTCCGGTTCCGGCCAATGCACCAGCGCAATCGCGGCGCCGAAATAGGCGACGCCAAGCAATAAAACGATGACGGCGATCCAGCGCAAAACAACCATGATCTCGTCTCCCCTCGACCGCAGGATGCCCCGCCGCGGTGCCTTGAATGATCCGGGCCGTATTGGACCGCATCCGGCGGTTCAAGTCGATAGGTCTCGAATTGTTAAGGTTCTGGCATTGTTGCAGAAGTGTCATCTTGCAGGGCGCCGGAATGCAGGCGGGCGCGTCTTCGGACCGTTGCTTTGACGCCGCCCTCATCGGGTATACTCTGATCGATGGGGCCGAGAAGACCTCATGTTGGCCGCGCCCGCGCGGTCGCGCATAACAGCATGACACACACACTGCGGTAAGGAGGGAAACGGATGGCCAGCATCCGGCTCAGCCGCCGGGGGGGAAGAATGGGGGTCAAGCCGATTGTCATCGGCGCGCTCTCGTTTGCCTTTCTGGGGCTTTACGGCGTTGCATCGGACGGGTTCGCCGCGTCCGAGGACCAGACAACCGAGCAGATCGAGGGCATGACCGATGGCGGTCCGCGCGACCTGAATGGCGTGTGGCAGGTCATGAACACGGCCAATTACGATCTCGAAGCCACCCATGCGCGTCATGCCATGCAGACGCGCGAAGGGCCTTGGGGGCCGCAGCCGGCGAAATCCGTGGTCGCGCTTGGCGCGGTCGGTGCGGTGCCGGCGGGTCCGAGCAAGCTCAAGGGCGGCGGCACCATCCCCTATACGCCCGAGGCGCTCGAGACACGCAACGAGAACCGGGCGAATTGGATCGAGCGGGATCCGGAAATCAAATGCTATCTGCCCGGTATTCCGCGTGCGAACTATATGGGCCTGCCGTTCAAGATCATGCACAATGACGGCGCCATGCTGTTCGCCTACGAATATGCTGGCGCGGTGCGCAATGTGCATCTGACCGATCCGGGCGAAGCGCCGATCGATTCCTGGATGGGCCAGTCTTATGGCAAGTGGGACGGCGATACCTTCGTGATCGAAGTGACCGCCCAAAACGGCCAGACCTGGCTCGACCGGTCCGGCAATCACGCCAGCCCGCAACTGAAAGTCACCGAGCGCTTCACCAAGCTCAGCCCGTATCACATGCGTTATGAGGCGACGCTGGAGGACCCGGCCACCTATACGGAGCCGTGGACCATCAGCATGATCCTCTACAAGCGCGTCGGCGCGGACGCAGAACTCCAAGAGTTCAACTGCGTCGAGTTCGTCGAAGAATTGATGTACGGACATTTGCGCAAGGAGCCGCTGGACTGATGAAACATGTGACCCAATGGGTGGCCGTTGCCGCGCTGGTCTGTCCCGCGGTGGCCTTTGCCCAGATCGACATCTCCGAGGACGTGGACGAAACGCTGATCGTCGGCGAACCCTGGGATCCCGACTATGAACCGCCGCGCATGCCAGACGGCACGCCCGATATGCAAGGCATCTGGACCAATGCGTCCATCACATCGCTCGAGCGTCCGGACGGGGTCGAGAACCTCGTTTTGACGCCTCAGCAAGCCGCCGGGTTCCGGGGTGTGACGGAGCGTCTGTTGTCGATGGACACCGAAGTCACCGACCCGGATGCGCCGCCGCCGGAAGAAGGCGGGGAGATCAGGGGCTATAACGCGTTCTGGACCGACCCCGGCAATGAGGTTGCGCGGATCGACGGCGAGTTCCGCTCCTCCTGGATCGTTGAGCCCGAGGACGGCAAGCTGCCGTATTCCCTGTCGGGTGCGGCTACCTTCCTGCGCTACGGCCAGCGGATGTTTTCGAATTTCGACGATCCGGAAGTCCGGTCGGCGGGTGAGCGCTGCACGGTCGGCTTCGGATCGACCGGCGGGCCGCCGATGATGAATGTTCTGTATAACAACCATTATCAGATCGTTCAGACGCCGGAGACCGTCGCCATCGTGGTCGAGATGAACCACAATGCCCGGCTGATCCGCATCGATGACGAGCACCGGCCCGACATCATGCGCGGCTGGCTCGGGGATTCGATCGGCCGCTGGGAGGGCGACACCCTCGTGGTGGAGACCACCAATTTCCACCCGGATCATCGGGTGCGCGGTGCGATCCGCCACCGGTTCTTCCTGTCCACCGATGCGCTGGTGGAAGAGCGGTTCACCCGCGTGTCGGATGCCGAGATCTTCTATGAGTTCACGGTGACCGACCCGAAGATCTATCGTCAGCCCTGGCGCGGCGAGATGGTTCTCGTGCGGGACCAGGGGCCGATGTTCGAATATGCCTGTCACGAGGGCAATTACGCGCTGCCGAACATTCTGGGCGGGGCGCGCCGCGAAGAAGCCGATGCGGCGGAGGCCGGCGAGTAAGCCGGTCAGCCGCCAGACAATCATGCGAGGAGGACATCCCATGGCATTCAAACTGACACGCAACCGTGTCTGTGCGCTCTTGGCCGGTGCCGCCCTATTGGGCGCGCCGGCGGCAGCCATTGCCCACCATGCGTTCTCGGCCGAGTTCGATGCCGATGCGCCGGTGCTGCTGCGTGGTGCCGTCACCAAGGTGGAGTGGATCAATCCGCACACCTGGATCCATATCGACGCGGTCAATGACGATGGAACGACCACGGCGTGGATGGTCGAGGGCGGTACGCCGAACACGCTGCTGCGCGGCGGGCTGAATCGGAACACCCTGGCGCCGGGCACGGAACTGATCGTGCGCGGATATCAGAGCAAGGACCGGTCGTGCACACCGGCCTGCAAGGCCAATGGGCGCGACGTGACCTTCACGGACGGCCGGAAGATCTTCATGGGATCGAGCGGTACCGGCGCCCCGCGCGATGGCACGGACCCGCGTGAGCGGGGCCGGGGCAATCCGGACCTGCTGCCGGACGTGGAAGAGAACTGATCGGGCCCGCGCGTGGATCGCGTCAGTAGAACGCGATCCACCGGCCCGCGGCGGCGACCGTCAGCCACATGACGATCGACATGGCTGAGACGGTCTTGAGACCTAGCCCGGCACCGGCATCGCCCGTGCCGGGTTTTTCACGGCCCAGCCATGCGAAGATAATCAGGACCGCGATTAAAAGGGCCATGGCCATGCGCGCGAGCGGGCTGGAATAGCCGATGAACACCGCGGCAAAGAGGCCGACCGACAGCACGGCCAGTGCGATGGTCACCGGCCCGAACCGGCCCCCCGATGCCACAACCCGGTTGCGTACCGTAAAGGTGAACAGCAGCGCGGCGGCAAAGGCGCCCATTTTCACCCAATAGGGCGGGCTGTAATAGAGCTTGGTCAATTCCCCCAGGGCCAGAACGGTGCCCGACACGATTGCGGCGATCAGGCCGAAGATCAGCAGCGGTCCGGCTGTGCGCTGGACGCCCTGTGGCGTCTGGGATTTGAGGCCCGCGCCGAGAACCCGCATATCCACCATGAGCACCGCGCCGCCAATCAGCGCGATCGCCAGGAGATGGGTGACGCCGGCCCAGGGCACGATGGTCATGGATCCCTTGACCAGATGGGCCGCCGCCGACTGGTCGAGGGCGTCGAAGAGCGGCCAGAAGATCGAATCCATCCATTGATGGAAATCATCCTTGAACGATACCAACCCCGTCATCGTTCACTCTCCCGTTTCGGTCAATTCGATCGCCGGGCAGGATGCGAGATCATGCAGCAGCCCGTCCGGATCGAGTTTTTCGCAATTATACCAATCATAGGCGATCATCCGCCCCAGGACGACGACGCCGATCCAGGCGCTTAAGGACACCGCCGCGGAGGCGCGCACGCCCGCCGGCGGACCGTCCCGGCCGTCCCAATCCCCTGCGGCGCGTTGGATCATCCGGTGGAAGATCAGAATGTTGATCATGGCGATGAGCATGATCAGCATTTTCCCGCGGAAGAAGAGGCTATGATAATAGAGCAGCGGCTTGGCATAGAAGAGCAGCAGTCCGGTGACGATCATCAGGACAAAGCCGGCAATGGTCCAGGGCAGGATCCGCGATTCCATTTCCGAGATCGTCACCCGGTTGAAGGCCAGGCCTAAGAGGCGCAGGTCCACCATGATGATGGTGCCAACAAAGAGCATGATCGTCAGCACATGGGTGGCCTCGATGATGGGCCACAGATAGAGCGACTCCCGGAGCGCGATGCTCCATGGGGTCTCGTTCATCCAGACGATCCAATCACGCATGGCCTTTATTCACCTCCCCCGATGGTGAGTTCTGTTTTCCGGTCGCCGCGATAGACGGCCGCTTCATCGAAAAAGCCGGTGGCGACAAGGCGCACGGTGACGGGTTCGGGATTGCGGTTCTCCCAATACCAACCGTGTTCGCCGTCGAACGGTGCGATATAGGTGCCGCCCGCGCGCATGCTCGTTCCGGCGTCGAAACTTTCGGCGACGCCTTCCTCGGCGCCTTCCGGTTCACTGTGAAAATCGTAAACAAGCGCGCCGCCTGCATCCCAGACGAACACCAGCCCGCCGCCCTCATGCAGGTGATATTTGTATTCGAGCGTTTCATAAGGCTCGAGGGTGAACACCCGTTTATCGGTATAAAGAGGGTCGTCTTCCGCCGCGAGGGCCCGCGGGGGCGCTTCGGCGAGACCCGTGAGGCCGGCGGCCGCTCCGAACCCGGTCGGATCGACACCATACTCCGCCGGTAGAACGAAAAGGACAAGAATCACAGCCGCCGCAAGGGCGGCGCCGAGCGTTGCGGTCCACACGGACCGGTTGGGGGCGGTCGGGTTCATGAGGTCATCAATCCATAAAGATGCATGCCGGCCAGCACAAAGCCGCCGGTCATCAAGGCGATATTGGCGCGGTAGGCCTGGGTTTCGAAGCCGGGGCGCGTGCGCCAAGCGTTGAGGACCGGCACAATCAATGCCAGCACAAGAACCTGCCCTGCCTCGACACCGACGTTGAAGCTCAGCATGTTGAGCACCAGACCATCGTCAGACAACGCAAGATCCTGAAGCTTGGTGGCAAGGCCAAGTCCATGGGCGAGGCCGAACAGGAACACAGCGGCGCGCATGTCCAGGCGCGGAGCCCCCAGCCGCTCAAAACCGCCGATATTCTCGAACGCTTTATAGACGACCGATAGGCCGATGATCGCATCGACCGCGTAGACATTTACCGACCAATCGGCCAGCACGCCGGCCAGGAGCGTCATGCTATGGCCCAGAGTGAACAGGGACACATAGAGTACCACGTCATTCAGCTTGCGGAGAAAGAAGACAACGCCGATCAGGAAAAACACATGGTCGTAGCCGGTGACCATATGTTTGGCGCCGAGATAAAAGAACGGGATCGGCGCCGGGCCGGTGATGCCTTCCACAAAGCGGGCATTCGATTGAGACACGTCATGAGCCAGGGCGGTCCCGGCCAGTCCGGCGATAAGAAGTATCAGCAAAGACGCGGCAAGCGCCATGCCGCCGGCGCGGCCGGGCATGGCGGCCGGCGGCTGATCGGGCAGGGCCGGCCTCACGAGTCCATGTCCTCTTCGACCACATACCGGTTGTGGCAGGCGAGGCACACCCGATAAAGATGGCCGCCGGTATCGAACAGGCCTTCCTTGTCGCGGGTCTCGGCAGCGAGCTTGATCCGCGCCCCGGCATCCGCCATGCCTTGCGCGATTTCGACCCAATGCTCCTGATCCGGTGCGTAATCGCTGCCCTGAAGCGTCGCGGCGCCCCTGATGATCACGTCGGCCGCATCGGCGACCTTGAGCCAGCCTTCCTCCGTGGTCGGCCAAAGCTCGGTTTCGCCTTCGATGGTGATCACATAGCCAGCCGAGCCCCAAATCACATCGGCCGCCGGGTCGAGGACATCGGCCATCAAATCATGGACGCGTTCGTCGCGTGCGCTCTCGCCGCCACCGGAGCATCCCGCCATGAGGACGGCCGAAACCAGGGCCAGCACGCCGATTGTCAGTCTTGAGATGGTCATACGGTCATCGGTCCTTCATACGCGCCGGTGCGTGCCTAGTCGTGCACCGGCAAATGCTCCTGAAGCCATGCCTTTTGCATGGCGATCGCCGCGGCCTAGCTTTGGGCGCGATAGATGTCGTAGCGAGACCTGGGCAGGATCTCGCCGGCCATGCGCAGGCCGCGACTGTGGATCATGACTGGCGCCGATGTCGGTTCCGAGATCTTCCGTTCACCGGCGTCTGCCCAGGCCCGTGTATGTCCCTGTGGATTCGACCATAAGGTGAGCCCGCAGGCAGCCAGCATGAGGCAAATGCGCAACATCGTCCCCTCCCATTCACGCCGTGCGCCAGTGCCACCGACCGCCGCGGTACCTGGCGGATCCGCGCCGCGATCCGTGCGTTCCTTATGATTGCGCCGGTTCTTGCGCCGGTCTTTGCCAGTCTAAACGTGATCGTGCCGCTGCGGAAGGCGGCCCGCACCATGTCGCAGGACCGCAAAATTGTGCGGTGCACAAAGCAAGTCACACCGTGAACTGACAATTTCTATTCCATGATTGTTTGACAGTCAGCGGGACGCAAGAAAAACTTGTGGGGAAAGAGCGGCGAGGGGAACACAGCCGCTCAACGGAGGGGACACCATGAAAAAGCTTTTGAGTCTGGGGGCGAGTGCCGTCGCGCTCACGGCTGTCACCGCGCCGGCTGTCGCGCAGATCGATACGATCGTGGTGACAGCCGAGCGCCGGGAATCCACCGTGCTCGATACGCCGGTGGCAGTCAGTGCGTTTACTGATGAACAACGCGACCGTCTCGGGATCCGCAGCATTCCTGAGCTTGTCAATCAGACACCCGGTGTGACCTTCCAGGGCGCGCCGCAGGGCACCGGCAACCGGTTGTCGATCCGCGGGATCGGCCGTCTCGACAATGCGCAGGGCACCGATCCGGGGGTCGCGACCTATCTGGACGGCGCCTATCTCTCCGAAACCCGCGTTCTGACCTACCCGGCGCTGATCGTCGACCGGATTGAGATCGTCCGTGGCCCGCAAGGGACGTTGTTCGGCCGGAACGCCATCGGCGGCGCGGCCAATATCGTCACCAAGCGGCCGGAATCCGAATGGGGCGCTGAGGCGCGTGTGCGGTACGGCAGCTATGACAAGCTTGATGTTCAGGCGACGCTGACCGGTCCGGTCCCGGGCCTTGAGGACAGCACGGCGTTCCGCGTCAATGGCTGGCTCATCAATGAGTGGAAGGGTTCGCAGGAAAACATCGATCCCCAGGCGGACGACTATAACCGGACGGCGGATTATTGGTATGTCGAGGCTCAGCTGAGCCACCAGTTCACAGAGAATTTCGATGCCTGGGTGAAGTTTCAGACCATCCGGGACAACAACCATCCGCTGGTGAGCGTGCGGCGCGAGCCTTACGATTATCTCGGCCCGAACTCGGCCAATCAGCAGCCCATCAACTATTTTGACTCGCTCGCGCCGAACGCCCTTTACGGTCTTGATGAGGAAAATCCGTCCGTCGACGATCCGACACAGCTCGACCGGGACTTCAACGGTCACAACCGGCTGCGCAACACGCATATCGGCTGGCTGGAGTTGAATTGGCGGCCCGATTGGGCGGACGTGAAATATCTCGGGTTTGTCGGCAACTACACCTGGGAGTACTGGGTTGACGCCGACGGCACGGGCCGCGCGTCCCATATGCTCAGCCCGCTCGATCCGACCCAGCCCGGACCGCTTGAGACGACGACCTTCCAGGTCAATTACATTGGCGACTCCAAGCGCTGGCGGAGCCATGAGCTTCAGTTCTCGTCGAACGATCCGGAAGACGCCTTCCAGTGGATCGGCGGTTTGTATTATTACCGGGAAGTGGCCGAACAGCCCTACGATCTGCGCCTGCCGAAGGCGCCGGATGCCGGCACGCCGCTGATTGCCGATTTCTCGGACTCCGAGCCGTTGTGCGGCTTCTTCCCCGGTATCTTCTGCGGGATCGCCGCGCAAGGTAAGCCGAATCCGGACAATAATTATTATCATCAGTTCGGTCATCTGGTGTCCAAGGCCTATGCCGCCTTTGGGCAGATCGACTATGAGTTCCTGCCGGGTGTCGGCGCCAAGCTGGGCTTGCGCTATACGCGGGACGAAAAGGAAGGGTATGAGGAGCAGGACCTCTATGCCTTCAACCCCTATGGTGCGTTCGGGACGCCGTTCCAGTGGGTTCAGTTGACCCCGAATGAGAACAACCGTGAGCTGGAAAACGACTGGGATGCTTTCACCGGGACCGCCGGCCTGAACTGGGAGCCGACGGAGGACACTCTGCTCTATGCTCAGTACACGCGCGGTTATAAAACCGGCGGTTTCCGCCTTGGCCAGCTGTCGCCGGACGATCCGACGACGCCGGAAGATGAGCGCTTCGTGGATGAAGAGACGGTCAACGCCTATGAAATCGGCGCCAAGGGCCTCTTTTTCGATAACCGTCTGAGCATGGCGACATCGGCCTTCTATTACGACTACACCAACCAACAGGCGCCGATCACTTTCATCATTCCGGGCACGACGATTTCGCAGCAGCAATTCGTCAACGTGCCCGCCTCGCGCTCGCTCGGGGTCGAGGTGGAGGTGCAATATGCACCGTTCGAGAACTTCAATGTCTTCGCAAGCTATGGCTACCTGAACACTGAGATTACGGAGTTCGATACGCCGCTGGTCAATGTCGTACTCGACAATCCCAACCCGGTCGACAATCTGGTGAATGTGGTCGGCAATACGCTGCCGCGATCGCCGGAGCACAGCGGGGCGCTCAATGTGACCTATGACATTCCGCTGGATGCGCTCGGCACGGCCACGCTCGTCGGTAGTTGGATTTATATCGGCGATCAGCATACGACGCTGTTCGATGACGATATCTACACTACGGAAGGCCACAGCCTCGTGAACCTGCGGGTATTGTGGACCAATGCCGATGAGGATTGGACCCTCATTGCGTCGGTCGACAATCTGCTCGACGAGGAAACCGCGCTCAGCGCCGGGGCAACCGGTTCGGCCGGGAACTTCGCCCGCACCGAAAGCGGTATTGGCGACCGGACATGGTACATCGAAGCGCAGAAGCGCTTCTGACCGCCGCGTGCGACGATCGATCCGGGAAGCGGGGCCTGAGCGGGCCCCGTTTTCGTTTGATGCCGGGGCACGGTCGCGGTTAAGTCTGGCGCTATGCCCTTCGCCCTGACCTCGCTCGCGGATCTTGCGGCCGCACCCTTCGACGACATCATCGATGTGCGCGCGCCTGCCGAATATGCGGAAGACCGGATCCCCGGCGCGATCAGCCTGCCGGTCTTGTCGGATGCCGAGCGGGCCGAGGTGGGGACCATCTACACGCAGGTCGACCGGTTCCAGGCCCGCAAGATCGGTGCGGCGCTCGTGGCGCGCAATGCGGCGGATCATCTGCGCGGGCCCTTGGCGGACAAGCCCGGGTCGTGGCGTCCGCTGGTGTATTGCTGGCGCGGCGGCCAGCGGTCCGGCTCCTTTGCATCGATCCTGACGCAGATCGGCTGGCGGGTGGCCACTCTGGAAGGCGGCTATCGCAGTTTCCGGCGGCTCGTGGCGGCTGCGGTCCATGACGTGCCGGTGCCGCATCGGTTCGTCCTGATCGATGGCGATACCGGCACCGCCAAAACGGCCCTGCTTGAGCGGCTGGCGGCGCGGGGCCATCAGGTGATCGATCTGGAAGCGCTCTCCGGCCATCGCGGGTCGGTGTTCGGGGCGCAGCCGGGCGGCCAGCCCGCCCAAAAAGCCTTCGAGAGCGCGCTGGCCCTGGCGCTCGCCACGATGGACCCGGCCCGTCCGGTGCTGTTGGAGGCGGAGGGGCACAGGATCGGCAACCGGCAGATTCCGGAGTCCGTCTGGGCAGCGATGAAGGCCGCGCCGCGTCTGGAGATCGTAGCCCCGCGCGAGGAGCGGGCCCGCTATCTGGTGCGCGCCTATGGCGATCTGACTCAGGATCCAGGGCGTCTGGAGATGACGGTCGCATCGCTCAAACCCATTCAGGGGGCGGAGCGCATTGCGCTTTGGCGGGAGCATATCGCGGCAGGGGAGTATGAGCGGCTGGCCGAAGCCTTGATCGCTCATCATTATGATCCGCGCTATGCCAAGGCGCGGCGGCGTCACGCAACGGCTCCGGCTGCGACGATCCGGTTGGACCGTCTCGATGCGGAGGGCCTTGATACGGGGGCGGCGCAAATTGAAGCCGCAGTGGCGGGCCTCACATGGCCCGAATGACGGGCGGTCCTGTGTCAATCGCGCCGATGATCGCGGCCTCATAGCCGGCATCGGCCAGCGCCAACAAGGTCTCTTGACTTGTCATAGGTGGCACGCTGGCCAGCAGCCCGCCAGCGGTTTGCGGATCGAACAGAAGATCCGCTTCCGGTGTTTGCGGACCCTCGAACGTCGCGATCGCTTGGCGGTTGGCTTGGAAGAGGCTCGAACGGATGCCCCGATGCGCCAGGATCGAGGCGCCTGGCATAAGCGGTATAGCGGACAGATCGAGCCTCGCGGCGCTGTTCGATGCCGTCAGCATGCCCATCAAATGGCCGGCGAGACCGAAGCCGGTGACATCCGTCATGGCATGGGCATGGCTCAGGATACGGGCGGCCTGGGCTTGGGATTGCTGCATCAGCGTGAGTGCATGGGCCACCCATTGGCCGTTGGCGGCAAGGCGCATCTCCCCGGCCAGGATCGTTCCGGACCCGATGGGCTTGGTCAGGATCAGATGATCGCCGGGCTGTGCCCCGGTCAACGTGATTGGGGGCCGGGGACACAACCCCGTCACCGTGAACCCAATAGTCGTCTCCGTACTGATGCTTGTGTGCCCGCCGGTGAGCTGCGCACCCGCCTCGACAAAGATCTCCGAGGCACCGGTCAGAATGGCGGACAGCGTGTCCTGCTCCAGGGCCGGAGCCATCGGCGGCAAGAGCACCGTGGCAAGGGCGGCCTGCGGCTCGGCGCCCATGGCCCAGATATCCCCCAGGGCGTGGATCGCGGCGATGCGGGCACTCAGATAGAGATCGTCCGTGAAGGTGGGCAAGTGATCGGTGGTGATAACCTGCGTCGCGCCGCCGACACGCAGGACCGCCGCATCGTCTCCGGGCAGGGTTTGGACGTCGCAGCGGTGTCCCTTGGGCAGCACGGTCAGGCCGGCTGTAAGGCTCTCCCGGCCCATCTTGGCCCCGCAGCCCGCGCAGGGCGGGGCGTCGCGTGCCGATATCTCGGCCACGCCATCGGCGGCTCGAGAGGGCGGTTTGGGCGGTGCCATGGAGGGCAGGTCGGCAAAGCGGTCCATGAACTGCCGGTCGATCCGGTCTTTCAGCCGCCAGGCCCAGCGGCCTGAAAGGCTGAGACCGCCCCGGTCCGCGATGGCCGCCTTTTCGCCGAGTGAAATCAGTTTGAGATACGTTGCCTGCGGATGAAAGGCATGCATGGTTCCGCCGGACAGGGCCGCCGTCAGATTGCGCAACAGGATAGGGGCCGCGCGGACAGCAAACACACCGGCTTTGGGTCGTGGCGCGTGACTGAGATGGGCGCAGTCTCCGGCCGCGAACACGGCCGGGTCATTCACCGACCGCAAGGTCCGATCGACCGAGACATACCCATCGTGGAGGGCAAGGCCCGTGTCCGCCAGCCAGTCATGGGGCCGCGCACCGGCAGCGCCGACGGTGAAGGCCGAGGTGATCCGTGTTCCATCGATAAGCCCCAGGCCGTTGGCATCGATGTGGCAGATCCGAACATGGGGCCGCAGGGCAATTCCCATGGCGCTCATGCGCTGGCGCAGAGTACGCGCGGTCGTGGGATGGATGCCGCCCAGCCCCGCACCGGTATCCAGGATGGTGATCTCCGGCCGTGTGCCGCATACGGACCAGATCCGATGGCTCATGGCCATGGCCAGTTCCGCGCCCGCGATACCGCCGCCGATAACAGCGAGATACGGCGGGCCGCTTCCTTCACCAATGGTATCGATAAATGCCGCCCACCGGTCCGCAAAGGGACCTAGGGGCTTGGCCGCGATCCCGTGATTCGCGAAACCCGGCAGGTCGGGCATGTTGGACGTGATGCCGATATCGAGCGACAGCACGTCGTAGCGCAGGGCCGGGCGATCCTTGAACAGAACAGTCCGCGCCTCGCGGTCGATGCCCACGGCGCGGTTCAGCACAAGGCGCGCGCCGGCGAAGCGGCTCAGCCGCACCAGATCGATATCCAGCGCCGCGCGGTCATAGTGCCCGGCGATGTGACCCGGCAGCATGCCGGTATAAGGCGCATCCGGCTCGGGATTGATCAGAGTGACTCGTGCACCCGGCAGTGGACGCATGCCCCAGCGGCGCAGCACCAAGGCATGGGTGTGCCCGCCGCCGATCAGCACTAAATCGCGGGTCAGCGGGAGAGGGCGGTCCATCGGCCTTTGGTTCCTTTACGTGCTGGACGTCACAAGAAGCAACGTATGGGTGTGAATTGGCGTTCACCGTGCTATACTGCCGGTCAGTGACTGCAGCCGATTATCAGAATCGGCTACGCTCGTTGCGTAAAATAGAGTGCACACGGTCCGCGCCGTCCAGCCTGCCCATGGTTCAGGGAGACGCGTCATGCACAGCTTCAGCGCCGATGCCCGGAGCAAACTCCGCGCTCATCTCTATGCCGTTCGCACCGTGATGGCGCAAGCCGGTGCCCCCTCCCATGAAATCGATGCCGCGGTTGGCCGGGTCCGGGACCAGGTCGGCACGGCGTTGTCGGACCGGCGCGCGCGGGATGACCGGGATGTGGCGGCGCTCCTGGCGACGCTCGATCCGCCCGAAGCCTTTGCCGGGGGCGCACTGAGCCGCTCCTGGGGCGGCCCTCAACCGGAAACCCAGCCGCCGCGCCCGCGGTCCTTGCGTCTGGTGCGCGTGATGGGAACGGCCGCCGCGGTGATCGCGGCGGCCGCTTGTCTTGGGTTTGTGGCCCGACTGGTCATGCTGCCGTCAGGTCGGCCTTGGCCTTGAGGCCCGTGCGGGGGCCGGGCAGGCGGGGCCAGAGATCCCAGGGCCGCGTCTTGACCCACAATCGGCAGGCCAGGAGGCTCGACGCCGTCAGCAGCCCCAGCAGCAAACCGCCCCAGACCCCGTACGCTCCGGCCTGGGTCGCGAGGCCCAGCCCGGCGGCCGCCGGGAACCCGATCAGCCAGTAGCTGATCCCCGACAGGACCATGGGCACACGGACGTCCTTCAGGGCCCGCAAGGATCCCGCCAGCGAGAACTGCATCACGTCCAGCAGGACGAACAGGCTCGCGATCGGCAGGAATACACCGATCAGCGCGAGAACCTCCCGGTTCAAGGCGTCGTCCGCATCGAGATAAATGCGGCCGACCGCTTCGGGCATCAGCAGGCACGGCAAGGCCAGCACCGACGCACAGGCCAATCCGGCGACGATCATGATCGCTGCGGCCCGGCGCACCCGGGGCCAGTCGCCGGCCCCCGCCGCAAGCCCGACCCGCACTCCGCCCGCCATGCTCAGACCCAGCGGGAACATGACGATGAAGCCCGCCACGCTGTTGCGCGCCACGTTGTAGGCCGCCATCTCCGCCACACCGATCAGTCCCATGACGAACAGCGCGGCAATCGACAGCCCGTTCCACAACGCAACATCCACCCCTATGGGCCACCCGAGACGCAGGACCTCTTTCAAGCGGTCCCAATCGGGTGTCAGCGCATCCCGGAACGGCGCGAAATGCCGGGCCGCCCGATCCCAATGGATGTAGGCCAGGATCGCCAGCCATTTGACGGCCTCCGCCAGAACCGATGCGATCCCGGCGCCGACCAGTTCCAGGCGCGGCGCGCCCCAATTGCCGTAAATCAGCGCATAGTTCAGCACCGCGTTCAGCACGGCGCTCGCGATGATGATCAGCAGCGGGATCTGCGTCTTACCCAGCGCCGCCAGGAAGTTGCGCAGCATCAGCGTGCTGAGACCGAACGGCAGCGTTGCCGCCAGGGTCAGCGCGAAGGGGCCGGCCATCGCCGCCAGATCCTCGGGCTGGCCCAGGGCCAGCACGATCCACTCCGTGCTCATCAGCAGCATGATGGCCGCGGGGAAGATCATCAGCACCGCCCAATGGCCCATGCGCACCGACAGCCGCACATCGTCCCGATCGTTCGGGTTGGCACCGAGCGCTTGGGCAACCAGCGGCGAGACCGCCGCCGCCGGACCGATGCAGATGAGGAACGACAACAGCCACATGGAGCCGGCCATGGAGGCCGCCGCCACATAGGTCGCGCCAAGCCGCGCCACCATCAGCATGTCCACCAGATGGAACGAGAACTGAATGAGCTGTGTCAGGCCCATGGGAATCCCGATCTTGAGGAAGATCAGGGCTTCTTCGGCCCAAGGCCGCCGGTCGTGTCTCATGGCGATCACCGCCTTGCAAGTCGTCGGGTTGGACGGATGACGCTCGCGGAAGACACAAAAAAACCTCCGGAGCGTCGGGTCGCTCGGGAGGCCTTGGCCAGGGTCTCTAACGCAGACTTTACCGGGTCAGGGCTCCTCCGTTGTGAGCGGTCACGCACATGCCGAGCGCGGACGGATACATCCAGCCTCGGTCCAGTGCGTTGATTTTAGTGGTTACGCCGAACATTTCGGTCGCTCCGCTCACGTCGGATTGAGTTGTGGCACAGCAGTGCCGTGGTTAGCTCTAGGCGTTGGATTGGGGGAAGTCAAGCATGCGCGTGCCGCCGCGTTGCACTGACGGCGTGTCAGCACCATCTTTGTCACACCTTCAATCGGAGCGACGATTTCTGGAGCCCTGCGATGACCGACGACAAGACCTATGCCAAGGACGATGCCGCGATCGCGCGCCTGACGCCCGAGCAATATCATGTGACCCAGGAAAACGGCACGGAGCCGCCGTTCCGCAACGCGTTCTGGGACAGCAAGGATGCCGGCATTTATGTGGACATCGTGTCGGGCGAGCCGCTGTTCGCCTCGGTCCACAAATTCGATTCCGGCTGCGGGTGGCCGAGCTTTACCCGGCCGATCGACAATGGCCGCATTGTCGAGACCTTCGACGACAGCCACGGCATGCGGCGGACCGAGGTGCGTTCAACGGGCGCCAACAGCCATCTTGGGCATGTCTTCAATGACGGCCCGCGCGAGGAAGGTGGCCTGCGGTACTGCATCAATTCCGCGGCATTGCGGTTCATTCCGCGCGATGACATGGCCGAAGCGGGCTATGGTCACCTCCTGGATCTGTTCGAAACCGCATAAGCCGTCCGGCGGGGCCGCCGGGAGTGGAGGGGGCCATGCTGACCGCAGAGACACTCATCGGCATTTTGCTGTGTATAGCGGCCTTCTCGCTGGTTTCCCGGCGGATCGAACAATTTATCATTACCCTCCCGATCGTCTTCACGGCGATCGGTCTGGCGCTCGGCGAGCTTGGTGCTGAACTCGTGCCCATGGAGGCCGAGACCGAGATCATTCACACCATTGCCGAAGTGACGCTGATCCTCATCCTGTTCTCGGATGCCTCGCGGGTGAGTTTCAAACGGTTGCGGGGCGATCTGGCGATCCCGGCGCGCATGCTGATGATCGGCATGCCGCTGACCATCCTCTTCGGTACTCTGGTTGCTCTTTCCGTCTCGCCCGGCGAGCCGTGGCCGCTTGCGCTTCTGGTCGCGGCGATTCTCACGCCGACGGATGCCGCCCTCGGGCAGACCGTTGTCACAAGCCCCAGCGTGCCGCAGCGCATCCGGCAAAGCATCAATGTGGAGAGCGGTCTCAATGACGGGCTCGCGCTGCCCATCGTGATCATTGCCGCCGTGATGGCGTCCGAGGCCGCCGGGGTCGAGGCTGAGGGCGTGCCGGAGAATATTGCGCTCTTTGCCCTGGCACAGGTCACGCTCGGTCCGCTGGCCGGGGCGGCGGTCGGGTTCATCAGTGCCCGGCTTCTGGATCGGGCGATCGCGGCGCGCTATGCGACCCTGGTCTTTCAGGGCATTTACTTTCTGAGCGTGGCGTTTTTGAGCTACTTCGTGGCCGAGTGGATCGGCGGCAATGGGTTCATCGCGGCCTTCATCGCAGGGCTGACATTCGGCAACACCTTGAAAATGTCCAATGACTTCATCGGCGAGTTCATGGAAAGCGAGGGGCAGATCCTCACCATGCTCACCTTCATCATTTTCGGGGCGGTTCTGGCGCCGGCCGGGCTGGAGCATTTGTCCTGGCTGACGCTCATGCTCGCCGTGCTGTTCCTGACCGTGATCCGCATGCTGCCGATCTATCTGTCGCTGACGGGGCTGGGGCTGACATCCTATGAGAAACTGTTTCTCGGTTGGTTCGGTCCGCGCGGGCTGGCCTCCATCCTGTTCGCTCTTCTGGTTCTGGAACGCTTTCCCGTCCCTGGCAGTGAGGAATTGGTGGCCTGCGTGGTGCTTACGGTTTTGATCAGTATCGTTGCTCACGGCGTGACGGCGGCACCTATGTCGGCCCGGTTCACACGGTCCGGAGGCGGACGATGACCGAGAGCGACACGCCCTTGCGGCGCTTGATGGACCGGTTTGCGCAGGACGGAACCCTGCGCTGGATCGGTGTGCGTCCCACCCGCCGGGTAGCGCTGGTGCCGGTGAACGAGGCGTCCGTCACCGAGACCGGCCTTGATGGCGATCACCGGGCCACGCCCGGCAAGCGGGCGGTCACCTTGATCCAATGGGAGCATGTGCCGGTGATTGCCGCGCTTGCCGGGCTCGATGCGGTCGATCCCGGCCTCTTGCGGCGCAATCTGGCGGTTTCGGGCATCAATCTGCTGGGGCTGCGGAACCGGACCTTCCGCATCGGTCCGGTGATTCTGAAGGGCTCGGGGCTGTGCGCGCCGTGCAGCCGCATGGAAGAGGCGCTTGGCCCCGGCGGCTATACCGCCATGCGCGGCCATGGCGGCATTACGGCTGAGGTCGTCAGTGGCGGGACCATCGCGCTCGGCGATGCAGTCGGTCCGGCCTGACGACGGCGCGGACCAGCGCCAATACCGCCCCAGGACGTTTTCATCCTTCTGAGAAAAAGGTGACACAGGCGTCAACTTTTGACAAGCTTGGCGCGGACACCGCCAGACTCCTTGATCCGAGGCCTTTGCCGGATCAAGCTTAGGATGGCAATGACATCACGGCGGCGCTCCAACCGCCGGCCTAGGAGAGGAGAGGCCCATGCACAGTCAGGCGATCACCGAATTCGGCGCACCGCTTCAGCCGGTGGAGGCTGAAACGCCGGTGCCGGCCGGGACGCAGGTTCTGCTCAAGGTCGAAAACTGCGGGGTGTGCCATTCCGATGTGCACATTCACGACGGCTATTTCGATCTAGGTGGCGGTAACAAGCTGCCGATGGGCGCCGGGCTCAAGCTGCCGTTCACCCTTGGCCATGAAATTCAAGGCGAAGTGGTTGCGGTCGGTCCGGATGCGGAGGGCGTCAGTGTCGGCATGCGCCGGGTGGCGTATCCATGGATCGGTGAGGGGGCCTGTCCGGCCTGTCAGCGGGGCGAGGAGCATCTGTGCCCAAAGCCGTCCCAGCTGGGATGTTCCGTCAACGGTGGATATGCGACCCATGTGATGGTGCCGCATCCGCGTTATCTCATCGATTACGGCCAGATCGATCCGGGCCTGGCCGCGACCTATATGTGTTCGGGCCTGACCGCCTATTCGGCCATGCGCAAGGTCGGTATACCGGGTCCGGATGATGATGTTCTCGTTCTGGGCTGCGGCGGCGTCGGCATGATGGGGGTTCAATTCGCCCAGGCCGTGCTCGGCAAGGCGCCGCTTGCCGCCGATATCGACGATGCGCGTCTGGAGGCGGCCAAGGCGGCGGGCGCCAAGGCGGTCTACAACACCAAGGACCCCAAGGCCATCGAGCAGCTTCTGGCCGATACGAATGGCGGGGTTTACGCGGTCGTCGATTTCGTCGGGGGCGAGCCGACTTTTGCCTTCGGTGGCGCGGTCATCCGGCGCGGCGGGAAAATCGTCATGGTCGGCCTGTTCGGCGGAGCCATGGCCATGCCGCTGCCGATGTTCCCCTTGCGGCAGATGAGCATTGTCGGGTCGTTCGTCGGATCGCTTCAGGAGGCCCAGGACATGATGGCACTGGTGCGGGCGGGGAGGGTGTCCTCGATTCCCATCGACAAACGCCCGCTCGATCAGGCCAACGGCGCGCTTGAGGATCTGCGCGAGGGCCGGGTCGTCGGACGGGTCGTGCTGAACCCTTAAGCCGATCGACCGGGTACGGAAAAACCCGCGATGCCGGATGGCATCGCGGGTTTGTTGTTTCAGCGCCCTTGCTCACATCACGCCAACGGAGACCAGCAGAACAAGAGCGATCAGGACATAAATGCCGATGCCGCCGGCGACCAGCAGGATTTGATAGTTACGCGACAGGGTCGCCTTGCCCAGTTGCGCGGCCTGATGGATCAGATCCGGCCATGTGTAGGAAACGAAATCCCCCTGGGTCATGATCGCGGTCACGCGGCCGTCACTATCGACGATCGGCAGACGGCGGAAGCGTTCATTGGACATGATCCGCAGCCAGTCGAGAATATCGTCCTCGGCGCTGGCGACCCGCACATCGCGCGTCATGATGGCCTCAAGCGGTGTGGACTCCGCCGGGAGGTTATGGCGCACAAGGCGGTTCATGATGTCCCGCTCGGTGACGAGGCCAATCGGCTTGCGGTCCGCATCCACGATGACCACGGAGCCATAACCCCGGTCGGCCATCTCTTTCACGGCATCGGCCACCATATCGGCCGGGCCGAATGTCAGAGGGGCACCTTTCGATTTGAATTCCGGTCTGTCCTTAATCTGCATGACGCGGATCCTCCTTAAGCTTCGGGTCTGCCGGATGATCCGTCGGCGAATCTGTCCGGCTTTGGATTTTGGAGCGACGGCACCGCTCCGAACAATATTTCACCTCATCCCAAACCGCAGCCCATTTCTTACGCCACGCGAAGGGCCGATGACAAACCACACAGGTGCGGGTTGGAAGATGGGGTTTGCGATGCTTGGTCATGACCCCTCGCGGTCGGTCAATGCCAAGTCCATCTGATTCGGGTCCGCGCGTTTGCGCTGCCGGGCGCCGCCGCGCATGGGAATGCCGCTCTTGCGGCTGCCGTGCTTGTCCTGAATACGGTTCGCCTCATCGCGGAATGACGTGCCGCGCCGCACGGCCCAAATTTTCTGGCGTGCCTCCTTCGCCGCGGCCAGATGATCGACGATGGGGAAGGGATATGTCTTGCCAAGGATCGTTTGTGCGCCGTCCCACCCCCATGGCTCATGGATATAACGGTCAGGGACCGTCGATAGTTCCGGCACCCAGAACCGGGTGAACCGCCCGTCGGGGTCCTGGTCGTGCCCCTGCTTCACTGGATTGTAGATACGCACCGTGTTGATCCCCGTGGTTCCCGATTGCATTTGAACCTGCGGCCAATGAATGCCGGGTTCATAATCGGTGAAGACCCGCGCCAGATGCTCGCCGGGGCGGCGCCAGTCGAGCCACAGGTGATAACTCGCGACCGCCATCACCATGGCCCGCATGCGGAAGTTCATCCACCCGGTGGCCTTGAGCGCGCGCATGCAGGCATCGACGAAAGGCAACCCGGTTTCGCCGTCCGCCCAGGCTGCGAGCCGCACAGGGTCGCCATCCCGGTCCCGCAGGCCGGTGTAGGCCGGGTGCAGATTTTCGAACTCAAGGCCCGGTTCGTCTTCCAGCTTCTGGGTGAAGTGATCGCGCCAGTGCAGGCGGCCGGAAAAGGACACCATGGCGCCGCGCCAGGACCCGGCAACCTCCTTGGGAAGCGCCTTCAACTCCCGCTGGCGGCGCCAGGTCGCTTGCGCGGTCTCGCGCATGGCCAAGGTGCCCCAAGCCAGATGCGGGGATAGCCGCGAACAGGCATCGAATCCGGTGACCGGGCTCGACATAGCCTTGCGGTAGGTCTCGCCGCGCTCTTCCAGAAAACTCGTGAGGCATTCCAGAGCCGCGGTGCGCCCGCCGGCCTGGCGCTCCGGACACGGATCAGGGGCGAGCCCAAGGTCAGCGGCCGTCGGGATCGGTCCAGGATTGATTCCGGCGAGCGGTTCGAGCGCGTAGGGCGGGAGCATTTGATCTTCGGCCATGAAGCGGTCCCAGCGCCCCGCCCAGCCATTGCGGCTCTTCAGTCCGCGAATGACGCCGTTCTGGCGTTCCTCATGCCAGGGAACGGCGTTCGACCGGCACCATGCCTTGACGGCCTTGTCACGGTCATAGGTCCAGCCGTTACCTGTTTCCTCGTGAGACCACAGCGCGGCGATACCCTGGCGCTCGTGGAACCCTCGCAGGATGTCGATGATCGATCCCACACGGACGATCAGCGGTTGACCCAGGTTCGCAAGGTCCTCGCGCAGACTGGTGAGGCACTCCCCTACGAACGCCCAATGGCGCGCTGCCATGTCCGGCTGGCGCCACAACTCCGGTTCGGCCACGAACAAGGGCAGCACGGGCCCGGCCTGGGCGGCCAGGACCAGGGCCCGATGGTCGTCGATCCGAAGATCCCGTTTGAACCAGACTATGTGCATCATGGGACGGGCCTCAGCCATCCGTGTCCCGGGCGCGGAAGAAGCGCTGCAGATGCGGGCGAACGGGGAGGAAGAGTCTGTAGCCCAGTTCGAGCGCCCAACTCAGCGGCCAGACCTGAGCGATGCGGCCGATGATCCGGAAGGCGGGCAGGCCGGTCCATAGCACGGCGAAGGCTTTGCCACCTGAATAGAGTTGCCCCTGGGCGTCCTCGACATGGAATCGGGCCATGGCCTCCTGATGCGACAGTCCGGGACGCACTTCGTCACCGTCGATCTCGCTGATATCCACCCAGCGGATCGCATCGGCGCCGCGCCGACGCTGATAGAAGGCGATCTCGCGCCGGCACAGGGGGCAGGAGCCGTCGAAATAGACGGTTAATGGCACTTGCTCAGGCATGGAAAGTCTCTTTCGGTCCCGATCCGATGGTTGCGACAACACGTACCACTCTCACTTAGAGCCGGGGCGCGGGAAGTCGACACGCATTGGTGGCGGGGCCATGTGCGGTGAGGTTGTGCTCTTGTCGGAAGAGGCGTACCGAAACAAGGGAGATCTTGAAGGATGACACGATCCCGGATGGCGATTGCGCTGGGTGTCGCGGGTCTGCTGCCGTTCGCGGGAGCAGCCGGCCTTGTCTGGGCCGGTCCGCTGGACTGGCAGGGCCTGGCGCTGTCGGCGCAGCTTTGGTACGGCGCGGTGATCCTGTCCTTTCTCGGCGGCATCGTCTGGGGCCGGGCCTTGACCCTTGAACCCGAGGCGCGCGCAGCCGGATGGATTGCGTTTTCGGTCGTCCCCTCGCTCATCGGTTGGGCCGCCTTGTTTTGGCCGGCACCGACAAGCCATTGGGTTCTGATTGGCGGGTTCCTGGTCTCGCTTCTGACGGAAGCCAATCTGCGTGATGATGGCTCTTATCCGCGTTGGTTCTGGCAGTTGCGTCAGGGCCTGACCCTCGGCGCGGTGATCTGTCTGGCGGCGGGCGCGGCCTCCACCATTGCGATCTAGGGTGATTGGTATGCAGATGTCTTCCCAGAAGATCGCGGTCATCGGTGCAGGCATGACCGGCATTGCGTGCGCCCGCATCCTTGATGACGCCGGCCTCGCGGTCACCGTTTTCGACAAGGGGCGGGGCCTTGGGGGGCGCCTCGCCACGCGGCGCACGCCTGAGGGTTTGAGTTTCGATCATGGCGCTCAATTCGTCACCGCACGCAGCGATGCCTTCCGCGCCTGGACAGCGCCGCTGATCGATGGCGGCCATGTGGCGGACTGGCACCCGGAGGGCACAGAGCGCGCCGGGCATGACAGCGATCCCTGGCTCGTGGGGGTTCCGGGCATGAACGCCTTTGTGAAAGCCGGCGCTCAGGGGCTCGATGTCCGCCTGTCAACGCTTGTGACGGCCATCGAACGGGACCATGGGGCGATCCGTATGCGGACGGAGGAAAATCCTGAAGGGGACACGTTCGATCATGTCGCAATGACCGTTCCCGCGCCGCAGGCTGTCGCCCTCCTATCCTCGGAACCGGATATGGCGGCTGCCCTGGACCGGGTAGCCATGGCGCCCTGTTGGGCCCTGCTGATCGCGTTTGCCGAGCCCCTCGGAACAGGTTTTGAGGCCCGCCGGTTCGAGACCGGCGATCTGGGCTGGTTGTGCCGCAACACCTCCAAGCCTGGACGCGATGGGGCGCGCGCTGACTGCTGGATGGCCCATGCCGGCCCGGCCTGGAGCGCGGCCAATCTCGAACGGCGCGCCGAAGATGTGCTCCCCGATCTGATCGATATGGTTGCTGCGCATGCGGACGGTCCGCTGCCGCCGATTGTCTATAGTGCGGCCCATCGCTGGCGCTATGCCCTCACGACCACGCCGCTGGGGGCACCGTTCCTGGCGTCAGTAGACGGACGATTGCTGACGGGCGGCGATTGGGCATTGGGGGCGCGGGTGGAATATGCGTTTCAAAGCGGGCAGGCAATGGCTGATGCCATTCTTCGATCGGCTGGCGGTCAGGCGTAGAAATCCACCAGGCGACGATTGAACAGATACATCAGCTTCGCGACATTCTTGACCCATTGGATCTGGAAGAACCGGGACCGCGCCCGGTCGACCGGCCAGAGGGCCAGCGCGATTAAAGGGGCGGCAGCCGACCGTGCTCCGCAAATCAGGAAGAGGCGGATGGCCCCCGCCATGCCGTTCGCTTCGAGAGCAATTTGCGCCTGAGCCTTGCCCATGCAGCGCGCGCGCCGCATGAGATAATCCATCGTATACCGATCCGTGGTCTGCGTTTCCCAGACCACAGCCTCCTTGTTATCGATGACCGGCACCCCCAGACGCCGAAAGAAATCGTTGTCTTCTCCGCCGGTGCGCGCATAGCACGGATCGAACCGAACCGCCTTTTCCCGAACCGGTGCGGCCCGGACAAAGGCATTTGAGGTTCTGGCCACGCGCGCCGGTGTGCCGGTCGGCCCGGTCGGGCGTTCCAGGAGGCGGCTGTCGCGCACCCAGCGCGGCGGTTCGATTTCAAATCGCGGTTTGACAATGCCCATCAGCACGGGGGCCTTGAGGCGCTTTGCGGTTTCGAAATGGACGGCAATCCAGTCCGGCGCGGCAATCTCGTCATCGTCGATAAAGGCCAGCCAGTCGCCCCGCGCCATTGCCAGCGTGCGGTTGCGCGCAAAGGAAATGCCGCGCTCAGGCTCGACTTCATAGTGGATGGGAAAGGGGGAGCGCTCCTTGGCCTTCTCGACAAGAGTCCGGCCGCTGCCGTCTGGATCGTTATCCGCGATGACGATCTCGAGCGCCACGCCCGCGGGGAGAGCCTGGGTGAACAGGCTATCCAGCGTCAAACGCAGATGAGCGCGCTTATACGTGCATAAACACACCGAAACGAGCGCCGTTTGGCGTTCCATGTCGACCCCGCGTCTGACCTCGCCATCGCCATGCAAATCTCGTGCACAGGGCGGCGCCGCTTCCCGCTACATGTCTAGCACGATCATTGAGGACATGCGCCAAGCAAGGGTCAAACGGTCATGACTGAAAAAGCGGCGGGCCGCACAGCCGCGCCGCTTTCATCCTGAAGAATGGGTAAGTCAGCCCAGGGGAGGCGGGTTCGCAGGGGCGCGTCAGCCGCCGGCCTGCGCGGCGTGGGCTTCGGCATCCTCCATGACGCGCAGCAGATTGCCGCCCCAGATTTTCCCGACCTGCTCCGGTGTGTAGCCGCGCTCAAGCAATGCCTTGGTGACATTCAGGGTATCGGCCGCGTCACGCCACCCGGCGATGCCGCCGCCGCCCTGGAAGTCCGACGAGATACCGACATGGTCGATGCCCATAACGGACACCGCATAGTCCACATGGGCCACCAGATCCGACAGGTCGGCGCCGGGCCAGGTTTCGGCAATCTCGCCCAGCCCTTTGCGATAGGCCATGAGCGTTTCCGGCGTCGCGGTGCCGAACGCGCCGGGCCGGTCGAGACCAAGCTCGGCGCGCAGGCTGGTGATCGCCGCGCGTTTATCGTCGGGGACGGGCTTGAGATAGGAGTCAAAGGCGACGATCTGGACGACACCGCCATTCTTCCGGAACGCCAGAAGCTCTTCATCCGATAAATTTCTGGCGTGATCCAAAACGCCGTCGACGGACGAATGAGAGGCGATCACCGGTGCTTTCGAGCGGGCGAGAATTTCCAGCGTGGCGGCTTTGGATGCGTGCGACACATCGATCATGATGCCGAGTTCGTTGCACCGGTCCACGGTTGCGCGGCCCAGATCCGACAATCCGCCGTGCTTGTTTTGCGCGTCTCCCAAAGCCTCCCGGGGCTGGGCCGAATCCGACAGCTGATTATGTCCGTTGTGAACAAGGCCGAGATAGCGACCGCCCAGGCTGTAGAACGTATCGAGAAGGCCGAGATTTTCGCCCATCGGGTAGCCATTTTCGATTCCGATCAAGGCAACGCTTTTGCCCTCCTTATTGAGGCGGCGGATATCTGCCGCCGTCAGGGCGAGACCGATCCGGTCCGGATACAATTCGTCCGTCATGCGCCGAATGGCGGAGAAGCGGCGAAATGCCGTCTCCATGGCCTTGGCATACCGGCTCGGCGTCAGCTTGTCCTGCGGGCTGTAGACAACAAAGAACACGGCATCGAGCCCGCCCGCGGTCATACGCTCCAGGTCGACTTGGGATAAGGGCGCATCGGTGCTCGCCGGATCGAAACTCTCGGTCGCGAAATCGAGCGGGATATCGACATGGGTGTCGATGGTGATGGCCTCGGCGTGGATCGCCGCGATCTCCTCCGCCGTGTAGGAGGGCGCGTCATCGGCCGCAAGAGCACCGCAAAGGGGCAGCAGGGCAGCCAGGCTTGCGGAAATCATCAGGTTTCGGACCGGTATCAATGTCATGGCGAAACGGTGCTCCCTATCGGTGGTGTCCCAATGCTGCGTGACGATCGATGATGTCGAGCCTAGCCCCTTGTCCGGACTGGTGTAAATCACGGGCGCGGCAGGAAAGTCCAATCTGCATGCTCCTTGAGCAATAGAATGCTCAAAACGGTGCCGGTCGGTGAAACCATCCTGCACGGTTTCAGGCCATTGGTGCAAAAACAGCACAGAACTCCTGGCAGGCATGATGCCGAATTTCTGGCGCATACAGGCACGGAAGATCTCAGGCGCCCGCTTCATATGCCTGGGCCTTAAGCAATACGGGCTTGGCGTGCGCGCAAACCGTAAGCGTCTCATGAGTGCCAGCCTCCGATGAGGCGTAGTCTGATAAAAATTCGATCCTCTTCTCAGCCCGCTTCGTTCCGACACACTGACCAGGACGCGTTGCCTTCAGGTGGGGGCAGGCGCACCGGATACGGCGTGTCCTTTCAGGGGAGCCGGCCGGTCGTGAGCGGCCCACGATCAGGACCGCGCAGGACCAACAGAC
The DNA here is from genome assembly GCA_964526675.1 of uncultured Caulobacterales bacterium. GTDB lineage: Bacteria > Pseudomonadota > Alphaproteobacteria > Caulobacterales > Maricaulaceae > CAZADA01. The sequence goes on from CAZGLY010000002.1 coordinate 125,820, forward strand.
AGAAGAGGTGGGGTTCTACGATGATGATGAGAAAGACACTGCTTGGAGCGGCGGCCTTCACCGCGCTGCTTGCCCATCAGGCAAGTATGCAGGGTGCCTGGGCTCAGGAGGGCGCCGAAGCCGTACCAACGGCGGCGTCCGATGAGGACACTATTTTCGTCACCGGAACCCGGCAGCCGGGCCGGACCGTCGAGGATTCACCCGTGCCGATCGATGTCTTCGATGCCAGCGCGGTCGAGGATGTGTCGTTTACGGATCTGAACAATGTGCTCCAGACGCTGGTGCCGTCCTATCAGGTCAGCCGCCAGCCGATCAGCGATGGCGGGACCTTCGTTCGCCCGGCCCAGTTGCGCGGTCTGCCCACGGACAAGACGCTGGTTCTAGTCAACTCCAAGCGCCGGCATCGCGCGGCCCTTGTCCAGATTGGCGGATCCGGGACACAAGGTCCTGATATTGCGACCATTCCGGCTGTGGCCCTCAAAAGCATCGAAGTGCTGCGCGACGGGGCGGCGGCGCAATATGGGTCCGACGCCATCGCGGGCGTGATCAACTTCAATCTCAAGGATGCGACGGACGGCTTCACGATCACCACGCAATTCGGCCAATACTATGAAGGCGACGGCCTCGATGTGACCATCTCGGCCAATGCCGGGTTGCCCATCGGGGATTCCGGCTTCTTCAATATCTCGGCGGAGTATTATGAAGCGGAGTCGACGGTCCGGGCCGAGCAGTATTGCGAGCCATGGTTCTGCGTCGAGGACTTCGCTGCCGACCCGGCGAACAGCGTGTACGCGGCGGCCGTTCCGCGCGCCAGCTTCGGTAATGAAGATGTGGTTCAGCCCTGGGGACAGCCGGAGCAGGAAGCATTCCGGTCCTTCGTGAATATGGGCTACACCTTCTCGGATCTGGCCGAAGTCTATGCATTCGGCAATTACTCGTTCAGCACGTCGAATGGCAGCTTCTTCTACCGCTATCCGGGCAACGGGACCATCGAGGATCTGCGGGAGCCGGACGGCTCGATCTACAGCCCGTTGGAAATCTTTCCGGGCGGCTTTACCCCGCGCTTTTTCGGCGATGTCTACGATTACTCGGCCGTCGGCGGTTTGCGCGGTGAGTTCGATTTCGGCCTGACCTACGATGTGTCCGGCCGCTTCGGCGTCAGTGAAATTCAGTATACGCTGAAAAATACCATCAATCCCTCGCTCGGCCCGGCAACGCCGACCAGCTTCCGGCCCGGCGATCTCGTCAATGAGGAGCTGCAATTCCAGGCCGATTTCGGCATGCCGTTCGAGGTGGGGCTCGCCGCGCCGCTCTTTTTCGCCTTCGGTGCGAGCTATCTGGATGAGAGCTATGAAGTCCAGCAGGGTGCCGAGTCCTCCTATATCGCCGGCCCCTACGGTCTGCCGGATCCCTGGGATCTGTGTAATGACGATGGCACGCCGACCATGGCCGGTGCGGGGGTTGCCGATCTGAACTGTGCGGATCCGGGTGATCCGGTCTATCAGGTGGTGGGTGTCGGTTCGAACGGCTTTCCGGGCTATTCTCCTGCGTTCTCGGACACCTACGAGCGGGACAGTTACGCCTTCTACGCCGATGTCAGTGCCGATGTGACCGACAAGCTCTTCCTGCAAGCGGCTCTGCGCTATGAGGATTATTCGGACTTCGACGATACGGTCCTCATCTACAAGGTGGCCGGCCGCTACGAGATCCTGGATCAACTGGCGGTGCGGGCGTCTTTCGGGACCGGTTTCCGGGCGCCGACACCGGGCCAGCAGGGCACGACCAATGTGTCGACCCGGCTACCCAATGGCTTCCCCGTGGCAACCGGATTGTTCCCGGCCACGAGCACGGTGGCGCAGGCTCTGGGTGCGGAAGATCTCGTACCCGAGGAGTCGACCAACTACACGGTCGGTCTGACCGGATCCTTCGCCGGCTTTACCGCGACCCTCGACTTCTACCAGATCGATCTTACCGACCGGATCAATGCGATTTCGACCATTACGGTGGTGGATGATTGCGATCCGGCGACGCCTGAACTCGATGCAGGCTGTCTGGGCTTCCGGGGTAATCTGATCGATGCGGGCGTCAGCGGTGCGGAGTCGATTGGCGGGGTGTTCTACTTCACCAATGCCTTCGATACGACAACGCGCGGTATGGATCTGGTCGTGACGTACAGCACCGATTGGGATAGCTGGGGCAGCACCGATTTCACGGCGTCGGTGAACTACAACGAGACCGAGTTCGACGGCAATGTGACGGATCTGTTCAACGCTGAAGACCAGTTCGACTTTGAGAACGGTCTGCCCAACTGGCGCGGCGTGTTCACCGCCAAGCATACCCTGAATGATCTGTCGCTTCTGGCCCGGCTGAACTATTTCGGCAGCTATGAGAATTCCAATGGCGGCGGAACGGTTACCCAGATTCAGGAGTTTTCGCCTGAAGTCTTCGTCGATCTGGAGGCTGCGTACCGGGTGAATGAGACCTATCAGATCGCCGCCGGTGTGCGAAACCTGTTCGACAATTATCCGGACGAAGGTGAGATCGGCGAGACCTGCTGCGGGCGAATCTATCGCTCGGACTCGGTCGTCGATTGGCAGGGAGGCTTCTACTACGTCAAGGCCACTGCAACCTTCTAAGTCATGATCCGGGGGCGGTTATACCGCCCCCGGCCCTTTTTTGTGCGAGAAGGCTTGGCAGGGACAAATCGTGCGGACCATGAGTGTGCATTCGATCGGCGGCACCTGGTCCGAGGATTGGCCGTTAAGAGGCGGGCTGACACTTTGACCATGGATTGGCTGAGTACGGATTGGATGGCCTTGATCGAGGCCAATTATCTGTTTGTCCTGTCGCTTATGGCGGCGGGACTCTTGGCCGGATTCCTCGCCGGAATGTTCGGGATCGGCGGCGGCTTCGTCGTTGTGCCCGCCCTCTTTGGCGTCCTGACGATCCTTGGCGGCGACGTGGAAACCCGTGCTCATGTGGCGATCGGGACATCCTTGGCCACGATCATTGTCACGTCTCTGCGCTCGGTTCATGCCCACGCCAAGCGCGATGCGGTCGATTTCAGTCTACTGAGAATGTGGGCGCCGTGGATTGTCGGCGGCGTTATTATCGGCCTCTTTCTGGCCTCTGCCATCAATGGCTTGACGTTGGGGCTCGTGTTCTCGATCGGCGTGTTCTTCCTGGCATTGCATATGATGTTCGGCCCGTCATCCGGGTCGCCGCTGGGCCGGGAAATGCCGCAGCATGTGATCATGGCGGCATGTGCCGTCTTTATCGGGTTCTCGTCATCGCTTCTCGGCATCGGCGGTGGCACGCTGTCGGTCCTGGTCATGACGATGCTGGGGCGGACGATTCATCAGGCGGTGGCGACTTCGGCCGGTGTCGGATTCATCATCGCCGTACCCGGAGCGATTGGCTTTGCGATCATGGGGTGGGACAATCCGGATCTGCCGCTTGGGTCCTTGGGATACATCAATGTCCTGGGGCTCGTTGCGATATCGGCCATGACAATGATCACGGCTCCCTGGGGGGCCGCTGCGGCGCACAGCCTCAATGGGGTCGTGCTGCGCCGGGTCTTCGCCGGCTATTTGATGGTCACCTCGGCGATCATGTTCTTCGAAAGTTGGTACGCATCCCAAGAGATGGCACGGGAGGCGCAGACGGCTTGGATCATTCGTGACGGCCATGAGCCAACGGATTGTCCCTGTCGGATCGAGGGGGCGGTGTAACGCCTACGGAAGGAAGAGGGGCCGGCGGTTCGGCCCCGGGAAACAAGGGAGTTCCTGATGAAGCTCAATTTGAACCGTCGTCATCTTATGCAAGGCATGGCCGGAGCGGCTGTGCTGGCCAATGCCGGACTGGCGACAAGCGCGCGGGCAGCGACACCGTCGGCGCCGTCCGTGGCATCGGTTGCATCGAAATTCGGTCCCGCGGAGGGCGTTGCGCTCCTGTCGCGGAATGAAAATCCCTATGGTCCGGCGCCATCGGCGCGGCAGGCCCTGGCCGATACGGCCTCCAAGGGCTGCTATTACGCGGACAGTTCCTACCTGATCGAGATGATCGCCGAACGCAACGGCGTCACGGCGGACCATGTGGCACTGGGAACCGGATCGGGCGAGGTTTTGTGCGCCATAGCTCAAAACTGGACCAAGGGCGGCAAGAACATTCTCGGTGCGGATCTGTTCTGGGATACCACGGCGAAATATGCCGAGGCGCAGGGGGCCAAGATCATCCGGGCGCCCATGGGCCCTAATCTATCGGTCGATCTTGAAGCGATGAAGGCCGCCTTCGATGACACGATCGGCCTTGTGCATGTCACCAATCCGAACAATCCGACGGGCCAGCTTCTCGATCCGGCCGCGTTGCGCAGCTTCTGCCTGGCCATGGAATCCAAGGCGCCGGTTCTCGTAGATGAAGCCTATAACGAGTTGACCGACGATCCGGATGCCAACACCATGATGGACTTGGTGCGTGATGGGAAGAATGTCATCATTGCCCGGACATTCTCGAAGATTTACGGCATGGCGGGCGTACGCGTCGGCTACAGCATCGCGCCGCCCGAGTTGACCGCGGTCATCCGCCAAAATGTCATGTCCTGGATGGGGGTGCCGCAGCTTGCGGCGGCCATGGCGTCCTATAATGATCATGACTTCCTAGCCTATTCGAAGGCGAAGGTGGTCGAGGCCCGGGAGATGGTCCTTGCGCAGACCAAAAGCCTGGGTCTCACCGCGCTGCCGTCGGCGACCAATTTCGTCTATGTTGATGTTGCGGAAGATGCTGAGCAGGTGCGGCAGAAAATGGCCGATAAGGGGGTAATGATCCGCGGTATCTATCAGGATTATACGACCTGGTCGCGGGTGAGCATGGGCTACATCGAAGATGTGGAGCGCTATGTGGCGGTGCTGCCGGAGGTGCTGGGCCGCTGATCAGGCGGCGGCCGAATGCCTTATCGTCTGACAGGGGGCGGTCCTGAGCGGCCGCCCTTTTTTCGTTCGGTCCACCGAAGGAGATCAGCCCGCCTGTGCTGCGCACATGAATGAAGCGCATTATGCGTGAGCGCAACGAGACCGAGCCGCACAAGGAAACACGGGACCGCAAGCAGCCTTGAGCGCAGTTCGCGTGGGCATTTGCCCCGCAGGGCCAAGCGGACCGGACGCAGACAAAACGCAGCCTTGAGCGCGCTTCATGTGAGCACGGGCGACGCCCGCGCGGAGCGGAAGCAAACGAAAATGGTGGAGCCGAGGGGAATCGAACCCCTGACCTCTACAATGCCATTGTAGCGCTCTCCCAACTGAGCTACGGCCCCTTCCAGGCGATGCCTGTCTCCTCAAAGATCAGGCAATCCGGTCGGTTTGAGCGGATAGCGGGCGCTTTCAACAGCCCGCAGTCCGTCAAGGTTGGGATCGATCCGATGACCAGGAGCGGCACCTTAAGGAGGCGCCGCGGGCCCCGCAACAAAAAAGACGCGGGTCCGCCGAGGGGCGGTTACCGGTCATCATCGTCGTCATCGGACTCGACGATCTTACCCAGATCGTCGCCGTCATCATCGTCGTCATCGATCACGCCGACATCCGTGTCGTCATCATCAATCAGCGTCATCCCGTCGGTTTCGTCTTCCGTGTCGTCATCGTCGTCATCGCCGAGATCCGGGATGACGTCCTCGGTCACCGGGGCGACGGTCTTCTTGCGCTTCTTCTTTTTCTTTTTCTTGGGCCCGGCCTTGGCGTCGTCCTCGTCGTCGTCTTCGTCGTCGACGTCTGTGTCATCATCCGCGTCGTCGTCGTCGAGATCCTCATCCTCGTCATCGACCTCCTCATCGTCGATGTCCTCGTCTTCCGGCGTTTCCTCCTCCTCGGCCTTGGCCTTCTTGCCCTTGCGCGCGGGCTTGTCGGCAACCGCCTCGGCGGCCGCTTTGGCGCTGCGCTGGCGTTTGGGTTTGGCGAAGGCTTCCAGCTCGAAGGTCGTATGACATTTCGGGCATTCGATCGGACGCTTGTCGAGATCGTAGAATTTCGCGCCGCACGACAGGCAGACGCGCTTGGTTCCAAGATCGGCTTTAGGCACGGCGCTGATTTCCCTTGCTGCGCAGGCCGGGCTGGGCGGTGTGCGGCGCGGAGGACCGCGGGTCCGGCGTCCAGCCCCGGAAAGAGGGCGCCCAATTGCCATGATCGGCCGATACTGTCAAAGAGTATCGCGAGCGCCAGAACCTGACTTTAGTCAGCGATTCCCCCATGCAGGCCATCGGGCCGGTTCGGTCAGGCCGGAAAGGGTTCCCCGTGTCATCCATTTCAGCATCCCTCTCAGCATCGCCGGACGCCGCCCGTCCCGCCGATATCCTCAAGGCCGCGCCATCGGGCGCGCTAGCCGGCCGGTGCCGGCTGCCGGGCGACAAGTCGATCTCCCACCGCGCCCTGATTTTCGGCGCCCTGGCCGCCGGCGAGACCGAGATCACAGGACTCTTGGAGGGCGAGGACGTCATCGGCACGGCCCGCGCGCTGGAGGCCCTGGGTGCGGGCGTCGTGCGCACCGGGCCGGGGGCCTGGCGGATCGCGGGGTGCGGTGTGCAGGGGCTTCGGGCGCCCGGGGACGTGCTTGATTTCGGCAATTCGGGCACCGGGGTGCGCCTGATGATGGGCGTGCTGGCCGGTCATCCGTTCACGGCACTCCTCACCGGGGATGCCTCGCTGCGCGCCCGGCCGATGGGCCGCGTGACGGCGCCGCTCATCGAGATGGGGGCGCAGGCGGCGTTTGCGGACGGCGGGCGTCTGCCGGGCACGATCACCGGCGGCGATCCGTTGCGTCCGATCCGATACGAGGTCCCCGTGCCGAGCGCGCAGGTCAAGTCGGCCGTTCTTCTGGCCGGTCTTCATGCGCCCGGCGAGACGACGGTGATCGAGGCCGTGGCGACCCGCGACCACACCGAGCGGATGCTGGCCCGTCTGGGCGCGCGGCTGACGGTTGAGACGGCCGGCAACGGCGCATGCGTGATCACCCTTCAAGGTCAGCCGGAACTGGCGCCGGTACCGATCCAGGTGCCCGGCGATCCAAGCTCCGCCGCGTTCCCTCTGGTCGCGACGCTGATCCGTCCCGGCGGCCGGGCGGTGCTTGAGAATGTGATGATGAACCCGCACCGCACCGGGCTGATCGTCAGTCTGCGGGAGATGGGCGCCGAGATCCGGGCCGAGGCCGCGCGCGAGAGTGGCGGCGAACCCGTGGCCGATCTGGCCGTCGCGCTCGATCGCGCGCTTCAGGGCATCGAGGTGCCGCCGGAGCGGGCGCCGTCGATGATCGATGAATATCCGGCCCTTGCCGTTGCGGCGGCCTTCGCGGAGGGACGCACGGTCATGCATGGCCTTGGCGAATTACGGGTCAAGGAATCCGACCGGCTGGCCGTCATGGCGACGGGGCTGACGGCGTGCGGTGTCACGGTGGAGGAGGGGCCGGACTGGCTCGCGGTCGAGGGCCGGGGACCGGGCGGCGTGACGGGCGGCGCGACGATCGATGCGCATGGGGATCATCGCATCGCCATGGCGTTTCTGACACTGGGGCTGGGGGCCCGGGAGCCGGTGACCGTGACCGGCGCCAGCACCATCGCGACCAGCTTTCCCGATTTCGTTCCGCTGATGACCGGCCTGGGCGCGATGATCGAACCTCTGGAGGCGCTGTGATGGGTCTGGTGATTGCCATCGACGGTCCGGCGGCAGCCGGTAAAGGAACGCTGGCCCGTCAGTTGGCGGAGCATTATGCGCTGGCTTATCTGGATACCGGCTCGTTGTACCGCAAGGTGGCCTATCTGGTCATTGATGCCGGCGGGGACCCGGCCGATCCGGATCAGGCAACGGCGATGGCCGAGGCCATTGGCGAATACGACGTGCCGGATGCGGCACTGCGCACGGCCACGGTCGGCGCGGCGTCGAGTGCGGTGGCGGCCCATCCGGGCGTGCGTCAGGCCTTGCTGGCGTATCAGCGCGCATTCGCAGCCCATCCGCCGGTTTTGTCGAACGGTATGCCGGCCAAGGGCGCCGTGCTCGATGGGCGCGATGTCGGCACGGTCATCTGCCCGGACGCCCCGGTAAAGCTGTTCGTGACCGCCAGCGCGGAGGAACGCGCCCGGCGCCGTCATAGCGAACTCGCGGCCGCCGGGGACGGCACGCCCTATGAGACGGTGCTGGCCGAGGTGCGCGCGCGCGACGAGCGCGACAGCACCCGTGCGGTGGCGCCTTTGACGCCGGCGGCGGACGCCCACTTGCTCGATACTACTGATTTGAGTATAGAAGCGGCATTCCGGACCGCGTGTGCCCTGATTGAGGCCGCGCAGCGATAGATCGCGCGTCACCGTCACGGCATAGGCCCATCCTGCTTCGGCCGGGTAGGGTTTGAGCGTGACACAGCGCGATGGATCCGGGGTTGGCTGGCACAATCCGGTGCACACGATGCTGGACGGTCTTCGGGCCGGTGCCAAATCTCAACCTGCCCCCGATTCATCCCGCCGGCGCCACTCGGATCAGAGATCGCAAGCAACAGCGTGCCGTTTTTCCAAGCGGCACGGGCCATTTGGGGCCGCCCGGTTAGTCCGGTGCGGTGCCTCGCGGCATTTTCGAACGGGTCGCGCCGGCGCCATGAGCCGGCCTGGCCTGAGGATGAACCCTTAACCGACGATCGAACCGGACCAGAAGGCCCGGCCGGTTCCTTGGAGACTTTATGAGCGAGATGCAGCAGGCCGGCGAAGCCGGTTCCGAACTGACGCCGAGCACGGATGACTTCGCCGCCCTGTTCGAAGGCGGCCCCGGCGGCGCGGACCTGGAAGAAGGCCAGGTCGTCAAAGGCACGGTGATTGCCATCGAGAACGACATGGCTGTGGTCGATGTCGGCTTGAAGACCGAGGGCCGGGTGGCGCTCAAGGAATTCACCCCGCCGGGCGGCGAGTGTGAGTTGGGCGTCGGCGATGAGGTCGAAGTTTATCTGGACCGGGTCGAGAATGCCCTCGGCGAAGCGGTGCTCAGCCGCGACAAGGCCCGCCGCGAGGAAAGCTGGATCCGCCTGGAGAAGGCCTATGAGGCCAATGAGCGGACCCAGGGCGTCATCTTCGGGCGCGTCAAAGGCGGCTTTACCGTCGATCTCGACGGCGCCGTGGCGTTCCTGCCGGGGTCCCAGGTCGATATCCGTCCGGTACGGGATATCACGCCGCTGCTGAACATCCCGCAGCCGTTCCAGATCCTGAAAATGGACAAGCGCCGGGGCAACATCGTCGTTTCGCGCCGCGCCGTGCTGGAAGAAACGCGGGCCGAACAGAGCCAGGAAATCGTCGAAAACCTCAAGGAAGGCGACGTCCGCGAGGGCGAGGTCAAGAACAT
>CAZGLY010000003.1:0-114390 GCA_964526675.1 uncultured Caulobacterales bacterium
ACCCAGATCATGTGGCTTTGGTGGTCCGCGTACTCGACTTCCGCCTCCGCCAGAGCCGTCTGCTCGACCGGGCTCCACATCACCGGCTTGGAGCCGCGGACCAACAGGCCGTTCTCCGCGAACTTCAAGAACTCACGGACGATCGCCGCCTCCGACCCGTAATCCATGGTCAGATAAGGCCGCTCCCAATCGCCCAGGACCCCCAGGCGCTTGAACTCCTCCCGCTGGATGTCCACCCATTTCGCGGCGTAGGCTCGACAGGCGGCGCGGAACTCCTCGGCCGGCACGTCGGCTTTCTTGCGGCCTTTGGCGCGGAACGCCTCCTCGACCTTCCATTCGATCGGAAGACCGTGGCAATCCCAGCCGGGCACGTAGGAGCTGTCATAGCCCAGCACTTGGCGGGTGCGGACCACGAAGTCCTTCAAGATCTTGTTCAACGCGTGGCCGATGTGGAGGTGGCCGTTGGCGTAAGGCGGGCCGTCATGAAGGATAAAAGTCTCTCGCCCTCGGCTCTCCTCCCGCAAACGATGATAGAGGCCCAGCCGCTCCCAACGTTCCAGGAGCTCCGGCTCCTTTTTGGGCAGGCCGGCGCGCATCGGAAAGTCCGTCTGCGGCAGGAACAGCGTTTCTTTGTAATCACGGCCGCCAGCCGCGTCCGCACGGGGCGCTGGCGGTTGAGAGGCCTTTTTGGATTTCGTCTTTGGGGAAGACGATGTCGCGGTCGAACCCGCGGGCGCGTGAGCGTCGGTCATGGAAACGTCCGGTCAAAATGTCGAATGGAGGGATACGCCGTTCCCGGCCCGGCCGATAGCAGGCTCAGCCGGCCGGGCTGATAATTCGCAGACGCGGAGGTATCGCAAACACGCTCATGGCGCGTATGTAACCGCAACCGCGGGTCGTGTCATCCGCGTCCGGCCCGCCCGCCGACCGCAGCGTCTTGTCTCCTCGCTGGAGGGCCTATCACCGATGACCACGTTGGCCGGCTGGACCCCGCGCCCCGCCCCCGAGCTGCCGTTGACCGAAGGCCGCACGGTGGTCGTCGCGCCCTGGGACAGCGCGCGGCACGGCGCGGGCCTGTTCGCCGCGATCGGCGGGCCGGAGAACGCGCTCCTGTGGCGGCATCTGGCGTCACAAACGATACCGGAGACGGCCGCGGCGCTCTCGCGTCTGGTGGACGCGCGCCAGGACGGGCCGGATCCCTGGCGGACCCACGTGCTGCTCGACCTCGCCGGCTCGGTGCTGGGCATGGCGAGCTATATGCGGATCCGCCCGGAGCACGGCTCGGTGGAGGTCGGCTTTGTCGTGTTCGCACCCACCCTGCAGCGGACGCCCGCCGCCACGGAGGCCATGGTCCTGATGGCGCGCTACGTGTTCGAGGACCTCGGCTATCGCCGCTATGAGTGGAAGTGCGACAACGCCAACGCCGCCTCCAAGCGCGCGGCCGAGCGGTTGGGCTTCACGTTTGAGGGCGTGTTTCGCCAGGACCTGGTCGTGCGCGGGCGCAACCGGGACACGGCGTGGTTCTCGTTGCTGGATCACGAATGGCCACAAGCGCGGGCGGCGTTCGAGGCTTGGCTCGATCCGGCGAACTTCGACGCCGACGGCCGCCAGCGCCAACGCCTCGCGGCGATCCGTGAAGCCCTCAGCGGGCGCTAAAGGTCGGCCCCGCGCAGAAAGTCCGCCATGATCGCGGCCAGCTCCGGCTGGAATCCGATGTCGAAATGGGTGGCGTCCGGCAGTTCCGCATACCTGACGGCATGGCCCGCCGCCTCCAACTCCGCCGCGAGATCGCGGCTGAGACGCCGCGGCAGGATCCGGTCTTTGCGCGCCGACAAAACCAGAACCGGCAAATCACGGCGGCGGCTTAAGGCCGCGACATTGTCGTACGCGGCGAGTTCCGGCGCCAGCGTGACGCGCAAAAAGGGACGCAGAGCCCAGGGCACCGCGCCGCCCACAGCGACGTTGGCGTTCGCCGCCGAGGCCTCAAAGATCATCCCGTCGGCCTCCGGAGCTTCGGCGGCCATCGCCGCGCAGACAAAACCGCCCAGGGAATGGCCAATAAAGACGATCCGCTGATCGGGGCCGCGCCTGAACTGGGGCGCAGCCGCGGCCACGGCGCGCGCAGCGGTCTCCAACGTCGCGGCGGACGCGGCGCCCTCGCTCCCGCCATAGCCGGGATAGTCCCACAACAACGCGTCGCCATAGGGAATGATCGTCCACGCGGCGAGATCACCATGGTTGGGAATGTCGAAGGCGTTGCCCCCGCAATGCACGAAGAGCGGTCCCCCCGCCCCTGGTCCTGCGGCGGGGCGCGCCAGACGGTACGCCATGGCGCCCGCAGGCGTGGCGATCACGCCGTCCTCGAACGTGGTTCGTGTCGCGTCCCACAGGCCCGGCCTCGGCCGATTCCGGGTGAAGAGCGGTCCGTCGGCGTCTTGGAATGTGAACCAGGTCCCCTCCGCCATCCATGCGAGGAACACATCCTCCTCCCGCACCTCGCGGGAACACCCCGCCAACGCGACCCACGCAACAAGCGCTGCAAGCGCGCGACGCCGCGTCACGCTCACGCCTCCGCCCGGGCGGCCAACACGGCGCGCGCCTGGCCAGCGTCCTCGGCGATCTGGGCCGTCAGCGCGTCGAGCCCGTCAAAGCGGCGCTCATCGCGGAGAAACGCGCGGGTCGCCACCGCCACGGACCGACCATAGAGATCCCCGTCAAAGTCAAACAAATGGGCTTCGATGCGCTCCTCAGTTCCGCCCACCGTGGGGCGTGCGCCGATGTTGGCCACGCCTGGCCGCCAGTGCTCCTCGCCCTCGACGCACACCTCCACGGCGTAAACGCCAAAACGCGGGCGGACGTAGTCCGCCAGGCTGACATTGGCGGTGGGAAACCCGAGAAGCCGGCCCCGCTGGTCGCCCTTTTCCACCACGCCATCGACAATCCAAGGACGGGTCAGCAACGCCGCCGCGCGCTCCACGTCGCCCGCGCGCAACGCCTCGCGAATGGCGGAGGACGAGCACTTCGCACCATGGATCGACAATTGCGGTTGCACGCGCACCTCAAAGCCCAGCGTGCGGCCAAGCGCGCTCAGCACGTCGGCGTCGCCCGCGCGGTCCTTCCCGAACCGATAATCGAAGCCCACGACAACGGTGTGGGCGCCCATGGCGTCGACCAACACCCGCTTTGCAAACGCCTCCGCATCCATCCCGGCCAGGGCGGCGTCAAACGGGATCTCATAGAGCGTCTCGACACCCAGGGCGGCCAGCGTGACGGCGCGCCGCTCCGCGCCCATCAGGCGAAACGGCGCCGCGTCAGGTTGAAAAAACCGGCGCGGATGCGGTGTGAACACGGCCGCACCCCACCGCGCGGCCGACCCGTGCGCGGCGTCGCGCGCCGCGTGCAACACCGATTGATGGCCACGGTGGACCCCATCGAAATTGCCCAGCGCGACAGACGCCCCGCCGCCAGCCTGCGCGCCCCCCGCTCCAGCAGACCCCGTCTGGCCTACGCGCACACGTTCCACCTTCACCCTCGCCCTCAACGGCGAGCCACGCGCTCGCCCATCAGCCGGCGTTCGCCCGCCGCCTCGCCGAAGTCGCCACGCAGCCCCTCGGACGTTACCTGTTCTTAGCCGTCACGGCGTAGCCTCTCCCGCACGACACAACCGGCGCGCCCACGCGCCGCCACTTTGGCCCACGTTGCGCGAGACGGCGAGCCATGGCTGTTGACATGAACATGCGGATCCTGGTGGTCGACGACCAGCGAACCATGGTGCGCATCATCCGAACTCTGTTGAACCAGCTGGGGTTCAACAATATCGACGACGCGCCGAGCGGCGAAGACGCGCTCGAGAAGCTTCGTTATGAACGCTACAGCTTGGTGATTTCCGATTGGAACATGAGCGGCATGTCTGGCAATGAACTGTTGCGCCAGGTGCGGAGCGACGAAACGCTCAAACACCAAAAATTCATTATGGTGACAGCGGAATCAAAAATGGCGCACATCACCGCGGCCCAAAAAGCGGGTGTGGATAACTACATCGTCAAGCCGTTCAGCGCGGGAACTTTGAAACAGAAAATCGCCGCGGTCTTCGGCAACTTTTGATCACCTCTGCGACGTCTGTTCCGATCTGAAGGACCGCAACGCCGCTACGCCACCGCGCCACGCCAGCCGGCGTCAGTGGCGGCGGCTGGTGAGGCCCGCAGGGTCCTCCGGCGCCCCCGACGGATCGTGGAACTCCACAACGCCCTCGCCAGCTGTCGCGTAGCGCAAAAAGAGCCGAAACGCCGAACCGTCACAATGCTCGAACCGCCCGAGAATGGCCTCAGCTTCCGGTTCGCCGCGTGACCTGAGACGAATGTCGGCGAAGATCACGGCCGCTCTCACCCCCTCGCCGGCGGCGCGCTCGCGCAACGCGCCCTCCAGCGCGTCGACGACTTCGTTCGGCGCGGGCTGCTCATCGTCGTCCAGCTGCACTTGAAGGCCCTGGGCCTCGCCAGCGCCGTCGAGATAGCCTGCAAAGGGCACGAACGAGCCGTCGCGCCGCAAGAGGCCCTTGGCCAGCGGCATAAAGGCGTCAATCAAAGCGGCGAAATCCTCGCGCGCGCCCTCGGATGTGTTCAAATCATCGTAGGTCATGACGTCAGTATGCCGCGTATGGGCCGCCCGGTCGCGCGTTTGTCGCCGTTAGGACACAGTAAACCGGTGAACGAGCCCGCCCCTTTCACCCATCAGCGCCAGGCTGCGGACGCCCCGCCGGCGACGCCCGCGACGCGGCTGGAAAGCCTCGACGTGCTGCGCGGCGTCGCGGTTTTGGGGATCTTCGTGATGAACGTCCAAGCGTTCGCCATGATCCCTCAGGCGTACGAAAACCCCCTCGCGCACATAGACTTCGGAGCCGTGGGGCAAACCGTTTGGCGGCTGCAGCAAACGCTCTTCGCGGCCAAGTTCATGACCATCTTCTCAACCCTGTTCGGGGCGGGCCTCGCTCTGAGCTTGGGGTCCGCGCCGGACGCCGCGCGCGAAGCCCGTCATCGAGCGCGGTTGCGCTGGCTGTTGGTGTTCGGCTTGGTCCACGGGTTTGTGTTTTGGCACGGCGACATTCTCGCGGCGTATGCGGTGGCGGGATGGTTGGCCGCGGCTGCGACGGCGCGCCGTCCCCGCACGCTCCTGGCGATGGCCGGGGCGTTGTTCGCGCTCTACCTGGGTGTCTTGGTTCTGCTGGACCTGCTGTTTCTGGCCGAAACGCCGGAGTGGCGCGCGGCGTTTGTCGCGGAGTCCTGGTCGCCTTCCGCGGAACGGGTGGCGGAGCTTGAAGCGATCTACCGCAGCCACCTCATCGCCCGCTGGCCCGCCCACGCCGCCTTAAACGCGGAGGTGTTGCTCTACCAAGTCACGGTTTTGCTGCCGCGCTTCCTTGCGGCCATGTTGGCGGGCATGGCGCTGGTGAAGCTAGGCTTCTTCTCCGGCGCGGCGTCGCGGGCGCGTCTGGCGGCGCTGGCCGTGCTCGCGAGCGGCGTTGGCCTCGCCGTCAGCGCGTGGGCGACGCAGGAGCGGATCCGCGCGGGCTTTGACTACGCCGCAGGGATTCCGTGGCGGCTCGTGATGGACGCAGCCGCGCCTCTCTGCGCGCTGGGCTACGCCGCGGCGGTGTGCGCCTGGTGCGCCGGCGGACCAGGCGGCGCGTTGCGCCGGGGGCTGGCGGCTGTGGGGCGGATGGCGTTGTCGGCCTACCTTGGCAGCACGCTCATCGGCTTTGTCCTGTTCTTCGGGCCACCGGGGTTCGGTCTCTTTGGGCGGCTGGACCGGCTCGACCAAATGGGGGTCGTCGCCCTGGTCTGGGCGGTTTTGCTGGCGGGGTGCTCGATCTGGCGGCGCCGCTTCGGTCAAGGACCGTTCGAGCGCGTGTGGCGCGCGCTGGCGGCGCGGGCCGACGCCT
This sequence comes from uncultured Caulobacterales bacterium, assembly GCA_964526675.1. Classification (GTDB taxonomy): domain Bacteria; phylum Pseudomonadota; class Alphaproteobacteria; order Caulobacterales; family Maricaulaceae; genus CAZADA01. Next base: position 5,939 of record CAZGLY010000003.1, read on the forward strand.
AGCCGGCGGCTTTCTTGGCGTCGGTGGCTTGGCGGTTGGGATCGCGTCGATAGTCCTGGCTGAGGGACGTGAGCCCTTCGGGAAGCACGGGGCGATCGCCCGCCGCCGCGGGCCGCGACGCCTCCAGCCGCGCGCGCGTCTCCGGCGCGACCAGACGGTCATACAGCAACCGCACCACGTAGAAGAACTCGTGGAAATCCGTCGCGATTTCGCCGTGCGTGTGGAAGACGAACCGCCAATCATCGGTGTCGCGCCACATCCGCGCGACGGGCTGGCCGCCGAACCCGATTTCATACACCGGCCCCGGCGCTCCCTCGGGCCACACCTCGCTCATCCGCCAGGTGTCGGGGGTTGGCTCATAGGGGCGGCGCGCGCTGCCGGACGGCGCGCGAAACGGGCTTGGACGCGCGCCGCCGCGAGACGCCGCGCGCGGTCCCTGGAGCGCGGCGCGGTCAGGCGCGCCGAGGCGTTTGTCGATCCATGCGGTGACCGTGCGATGCTCCACCAACACACTCTCCTGGTGATCGGGCCTGCGGTACCCGTTTCTCCTAGAACCAATCTTGACAATACGGATTTTCGCTGAATTTGGCGAGAGGCTTTGAGCGGCCGCCTCACGATTGCACACACCCAGCCCTGCGGCCGACGGCGCCGATGACGTGTGTTTTCAAGTTGACCATGATCTGGCGGCTGACCATGACTTGAGCGCCAGTCCTGGCGCGGGGGCGTCCTGTGTTTAATGATCTCATAACACTTGCCCTTTAAGGGCGAGGTCGGTGGCCTGCCCGCTTCCGCTTTCATCTTCTTAGGAGAAACACCTATGCATATTTCCCGCTCCACTGTGACCAAACTCGCGGCCGTCGCCGCGTTGGCTTTCAGCGCCACGGCGTGCGCCACGCCGTTCCCGTACGGTGCGCTCTACACCGAAGGCTCGCTCCCGATCGCCGCGGCTGACGGCGCCGGCGACAAAGAAGGCCGCGCCTGCATGGAATCGATCCTCGGCCTCGTGGCCACGGGCGACTCCAGCGTCGAGACCGCGAAGCAAAATGGCGGCATCACCCGCGTGACCAGCGTTGACTACGAAGTCGAAAACGTCCTCGGCGTGATCGGCAAGTACTGCACGGTGGTGCGCGGCAGCTAAGCCACGGCCACATCAGCAATGCGAAGGGGCGACACGCGTGTGTCGCCCCTTTTCATTATGCGCTGATTGATGGTCCGCGGCGGGGGCTATTCCGCTGCGGCGACGGTCGTCGCCGCGGGTTTAGACGCCTCCCGCTCGGCGCGCATCTTCCCCGCGCGGGCTTCCACCAGCTCGACGATGTGATCCACCATCTCGTCATTGGTGACTTTGTGGTCCGGCTTGCCCGCGACGTACATCATGCCCGCGTCTTTGCCGCCGCCGGTGAAGCCCAGCTCCGTGAACAGCGCTTCGCCCGGACCGTTGACCACGCAGCCGATGATCGACAGCGAGATCGGCTCGGAAATGTGCTCCAGCCGCTGCTCGAGCTTCTCCACCGTCTTGATCACGTCGAAGCCCTGACGGGCGCATGACGGACACGAGATGATGTTGACCCCACGCGACCGCAGGCCCAGCGACTTCAACATGTCGAAGCCGACTTTGATCTCCTCCACCGGGTCCGCGGAGAGCGACACCCGGATGGTGTCGCCGATGCCCGACCACAGCAGCATGCCCAAGCCAATGGACGACTTCACCGTGCCGCTGCGCAACGCGCCGGCTTCTGTCACCCCCAAGTGCAACGGGCAATCGATGGCGTCGGCCAAGGCCTGATAGGCCGCGACGGTCAGGAACACGTCGGACGCTTTGACGGAAATCTTGAACTCGTGAAAGTCGTGGTCCTGGAGGATGCGCGCGTGGTTGAGCGCGCTCTCCACCATGGCCTCCGGACAGGGCTCGCCATAGCGCTCGAGCAGTTCCTTTTCGAGCGAGCCGGCGTTGACGCCGATGCGAATGGCGCAGCCATGATCCTTCGCCGCTTGGACGACGTCGCGCACGCGATCGGCGGAGCCGATGTTGCCCGGATTGATCCGCAAGCACGCCGCGCCGGCTTCGGCTGCTTCAATGCCGCGCTTGTAGTGGAAGTGGATGTCCGCCACGAGCGGCACGTTCGCTTCGCGCGCAATCGTTTTGAAGGCGGCCGTCGATTCCACGTCCGGACACGACACGCGCACAATGTCCGCGCCCGCTTCTTCCAGCCGGCGGATCTGATCAATCGTGGCCGCGGCGTCCTCCGTCGGCGTGTTCGTCATGGACTGGACCGAAATCGGCGCGGTTCCCCCCACCGGCACATCGCCCACCATGATCTGGCGGCATACGCGGCGATCAATCATCCGCCACGGACGCACGGCGCGAGCCTGCGTGTCGGCGGCGTGGAGGTCTGACGCCTGGTCGGGCGCGGGCTCAAGGGACACGGACTGCGACATCAATCGGGCCTCCACGGTTCTGCAGCGCCCATCCTCTACACCGAGGCGACGCAGAATGCACGCTTATGACGCTCAGTGCGCCAATACCCAGAGATCACATGCGTTTGAAGGCGCTGGTCGGCTTTGAGCGCGCCGGCGCCCTTACGGCGACGGGTCCCGCAGAGTCGCCAGCGCGGGGAACCGCACTTCGTCCACGCGCCAAGCGGTGACCGGCAACCCCGGTTCGCCGAGGTGACCCACCAGCGCCTCATCGCGATACACTTCGACACCGCCGCCATTGCCTGCGGCCACGACCAAGCCCGGCTGTTGAGGCGTGCGAAAGACCTGACCGGCGCGAAGCTCCGCCGCGAAGACGCGGCCGCCATTGACGTCCGTCACCTCCACCCACACCGGGATGCGGGCGCGCAAGGTGATCACGGGGCCATCCTGAGCGGTGAGCGCCGCCATCGCGCGCGCAGCCTCCGGCGCCCCGGGCTCCGCCGCGACCCAAGCTTGCAACGCTTCCGGCACCGGCGGGATGGCGTCAGACGCGCTCGGACCGCCGTCCCACGCGGCGCCGGCCCATAGCGCCGCCGCCGCCGCCAGACCCAAAAGGCCCGCAGCCGCGACCGGCGGAACGGCCGCGCGGCGCGCCGGCTCCGGGCGCGGATAACTCACCCCTGACGGCGTCGCCGGTCGGCGCATCCGGCCCTGTGCCGCGTACGCCTTCGCCGCGCCCTCGGGATCAAGCCCGACCTGAGCCGCGTACGCGCGCACGAAACCGAGCACATATGGACGCTCCGGCAAGCTGCGGTCGTCCATAGCCTCAATGGCTTCGAGAAACTCCAGCCGCACGCGGGTGGCGTCCGCCACATCTTGCAGGCTAAGACCGCTGGCCGCGCGCGCCGCGGCCAGGCGCGCTCCAATGGTCTGTTCGTCATCCATGGCCCAGTCCGTCACACCCACGCTCCATTCTGACGCCCATGGGCAAACGCCTCGCAAACGTCGCGCCGAAACGGCCGTGACGCACTGCACACGTTCATCACGCTTAAGCGTGTTCGTCGCCGGCCGGCAAGTCGACGAAACGCCTCGTTTACGCCTCGACGCCGAGGCGTTCGGCCATCGCCTCCAGCGCGCCGCGCACATCGGCGTCGGGGTCTTGGACCAAGGTCAGCACCTGATCGCGCACGGCCCGCGCGTTCATGTCCAAAATGGCCCGCTTTACGGGGCCGATACCGTTGGGCGGCATGGACAAGCGCGTGAACCCCAAACCAATCAGCGCCATCGCCTCTAAGGGGCGGCCCGCCGCCTCGCCGCAGACCGTGATCGGCACGCCGGCGCGCAAGCAGCTCTCGCTGATCTGCGCGAGGAACCGCAGTGCGGGCGGCGATAAAATATCATACCGCTCCACCAGCTTCGGGTGATTGCGATCGGCCGCGAAGAAAAACTGCATCAGATCGTTCGCGCCGACAGAAATGAAATCCGCTTCGGTCAAGAGCGCGTCGAGTTGGAACGCGAGCGCCGGGGTCTCCAGCATCGCGCCCGTCTCAACATGGGTCGGACGCGGCCGCCCGCGGCGCGCCGCCCAGGTCACTTCAGCGTCGACGAGGGTCTTGGCCTCGCGAAACTCCGACACCGTGGCCACCAAGGGGAACATCACGCGCAGCGTGCGCCCCGCCGCCGCGTCCACCAGCGCGCGCAGCTGGTAGCGCATCAGCCCCGGCCGATCGAGCGCCAGGCGAACCGCCCGCCACCCAAGGGCCGGGTTTTCCTCCTCGTCGCTTTCCACATAGGGCAGGATTTTATCGCCCCCGAGGTCGAGCGTGCGGAACACGACCGGCTTGGCGTCGCCCGCGGCCTCCAACGCCGCACGGTAAAGCGCCGCCTGCTCCGCCAGGCGAGGCATGGTGTCCGCCACCATGAACTGGAATTCGGTGCGGAAGAGGCCCACGCCGTCCGCGCCAGTGCGCGCGATTTGGGGCAAATCAACCGCGAGGCCCGCATTCACCAACAGCGACACGCGCACGCCGTCGCGCGTGATCGCGGGCCGATCGCGCAGCCGTTCGAACTCGGCGCGTTGTTCGCCCGACAAGGCGATTTTGGCGTGGAACGACTCGACCACGTCCGGGCTGGGCCGCAAATGCACTTCCGCGCGCGCGCCATCAATGATGACGGTGTCGCCGTCCTCGACCCGATCCAAAACGTCGTCCAGACGGCCCACCATCGGGATGCCGAGCGCGCGCGCGACAATCGCGGCGTGGCTGTTCGGCGTGCCCTCCTCCAACACAACGCCCTTGAGCCGTGAGGCGTCGTGCTCCAACAGCTCCGCCGGACCCATGTCCCGCGCGATCAAGATGGCGTCCTGCGGCAACTCCAAGGGCGCGATGACGCCGCCGTCCTCCTCCGCCAAATGGCGCAGGAGCCGGTTGGCCAGGTCTTCCAAGTCGTGCAAGCGCGCGCGGAGATAGGGGTCGCGGGTCTGCGTCAGCCGGGCGCGATGCTCGTTGCGCACACGCTCGACGGCCGCTTCGGCCGTGAGCCCCGAGACGGCGGCGTCCCGCAGGCGCTCCAGCCAGCCATGGTCGTGAGCGATCATGCGATAGGCTTCGAGCACCTCGCGCGGCTCATCCAACCGCGCCACCCGTCCGCTGACCAACGCGTCGACCGCGGCGCGCAAGCGCATCACCGCGCGCTCCACGCGCTCAGCTTCCGCTTCGGGGTCGTCGGCGATCAACCGGGCGACGGGCACATGCGGCTCGTGCTTCACGGCGGGTCCGATGGCGACCCCGTCCGCGATCCGTCGGCCGACGCGCCGTTCGGCCCGGCTTGGACGCAGCTCCAGCCCGCTGAGGGTGTGCTCGCCCGCAATGGCGGGATCGGCCACGACTTCCGCCAAAACCATGGCGGCGGTTTGCAGCGTCTCGACCTCGTCCATGTCATAGAGGCGCGACGCCCGGTTTTGCAGCGTCAGCACGCCCAGCAACCGTCCGCCGCGCAAAATCGGCGCGCCGAGAAACGACACCACGCCGTCTTCGCCGACCTCCGGCTGATATGAGAAGGCGGGATGATTGGGCGCGTCATCGACATTGACCGGCGCCAACGCCCGCGCGACCGCACCGACAAGACCTTCGCCCGGCGCCAGATAAAGCTGATGCACCGCGTCCGGCGCGAGACCGTGGGTGGCGCACAGCTCCATCTGCCCGGCGGCGCGGCGCAGATAGACCGAACACACGTCAGCCTCCAGCCCGCCCGCGATCACGCGCACAAACTGGTCCAGCCGCTCTTGCGCGCCGGCGCGCGCGGCCATGAGCTCGCGGATCTCGCGCATCAACCGGCGCACGCCGGTGGAGAAAGGAAGGGTGTCGGCCATCCGCCCCAACGTCTGATTAGTCGCGCGGGCCCGCGCTGTCGGCCCGATCAAGCCCATAAGCGGCGTGGAGGCTGCGCACCGCCAGCTCCACATATTCGCCCGCCACGAGCACCGAAATCTTGATCTCCGACGTGGAGATCGCCTCGATGGAGATCCCACGCTCCGCCAAGGCCGCGAACATAATATGGGCGACGCCGGCATGGCTGCGCATGCCAACGCCCACCACAGAGACTTTCGCCAGGTCCGTCTTCGTTTTCAACTCCGAGAAGCCCAAGGCGGCTTGATCGACACTGATGGCCGCAACCGCGCGCGCCATATCCGCCTCCCCCACGGTGAAGGCAAGGTTGGCTTTATCGTCCTCGCGCGAGGGGTTTTGCAGGATCATGTCGACATTCACCCCGGCGTCCGTCAGGCGTGAAAACACGCCCGCGGCCGACCCCGGCACGTCGGGCAAGCCCATCACCGTCACCCGCGCTTCATTGCGCGTGTAGGCGATGCCGCTGACCACACGTTGCTCCATGCTCGCGTCCTCATCACTCACTAAGGTGCCGACGGGCGGCGTGTGATCGTTCGGCTCCTCGAAACTCGACAGCACCCGGATCGGCACCCGCCGCGCCATCGCCAACTGGACCGCCCGGGTCTGGAGCACTTTCGCGCCGAGGGACGCCATCTCCAACATTTCCTCAAAGGAAAGCTTATCGAGCCGGCGCGCGCGCTTCTCAATGCGCGGATCGGTCGTGTAGACGCCATCGACGTCGGTGTAGATGTCGCACCGCGCCGCGCCGAGGGCGGCGGCCATGGCCACGGCGCTTGTGTCTGACCCGCCCCGTCCTAGCGTGCTGACCCGCCCATCGGGCCCAACGCCCTGAAAGCCGGCGACGATTGCGATTTCCCCGCCGTCCACCGCGCGCCCGAGCGTCTCGGCGTTCACGCCGGTAATGCGCGCGCGGGCGTGTTTCGCGTCTGTGCCCACGCCCGCCTGCCACCCTAGCCACGACCGCGCCGGCGCGCCGAGCCGGCGCAGCGCCAACGCCAAGAGCCCGGCGCTCACCTGCTCGCCCGCGGCGACGACCGCGTCATACTCGTCGCCGTCACGGGCATGGGCCTGGGGCGCGACGGCCTCGGTCAGCCCGACAAGGCGGTCCGTCTCGCCCGCCATAGCCGACACGACGACCGCCACGCCGGCGCCCGGCGCGGGCTGGGTCTTCGCGGCGGCGGCCACGATCCGCGCCACACGCGCGATGCGCTCCGGGTCGCCCACGGACGTTCCGCCGAACTTCATCACCACCCGCGTCATTGCGCCGTCCTCCGCCGCGCGCCCGCCCACACGTCTCGACCGTGGGACGCCGTCCCCGCTCGACCCGAGCCGCGCCGCGCCCATATTCTACCCTGCGAGAGGGTGATACCGCGCAACCCTTGCGATGATGACACGCGAAAGGAGATCCCATGGCGATGGCGGCTGCGCCCGACACGCTGCGCTCGGCGAGCGTGGACCCCTCGGAGATCGCCAAGTTCTCCGCCATCGCCGACGAATGGTGGGATCCCAAGGGCAAGTTCCGACCGCTGCACGTGTTCAATCCGGTCCGGCTGGCGTTCATCCGCGACACGGTGTGCGCCCACCGCGGGCTCGATCCCCACGCGAAGCGGCCGTTCGAAGGCCTGCGCCTCTTGGACATTGGCTGCGGCGGCGGCTTGGTGAGCGAGCCGATGACGCGGCTCGGCGCGCAGGTGGTGGGCCTCGACGCGGCGGAGCGGAATGTGAAGACCGCCCTCACCCACGCCCAAAGCGTTGGTCTGACCATCGACTATCGTCATGGCGCGGTGGAGCAGCTGCCGGCGGCCGGCGAAGCGCCGTTCGACATCATCTTGAACTTGGAGGTCGTGGAGCACGTCGCGGATGTCGACGCGTTCTTGAAGGCCTCGGCCGCGATGCTGGCGCCCGGAGGCGTGATGATCATCGCGACCATCAACCGCACGCCCAAAGCGTTCGCGTTGGCGATTGTCGGGGCGGAGTATGTGTTGGGCTGGCTGCCGCGCGGCACGCATCAGTTCGAGAAGCTGGTGCGGCCGGAAGAAATCCGCCGCGCGCTGACGCCGCCGCTGCGCGTTGAGCCGCCCGTGGGGGTGAGCTTCAACCCGTTGCTCGACCGGTGGTCGCTGAGCCGGGATTCGGCGGTCAACTACATGGTGACCGCCACACGCCCCGACGCCGCGTAACCTCACGGATTGCTGATTTTGAGAATAAACGACGTCAGGACCAGCTTCGTGCGAATGTAGTAACTGGCGTCTTGCCAGCGCTCCTCCTCGGGGAACGTCTCGAAGTCGTCCTGCATTTGCCGGGCGACTTCTTCCAAGATCTGGTAGGAGCGCTGGTCCACAACGGTGTCGAACCGTTGGAGCCCCGCGCGAAACGCGGCGTGATACTCCTGCCAGGTCTCCACGCCTTTGGACCGCAGGAACTCATCGTCCACCGGCGCCAGCACGCCCTTTTCGATCAGGGTGGCGTCCCGCTCCCACACCGTGGCGTCAAAGGCTGACGCCGCGACCGGGGCTGCGAGCGCCGCGGCCCCCGCCGCCAGCATAACTCTAAGATCCACAAACGCCGCGCGAGCCGGCATGGCACACCTCCGACAGAACTGGGGTGGACGCTGGTCGACGCGTTCGCGCGTCCCACCTCCCGATTTGTGCTCGTTCGCACTTAGTTGAGTTTTTTGGGCGGAGTTGGGGCAAACACCGACGGCAGCGGCGCCACGGGCGCGCCCTCCTCCTTCAACGCGCGCGCCTCCTCGGCCGTGGCTTCGCCATAGATCGGTCGATGCTCCCGCGCGCCATCATGCATAGCGCGCGCCTCCTCTGAAAACCGATCTCCCACATAATCATGGGTCTGGGCAATGTAGTCGCGCACCCGGCCGGCCAACTCCGCGAACGCGGTTTGGCGGGCGGCGACCTCGGCGTCATTGGGCGCGTGGGTGGATGGCGGCGGCGGGGATGACGGCGGCGAAGACGGCGGCTGGGCTGCCGATCCCGCCGGAGCGGGCGGCTTTGGCGTCTCCGCGCCCGCCGGCGGGCGGGCGCCCTTCGCCAGCGCCGGCGCCATGATTTGCTTGCGCACGTTACGGTCACCGCAGATCGGACATTCCACCAGGCCTTGCGCGCTCTGGTCGTCGTAGGCGGCGGAGCTTGCGAACCAGGCCTCAAACTCGTGGTTGAGGCCGCAGCGCAACGCGTATCGGATCATGACGCCGCCGCTGGGGTTGCGCTGTCTTCGGCGTCCGATTGCGCCAAGGGCTCCGGCGCCACAAAGCTCTGATCGTGCTGCAAGCTTGGGATTTTGCCGCGCGTGCGCGCCACAGCCGCGAGGTCGAGCTGGGCCGTCAGCACGCCCGGCTCGTCGTGATCCAGCTTCGCCACCACCTCCCCCCAGGGGTCGGCCACCATGGACCGGCCCCAGGTCGCGCGGCCGTCCTCATGAACGCCGCCTTGCGCAGGCGCAAGGACGAACGCGCCGGTCTCCACCGCACGCGCGCGCACCAAAAGCTCCCAATGCGCGCGGCCGGTGTGGCGGGTGAAGGCGGCCGGCGCGGCGATCACGCAAGCGCCCGCTTGCGCAAGGGCCCGATAGAGCTGCGGAAAGCGCAGATCATAACACACCGTCAGCCCCAACGGCCCGACGGGCGAGGAGGTCAACACCGCGCGATCGCCGCGGCTGACCGTGTTCGATTCCGCGTAGGATTCCCGGCCGCTCAGGATGACGTCAAAGAGATGGATTTTGTCGTAGGACGCCGCCAAGGCGCCCGCCGCGTCGAACACATGAGCGCGGTTCGCCACGCCCCCGTCGTCCGCACGCACCATCAGCGATCCGGCCAGGATCCACACGCCCAGCTCGCGCGCGAGGGCCGCAAGCCGCTGGTAGACGACGTCATCAGCCGCGGGCACGACCACCGCGCGCAGCGCGTCACCGTCACGCTGCACGATGTTTGTGGCTTCTGGCGTCGCGATCAGCCGCGCCCCGGCCGCCGCGGCCGTACGGATCAGCGCTTCGGCCGCGTCCGCGTTTGCGACGGGCTCCACGCCGCTGCGCATTTGCACCAACGCGATCGGGACCATCCGAGAGTGCTCCGGCTCGGGCGTGTGGCCAGCGATCGCCATCAGGCCGCGTCACCGGCGAGCAGCGCGTCCAGATCGCCGCGGCGTTCCAGCGCCAGCAAATCGTCGCAACCGCCGATGTGCCGATCGCCGATGAAAATCTGCGGGAACGTGTCGGCGCCATGGGCGCGCTGACGCATTTCCTCGCGCACCTTGGGAACGTGGGCGTTTGCGATCTCGGTCACGTCCGCGCCCTTGTTGCGCAGCAGGAACATCGCGCGCATGCAAAAGGGGCAAAACGGCTTTGTGTAGATCGTCACGGGGCTCATGGCGCTCTCCTCTCTCACAATGTAGTTGGGTCGGTGAGTCGCACAACGCGCGCCAGGCTCACCACGTCGACGCGGGCCGCGCCGGCCCGCTTCAAGGCGCGCGTCGCGGCCTCCGCCGTGGCTCCGGTGGTGAACACGTCGTCCACCAGCAGAACGCGCGCCCCGGCAAACCGCGCCCGCTCCCGAACGCGAAAAGCCCCCGCCACGTTGCGCCGCCGGCCCGACGCCGACAGCCCGCCTTGGCTCGCCGTCGGCTTGACCCGCGCGAGGCCGTCCGCGTCGAACGGCCGCTCCAACCGGCGCGCCAGCGCGTGGGCCAGGAGGGCGGCTTGGTTGAACCGGCGGGCGCGAAGACGCCCCGCGTGAAGCGGCGTTGGCACCACCACATCCGCCACGCACGCCGCGCCGATCGCGGCGGTCATCCATCCCGCGAACGCCGGCAGACCATCGACCCGCCCGCCGTGCTTGAAGCCCAGAACAAGCGGCCGGCTTTCGTCGTCATAGACCAGCGCCGCGCGCGCGCTGTCGAAGGCCGGCGGACGCGCCAGGCACGGGCCGCACTGGGTTTCCGGCCCAAAATCGTAAGCGAACGGCGTCCCGCAGCGCGCGCATTGCGGCGCGGTCACGAAGGACAAACGCGACCAGGCCGGCGCGGCCACACGCCCCGGCGCGTCCACGCGCTGGTCCGTGATCAGACACGCCGGCGGCAGGACAACATCGACCACGGCGCGAACGCCGTGCGCGGCCCAGCGCCGCGCGCGAGCGACGCCGTCGATCAGGACGGCCGAACTGTCGCGGCTCGCCGGCTCGGCCTCGTCATCCCATATCCGGCGCATGCCTGACGCCTCCCCTCCGCCGAACACCGCCGGCGACCCGCCGCCCATGGTGTTCGATCGCGCGCTGGTGCGCCAGCGCCGCGAACGCGCACGGCGCGCCGCGGTCTCCCACGCCGACGCGAGCGCGACCTTCTTGCAGGACCATGTCGCGCGCGCGCTGGTGGAACGCTTGGCGCCGATCACGCGGGTGTTTCCCGAGGCCGTCGCGTGGGGCGGCGGCGACGCGCTGGCGCGCGCGCGGGCGGCGGATCCCACGGTTCAGGCCCAGATTCCGTGGTTGGCGTCGGCGGATCTTGGGCTGGCGTTGCAAGCCGGCGACGGCGGACCGCGGTGTGCCGCCGACGAGGAGCGTTCGCCCTTGGCGGAGGGGCGCTTGGCGTTGATCGCCAGCGTTTTGTCGCTTCACGCGGTCAATGATTTGCCCGGCGCGCTCGTGCAAATCCGCCGCGCGTTGCGCCCCGACGGCCTTTTTGTCGGCGCGCTGTTTGGCGGCGCGACGCTAACAGAGTTGCGCGCCAGCCTGCTGGCGGCGGAGGCGGCGTCGGGCGGCGCGGGATTGCGGGTGGCCCCCTTTGCGGACGCGCTTGATCTGGCGGGCCTGCTGCAGCGCGCGGGGTTCGCGCTGCCTGTGTCGGATGTGGACCGCCTGACGGTCCGGTACGCCACGCCGCTGGATCTCTTGCGGGACCTGCGCGCGATGGGCGAGACCGCCGCGATGACCGCGCGCAGTCGACGCCCCCTCACGCGGGGCCTCCTGCTTCGCATGGCCGAGGAGTATCACGCGCGTTTCGCCGATCCCGACGGCAAGGTCCGCGCGACGTTTGAGATTGTCTGGGCGACCGGCTGGGCGCCCCACGCCTCCCAACAAAAACCGCTCCGACCCGGCGCGGCCCAAGCGCGCCTTGCGGACGCCTTAGGGGTTGAGGAGCGTTCGGCGGGCGAAAAGGCCGGGCGGTGACGCAGCCAGGCGGCTACACCACGCGCACGCCGCGCAGGCGCTCGCGCACCGCGGCCGCCAGCTCGCGATCGAGCGCGGGCATCGGCCGCTCGTGCAGTCTCTCGCGCGGCAGCCACACGATTGCCTGGCCCTCGCGGCCCTCCGCGATCCCGTCCCAGCGGCGGCAGGCGTAAAGCAGCAGCACGATGTCGACGGACGCGTCATCCGCGCCCGCGGGCTCGCCCCGCATCGCGCGCGCGGTTCGATGAATGGCGCTTGAGGCGAAGGCGAACGGCTCCAAACACGTGGGACACGGCTCGACGCCCAGCTCTTCACGCAACTCGCGAATGAGCCCGGCCTCCGGCGTTTCGCCCGGCTCGATCTTGCCGCCGGGGAACTCCCACAGGCCGCCATGGGTTTTGTGAACCGGGCGTTGCGCGAGCAGCACGCGCCCGTCGGCGTCTAACAGCGCCGCGGCGGCCACCAGCAGCGGAACCCGACCGCCCGCGGCCAAGGTCACGGCGTTGCGGCCGCGGTGGCGCCGGCGGTTTGATCCAAAGCGCCGGAGGATCCGGGCCGCTGTTCCTCGAACGTTGCGTTGGGCGCCACGCCGCCGCTGGCGCCGATGAACCGCGTCACGCCGACGCGCGCCGGGTCGGTCAGCGTTTCGATCAGCTGCGCCCGCGCCTCATTCCGCAGCCATTGGGCCAGCTGCGGCCGCAGCTCCTCGAACGTGCGGTGATCCCGCTCGCGCCGATCCTCGACCTTCAAGACATGCCAGCCAAACCGACTGCGGAACGGATCAGAGACCTGCCCCACGCCGGTCGCGAACGCGACGGTTTCGATCTCCTCCACCGGCAGCTCCTGGCGACCGAAATAACCGAGGTCGCCGCCCTCCAGCCGAGTGGCGTCGTGCGTGGAGTTTTCCAGGGCCAGTTGCGCGAAGTCGGCGTCCTCGACCCGGGCGCGTTCGGCGATGGCCTCAGCCTCCGCCAAGGTGCTGGTGACGATCAAACGCGCGCGCACCTCTTCGCCTGGGGGGAATTGCAGACGCTCTTGATAAAACTTGCGCAGCGCTTCTTCGGTGACGGCGTCGTCCTCCACCGTCTCCACGAGGATGTCGTAGAGGATCGCCTCTTGCGCGACGGCCAGACGTCGGCGCGCCTCCTGGGTTTGATTGAGGCCGCGGCGGCGCGCCTCAAGCGCCAACAGCCGCCGTTGGATCAGCCAATCCAAGACGTAAGCGAAGCGGTCGCCGCTGGGATCGAGGGGCTCTGAAGCCTCCACCATCTCCATGTCGACGCCGGCGCGGCGCACATCGGAGACGTAAATCGGCGTGCCGTTCACCTCCGCCGCGACCGCGTCGCCGATGCGCACGACGGCCGCGCCAAAGGGATCCACTTCGGCGTCCCCTTCTGGCGCGCCGCACCCGCCCAGTCCCAGAACAGCCGCGGCGACGACGCCGGTTAACAAACGCAGTCCACGCATATCACCCACCTAAGATCGTGCGCGTCGTGTGCGCATTCGCGGCGCGGTTCGAAACCAGCGCGGGCCCGCGTCCTCCCGCAAGCCATCCGTCATCGCCGCAATTCTGAACGCAAGCTCTAGGCGGCCCGTCACGGCCCGCACGCCTGGCGGAACACACGCCGGCTCGCGTTGACTCACCGAGACCGCGTCCTTAAGTGACGGCGGCGGTCCTGTCGAGGCGCGTTTTGTGCTTTGCTCCCCCTTGACGACCGGAACCCCACGCCACGCCCGGCGCTGCGAGATACGAAAGCCCCGTTCATGCTCCAACTGGCGCAGAAGTTGTTTGGATCCTCCAATGATCGGCAGGTGCGCAAGCACCAACCGCGGGTTCAACGGATCAACGCGTTGGAGAGCGAGTTTGAAGCGCTCACCGACAGCGAACTGCGGGCCAAAACTGTCCAATTTAAGGAACGCGTGGCGGCGGGCGAGAGCTTGGACTCGCTCCTGGAGCCGGCGTTCGCGGTGGTGCGCGAAGCGGCGAAGCGCACGCTCAATCAACGCCATTACGACGTTCAGCTGATCGGCGGCATCGTCTTGCACGAGGGCGACATCGCGGAGATGCGCACCGGCGAGGGCAAGACGTTGGTCGCGACGTTGCCGGTCTATCTCAACGCGCTGCAAGGCAAAGGCGTCCACGTCATCACCGTGAACGACTATCTGGCCCGTCGCGACGCGGAGTGGATGGGCCGGGTGTACCGGTTCTTAGGTCTCGAGGTCGGCTGTATCGTGCACGGCCTCACCGACATTCAGCGCAAAGAAGCCTACGCCGCGGACGTGACCTACGGCACCAACAACGAATTCGGCTTTGATTACTTGCGCGACAACATGAAGTACGCGCTCGACGATATGGCGCAGCGGGGCCACCACTTTGCGATCGTCGACGAGGTGGACTCCATCTTGGTCGACGAAGCGCGCACGCCCTTGATTATTTCCGGTCCGACCGACGACCGTTCTGATTTTTATCGCACGATCGACGCCGTCATCCCCAATCTGCACGACGACGACTACGAGATTGACGAGAAACAACGTTCCGTCTCTCTGACGGAGGACGGCAACGAAAACGCCGAACGCATCCTCCTTGAGCATGAGCTGATCACCGAAAGCGGCTTGTATGACATCGCCAACGTCTCGGTCGTCCATCATTTGAATCAGGCGTTGCGCGCGCGCAAACTGTTCCGCCGCGACAAGGATTACATCGTCCGTAACGACGCGGTGGTGCTGATCGACGAATTTACCGGCCGGATGATGGAAGGGCGGCGCCTGTCCGAAGGGCTCCATCAAGCCATCGAAGCCAAAGAAGGCGTAACGATCCAGCCGGAAAACGTGACGCTCGCCTCGATCACATTCCAGAACTTCTTCCGCCTCTACAAGAAGCTTGGGGGCATGACCGGGACCGCCGCGACCGAAGCTTCCGAGTTCGGGGAGATTTACGGCTTGAGCGTGGTGGAGATCCCCACCAACCGCCCCGTCCAGCGGATCGACGAAGAAGATGAGATTTACCGGACCGCTGCGGAGAAAAACGCCGCGATCCTGGCGGAAATCAAAGACCGCCACGCCACCAGTCAGCCCATGCTGGTGGGCACCGTGTCGATCGAAAAGTCTGAGGAGCTTTCGAAGCTCCTGAAGAAGGCGAAGATCCCCCATCAGGTGCTCAACGCCCGCTATCACGAGCAAGAGGCGGCGATCGTCGCCCAGGCCGGCGTGCCGGGTGCGGTCACGATCGCCACGAACATGGCCGGACGCGGCACCGACATTCAGCTCGGCGGCAATGTCGAGATGCGCTTGGCGGAATGGACCGCCGAGGCCGAAAAGCGTCGCGGCGAACCGCCGGAAGCCGATGTGCTCGCCAAAGCGCGCGACGCGATCGAACGCGACGTCGCCCAGAAGCGCCAACAGGCCCTCGAAGCGGGCGGGCTTTATGTCATTGGCTCTGAACGCCACGAGAGCCGGCGGATCGACAATCAGCTGCGCGGTCGGACCGGTCGCCAGGGGGACCCGGGTCGCTCAAAGTTCTTCGTGTCGGTCGACGATGATCTGATGCGCATCTTCGCGCCGGATCGTATGAACGCCATCATGAAGGGTCTCGGCATGAAGGAGGGGGAGGCGATCGTCCACCCCTGGATGAGCCGGGCTCTGGAGACCGCCCAAAAGCGGGTTGAGCAGCGGAACTTCGAAATCCGCAAGAACCTGCTGAAGTACGACAACGTCATCAACGACCAGCGCAAAGCGATCTTCGAGCAGCGCGTCGAGTTCATGAGCGCCAATGACGTCGCCGAAGTGCTGCGCGACATGCGCTCCGAGCTGATCGGCGACATGGTCGCGCGCCACATCCCCGCGAAGGCGTATGCGGATCAGTGGAGCGTTCCCGAACTCACCGAGGAGGTGAGCGCGGTGTTGGGCGTCGCGGCGCCCGTCAAGGAATGGGCCGCGGAAGAAGGCATCGCTCACGAGGAGATCATCGACCGCCTCTCGCGCATGGTCGACGAAACCCACGCCAAGCGCACCACCGAAGCGACGCCCGAGCGCATGCGCTTGGTGGAGAAGCAAATCCTGCTGCAGACCATCGACATGCATTGGCGGGAGCATCTGCAACACCTGGATCATCTGCGTTCGGTGATCCATTTGCGCGGCTACGCTCAGCGCGATCCGCTGAACGAATTTAAAACTGAAGCGTTCGCTCTGTTTGAGGCGCTCTTGTCGGGTTTGCGCGCGGAAGTGACGCGGCGGGTCATGAGCCTGCGCGTTCAACAGGCCGCGCCGCCGCCGCCTCCACTCACACCGCCCCAGGGCACGATTGAGCGCCACGACGCCGCGCCCGCCGCCGTACGCGTTGGCGGAAGCGGACGGGCGCCGTTGGATCACGTCACGGCGAATGGCGGACGCTCTCGGGCCCGGCCAGCTGCGAGCGCCCGCACCGCCGCGAAAACGCCGCGGGACCCGCTCAGGCCGGAAACCTGGGGCCGCGTTGGCCGCAATGAATTGTGCCCTTGCGGCTCCGGCAAAAAGTACAAGCACTGCCACGGCGCCATCGCGGCCGCGCAAGCCGACGCGTAGCGCCCTCCGACAAGCGCGGAACGCCCGTCGCTTGACGGGAGCGCGCGGCGCGGCCTACCAGCGCCATAGGATGCGAGCGATGGAGTGAGACGCGCCATGGGCCTTTTGCCGCCATCGGTTCGTCGCTGTGGTCGCATCGTCGCCGCGATCACCTTGTCGGTCGCCGCCGCCAGTCCCGCGTGGGGCTTTGATTTTCGCCGCACCCTCCGCGCCGAACTGGAGCAAGACGCCATCTTTCGCGGCCAGCGTTTGGGCGACTTTTCCGCCGCGCTGATCGGCGATCTGGCGTTGGGCGATTACTACGCCGACGTCTCGCTTGAATGGATCCGCAACGATGCGGCGAGCGGCTTTGACGACACCACGACGGCGCTGACGGCCAGCGGCGGAACGTTGCGGCGGTTGGGACGGCGGGGCGAGCTGGATCTCGGCCTCTCCGCGACCGCCAATCTTTCGGAAAACTCCGCGCTGCGCGTCGACGACCGGGTCGAGCTTTACGCCGGCTTTATGGGCAACCTTCCGCTCAGCCCCGCGGCCTACGGCTTCTACGACACCCAAAACGACGCGTGGACGGTGCAAGCCGGCGTCTTTGAGCGCGTGGATTTGCCGTTCTTGCTGGCGGTGCGCGGCGCCGCGGACATCGGCCATGTCAGCGGGGCGGACGTGGACAGTTTCGTCTACGCGCGCGGCCGTGCGGATGTTGTGCGCAACTTTCTCGGCGGCGTGGAGGCCTTTGTCGGCGTGCGCGCCTCAAGCTTGACCGAGGAGCTTGTGGCGGCGCGGTTCCGCGACGGCCGCACGCCTGACGTCGATGACGCGGAAGTCTGGGCCGGCGGCGGGGTGTCCTGGTCGTTCTGAGCGCCGACCGCCGCACGGCGTTTCGAACCGTGCCGTCGCCGCGGCGATTGGTGATACTCACGCAAGGCGTTTCGCCCTAGTTTCGGATCGTGACCCCGCCCGACGCTCCCCCCCTCGCCTCAGACGCGCCCGCCCCGCCAACGCCGCCTTCGCTGACGGCGGCCCGGACGACCAGCGCGCGGCCGCAGTTGACCATCGATCTCGATGCGTTGGCGGCCAACTACCGAACGCTGCAGGGGGGAGCTCCCCGCGCGGAGACCGGCGCGGCCGTGAAGGCCGACGGCTACGGCCTCGGCGCTGTTCCCGTGGCGCGCGCGCTGGCCGCCGCGGGATGCCGGCAATTCTTTGTCGCGAACGCCGATGAAGGCGTGGAGCTGCGGACCGCGCGTGCGGTTCCCGACGACGCCGCGATCCACATCCTCGACGGCCTCATGCTCGGAGAGGAGGCGGCCTACAGCGCTCACGCCCTTACGCCCGTGCTCAACACGCCGGAGCAAGTGCGCGGATGGGCGACGGCGCGCAGCGAGTGGCGTGCGGCGGGTCCCGCCACCATCCACGTCGACACGGGGATGAACCGGCTGGGCTTGGCGCCCGCGGAGCTCGAGGCCGTCTTGGCGGACCCCGACGCCCTGATCGCCGCCGAGCCAACGGTGATCATGAGCCATCTGGCTTGCGGGGCGACGCCCGAGCACCCGTTGAACGACCAGCAGCGCGCGCGCTTTTGCAGCGCCGCGGAGCGCTTACGCGCGCTCGCGCCAGGGGCAAAGCTGAGCCTGGCCAATTCAGCGGGCGTGTTTTTGGGCGAGACCTACGCCTTCGACATCACACGGCCCGGTGTGGCGCTCTATGGGGGCCGGCCCTTCGACGATCCTGAGCGCCCGGATGCACCGCAGCTGAAGCCGGTGGTCACTGTGGACGCGCCGATCCTGCAAGTCCGCGCGGTGGAGCCCGGCGACAGCGTCGGCTATGGCGCGACCTACGCCGCCACCGCGCCGACACAGATCGCCACGGTGGCGTTGGGCTATGCCGACGGTTTCTTGCGCGCGACCAGCGCGGGAGGCTATGGGGTGCTGGCGGGGCGTAAAGCGCCAATTGTGGGGCGTATTTCCATGGATCTGATCACCGTCGACGTGACTGGGCATGGCGAGGCCGCCCGCCCTGGCGCGCGTGTCGCGTTCTTGGGCACGGACGCCCTGATCGACGATCAGGCGGATGCGGCCGGCACCATCTCCTACGAGTTTCTCACACGGCTCGGCCCGCGGTGCGTGCGTCGCTATGTCGGGGGTGCGGCGTGAACGTTGTGGGTGTCCTCTTGTCGCCCGTGCGCTCCGTGGGCGGCCTTGTGCTCGCGACGGCCGCGGCGGCCGGCGCGGTCGCGCTCTTCGCGGCACGCGCGCTGACGGCGGCGGCCACGCCGCCCTTCTTTGGCGGCCAAGTCGCCCGTCAGCTCATGCGCATCGGATACTTCTCGCTGCCGGTGGTGGGATTGACGGCGATTTTCACCGGCGCATCGCTTGCGCTGAACATCATCTCGGGCACCGATCAAGCACAACTTGGTTTGATCTTGCCCGCGGTCATCGGCTTGGGGATCATCCGCGAGCTCGGCCCCGTGTTGGCGGCGCTGATGTTGGCCGGGCGCGTGTCGGCTGCGATCGCCGCGGAGATCGGCACCATGCGCGTCACCGAGCAGATCGACGCGCTGACCACGCTTTCGACCAGCCCCTACCGGTATCTGATCGCGCCGCGGGTGGTCGCGGGATTGGTGGCGATGCCGCTGCTGGTGATTGTGGCGGACATCATCGGCGTGTTGGGCGGCTACATTATCGCAACGCAGGTGGCTGGCTTGAACGGGGAGGTGTTCATCCAGCGCGTGGACGACACCATCGACGCGGGCGACGTCATGTCAGGGCTGATCAAAGCAGCCGTGTTCGGCCTCCTCCTGACACTGATGGGATGCTATCACGGCTACACCAGCCGCGGCGGCGCGCAGGGCGTGGGCCGCGCCACCACCAACGCCGTGGCGTCGGCCATGATCTTGATCATCGCGGCCAACTACGTTCTCGGCTCGGTGTTGTTGGACTCATGAGCGACGCGCTTCCCAAAATCCGCGTGCGCGGTCTGAAAAAGGCCTTCGGACCGAAGCGCGTGCTCAACGGCGTGGACTTCGACCTGGCCGCGGGCCAATCGCTGGTGATCATCGGCGGCTCGGGCACCGGCAAGTCCGTCACGATCAAATGCATTCTCGGTTTGCTGCGTCCTGACTCGGGCGAAATCCTGGTTGATGGCGAAGACGTCACGAGCCTTAACGACAAAGAACGCCAGGAGCGCATGGCCAAGTTTGGCATGCTCTTCCAGGGCGGGGCGCTGTTTGACAGCTTGAAGATTTGGGAAAACGTCGCGTTCCGCTTGATCAACGCCGACGGGCTGTCCCGCCGCGAGGGGCGTGAGCGCGCGATTGAGGCGCTCGGCAAGGTCAACTTGCCGCCGACCACCGCCGATCTGCACCCGGCGGAGCTTTCCGGCGGCATGCAAAAGCGCGTCGGCCTGGCCCGGGCGATCGCCGCCAAGCCTGAGATCATCTTCTTCGACGAGCCGACCACGGGCCTCGACCCCATCACGGCGGACGTGATCAACGACCTCATTCGCGCTCAAGTCACAGAACTTGGCGCGACGGCCATCTCCATCACCCACGACATGGCGAGCGCGCGCAAAATCGCCGACGACATCGCCATGATCTACGAGGGGCGGATCATCTGGCGCGACAAAGCCGCGATCATCGAGAACTCCGGCAATCCCTATGTGGATCAGTTCATCCACGGCCGCGCCGACGGCCCGATCCAGCTCGACGCGCGACGGAGTTGAGGACGTCGCCACACCGCGCGATCAACGAGTTTTTTCGCGCGCAGGTTGCATGTCAGGCCCTTGCTCCTATCTGATGATGAGCTTGGGGGCATAGGAAAAGGAGGCGAAGAACATGGCCGATCACTACAAGCAGGGTCAAAACGACGCGTCGAAAGGAAAAGGCCCCGCCAACACCAACACGTGGAGCAGTGCAGCACGTCAAAAATATGACGCGGGCTATAAGTACCAACAAGATCAAAATAACAAAAAGAAATAGCATGCTCTCGTTTGGGCCGTAACGCCGCTACGGCCCAAACACTTTGCGTCTGCGGCGTGTAGGGTGACGCACAGGCGGCCTAACCCGCATCAACGACATCAACATCCGCCTTTCCTAACAGCAACGCCAGCCACGGATTGGGAAAAAGGCGCGGCAAGGTGACGGCGTAAAACGTCTCGCGCAATTCCGGCAGCGCGGCGAGCTCAACCAGCGCGCCCGTCGCCAGTTCGTCGCGCACGACAATCGGCGGCACCACGGCGCGGGCCACCCGTTCGCGCGCCAACACCCGGATCAACGCCATATCGTCGGCTTCCGCAAACACGCTGGGGCGCACGCCCAGCCGGTCGGCGAAGGCGTCAAACGCGCCACGCATGCTTGTGCCGGCGCTCGGCAAAATCAGCGGCGTCTCGGACAACAACGCCGCCAGATCCGCAGGCGTGGAGACGCCGGCCTCCGGCGGCGGCCCGATCAAGCTCACGGCCTGATCCGCAATGGTGTGCACGCGCCAGGGCGGGCCGCCGTCACGGCGTGACGGGGCTTGGTTGGTCAGCACGATGTCGAGCCCTTGAGTCTCCAAGAGCGGCAGCAACTCGTTCAAACCGCCCGAGCGCACCGAGAGCCGCGCTCCCGTCGCCAGCGTCAGCGGGCGGAGAAACTCGACTTGGAAGTTCCGCGACAGCGTCGCCAACGCCCCCACGCGCAGCGCTGGCCGTTCGCCCTCTTCCCGTCGGGCAAGCGTGGCTGTCAGGGCCGCGCCCGTCGCGAAGATCACGTCGGCGTGCTCCAGCGCCACGCGCCCGGCCTCGGTCAACACAAGCTGACGGCCCCGCCGTTCGAACAGCGCGTGGCCGAGTCGCTCCTCCAGCTTGCGAATCTGCGCCGACAACGCCGACTGCGAAACGTTGAGGCGTTCGGCCGCGTGCGTGAGGCGGCCGTCATGGGCGACCGCCCAGAAGTAGCGCAAGTGCTTGAAATTCAGGGACTGCACGGGGCGTCTCCCATCTCTTCGTTCGATTTATCAGAACGAAAGCTCCATATCATTGGATTTTTTTAGGAGGACGTCATCTGGCTAAGCTCGCGTGGAGTGACATTTTGACGCGGAGCCCGCCATGGACGTCCCCCTGATCGCCAGCGCCCCTGTGATTACCGCGTTGGCGTTTCTCGTCACCGCGCTGTCGGCCGCCGCCGCGCCGCGTTTCACCCGCGGCCTCGCGACCGGCGCGGGCGTCCTCGCCTTCGCGGTAGGACTGGCGAGTCTCGGCGTGACGTTGGCGTCGGGCACGACGGACGCCGCGATCGGCGTGGCGGGCGTTGAGCTTGCCATCCGATTGGACGCCTTCAGCGCGATTATGTTCGCGTTGGTCACCTTTGTCGGGTTGATCGTCCTGCAATACTCGCGGAATTACCTGGCGGGCGACCCGCGCCAGCCGGCCTTCTTCGCGCGCCTCGCACTGACGCTGGCCTCGGTGATCTTGCTCGTGACGGCGGGCGGCTTGTTCCAGCTGGCGACGATGTGGATCGCCATGAGCTTGAGCCTGCACTCGCTTTTGGTGTTTCGCCCCGACCGACGCGGCGCGATACTCGCGGCGCGGAAGAAGTTCGCGCTGGCGCGCCTTGGCGATGCGGGGCTTGTGCTGGCGGCGTTCTTGTTGATCCAAGCGTTCGACACCGCGCGCCTGGGCGACATGTTCATGGCCGCCGCCGCGGCGCGGGAGACGGGCGACGTCCCGGTGCAGGTGGGCATCGCAGCGATCTTGATTGCGCTGGCGGCGGCGTTGAAGACCGCGCAATTCCCAACGCATGGCTGGCTGACGGAGGTGATGGAGACGCCAACGCCCGTGTCGGCTCTGCTCCACGCTGGCGTCATCAACGCCGGCGGGTTCCTGGTGATCCGCTTCGCCGACGTCATGGTGCTCAGCACGCCGGCGCTCCAGCTTCTGGTGATCATCGGCGGCGTGACGGCGGCGTTCGGCTCCGTGGTGATGCTCACCCAGCCCAGCATCAAAATCGCCCTCGCCTATTCAACCGTCGGCCAGATGGGCTTCATGCTTCTGCAGTGCGGGCTTGGCGCGTTCGCGCCCGCAACGCTGCACATCGTCGCTCACTCGCTCTACAAGGCGCACGCGTTCTTGTCGGCCGGAGGCGCGGCCGCGACCGTGAAGTCGACGAGCCCCGTCGCCCCCGCCCATCCGTTTGCGCTTGTCGTGGGTCTGGCCTTGGCGATGGCGACGTTCGCCGGCGCCGCGGTTCTCTTTGGCTACAGCTTCGCGAGCGCGCCGGCGGTGGTCGGGCTTGGCGCGGTGTTTGTGATGGGGCTCACGCTGATGGTGGCCCGCGGCGCCCACAATCTGGCCGTCCTCCTGCGCGTGGTCGGTTTCTCGGCCGCTGCGTCGATCGTGTACTTCGCGCTGCAAGCCGCGACCGCCTTTCTCTTGGGCGGGGTCATCCCCCTGGCCACGCCGCTCGGCCCCATCGGACTGGCGCTGCTCGCCGGGGTGCTGACCGCGTTTGCCGCCGCGATCGTGCTGCAAGCCCTGGCCCCCGCCCGCGGCCGGCCGCTCGCCCGGGCGCTTTATGTCCACATCGCCAACGGCTTCTACGCCAACGCGCTCTTTAACCGCCTTGTGGGGGCGCTGCGTCTGCGCGCCACCCCCGCCCCGCGCGCTTAGCCCGCGTCCTCTCTGCTTTGGAGACCCGTTATGTCCCTTGACGAACCGATCTTCGACGGCGCGAACGCTCAGACCGCCAACGACAACCGCAATGCGCCGTCAGACTCGCCGTACACTGATGATGACGCCGAGACGCTGCGCGAAATCACCGAGGCTGTCGTGCGGGCCGACGCCACGGCCGCCGCCTCGCGGATCGCGCCGCTGTGGCCATTGAACAGCTTCGTGGCCGTGAACCCGGCCCTCGGCCTTACCGAAACCCCGTTCGCGCAAGCCGCCGGCCCCCTCGCTAACGCCCATGGCGCGCGTTTGGTGATGCCGCGGTCGTTCTACGCCGAGGCGCTCGCCGACGGACGGATCACCGACGCGGACATCGACGCGGCGATCGAGGAACTCGGCGCGCAAGAGCATTGGGACGCCGCGGGCGTCAGGCGCGGCTTGCCCGCACCGGCTGCGGATCCCGCGCCGCTGGCGACGTTCGCGGACTTCGCCAGCGCTGTGACCCGACGCGACTGGTCGAGCCTGGTGCGCGATCGCATCTCAGCCTGGGCGGGCGCGTATTTCGACGAAGGCCAAGCGGGTTGGCGGTCGCCCTGGCGCGATCTCGCTCCCTACGCCGCCTGGCGCGAAGAAGCGCTGATCGACCGCACGCCGGAGGTGATGGGCGTCAAAGGCTTCCGCGCCGCGGTGGCGCGTCTGCCAGAAGACGCCGCCGGCACGATCGCGGAGGCGACACGCCGGCTTGCGATCCCATCGGACGCGCGCCAGGCGTACTTCCATCGGCTTTTGGCCACGATTTCCGGTTGGGCGGGCTATGCCCGTTATCGCGGTTGGGTCCAAGAGCTTCGCGGCGGCGCGCCGGATCTCGCCGCAGAGATGCTCGCGGTGCGCATCGCGTGGGAGGCCGTGCTGCAGGACCGCTTGCACAGCAGCACGCTGGATGCGCGCTGGAGCACGGCGTGTGCGGAGATGGCGGCCAGCCGCGACGTGTTCGGCCTGCCCTTGTTGGATCAGATTCTCCAGCTGGCGTACGAAACCAGCTATCGCGCACGGACGGTCGGCGCGATCGCGCGCCATGCCGCTCCCTCGCCGGCCAACGCGACCGCGCGGCCGGCGGCGCAGGCCGTGTTCTGCATCGACGTCCGTTCCGAGCGCTATCGGCGCGCGTTGGAGGGCGTCAATCCCGCGATCGCCACGATCGGGTTCGCCGGCTTCTTCGGCGCCGCCATCGAAGTCGGGACCGCAGACACCAGCGGCAGCGCCGGCGAGGCCCGGTGTCCCGTGCTGCTTGAGCCCCAATTCGCCGTCCAGGCCGGCGGCGACGACGCCGGCCAGGCCGACCGGCAAGCCAAGGCCGTGTGGAAGAATTTCAGCACCGCGGCGGTCTCCTCCTTCGCCTTTGTCGAGGCGGCGGGACTGGCTTTCGCGGGCGCGCTGGCGCGCAACGCGGCCAAAGCGATCCGCACGCCAAAGCCTGGGATTGCGGACTTGTCCATCGCGCCGCAATGCACGGGCGACCGCAGCATCGGCCTTGAACCTTCGGATCGGTTGGCGGTCGCGGAGGGGGCCCTCGCCGGCATGACCTTGACGCAGAACGTCGCGCGTTTGGTGGTCTTGGTCGGCCACGGCGCGGCGACGACGAACAACCCCCACGCGGCCGGCCTCGACTGCGGCGCCTGCGGCGGCCACAGCGGAGACGCCAACGCGCGCGTCGCGGCCAAGATCCTCAACGATCCGGATGTGCGCGCCGGGCTCGCCGCCAAGGGCAAGCCCGTGCCGGACGACACGGTCTTCGTGGCCGGCTTGCACGACACGACGAATGACTCCGTGACCCTGTTGGACGTCGAGACGATCCCCGCGAGCCACGCCGAGGACGTCGCCCAGGTCCAGCGCGACTTCGCCGCGGCCTCCGACCGGGTGCGCCGCGAACGCGCGCCGTCGCTGGGCCTGCGCGAGGGGCGCGATTTGGAAGCGCGGATCGCCGAACGCGGGCGGGATTGGTCTCAAGTCCGTCCCGAATGGGGTCTGGCGGGCTGTGCGGCGTTTATCGCCGCGCCGCGCGCGCGGACCCGCGACGTGGATCTCGGCGGGCGGGCCTTCCTGCATTCCTATGAATGGCGCGAAGACACTGATGAATCGATCCTCGAGTTGATCATGACCGCGCCTTTGGTCGTGGCGAGCTGGATTTCGCTCCAATACTATGGGTCAACCGTCGACAACGAGGCCTTCGGCAGCGGCGACAAGACGCTGCACAATGTTGTCGGGGGCCTTGGCGTGCTGGAAGGCAACGCGGGCGACCTGCGCGTGGGCCTGCCCATGCAGTCCATCCACGACGGCGAGCGTTTCATGCACGAGCCGGTGCGGTTGACCGCGCTGATCGAAGCGCCGGTCGACGCGATGAACCGCGTGCTGGAGAAACACGCGAACGTCCGCGCTCTGTTCGACAACCATTGGCTGCATCTGATCGCCATCGCCGATGAAGGGCGCGCGTTCAAACGCTATGCGGGCGGGCTGGCCTGGGAGGAGGTGGACGTCGCCGCGCTGTCGTAGGGCGGCGGCGTCCACACCCTTTACACCGTCGTGGCGGTGCCGCGGTAGATCCTGGCACGGTACCGCGAATCTTGAGCGTCTGGCAAAGGCGCGCCCACCAGCATCACCGCCCGCGCGAAGCGTTTGATCTCTTCTGCGCGTTCCGCGTCGTTGCGCGGCTCCTCGGACCGGGCGCGACGGGTGAGATTGATCTGGTTCACCGGGACATCGTGCACTAGACGCTCACTCTCCACCGCGACCGTGGCGGTGAAGGCGTGCAGCGTGGTCTTAATCATGTTGGCGAGAGCAAACGCCGGGGCGCGCGCCCCGGCGCGCACGTCCGGCGCGACGAGCACCAGCTGCGCGCCGTCAAACAACACCGCTTTGCGCGCCACCCGGAAGTGATGGGTAAGATTGTCCTCAATCAACTCGCGGAAGCCCGCGGGATCGAGGCGATCTTGCCCCGGGGCGCCGAACAAAACGTCCGGCAGATCCGCGAACGGGGTGGAGACAATCGTGGTCGGCCGGCCGTACTGGCGCAGGGCGTCGTCCATCGCCGTCTCCAGATCGCCGCCGCAGACATAGGTCTGCAGCTTGCTGTCGGGCAGATCCTGAAGCTCGGCGAGCATGGCCTGGGCGGCGGCGGCCGTGCGCGTGATGAACACGACTGTGGCCGCGTCGCCCTGCTCGATGAAGGTGCGCGCGACTTCCGACAGGTGCGGCGCCAGGTGCTCGCCAATCAGCCAGACCTTTTTGCCGCGCATGGAGGCGACCCGCTCCGCCTTGGCGCTGCCGAAGAGCTCGCGCTCCGTCACGGACCGCTCAAGATTAAGCCCGCCGGACGGCATGAACGTCTCGCCGGTGACCGCACGGTCCGCCAGGAAAAACACCGTCGCGAGCGCCACTTCCGTCTCCGTCGGCATGGCGCCGAGGTGGAGGAGGGACAACACGCCCTCGCCAATCTTACGGGCCTGGCGATCAATCTCGGCCGCCGGCAGGAAGGGCGCGTCGTCGGGCGGATGCCGCTCCAGCCAGCTCGCCCCCGCGCGGGCGCGCCAATCCCGCGGATCAAGAAACCGGCCCTCCGCCGGCGCGCCGTCGGGCGCCATCTCGCCCACATAGCCGCCCGTTTGGAGACGGCGCAAAAGCCGCCAGGCGATGTCGTCGTCCAACGCGTAATCGCCCCAGGTGCAGTCGCCCGCCCCTTCTTTGCGACACGCTTCGGCAAAGGCGCGCAGGCTCTCCGGCGCGGCCGCGTCGTCGGCCAGGCTCGCGGCGTCGTTTCGCGCGAGATGCGCGAGCGCCACATTGGGCGCGATCCCTGAGCGAATGGCCGCGACCACCGCGGCGTGGGCGGCGTTGAGCCGCCGATTCAAGAGAATCAACCGCGCCCGGCGTTGGAACAAGCCGGGACGCCCGCCGACGCCCTGGAGCCGATCGCCGTCCACGGGTCCCGGCGCGATGGCGTTGAGCTGGATCTCCGGGCCGAGGAACTCCGACAAGCTCTCCACCATCGCGCGTTGGCCGGACTTGGAGACGGCGTAGTCCGCGCGGTTTGGATAGGCGACGGCGAGGAACTTCTCCCCCCCGAAGTAGGACGACACATTGACGACGTAGCCGGAGCCTTGCTGCTTCATCAGCGGCGTGACTTCAGACATCAGCGCGTAGTTGGAGACCAGATTGGCGTCGAGCGTGAACCGCCAATCCTCCAACTCCATGTCGACCACCATTTGCTCCGCGCCCGCGACGCCGGCGTTGTTGATCAGATAGTCGATGCGTCCGAACGCCTCGAGCGTGGACTCAACGGCCCGGCGCAAGGTGCGCGGATCGCCAACGTCCACGCCCGCCAGCGTCCGCACCCGCCGCTCCGCGCCGGAATAGCCGACGCCTTCCAGTTCTTCGATGATGTGCGCGCGCATCGCGCGCAATTCGTCTTCACCACGGGCGGTCAGCATGACCTTGCCGCCGGAGAGCGCCAGCAGCCGCGCGATTTGACCGCCGATGCCGCGGCTGCCGCCGGTGATCAACGCGACTTTGCCGAGATGCAAACCCGCGAGGTTTTCCGAGTGCCCCGTGATGGCGCGCCGCGCGCCGGTGGCGTCCGCGATGGACGTCGGCAGCCTCAGCGTGATGTCCGGGATTTTCCGTTCGGCGAACAGAATGCTGGCGGCTTGCGCCGCGGCGAAGGCCAGGTTTTCCGGCTCCGCGTTGGTGGTCCGCACAACCTGATTGCCCCACGCAGCCTTTGGCGCACGGCCGTGGGCGACGTCCACCTCCATTTCGTCGCGCCAGATGCGGGTCAGCTGCTCCATCGCCTCGGCCAGACAGCGGGCGTACGCGTCGCCCGCGACGTCGGCGCCATTGCTCATGAACACAAAGCGCGGGTCGTGACCCAAGCGCTCATGGCCGCGCCAATAGCGCGTGAGCGCCCGCGCGAGCGCCACCGCTCCGCCAAGCTCGTGCTCCAAGAACACCCGCACGTCATCGTCGCTCGCCTCCAGCAAGGGGCCGGTGAGGCGTCCGGCGCGGTAGGCCGGCAAGATGATGGCGCTGGAGATCTCCTGCCCGTCGCGACCGCCGGCGGCGAGCGCCCGCTCCAGGTCCGCAGGATCGGCGCGGTCCACACGTCGGGCGGTGATCCGCGCGTCCGCATCATCGCGGCCCATAAGCGAACGGGCCGCTTGGACGTCGGCCTCAAGCGAAAAGCCCAAAATGACATCCGCGCCGACGCGCGCCTGCGCACGCGCGATCGCCAGCGCGTCCTCGACCTGCTCGCCGGCGGCGACCAGCACGGTCATGCCGTCGGCGTCGACCACCCGCAGGCTGGGCCGGGCGATGCAGGCCGATCGAGAGCCGATGGCCACGCGCATCCCGTGCGTGACGTCTAACGACTGAGCGTGGAGCGCGCCGGACTCCGCCCCGCCGAGGAACACGCACGCCTCCGCGATGTCGTCCGGACGCGGAAACACGTGTTGGGGCGCCTCGCCGTTCGTGCTGCGCGCGAGCCCCATGAGACCGGTGAACGCGGCGGCCGTCGTCCCCTCAGCGTCGCCGCGCAGGCCGTCCATGGCGCGAAAGGCGTTGCGAATGCGGTCGCTTTCGATCGGGCCGGGGTAAATCGTGTTGACCCGGATGCCCCGCGGGCCGAGCTCTGCGGCCATCGCCTCCGACAACGCGTTCAGCGCCGCCTTCGGCGTCACATACGCGGCCCGCCCGTAATAGGGGGTGCGCGAAAACACCGTGGAGATGTTGACCACCGAGCCGCCCGGCGTCATGTGCGGCGCGGCCGCCCGCGTGACGTTCCAGCTCACGCCCAAAATGTTGCGCAACGCGTCGCCGAGGGTCTCCGTTTCCCCTTCGAGGGCCTCAAGCTCCGCCCTCGTCAGCGGGATGTTCGCGATGGACTGTTTCGGCCCGGCCGAGCCGGCGTTGTTCACCACGATGTCCAGGCGCTTGTGGGTCTCAAGCAAGCGCGCGACGCCCTCGCGGACATCGGCCGGATCGCCGCCGTCCATGACCAGCGTGTCGGCGCGCGCCTCCGGCGCATCGATCGCGGCGAGGGCCGCCGCGCGCGCGGCGTCCAGGCGGCCTTGATCACGACCGGAGAAGACCACCGTCGCGCCCTCGCGAAGATAGGCCCTGACAATCGACCCGCCGAGATTGCCGGCCGCGCCGGTGATCAGCGCGACCTTGCCGGCCAGCCGCCCAGCCTCCGCCGCCGCGGGTGTTTCGGATGCGGCGGGCGCCTGGGGCGCGTCGGCGTTCGGCTCCGCCGTGTCGGAGTCCAAAGTCGTGGGGTCCTGCGTCATCGGTTCCTCCATCCCGCGCCTGAGCGTCGGTGGCGTCCGTTAGCTGTGCGGCTCGTCAGCCTGTGGCGTGTCCGCCTGGTCGGCGTCGCCAGCCGCCCAGGCTTCAAACAGCGCGTCGCGTCCGCGCAGCCCGAGAGCCGGCAAAGCGTGGTTCACGACGTAGGTCGCGCCTTGGTGCACGTTGTCCCACATGGCCTGATGGCAGGCCGGCAGCTCCGCCCACGACGCGACCGTGGGCTCCGTCACGTCCAAGAGCCCCGCGGCGATCATGTCGTTCATGCGGGTGACTTCGTAAGCGTTGCACAAATGCGTGCCGAGAATGGAGGCCGTGGGCATCAGGATCTTGCGTTGGCGCGTCCACACCTGCGGCGCGTAGAAGCTGAAGCGGCGGCCGCTGAGGTCTTCGGCGTAGATCACGCGGCCCGTGAACGGTTTCACCAGGGCGGTGGAGACGCCCAGCGCGTCGTGGCCCGCGCGCTCAAGCACAATGTCGGGCGCGCCGCGGGGGTTGTCCGGCGAGCGCAGGAGCTTGCCGACGGCCGCGCCGAAGGGCTTCAGCGTCTTGTCTTGGAACGCGCGCACCGCGGTTTTGAACGCTGTGATGTCGGCCTTGGCGTCCGGCAAGCGGGGCATGGTCGCGGGCCAGTCAAAATCCTCGCCCAACCGCCGGGCGAGGCCTTCCAGCGACACCACGCCCGCCACCGCGTCCTCAAATCCGAGGGATTGGACGAACTCGCGCTGACCGTCCGTCGTGGTCGCCACGACCGCGCGCGCGCCCATCGCGCGCAACGCCTCGATCATTTCCAAGCCCATGGGATCGGCGAGATCGGCGCTGCGCGGGCCGTAGAAGACCAGCGCCGCCTCCCCGCCACGCGCGTTGGCGCGGCGCAGCATCGCTTCAGCCGACGCGCGGCCGGGCTTGCCCATAAAGGTGAAGTGATACCCCGAGGACGCGCCGTAAAAGGCCAGCGCGCCGTCCTCCGCCAGAAGCTGGAACGTGCGGGGGAAGGCCTGCTCGCCCGCGTGGGAGACCGCGTAGTCCGCCAACGCGCCGTCGTTCAGCGCGCGATAGGCCTCCAGCAGCGGCGCGCCGGCGGCCTCCCAGGCTTTTGCTTCCTCGGGGTCCTCCGGCACAGGAGTGAACAGATGGGCGAGTTCCGGCGCCTTGCGGTTGACGGCGCCGACCGCGCCTTGGGTTTCAACGAAGGCGGCGCGTTCTGGGCTGGAGACGAGCCCTGTGGCCTGCAGGCCGGCGCGCGCGGCGCTCTTCAACGCGTCAAGGCCGGTGCCCGTGGCCGCGCCCTCCACGAAGATCCGCTTGCCCGGCGCGATGGCGAGCGTGGTGAACAGACACCGCGACACCGTGCCGAGATTGAGGATGTACGCGCCGGCTTGCTCGAGGGTCAGATCGCCCGGGATCGGATGGAGTTGAGGCGCTTGGACCGTCAGGAACTGCGCATGGCTGCCGGTTTCGGTCTCATAGCCCTGGATCGCGAAGCCGGCGAACATGGGATCGAGCCCCATCGCCGGGGACAGCAGATCCGTCGTCCCGGAATAAATCGCGACCAAATCCCCAACCTTGAGGCGG
The DNA here is from genome assembly GCA_964526675.1 of uncultured Caulobacterales bacterium. Taxonomy (GTDB): domain Bacteria; phylum Pseudomonadota; class Alphaproteobacteria; order Caulobacterales; family Maricaulaceae; genus CAZADA01. The sequence continues at coordinate 37,061 of CAZGLY010000003.1, forward strand.
CCTTCGCGACGGGCTTCCTCGCCGAGCGCCGCGACCAACGCCACACCGCCGGAGCCGGTGATCTGGATGTCTTCTTCATGGCTGTCGAAGGCCGAGACCGGGATGCCTGTGATCGCCCAGATGTCGTTGAAATTCACTTCGGACGTCAGGACGTAGACCAGCGCCTCATTGGCGTGCGGCCGGCGCACCGGCGCGATCAGCTCCACCTCCGCGTCCTTGGGTTGGCCAAAACGCGGCGCGCCGGTCTCGGGATCCTTCGGCACGCCAAAGGCGTATTGCCAGCGCGGCAGAGGCGTCACGCCCGGGTAGAACGGCGCGCCGAGCGGCAAGAGATCGCCCGCGGTTTCACGGTCACGCGCGACCGCCTCGTTTCCATCGCGCACGGTCACGCCGTCGCGGCGGATCGGCAGCGGCGCGGCGCGCTTCTCCATAAAGGCGCGGATGCCGGCTTTGCCGCCCTCGGGGTCGATCACGGCTTCCGCAAACAACGCGGCTTCACGCGCGAGGCCCGCGTCGACTCCCTCGCGCCAGCCGGTCGTGATCGCGTCCATGGCCCGCTCATGGGCGCCGGCGCGACCAGCCCACTGCGCTTGGCGCGCGATCATGCGCAGATGATCGTCGGCGAGGACGGCCTCCAGGTCTTCCGCGCCGGGCTTGGCCCAAGCCTCCATCTGGGCGCGCCGTTCCTGGAACCAGCGACGCAGGGGCGCGTCCTTCACATCGCGCAGATAGTCCCGCACCAGGTCATGGGCCACCGACAACGCGTCGGACGCCGTGGGCGCGATTGCGTCGATGAAGCCGATGGCGTGGGCCGCCTCCGCGTCGATCGAGCGCCCGCCGAGAATGAGATCAAGCGCGTCGCGCAGGCCCTCCTCGCCCCGCGTCGCCGCCAGCAGCCTGGGCAAACGCTGGGTGCCGCCATACCCCGGCATCAGCCGCAGATTGATCTCCGGCTGGCCGAAGCGGGAAAACGGCTCGGCCACCCGCGCGTGGCACGCCGCGGCGAACTCCATGCCCCCGCCGAGGGCCACGCCTTGGATCGCCGCGACGCAGGGCTTGTCCATCGCCTCAATCTTCTTGAAGGCGAGGTGGGCGTTGTTCGGGAGCGCGCGCGCGGCCTCCAGCGTGTGGATCTCATCCAGGAACTGACGGATGTCCGCGCCCGCCACGAAGGACGCCGCGCCTTCGCCGGTGAACACCACCGCCGCGACGTCGGCTTTGCGGGCCAAATGGTCCACCACGATGTTGAGCTCATCGAGCGCGCGTTCATTGAGCGCGTTCACCGGCGGGTTCGTCACGATGACGGTCGCGACCCGCTGGCCCGGCGCGAGCGTGTTGTATTGGATCTTGAAGTAGCGATAGCGCTCGAAGATCTGCTGTTCGTCGGCGAGGTTTTGGCGACGCCGCCACGCGTCCACGGCGTCGCGAATGGCGTCGATCGCTTCGGGGTTTTTCAGCGTCGTCAGATCGCCCAAGGGCGCATCGTCGACAATGGCGCGCACCATGCGGCGCATGTACTTGCCGGAGCGCGTTTCGGGAAACGCCTCCACCTCGATGAAGTCTGAGGGAACCGCCAGGCTCCCCTTCTCCGTGCGCACCAGCCCGCCCAAGCGGCGCACATCCTCCTGAGCCAGCGTCTTGCCCGGCGTTGGCGTCACGAAGGCGATGGGGGTGAGCCCCTTTTCCTTGTGCGGCGCGCCGACGACGATGACATTGCCGACGGGCGACGCGTCCGGATTGAGCTGCTTGTCCCGCAGGATCGCGCCCTCAATTTCCTCCGTACCCAGACGGTGTCCGGAGACGTTGATCACGTCGTCGGATCGCCCGTGGATCGAGAAGGAGCCGTCGGGATGGCGCATGGCGAAATCGCCTTGGGTGTAGGCCCACACGCCCTTCCACCGACGCCAATACGTGTCGCCCCAGCGCTCGGCGTCGCCGCGCCAGGATGCAACGGCGCGCACGCCCGGGCCCGCCTGCTCGGCCTCGAAGCCCGCGCTCGACCAGACCGTGCGTGCCAAATAGGGATAAGGCGCGGTGATCACGACCTCGCCCTTTTCGCCGTAACCGGCGCCCCGCCACGGCGCGCCCTCGCCGACGCTGCGTGCGAACGCGACCGCAGGCGCGCCCGCGCGCTCCGCGTCCGGGGCGGCGTCGCCCCCCTCGCTCACCCACACGTCGCCCATCACCCACGGCAGCGGATAGGTGTGAGCGTTGGGCTGCAGCGGGTAGTCCGCGTTGGCGTAGAAGTGCGTCCAGGCGATGCCCCCGTGCTCCGTCGCCCAGTAGGAATTGGCGTACCAGGGCGTGAGCTCGGCCATGGCGAAGTCTTGAACGGTGGGGGATGTGGGCTCCGCGCAAAACGTCGCCGCGCGCAGGCCCGACACGTCATACGCGCGGACATCCTCCACGCTTTGGGGGTCGCTCATGACGCTCTTCAGGAAGGTCACGCCCGCCTTGAAGATGGTCACGCCATGGCGCTCGATGATTGACGCAAACCGGCCGGCGTGGGGAAAGACCGGCGCGCCCTCCGCGATCACGGTCGTCACGCGCGTGGTGAGGGGTGCGGAGAGCAAATAGCTCTGGCCGGTGATCCAACCGGGATCCGCAACGACGTAAATCACGTCGCCCGGCCGGGCGTCGAAGCTCGCGGCCATGGTGTGGGCCACGCCGGCGGCATAGCCGCCATGGACGTGGACGACGCCCTTGGGCTTGCCCGTCGACCCGGAGGTGTAGATCACGAACATCGGAAACTCAGCGTCCACCGGCTGGACCGGCGCGACCGCCCAAACGGCGCGGACGAAATCGTGGTCGGGCAGCGCCAGCAGCGCAGCCTCATCGGCCACGTCATGGCCCTGGTCGCGGGCGGCCTCCAGGATCGCCTCAAGCGTTTCGTCGGTCAGCTCGTGGGCCCAGCGGTCGCGTTCCGCGCGCCACACCAGGTCTTGGACGCCCGCGTGCTTGACGACGACAACCGCCTCCACCCGCGGGGGCGTGGCGACCAACGCTTCGGCCACATCCATGCGCACGCCCGACGCCTCCGCGGCGGTCAGCGCCCCGTCACGGCCAAGCGCGGCGAGGCCGCGGCCGACGCCGCGCATAATGTCTGACCGCTCGACCGTGGTTTCGCCGTTGAGCACCGCGTCCACCGCCTCGAGCACGCGCGCGCCGGCCTCGCCCGCCAAGGCGTCGAGCTTCGCCAGGCGCTCCGCGACGATGGCGCGGGCCGTCGCCACCGGCACATAGCCGTCCAGGGCGGGATCGGTGTAGGCGGTCTTGAACGGAATGATCTGCGCGTTGCGATAGCCGCCGTCGGCGGTGACCACGACACGGGCCCCGGCGTCTTGAATGCGGTCGGACAACGTCTTGTCGGAAAAGCCGCCGAACACGGGCGTGTAAATCACGCCGAGGCGTTTGGCGGCCTCCGTCCAATACACTTGCTCGGGAATGTTGGGCATGTTCAAGGCGATGCGGTCGCCGGCCTTCACGCCCAGGCGCGTCAGCGCGCCGGCGCATTTCGCGGTCTCCAACAGCAGCCGCTTGCGTGTGACCGCATAGGCGTCGACCGGCCCGCCGCGGCCGCCGTCATGGGACATGTCCCACCGGTCGCCCTCGAAGATCAACGCCGGTTCGTCGCCGTGGCCAGCGAGCACATGGCGGTCGACTTCGGAGAAGCAGGCGTTGGTCAGCGCCCCATCGAACCAGCGGAAATGAGGCGGCTCATCGGCGTTGAGGCCGCGGGTCCAAGGGGTGAAGTCCTCACCCCGCGCCGTGCGCACCGCCGCCGCCGTCGCGGCGTCCCAGCCGGTCCACACGCCGGCTGCTTCATCAAAGCTCAGCCACGCTCCGGCAGGACCCTCGTCGGGCGCGAACCACTGGATGGCGCTGCGGGCGATCGCCCCATGGAACGCGCCGGGATCGGCGGCGCACGCGTCGCGCATCCGGGTCCAATCTTCGGCCGTGCGGATCGGATTGCGCTCAGCCTGGGCCGGCGCGGCCACAGCCGCGTCGGAACGGATTTGCGTCGGCGTGTCGGTCACAGGCGCACCTCGTCATCCCGCGCGCTCGGGCGCATCGGCCCCGCGCTCGCCGCGACCGCGGTCGTCGGCCTTTATCTCACGGGCATGTGATCAGAAAAGTTTTCAGGGCGCTGCAGCATGCGTCAAGCGTCGGCGCCCTAGCCGTTCGTCGCGCTACCCGTCTCCGACGTTCGCTCTAAGCGCCGACAGGGCCCGCGGCGCGCGACGCCTGCGGCAGCCGCGGGCTCGCCTCCCTTCTGTCGTGAAAGCGCCATGACACGCGGGTGTCATGGGATACTGGCCGTCTTCGCGATCCGGCGGCCTGCGGGACGTAGGCGGCGCGGGAGCGACGACGTCCTACGCCTCGTGTATGGTCACGCGGACCGGGGCGCGATTTCGCGTTCGGGATCCGCCACGTGCGAGGAGGAGACACGGCGATGCGCATCGGACTGGACGTCGCGCGGCTGTTCATCATCGCCATTGTCACGGCGACGGCCGGGCTCGGCGCGGCGCCGCCGGCTGCAGCGCAAGACCGTTCGGCGCCGTCGGCCGGCGCTTCGGAACCCGCGAGCCCGCCGCCGCCTGGCCTTGTGCAATTGGGCGACGTGGAAAACGCCGTCCTCCTTTTAAAGACCGTGCATCCCGGCCACTACCTCACCGCGCCGACCGTGGCCGCGGATGTGGAGATGGACGTCACGGGGCCGATCATCCGGACCCGCGTGACCCAACGGTTCGAGAACCCGTCGGACCAGTGGGTGGAGGGGACCTACACCTTCCCGCTTCCCGAGAACGCCGCGGTGGACCGACTGCGGCTGATGGTCGGCGATCGGTTCATTGAAGGTCAGATCAAGGAGCGCGCCGAAGCCCGCCGCGTCTACGAGCAGGCCCGCCGCGAGGGCCGCCGCGCCGGCTTGGTGGAGCAGCAGCGCCCGAACATGTTCACCAACTCGGTGGCGAACATCGGCCCGGGCGAAACGGTCGTGGTGCAGATCGAGTATCAAGAGACCGCGCGCCTGAACGACGGCGTGTTTTCGCTCCGGTTTCCCATGGTGGTGGGGCCGCGCTACATCCCGCAGCCGGATCTGATCCAAACGGTCGATTTCGACGGCGGCTCCGGGCTTTCGCTGAGCGATCCCGTGCCGGACGCCGACGCGATCACGCCGCCAGTGCTTGACCCCGCTTTTGAGCCCGGCGTGGACGCCGACGGCGCGCGGGAGGGCGACGCCGAAACCCTTCGTTTGCCGGTGTTCGTTCGGGTGAATTTGCGCGCGGGCTTCCCGCTGGGCGCCGTCACCAGCCCGTATCACGACGTGGATGTGGAGCGGTTGGACGGCGCGCGCGCGACTGTCGCGCTGACGGGCGCCGTGCCGGCCAATCGCGATTTTGCGCTGGAATGGCGCGCGATGGACGGTCGTCGTCCCCAGGCCGCGTTGTTCAAGGAAGTCCGCGATGGCGACACTTACGCGCTCGCTATGGTCGCGCCGCCGGCGGCGTTGAGCGCCGACGCCCCGCGCCGGCCGCGCGAGGCGATCTTCGTCATCGACAATTCCGGCTCCATGGCCGGGCCGTCCATGACCCAGGCCAAGCAAGCGCTGACGCTCGCGCTCGACCGGCTTCAGCCGGAGGACACGTTCAACGTCGTGCGCTTCGACGACACCCATGACCAAGCGTTCGACGCGCCCGTGTCCGCCACGCCGGAGAATGTCGGCTTCGCGAAGGGTCTGGTGTCCCAGCTGGAAGCCGAAGGCGGAACGGAGATGCTGCCCGCGCTGAAGGCGGCGCTCTACGACACCGCGCCCGACGATCCTGATCGGGTGCGCCAAGTTGTGTTCCTGACCGATGGAGCCATCGGCAACGAAGCGGAGTTGTTTCAGGAGATCAAAGCCTCCCTCGGACGCTCGCGTCTGTTCACCGTGGGCATCGGCTCCGCGCCCAACAGCTATTTCATGACGCGCGCGGCTCGGCTTGGGCGCGGCACCTTCACCCACATCGGCGACGTGGCGGAGGTCGCCGAACGCGCCGGCGCGCTTTTTGCGGCGCTGGAACGCCCGGTCATGACGGACCTGGAGGCCGACATTCTCGAAGGGCGCGTGGTTGAGATTTACCCATCGCCCCTGCCGGATCTCTATGACGGGGAGCCTGTGGTCGCGGCGGTCAAGCTCGCCGGCGACAGCGCTCAAGACGCCACGCTGCGGCTGTCGGGCCTCCTCGGCGACACGCGCTGGGCGGCGGACCTCGATCTCGGCGACGCCGCTGAAGGCTCTGGCGTGGCGGCGATTTGGGGCCGGGCGAAGATCGCCGACATCGAAGAGACCCGCTTCGAGGGCGCGCCTCAGGACGCCATCGACGCCGGCGTTCTGGAGACAGCGCTGGCGTTCAACCTGGTCTCGCGGCGCACGAGCCTGGTGGCGGTGGACGTCACGCCGGCGCGCCCGGCGGACGAACCGCTGACGCCGCGCGACATCGCCACCATGCTGCCGGCGGGCTGGGATTTCGGCGCCGTGTTCGGCGAACCCGCGGAGGCGTTTGTGCGCGAAGCCGCGCTCGACCCCACGGATCCGCGGTTGGGCGTTCTGCGTGCGGGGCGCGATCCGAGCCAAGTCGTGCGCGGGCCGGATGGGCTGCCCTTGCCCCGTGGCGGGCTCACAGATGCTGATCGCGCGTTGCAGCAGGCGGTCAACGGCCGTCTCCGCGCCGCCACGGCCGCGTCGGGCGGCGACCTGATGCTGGTCACCGGGGCGCGGATCACCCATGACGGGCGACGCGTGCAACTGCTCATCGCCGCGGCGCTTATCGGTCTGGCGCTCCTCTCCGCGGCGGCGGGCGTGATCGCCCTGCGCCGCAAGGCCGCCGCAAAGGCGGCCACGCGCCGTGAGGCGGACCGGCGCTCCCACCGGACCCCCAGGGGGTGACGCGCTTCAGCGGCACGATGCGGCTTTGGCCGGGGCTGGCCGTCCCAGCAGTGTTCGCGCCGGGCCTAGCGGTGGCGGGCGTGGCGTTGCTGCTGCTCGCCGGCGCGTACGCCACGCAAGCGTTTGCGCCCGACGCGAAAGGCAGTCTCGCTGAACGTTTGATTGAAGGCGCGTGGGCGCGCGCGGCGGCCGGCGAAGCCGCGCCCAAGCCCTGGCCGTGGGCGGACACCTGGCCCGTGGCGCGGCTGACCGCGCCGGCTCAAAACGCCCACGCCGTCGTTCTGCATGAAGCCGGCGGCGAAGCGATGGCGTTCGGCCCGGCCTGGCTCGCCCAAACGGCGGAGCCCGGCGCGCCGGGCGTGGCCGTCATCGCGGCCCATCGGGACACCGACTTCGCCTTCCTGCGCGACATCGCGCCGGGCGATGCGGTCGAGGTGGCGCGGCCCGACGGCGCAGCGCTGCGCTTCACCGTGACCCACTCAGAGGTGGTTCGCCATGACCGCTCCGGCATTGTGCCGGATGATGGCGGCCCGCCGCGCCTGGCTCTGGTGACCTGTTGGCCCTTCGGCGTGCGCGAGCCTGGCCCCCTGCGTTATGTCGTGTGGGCGGAACGGGTGTTGTAGGCGCGTCCGGCCGGGCCGCGGTCTCCTCCGCCTGGCGGGCCCGTCCGACGTTCTCCGGACCATTCAAACCGATGTGACGGGATGATCCCCGTTCACGACGCCCGAAGACGCGCCCCGTCGCGTCAGCCGCCCTTAGCCATCGCCGCCAGCCGCTTGGCCCGCCGCCTCGCCCGCCGCCACAGCCTCAGCTTGCGCGTCGGAGGCGGCGCGGCGGGCGCGGAACTCCCGCACAAACGCCTGCACGGTGTCTTCCGCCGCGATCTCCCGGGCCAGATCCTCAAGCCGCACGCCCTCCGGGCGCGTCTCCGCCGTGACCAAGGACCAGGCCGCCACTTGCGCGCTGCGCGCCATCTTTACGCCGTAACGCCCCTCCAGCGCCTCAAGCGCCGCCTCGTCGGCGGCCAGCGTCAACGCCACCGCTGCGCGCAGAACGCGGCTGGTTTCATCGGGAGTGAGCGGAGCCGGCGCGCGCCAGGCGTCGCCCAAGCTGTCGGCCAGGAGCCGCCCCGCCCGCGGCCAATCTTGAGCCCGCCAGGCGATGTCGGCGCGCAAACGCGCCGCCGGCGTGCTGCGATCGATCGACAACAGCTCAAACGCGTGATCATAGCGGCCAAGCTCCGCAAGCGCCCGCGCCTGGATGAGACGCCGCTCGCGGTTCACCGCCTCGGGCAACCGCGCGATGCGCGTGTCGGCGATAACCCGCAGCGCCGCCTCCGGGTTCCGGTCCATCAGATACAAGGCCGCGAGGTCGGTGCCGATCAGCGCCCGCGACGCGCCGCGCAAGCGATTGTCGACCTGATGCTGGAGGAGTTCCGCCGCTTGGGGCAGCAAATCAAAGTCAACCAGGCGATCGGCCAAGCGACGGATCAAGCGATCGCCATCGGCGCCCACGGGCGTCAAATCGCGAAACTCATACCACAGCGCCAGGGCCTCGATCGGATCGGTGGTGTCGCCAGCGTCGTTCAAGAACATGGCGCGGAAGGTTTCGGCCATATCGATGGCGATGGCGCGGGTCAGCGGATGGTCTGGAAAGCGCTTCACGATGGCGCGCATGAGCATGAGACTGGCGCGAGCGTCGCCGGCTTCGCGGTACATCCGCGCCAGCTCGTGGGCGATCGCGAGCTCCGCGTCATCGCCGCGCCAGCGCAAGCGCAGCTGCTCCAGTTGCTCGACCGCTTCTTCCGGCGTCGTCAGACCCTGGGCCCGCTCCAAGCGTGTGATGTTGAAGAGCGCCGCAGTCTCCAAGGGCGGATAGCCCGCCTCGGCGACTTCACGATTGACCGCCAGCGCCGTCTCGAGATCGCCGACGCGCTCGTGGTAGTCCGCGAGCACCTGGCGGGCGCGCAGGCGCACCGCCTCTGACACCTCATTGCGCAGCACCTCCTCCACCAGCGAGAGCGCCGCGGGCGCGTCGCCGAGCTCCAAGGCGGCGCGGGCGCCATCCGTCATGAAGCGCGCGGCGCGTTCAGGCGGATAAAGATACAGCGCCTCCTCGCCGGCCACGTAGGCCCGTCGCGCCGTGCGCCAGTCGCGTTCGACGACCGCCAAACGGCTGCGCCAGAGCGCCGTGGCCGGATCGGCTGCAAGCGCGGGAATGGCGAAGTCGCCGGCCGCATCTGCGCGGCGATCCAGCATCAGATGGGCCACGCCCCGCAGCGCCCGCAGCCGCGGGTCGTTGATGTAGGAGGGGTCCGCCCGCAACGCTTCCGCGATCGCGCCATGGGCCTCGGCGGCGAGATCATGTGCGAGCAAGAAATGAGCGGCCTCCAATAACGGCTCCGCGGGCGCCTCGGCCAGCGCCGCGGCCTCCAGCAGCGCGGCGTAAGCGTCGCTGAACTCCCCCGGCGGCGCGGCGACGCCGGCGAAATCGACAAAGCCTGGCGACGCTGTCGCCAACACCTCCTCGCCCGATCCGGTCGGACGGTTGGGGCTTAGCGTGAGACCGCCCGGACGCGACACGATCACCGCCTCTGGCTCGACAAGGGTGGTGAGGTCGTCCGTCTGCGGCTCGACGACAACGCCGTGAGCCGTCGCGAGCACTGTCATCTCCAGAAACCGGCGTTCGGTGAACACGCCACGGGCCGGAGCGCTCGCGCTCACGACCAACAACCGATCGCCGAGGAGCGGGTCCACGACCTGAAGAGCGCGCCGGCCGCCGGCCAGGCCAATGCGGACACGGCCCGGTTCGCCGGCCCGCGACAAACGCCGCACCGGCGCGGGCGCGGGCGCGGCGGCGCGCGCCTCAGCGATGGTGAACACCCAGCGGCGTCCGCCCTCGACCGCGGCGATCTGCGCGCCCGGACTGGCGTCCAGCCGCACGGCCGCGTGGTCGGATCCGCGCACGGCCTCCCCCCCCTGGATCAGACGCCCGCTGGCGACCTGAAAGCCGCGCAAGTCGAGCTCGGCCGGCTCGTCGAACACGATCCACAAGCTGTCGCCGCGGCGGAAGGCGGCCGCGCCCACGGGCGCGGGCCATGTGAACGCTGCGCTGACGCCGTTCACCAGACGGCTCACCTCAGCGCGGATGGGCCCCTGCGGCGCCGCGGGCGCTCGCGCGGCACGGTCCAAAGCCGGGTCCGGTTCACTGTCCGGCGTTGGCGCGGCGTCGTTGGACGGAGCGCTGAGCGCCTCGGCGTCGCTCAACGCGCGATCCGCGTCGCCCGGCGTGGGGAAGACGTCGACGACAACCCGCTCCTCATCCCGCCAGGCGCGCACGTCATACCCTGGCGCGAGATCGAGCGTCACCGCCAGCTGACCATCGGAACGCTCCGCGGCGGCGCCGCGCACGCCCCGCGGCGGCACAACCGACAGCGCCGTCAGGTCCGGCGCAGCGTCCGCGGCGAAACGGACGACCGCTTTCTCCGGCGTGGTCTCAAGGGCGAAGTCCACAGGCCGGGTCCAATCGAACACGATGCGCGTGTACTCCGCGGCTTCGGCGGTGCGCACCTTCAGCGGCAGAGGCGGCGCGGGCGCGGCGGCGGCCTCGCTCTCCGCACGGGCGCGGCGCGCGTCCTCGGCGCGGCGGGCGGCGGCTTGGCGCTCAGCGCGGGCGCGCGCTGACACAACGGCCGCGGGATCGGGCGCCTCAGGGTCCACCAAATCGAGCCCGACAACGTTGTAGGAGGAGGAAACCGTGGCGCGCACCGGACGGCGCAGCGCCAGCCGGAGTGTGCGCTGATCGGGATCGAGACGGGCGATGGCGATGCGGTCCGAACGCGCCGCCAACGCCGCAGGGTCAAAGTCGGCGGGCCGATCAAACCGCGCGACGTAGACGTTGTTCTCTACGCTCGCGGCGGCGCGCACCGACCCGACCGTCGCTTCCGGCCAGGTCAGTTCAAGGCGCGTGTGGTCCCCGCCGTCGCGCACCCGCACCGACACCGGTTCGCTCAGAGCGGCCGCGCCGCACGCGACGGCGACGGCGCACGCCAAACACCACGTGCGTATCCACGAAAGCCCGGGCCACGGGCGCGGCGGGCTTTGGCGACGCGGGACGCGCGGGCGGGTGGGGTTCGAGGGGCTCACGCCCGTGATCATGCCGCCCGGCCATTTAAGGTGCGGTAAGGTGCGTCATTTCCGCGAGCCGTGACGGCGTTTTGTGAACGACCGCGCAACCGCGGGATGACCCCGCTGACCGGAGCGCCGCGATGCGGGCTTGCTCACTCGGGCGCGGTGACTTGGACGATCACCGCGGACAGCTCGTCCAGCTCCACCGGTTTGGTGACGAACGCGGCCATGGGTCCGGCGAGCGCGCGATCGCGCACGTCTTGGCCGACATCCGCCGTCAGCGCGACGATCGGCACATACGCACGATGATCCGTGCGCGCCCGGATGGCTTCGGCCGCGGCGAAGCCGTCCATATCCGGCATATGCAGATCCATGAGGACCAGATCGAAATCCTCAGCGTCGAGCGCGCGCACGGCTTCCTCGCCGCCAGACACAATCACGGGCGCATGGCCCAGTCCCTCCAACATGACCTGGATGAGCTTGCGGTTTACCGGATTGTCTTCAGCCACAAGGATGCGCAAGCCCGCCTGGGCGTCGGCGGACGACAGCGCGGCGGGCGGGGCCGTCACCGTCAGCTCAAGGGTCAGGCCGTCGCCGCCCTCGGGCCGGGCCGTCAGATCGCCGCCCATCCAGCGCGCCGCGCGTTGCGCCGCCACCAGGCCCAAGGCGAAACCGCCGTCGCGCAGGGTGGCCACGTCCGGCGGTTGCTCCGCGCCGAGGAGTTGAAGCGCCAAAGCGCGACGATCAGGGCGCCAGGGCGCGTCCGGATCACGCACCGTCACCACCAGCCGATCGCCGTCGCGCACCCGCGCCACAACGCGAAAGGCGCCGTGATCGACGGATGTCAGCACGCTGTCGACCATGGTGAACACGGCCTGGCGCAAGCGGCGCGCGTCGCCCACGCGCGTTTCGGCCACGGCGGGGTCGACCTCCATGCTCACGGCGACGCGGTCGCCGTCGCTGGCTGATGATTCCACCGCGTCGTAGATCGCCTCCGCCAACACCACCGGCCGCCGTTCAGCAGCGCCGTCCTCGGCTTCAGCCTCCGGCGCGACGTAGTCGGCCATGTTGTCGACCCACGCCTGCAGGCGCCGGCCGGCGCGCTCGGCCGTTTCGACCAGCCGGACATGGTGGGGCTCGATGTCCGAGTCGCGCAAAACCCGGAGAACCCCGAGAATCGTGGTTAACGGCGTGCGGATCTCATGGCTGATGGCCGTGACGGCGGCCGACAACGCCGCGGCGTCCTCCCGCCGGCGGCCGCCGGTCGCGCCAACCGTGGTTGGCGCCGGGCGCACGGACGCGTCCGCAGCGGCCCCCTCTTCCGGCTCGCTCCCACCAATCACACGGTGAAGCCACGCGAACATGCACCCCCCTTGGCCACACGCCACCGCGCCGGCTGCGTCGCAAGCCGAGCCGGCCGACGCGCCGCGCCAAAGCGCTTAGACTTACCGCTTAGGCGCAGGGACGGATAGCTGTCATGTGGTTTCGCCGGTGAGGGGCGCGCGCGCCGTTCAAGCTCCTCACAGGGTCCCCGTTACCGCACGGCTCACTCCGCGGAGGCCGCTCCCAGCCGCTCCCGGGCGGCCTGGCCGGCGCGATGCCGCCTGGCCAGCAGCATCGTCAGCGCCACGGCGTCGTCCTGCCCCATCGCCGCCAGAATGGCCGACAGCGCGCGCTCGGGCATTTGACCGGCCACCGCCACACGCACATCCTCGTCCAATCCCGGCAGAATGCGGGCGGCGTCTTTGGCCTTCATGGCCGCATACAAGGCCACGAGGCTGCTCACTTGCGCCTGCTCCGCTTCATCGAGCTGGCCCAGCAAGCGCTCCACGTCGCCGCGCAGGGTTTTCAGGTCCGTGACGCGTTCCTCAATGCGCGATTCAGCCGCGTCCAACAGCGCCGCGCGCGCGCTCAGCTCCGCCTCCCGCGCCTCCAACGCCTCCCGCCGATCCGACAGGCTCGCCAACACCCGCAGCTCCGCGTGGGTGAGGCTGGAGCGATCCGCCAAGGTGGCGGGCGCACACTGCGCGGCGGCGCCGACGTCTCGCTTGGCCGCGGGCGCGGGAGCGGACGCCTCGGCGTCGTCGCTCGTGTCCGCCTTCGGTTTTTCGGGTGCTGCGGACGCCGGGGCGCCAAGCACGATCCCGGCGACATCGTCCACCACGCCAACGGTGCGCAGGGCCGCGGCCCCGGCGGCGAGGATCGCGCACGCCGCAAACACGCGCCCGGGTCGCGTCATCGTCACGCGCGCCCCCCTGGGGTTCGCTCGCCACGCGTGCGGTCACGGGACCGCGCGGGCGGCAGAGCCACAGCCTCCAAGCCCGTTCGGGCGCGCGGCGGCGGCGCGTCCATCACGGTCTCCCGCTCAGGAGCGCAGCCAGCGGCGCCCAGGTCGCGGGCGGCTCGCAAGGCGGCGATGGCGGCCTCCGCCCGCGTAATCGTGTCCGACAGCTCGTGCAGCGCCGCGCGCACGCCGTCCCCCCCGTTGCGCAACGCCGCCAACCGCCGATCCAAGCGCCAGCTCAACACGGCGACCACGAGCAACAGCGCCAGCAGCGCGCCCTCCAAGGCGACCTGAGCGATGGGGCCGCCAAGGATCGTCCCGGCCAGAACCGGCGCGCCCTCCCCGCTCACGGAGCGCTCACGAGGGCGGATTTGCTGGAGGGCGAGAGCGGCGCCTCCAAGCGCACGGCCACTTTGCTGCCCAGGCGTCCCGCCCGGCCATGGGTGAGCGGGATCGCGCCGCATTTCAGCGTCACCAAGCTCTCGGGCCCGACATTGAGCATGACCGTGTCGCCCACCTGGAGATTCTTGAGGCGTTCCAACGACAAATCCAATTCATCCAGAACCACCCGCACATCCATGCGCGTCGCCCACAGCTCCGTGGCCAAATGGCTCTCCCAAATGTTGTCGCGGCCGAATTTCTCGCCCATGAATTGTTGCAGCAACTGTTTACGGATCGGCTCCAACGTCGCGTACGGCAGCAGAAGCTCCACCCGCCCGCCGCGGTCTTCCATGTCGATGCGCAGCTTCACCAGGATGGCGGCGTTGGCCGGACGCGCGATGGCCGCGAAACGCGGGTTCGTCTCGACGCGATCGAGGCTGAGGGTCACGTCCGTCAGCGGATCAAAGGCGGCTTTCGCGTCGGTCAGAATGACCTCGATCATCCGCTGGACCAGCATGCGTTCAATCGTGGTGTAGGGCCGTCCCTCGACGCGCATCGCCGACGTGCCGCGCCGTCCCCCCAAGAGGACGTCGACGATGGAGTAGATCAGGTTGGAGTCGACCGTCAGAAGCCCATAATTGTCGAGCTCTTCGGCGCGAAACACAGCCAAGATCGCCGGCAGGGGAATTGAATTCAGATAGTCGCCGAAGCGGATGGACGAAATGTTGTCCAACGACACTTCAACGTTGTCGGACGTGAAATTGCGCAATGACGTCGTCATCAACCGCACGAGGCGATCGAAGACAATCTCCAGCATGGGCAGGCGTTCGTAAGACACGAGCGCCGAATTGATGATCGCGCTGATGCCGGTGCGCTCGCCGGCGTCCTCTTCGCTGACGTCGAAGCCGAGGAGGCTGTCGATTTCGTCCTGATTGAGGATCCGCTCCTGCGTCGCGGCGCCGGCGCCTTGGGTGTCCTCCGGCTCTTCGTCGAGCATGGAGGCCCATTCAGCGCTGAGGTCGTCATCCATCGCGCCGCCGGCGGAGCCGAACTCCGAACCGAACTCGTCGTCGCCGTACTCGTCTTCATCCGCCATGACGTCGTCCGTCAGCTGTTGCGCGCGGTCCGCTGCGGAGACCCGCGTCGCGTCACTACTGGATCAGCATTTCTTCGATGAGGACCGCGCGCACATCCGCCGGCGCCACGGCCAGGTTCACCCGCCGCAACAGCTCCAAGCGCAGCCGGTAACTGCCAGAGGATCCCGACAGATCCTCCACCCGCAGTTCGCGGAGAAACGCTTGAAAGCGGTCCAACACCCGCGGCATCGCCGGCTCGATCATCGCTACGCGGTCCGGACCGTCCAGCTCCAGCGTGAGCGCAAGCTTGAGATACCGGGGCGAGCCGCCTTCGTTCTGGATGTTCACCAGGATGTCCGGCAACTGGTAGAACACGACGTCGTGGGCCGCCCCATGGCCGTCATGGCCGTCGCCGCCATGCCCGTCTCCGTGATGGTCATCAGCGGCGTGGTCGCCGCCATGCTCCCCATCGCCGTGCCCGTCAGCCGCGTGGTCGCCATGACCGTCCCCGGCGTGGCCGTCCTCGGCCGCGTGCCCGTCTTTGCCGTCGCCCGCGTGGGCGTCTTTCGAACCGCCAAGGAACAGAAACGCCGCAACCCCGGCCAGCAACACGATCACGACCGGCAACGCGATGAACAGGATGAGCTTCTTCTTGCCGCCGGCGGCGGCTTCGGCCTCATCATCGCCGCCGTCTGGGGTCTCAGTCTCGTCCGCCATCACGCGCCTCCACGGACGAAAGACAACCGCATCGCCGTTAAGGTTCGGTGCAGCCAAAGGGTGAGCTTGAGGCAATCCTTGCCCAGCGGTCCTTGCCGAGCGCCCGGTCGAAAGCTCCCTGCGTCCGACAGACCACCGACGTCAAAACGACGCCAACGCTGGCGATCACGGGACAGAACGCCGCTGGCAACAGCTTTGCAGGGACCGCTTGCGCCCTGTGGCGGCCGACGTCGGGAGGACCTCTGTGGACAACACCATGTTCGTCGGCTTGTCGCGCCAACTGGTCCTGCGCCGCGCCCTCGACATCACAGCCAACAACATCGCGAACATGACAACGGCCGGCTTCAAGCTGGAGCGTCCGGCCGAAGCGGTCGATCGCACCCGCGACGCCAGCCACATGGACGGCCCGCGCGGGGTGGCGTTTGTGGATCATCGCGTGGCGTTGCGCGACTTCTCGTCCGGACCGTTGGAGACGACCGGGCGCAGCCTCGATTTCGCGCTGGAAAGCGACGGCTTCTTCATGGTCCGGGACGGGGCGGACATCCGCTACACGCGCGATGGACGCTTCGCGCTGGACCCGGACGGGCGCCTCGTCACGCAAGCGGGTCTGCCGGTGCTGGATGACGGTCAAGTTGAGATCTTTCTGCCGCCTGGCGCGGCGGTCGTGGCGACGAGCGACGGAGAGCTCTCCGTCGACGAGCAGGCCGTCGCGCGCCTGGGCGTGGTGGAGTTCGATGATCGCGCCGTGTTGACCAAGGAGCGCGGTCTTCTTTTCGCCGCGGAGGGTCCGCCTCCGCCGCCGGCCTTCGATCCGAAATTGCGCCAAGGCGCGGTGGAGCGATCCAATGTCGACGGCATCCGCGAGATCACGACGCTGATCGAAATCCAGCGCAGCTACGAGTCCGTGTCACGCATGATCAGCAATGTGGAGGAGCTGCGCCGCCGCGCCATCGATCGCCTCGGCCGGACGAACTAGGCCGCCCGTCCCTCATCGCCTCTCTCACGCCACGCCACACGTCCTGGAGACCGTCCATGAGATCTCTGGCCACCGCCGCCACCGGCATGCTCGCCCAGCAGCTGAATGTGGAGGTCATCTCCAACAACATCGCCAACCTGAACACCATCGGCTTCAAACGTCAGCGTGCGGAATTCCAAGACCTGCTCTACCAGAACGTGGAGGCCGCCGGCGCGACGTCGTCGGCGAGCGGGACGATCGTGCCCTCGGGCGTTCAAGTGGGTTTGGGTGTGAAGGCCGGCTCGGTCTATCGGATCGACACCCAGGGCAACCTCAACCAGACCAACAATCCACTCGACATCGCGATCGAAGGGGATGGCTACTTCATCGTGCGCTTGCCCACCGGTGAAGACGCCTACACCCGCGCCGGGAACTTCGCCGTCAGCGCCAATGGCGAACTGGTCACCGAGGACGGCTATCCGCTCCAGCCCGGCGTGGTGCTGCCGGAGGATCGGGTCCGGGTGAACATCAACGCCGCCGGGTTTGTGGAGGTGTTCGTGGAGGGCGCGGCTGCGGGCCAGCAGGTCGGCCAAATCACCTTGGCGCGGTTCATCAACTCCACGGGCCTTGAAGCCCGAGGCGACAACCTCTTTTTGGAGACGGCCGCCTCCGGCCCGGCGGTGATCGGCAACCCGGATGAAAACGGTTTTGGGCGGTTGCGCCAGAACTTTATCGAGACCTCCAACGTCGATTCCGTGCGCGAGATCACGGCGCTGATCGCCGCCCAGCGCGCCTATGAGATGAACGCTCAGGTGATCACGACCTCCGATGAGATGCTGCAGGCGGCGAACAATGTCCGCTAAGCCGCAGGCCGCCGCGCCGCGCGTCGTGGGCCGTCGCGCGCTCGCCGTCCTCGTGTGGGTCGCCGCGGCGTTGGCGACGGCCGTCGCGCCCGCGGCCGCAGAGGACGCCGCGCTTCAGTCCCTCGGCGGAGATCCCGAGGTGCGTTTACGCCGCGACGTCTCCGTCGCTGGGGACGTTGTGACGCTGGGCGATGTGTTCGCCCTCCCGCCCGACGCCGCGGGCCTGGCCGAGCGGGCGATCGCGCGCGCTCCCGCGCCGGGCCGCGCCGCCACCGTGACGCCCGCGTGGCTTGCGGACGCCGCGGCGCGCCATGGCGTGGACTGGACGCCGCCGCCGGGCCTCAAGCGCGTGCGGGTCGGCCGGGCCAGCCGCGTCGTGCCGGCGTCCGCCCTGTCGACGCTGATCGCCGACGCGATCGCAACCCGCCAAGGCGGCTCGTGGTTTGTGCGCCTGAGCGATCCCCGCGATCGCCACGCGCCGATCGACGCCGCGGTGGAGCCGACCATCGTCGCGCTGGAGACGGACACGCGCTCGGGGCGCGTTGACGCCGTGATCGCGTTGAGCCCTCAAGGGCCGCAAGAGCGTGTGGCGGCGCGCGTGGAGCCGGGCGTGACGGCCTGGGCGCCCCGGCGCGACATCGCCCGCGGGGCCATCCTGCGCGACGGCGACCTGCACGCCCTCGCCATGCCGATCAGCCGCGCGCCGCGCACGCCGCTCTCGGACCCCAGCGCGGCGATCGGACGGGCGGCGACGCGCATGCTGCGCGCCGACCAACCGCTCGCGGCCGGGGATGTGGCCACGCCGCCGGCGGTGCGTCGCGGCGAGACGGTGACAGTCATCTACCAGCTTGGACGCTTGTCGCTCAGTCTCCGCGCCCGGGCCATGGAGGACGCGCCCACCGGCGCGATGGCCCGGTTTCAAAACCTGGAATCAAGCCGCGTTCTGGACGCCCGCGTGCTTGGGTCGGGACGTGCGGCGGTGACGCCACCGGCTGCTGTGTCTCCTTCCCGTCCCCAGGAGGCGTCATGATCGCGCGCGCTTTGCCCCTGCTCTGCCTCGCTTTGGTGACGGCCTGCGCCGGCACGCGGCAACGCCTGAGCGAGGTCGGTCAGCCGCCAGCGTTGGCGGCCATGGAGGACCCGGCGGCGCTTTATGCGCGTCAGCCGGTGCTGTGGCCCATCGCCACGGAAGCCGCCAGCGCGGGCGACACCAGCCCGAACTCGCTGTGGCGATCGAGCGCGCGCACCTTCTTCGGCGACCCGCGCGCCTCGCGTGTCGGCGACATCCTCACGATCGAGATCGACATCAACGATCAGGCGCAATTGAACAACGCGACGTCCCGCTCGCGGGAGGCGGGCGACGACGTGGAGCTGACCAGCGTGTTGGGGCTCAACGGCGGCGTTGTGGGCCGCTTCGCCCCGCCCGGCGCCAATCTCGTGAATCCCCTCGACATCGAAAGCCAGGCGGAGTTTGACGGCCAGGGCACGATCAACCGGTCCGAAGCCGTGCGCCTGACCGTCGCCGCCGTCGTGACGCAGCTGCTCCCGGGCGGCAACCTTGTTGTCGCGGGCCGTCAGGAGGTGCGCATCAACAGTGAACTGCGGGAGCTGACCGTGACCGGCGTCGTGCGGCCGATGGACATCACGGCCACGAACACCGTCGCGCACACGCAGATGGCCGAAGCCCGCATTTCCTACGGCGGCCGCGGCACGCTCTCCACCGTGCAGACGCCGAAGGTCGGCCAAGAGGTGTTGGAGATTCTGTTCCCGTTCTAGCCGCGCCCCTATGCGGGCGCCGGCGGACCCGACGGCGCGCAACGGCGACGCCGCTCAGTCGTCGCGGTGCACCCGCTCGCGGCGCTCATGGCGCTCCTGAGCTTCCAGCGACAACGTCGCCGTGGGTCGGGCTTCCAACCGCGCGACGCCGATCGGCTCGCCGGTGTCGTCGCAATAGCCGTACTCGCCCTCCTCAATGCGGCGTAAGGCGGAGTCGATTTTTGCGATCAGCTTGCGCTGACGATCACGGGTGCGCAGCTCCAGCGCGCGATCCGTTTCGGAGTTGGCGCGATCCACGAGGTCCGCCAGCGGCGCCGCGTCGCGCTGCATGGTGTCGAGGGTGAGTTTGCTTTCCGCGAGGATGTCCTGCTTCCACGCCAAGAGTTTGCGCCGAAAATACTCGCGCATGCGGGGATTCATGAACGGTTCGTCGTCCGTCGGCCGGTAGCCGTCCGGCACATCCTCAAAGTCCTCCGCCGCGCTCATGGTCGTTTCCCTATCCGTTCGCCTCTCTCGCGCCCCGTACGCCAGTGGTCGCGATCAAAGCGGGGTGTGGCCGCGTGACCGCACTCTAGCCTTCTACGCTGCTTCGCCGCCATATAGGCATGAAAATCATGTTATCGACCGCGTGTGTTTCGCCAGCTCTACGGCCGTGCGCACCCGGATGGCGTCAAGCACTTTTTGCAGTTCATCATCGGTGGCCGCCGCTGCGTCGCCGTTGAGGGCTTCATCCAGCGCCGCCGCGGCCGCCGGCACGGACCCGCCGCCCAGGATCGCCACCCGTAAATCGTCCAAACGGTCGAGCATGGCCGCGCCATAGCGCGTGGCGCGCGCCCGCGCGCCGTCCACCGCCTGGAGGGCCATCACCGCATCCACCGACGACACCGCCGAAGCGGGTCCCGCTGCGGTCATGCCAGGCGTCGCCGACGCATCGGACGCCTCGGAGGAGGCCCCGTCAGCGGCGTCGAAGCGCCGGCCCGTCGGCCGGGGCGCCGCGCGCGCGCGCAGGGTCGTGGCCGCCTGGCCGGAATGAAGGATCTTCATCACAGTCCCCTCGCAAGCGCCGTCACCCTAACGCACGCTCATGTGAACGGGGTTAAATGGCGTCTGCAAAGCCAATGATCTGAGACGATTCTGCCTCGGCGCCCGGCAGATCCTGCCGAGCTATGCTCGCCAACGGGCGTGTCCCGGTCGCACGCTCCCCCGCGGCCGTGTGAGCGAGCGCCTCAGTCCCCCGCGCGCAACACCGTTTCCCCGCGCTGGCCTGGATCTCGCATGCCCGAGAACGCCCATCCCTCCGACGACGGACGTCCGGCCCGCCAGAGAGAGCATCCGATGCGTTTCACCTTGCTTATGACCGCCTGGGGCTTGTCCGCCCTGATCGGCGTGGCCGCCGCCATCACCACGGCGGCGTCCGCCAGCGCCGACAGCCGCATCAAAGACATCGCCGACGTCGAAGGCGTGCGTGACAACCAACTCGTCGGTTACGGACTTGTGCTGGGCCTCAACCGCACGGGCGACCAGGTCCGCGGCGCGCCCCAAACCCGCCAGAGCTTGGAGTCGCTGCTGGAGCGTTTCGGGGTCAACACGCGCGACGCCGATATTCTGCCCCAGAACGTCGCCGCCGTCATTGTGACGGCGAACTTGCCGGCCTTCGCCATGCCAGGCTCGCGCGTGGACGTCACGGTCGCGACCACGGGCGACGCCACCGACCTCTCCGGCGGCGTGCTGCTGGCGACGCCGCTGATCGGCGCGGACGGCCAGGTCTACGCCGTCGCCCAGGGCGCGGTGGCGGCAAACGGGTTCGCCGCGGACGGCGACGCGGCCTCGATCGTGCGCAACGTGCCGACGTCAGGGCGCATCGCCAACGGGGCCATCGTCGAGCGCGAGATCGCCCATGACTTGGCGGGCCAAACACAGGTCCGCCTGGCGCTGCGCAACCCCGATTTTGCGACCGCCGGAGCGATGGCGTCAGCCATCAACCGCTATCTGGGACTTCCCGCCGCGCGCGCGCTCAATCCCGGCGTGGTGTCGGTGGAGCGGCCGCCCAGCTATGGCGGCGACATGGTCGGACTGCTGACCGAGCTGGAGCAGCTGCGCATTCGCCCCGATCAGCCGGCGCGCGTCGTGATCGATGAAGCCGCCGGCGTCGTGGTGATGGGCGCCGACGTGCAAGTCTCCACCGTGGCGATCGCCCAGGGCGCGTTGACGATTTCCGTCAGTGAAGCGCCGGTCGCCAGCCAGCCTCCGCCGTTTGCGGAGGGGGGCGAGGCGGTCGTTCTGCCGCGCACGGAGGTCGCCGTGGATGAGGCGCTCGGCGGTCTGGCGGTGCTTGATGGCGGCGTGCCGTTGGCGGACTTAGTGGATGGGCTCAACGCCCTGGGGGTGAGCCCACGGGACCTCATCACCATCATTCAAGCGCTGAAAGCCGCCGGGGCGCTGCAAGCCGAAGTCGAGGTCATCTGATGGACGCGACCAGCGGTTTGCCGCCAACCGCCACCCCCGCGCTGGCCTTCCCCGCCGGAGCCGCGGCTCGCCCCGCCAACGCCGCGGACGTCGACGCGTCGCGTGCGCGCGCGGTGGCCGAAGACATGGAGGCGTTCTTCCTCGCTCACACAATGGCGTTGATGCAAACGGGGCTTGAGGCCGAAGCGCCGTTCGGCGGCGGCTCCGGCGAGCGGGCCTTCCAAGGATTCTTGAACGACGCCTATGCGAAAGCCATAGCGGCCCAAGGCGGCGTGGGGTTGGCGGACGCCATCATGGTGCAACTGCTCGCCCAAGGCGCTGCGGATCAGGAGACCACACGATGACCCTCGCGGCCCGTGACCCGGCTGACCGGGTGGAACAGCTCATCCTGCTGACAAAGCGCCTGACCGACCTCGCGCGCCGCGAGACCGAACTTTATGACGCTCGTCAGCCCCTTGAGGCCGCGGCGTTCCAAGACGAAGCGGCGCGCCTGGCGGCGATCTATCGCCAGGAGACGGCCGCCATCGCCAAAACCCCCGCCCTCGTCGCCGGGGCGCCGGCCGATCGACGCACCCATCTTCGTCAGTTGACGGAAGAGATGCACGCGGTCCTCGCCAACCATGCCGACGCCGTGGCGGCGCTGAAGACGCTCACCGAAGGTTTGGTGCAAGCGATCGCGGATCACGTGGCCGACACGCGCCGAAGCGCCGCTCGCTACGGTCCGAACGCAGCCGTGGCGGATCGGGACGCGCGCGCGGCGATCACGCTTGACCGAACCGCCTAACGGATGCGGCGTCCGCACGCGGACGATGTTTGTGGAAAAGCCCGGCGTGACGCTCGCTTCAAGGCTGACATCCAGCTAACTTGACAGTGTGTTGATTGCAGCGACGCGCGCGTGCTTTCGCGTCATCAGCACACGCCCCCCTACGGCGAGCTCAGGCTCGCCGTTTTTTTCCAACCACCTGCTACACCGCTCCGCCCAGACGCTGCAGCGCGGCTTCGTAGTTCGCGATGCGCGCGGTCAGAAATTCTGGGACCGGACCATTCAGCTCAGCCTCGCGCGCCAACGCTTCGTCCAAAGCAGGGTCGCGCGTCAGCTCACGATAGGCCCTGCGCAACGCCGACATCGCGTCGTTGACGCGTTCCAACGCCGCGGAGGCGCCGTCGCGATCGGCCAAGGACACGCTGCGCGGCAGCTCCAACTCAAACACCGGCGGGGCGTCGTCGGGCGCGTCCGGGTCCGGACGGTTGATCTTGCCCGGCTCGATGCCAAGAGCGCTCAGAAGGTCGCGGCCCTCCGCCCCGGCAATCAGCTCCAGCTCTCCGCCGTCGGCCGGGCGTATCCGCAAGCCATTGCCGCCGGGAATACGGGTCTGGTTTGCAGACCCGCCGGTCCCGAGAGCCAGATCGATCTTGAACGCAAGGCCGCGCAGCGTTTCACCCTCTTCAAGCGTGATGCGGCGCTTCACGCCGTTGACGCGAATGTCGAAGAAATCCCCGACCTTCGCCGTCGTGCGATCCGCCACGGCGCTTGAATCCGCAAATGAGAGAGGCCCCGTGGGCAAACCGAACGCGCTCAGCGTGTTGGACGCGCCGGGGATCAGCGCGAGGCCGGCGGCGGCGGACTCGTTCTGGCGCCCTTGGATCTGCGTCGTAAACCCAAGCGCCCCGGTGGCGGCGTCCAGTTCGGCGACGAAGGACTGCCGCCCGCTTTCAAGCGCATCGCCCGTGCTGAGATCGTTGCGCGTGGTTCCCGTCAGATAGACCGACCCGCCGTCGACCACGAAATCAGCGGCCACGTCCTCCGCGGTCCCCCCGAGCGAGCGGGCGAACTCGACCGTCCCGTCCGCGCTGGCGAGCCGCGCGACGAACGCATCACGCGCGCCGGCGTTGCCGTTCGTGGGGAGACCGAAGCCCCCGCGCGCGGAGCCGGCGACGAAAATCGCGCCGTTCGCCTCGTCCACCGCCAGCGCCGTGATCTGACCGCTGTCCAAGTCGCCGAGATTGACCGCAAAGCCCGGATCCTCCGCGCCCGTCGCCAGGTCGAGCTTGCGCAGCACCCCCTCGCCATTCTCCACCGACGCCGTGACCAACGCGCCGCCGTCGATGGCCAAGGCGCTGACGGCGTCCGCCTCCGCGCCTCCGAATTGTTGGGTGAAGCGGGTCGATCCATCGGCGTTGAGGCCGCGGATGAACCCATCCGTCTGCCCCGCAAAGGCCCCCTCCACCAGCGCGCCGCTGGTGCGTCCGCCGACGAACACCGCGCCATCGTCGCCGACGGCCAGCGCCTGGATGGCGTCGTCCCCCACACCGCCGAAGCGGCGCAAGAAGCGCTGCTCGCCATCAGCGTCGAAGGACGCCACAAACGCATCGGTCCCGCCCACATCCACGGTCGCTCCGAGAACGCCCGTGACCGCGCCGCCGACCGCCACGTCGCCATTGGCGCCGACCGCCAGCGCCAGACCGTCCGCGCTTTCCGCCGCGCCGAGCGCGCGTGCGAAGATCTGACGCCCCGCGGTGTCATACTTCACCAGAAACACATCCCGCTCGCCCTGGGGACCAACGCCGTTGACCGTTCCCGTGCTCTCGGCCAGCACGAACACCCCGTCGCCGGAGGCGACGGCTTGCTTCACGACAAAGTTGGCGCCGCCATCATCATCGTCGTCGGAAGCGCCGGCGGTCAGCTGGGCTTGCGCCTCGAGCCGGATGGACGACCCCACCGTCGGGCCGCCCGGCGCGGAAAGGTCCGTCAACCGGGTGAGCTGGCCCGCTTGGACGGTGTCTTCACCGCTCACGCCGGAGGTTCCCGCCACAAACAGCGCGGGCCCCGACTGCGCCGGCGGCGTGCGGAAGCTCAACGCCTCCAACCCGACGCTGCGGATCTCGAACGCGAATTCGCCGATCTCCTCCTCGACGTCATTGACGCGTCTGGCCTGGAAACGGGTGTTGAGGTCGGCGTCGGCGAGTTGGGTGTTGATGAAGTCGGCCACGGCGCCGAGGCTCTTGGTCTCGCCGGGATCCATCAAGCTAAGGTCGATCGTCACAGCGGTGACGTTGCCGCTGGGGTCGCGCGCCTCGATGGTGAACGGCGTCGCCGTTTCAAAGGCCGGGACGGCCGCCTCGAAGTCCCCGGTGGCCAAAACCTCCGTGGTGAAACGATCCGGCGCGCGGGCGATCGGCACGGACGACCGCGCCTGATCACGCGCTTCACCCGCGACGAGGACGGCGTCGTCCAACGGATCGTCGCGGATAAAGTCCAAGACTTGGGTGAGCCCTTCTTGGAACCGGCGGTCGAGGCTGCGCCGCTCCGTGGGCGAGGCGTCGCGCTCGGCGGCTTGCGTCGCCACGTCGCTTAGAGCGCGAAACGCTTCGTGCAGGGCGAAGAGCTTTTGGATGTCTTCCGGCGCGTCCACGTCGGAGAAACCGTTGAAATCGCGGGGGTCGAGGAACTCCCCGGACGCCAGCGCCCGCCGGGCCAAGTCCTCGGTGTTGGGACTGTCCGCGCGCGGATCCCACGGCGGAAGCACGTCCACCACGTCTTGGGGACCGCCCGCCGCCGTCGGGCTGGGGGTCTGCGCGACGGCGCGCGCCGTGATCGCTTGGTTGCGCGCGGCAAAGCTGCTCAGCAGCAAATCCGCGCCAATGGTGATCGGCGTAAACACCGTCGTCATCGCGGCTTCCTCCGCTCGACCGCCCGCTTCTCGGGCTGAAACTTCTGATCAGAGGGTGCCGCGCGGCGGGCTAACTCCGCGCTAAGAAAGGCGGTAAACGGATGATTACCGCGCGCCATCCGCGGCCGGGCGCTCGCGCGCCAGCAGCCCGTAAAAGAGGCTGTCGACAAAGCGTCCTTCGCACCAGGTCGTGTCGCGATGACGGCCCTCTTGGCGGAAGCCCAACGCCGGCAGCAGGCGCTGCTTCGGCGCGTCGTGATCGTAGATCTCCGCCCACACGCGGTTCAGACCAAGCTCGTCGAAGGCGTAATCCAGAAGCACCCGACCGGCGTCCGGCGCGAACACCTCGTCGATGTAGAGCTCATCCGCACCCAGATAGAGCGAGAAATCGCCCGAGCGACTGCGCCAATCAATCCAGCAGACACCCGCCGCGCCGAGCAGACGGCCAGCTTCGGACGCGCCGTCGCGCGCGCACACCGCGAACATGCGCGTGGACGGATCGTTCAGCACGATCGTGTCAAACCACCGGCGTTGCATCGCGCTGCTGATCTCGCGGTGCTCCCGAAAGTATCGGCGCAAGGACGGTTGGTTGCGCCACACGCGCAGGGGCTCAAGGTCCGCCTCCTCGATCGCGCGCAAGACCGTGTGTGCGCCCGTCAGCATCGGCTCACCAGCCGCCCGTGCCGGGCGCGCCCTTGATGGGGCCGGCCAAGCGCGAGGTCACCCAACCGGCGTAGAGACCGCCGGGTTGGGGTTGGGCTTGCTCCTCGCCCAACCAGCAAGCGTCCACGCGCGCGGGATAAAAGCTCAGCCAGCCCGCCACGCGCTCATAGCCCTCGGGCAAGTCCGTCAGCGGATCGGGATAGGCGAACGCGGCTTCGGGGCTGCGCGCGCCGTCCGCGGCGATCAGATCGTAGTGCACCGCAGCGCCCTTCCACTCGCACAGCGTGACCAGATCGGTCTCGCGCAACAGGGTCTGATCCACATCCTCTGGCGGGAAATAGATCACAGGCGCGCCCGCGGTCTCGACAATCTCAAGCGCGCGGTCGCTGCGCGCGACCTCACGTCCCGCCCACTCGACCCGCGCCAGCGCGGGCGCGGGACGCACGCGCGGCGGGCGTGGAAAATCCCACACGCTCTCCTGGCCCGGGCCGGGGCTTTCCAGCGTGAGGCCCGGCGGCGGCGGCCCCCATTTGCTGCGATGCGGCCGGGCCTGGGCAAGAATATCCTCGTGGCTGGGCAACCGCGCCATCACCGCCTCCCTCGTTGCTGGCTCGGTCCGGATATGGGCGGCGCGGCGACGTCGAACAATCGTGGAGCGCGGCTACGCCACGTCGGCCACGGGCGCCGCCGCGGGCACATCGTCCCACATCAGCGCGTCGCCGGCGCGTTTCGCGCGCCGCAATGGCGCGCCGACGACCAAATCTTGGTCGATCGGTTCGACGGAATCGTAAGGCCGTGGCCGCAGCGGCGCAAAGTCCGCCTCCGTCAGGATGTGGCCCGCTGGGCGACCCTCCACGAAGCGCAAGGCGCGCCGCTGGACCACCGCGGCCTCCAGCTCATTCTCCTCGACCCGCTTCACGCCGTCGCCCAACGCCATCTCAAGTTCGCGCGCGCGATCGACCATTTCGCGCCACGTCACCGGATCCATCGCAAACGGATGATCGGGGCCGTCGCGCGTGGTGTCGTCGGTGAAGTGCTTCTCGACGGTGCGCGCGCCGAGCGCGATCGCGCCCAACACGGCCGCATGCCCCGGCGCGTGGTCCGACAGTCCGAGCGTCAGCCCTGGCCATTTCAGCGCGAACGCGCGCAGGACGCTCAGATTGACATGGGCAAAATTCTCCAAGCTCCCCGTGTAGTTGGTGTTGCACTGCATGAGGCAGACTTGCGCGTTGATGGCCAACGCCGCCGCGGCGGCGCGCTCCACATCGACCATGTCGGCCGCGCCGGTGGAGATGATGACGGGCTTTCCCTTCGCCGCGACGTGCCGGATCAACGCCGGCCAAGCGATGTCGCCTGAGCCGATTTTGAACGCTTTGACAAACGGGCTGATGCTGTCGGCGGCGGCGAAGTCATACGGCGTGGTCATGAAGTCGATGCCCAGGGAGTCGCATTCGGCCGCCAGCTCGTGGGTCCACGCCCGCGGCGTCTCGTAGGCCTCAAAGACTTCGTAGACGGAGCGCGACCACCGCGCTTGGTGCGCGATCTGGCCTCCGATCGCGCGAAACCCCGCGTCCGAGACGATGTCGCCGGCGCGAAAGTGCTGGAACTTCGCGCAATCGGCGCCGGCCTGAGCGGCCAGGTGTATGAGGGTTTTGGCGCGTTCGAGATCGCCTTCATGATTGGAGCCGATGTCGGCGATGAAGTAAGTCGGGCAATCGATGGCGATTTCGCGGTCGCCGATCATCAGGCGGCTATCCCAACGCATGGGCGTGGCTCCATTGGTTCACAAAATGATCCGCACTCTGAGAGAGGTTGGGTAAAGATCGGCCAAGCAGCCCCTCCGCGCGGCGAACGTCGAGGCCGACGCGCAACGCCCGCTCCGGGCCAAGCACATCCGCCGCGCGCACCCGCTCGACCCGCTCCAGCCGCCGGCCCTGCGCGGCGGCCAGAGCCTCGACAAACTCCGCCTTCGAGAAGACAGCCGAGGCCGCCACGTTGAGCACGCCGCGGGCGTCCGCGGCGACGAGGTCCACGATCGCCTGCGCCAAGGTCGGCGCGTCGATCGTCGAGCAATAATAGTCGTCGAACAGCCTGATCGGCGCTGGCGCGGCCATCGCCTCCAACGCCCACGTCACGACCGACGGCTTGCCCCGGCTTGGCCACGCCGCGGCCATGTTGGTGCGCACGACCAGCGCGCCGGGATGCGTCAGCGCCAACGCTTCGCCCGCATACTTGCTGCGGGCGTAGTCGCTGCGGAGCGTGACGGGGGCGTCTTCGCGGTGGGCCGTGCGCGGATCGAGGGCGCCGTGGAAGAACTGATCCGTCGACACCTGAACCAAGGGCCGGTCTCGCGTCACGCACCAGTCCGCGATGACGCTGAGCGGCCGGGCGTTCACCGCGTACGCCAGCCCCGGATCGCGCGCGCAGGCCTCAAAGTCGACCAGAGCCGCGCAATTCACGACGACGGTCGGATCGACTGCGTGCAGAAGGTGATCCAGGGCGGCCAAGTCGCGCACATCCACTGTGTGCTCCGCGCCCTGACGCGCCGCGCCGGTCGCGGCGTGGCCGCCGCGCGCCAGAGCGTCCATCATCGTGGAACCCAGCGCGCCGGTGGCGCCGAGGACGAGCCAGCCGCTCACGCCGCCGCCGAGCCATCGGCGCTTTTCGCGGCGACGGCGTCTTCCGTGGCGAACACATGGGCGTCGCTGGCCGCGACCAGCCGCGCTTCATCCACATGCATGGCGTTGAGGGAGGTCACGTCGGGCCGGCGCAGGCAGAACGCCGCCAGCTCCGTCCAGGACGCCGTCGCGGCCGCATCGCCCATGTGCTGAAAAAGCGCTTGGAAAAAAGCGAGATCTTCGGGGTGATCCAGGGTCCAGCGGAGCCGCTCGACCCCCTGGCCCGGGCCCTCCATGGCCGCGCGCACCAAGCCCGGCTCGCGGCGCAACCAGGGCGTCACGTGCTCGCGATCGAACGCCGCCTTGGCCAGCCATTCCGCCTCGTAAAGACGCTCGGCGGGGAACACGTCGCAATCGAGGCCGTGAGGGTAGCGCGGGGGCATGTTGTTGCAGGCGTAGTCCGCGCGGGCGGAGACCATCAGATCGCGCACGCGCGCACACACGGCGGGGTCGATCACGGGGCAATCGCTGGTGACCCGCATGACCAGGTCCGCGCGGGATTGCTTGGCCGCCAACGCGTAACGGGCGAGCACGTCCTGCTCCGGCCCGCGGACGACGCGGGCCCCGGCGCGCTTGGCCTCATCCTCCACGGGATCGTTGCGCGAGCCGTCGGGAATGGCGCACACCACCTCGTCCACGCCGCGGATGCGCGCGCAGCGCTCCAAACAGCGGGCGAGCGCCGAGCGTCCGCCCAACGGCTCCAGCACCTTGCCCGGCAAGCGGGTCGAGCCCAGGCGGGCTTGGACGACAACGGCGAACACCATGGTCGCTACGCTGGACCGGCGGCGCTTAAAGCCGCGCTAATTGGCGGCCCGCGCAACCGACGACGCGGGGCCGCCCGGTCCGCCTGCCCGACACCGGACCTTAACGCTGGCGCGCGATACCGGGGGCGCGCGACGGCGTGGCGCCATCGCGCCGCGGCCGCAGAGATCCGCCCTCGGAGGTTCGCCGATGCCCCCCGCCCAACCGGATCCCGCCGCATCGAGCGGCCCCGGCCTCCCGGCCCGCCGCGACAATTCCGCCCCCGCCCCGCTTGAGGGCATGGTCTCCGACCGCCGCTTCGACAGCCCGTGGCCGGACCTGAACGGCAAGACTGTGCTAATCACCGGAGGCACAGGATCCTTCGGGCGCGCGCTGGTCAAAACCGTGTGCGCGCAGTTCACGCCGAAAAAGCTGATCATCTTCAGCCGCGACGAGCTGAAACAGTACGAAATGGCCCAGGTTTTCAGCCCCGAAGAGCACGGATTTCTGCGCTATTTCATCGGCGACGTGCGCGATTTCGACCGCCTCGACCAAGCCATGCGCGGGGTCGATTTGGTGATCCACGCCGCGGCGCTCAAACATGTTCCGATTGCGGAGTACAACCCGTTTGAGTGCATAAAGACCAATGTGTTCGGCGCCGAGAACGTCGTGCGCGCCGCCATTCGCCGGGGGGTGGACCGGGTGGTCGCGCTCTCCACCGATAAGGCCGCCAATCCGCTCAATCTCTATGGCGCGACCAAGCTGTGCTCCGACAAGATCTTCGCGGCGGCCCACGCCATGGGGGGCGAGGACGGACCGGTGTTCTGCATTGTGCGCTACGGCAATGTCGTGGGCTCGCGAGGGTCGGTGGCGCCCTTCTTTCAAAAGCTTGTGCGCGACGGCGCGGACAGCCTGCCGATCACGGATCCGCGGATGACGCGGTTTTGGATCACCCTGCCCCAGGGCGTGAACTTCGTGTTGTCCTCCTCCGCGCTCGCCAAGGGCGGGGAGATTTTCGTCCCCAAAATCCCCAGCATGCGCACGGTCGATCTCGCGCAGACCATCGCGCCGGATCTGCCCCACCGGATTGTCGGCATTCGTCCCGGCGAGAAGCTGCATGAGATCATGGTGCCCGCCGACGACGCCCGGGCCACGGTGGAGCTTGAGGATCGGTTCGTGATCGTGCCGAGCTTTGACGACCGCCGCCGGGACGCCTGGCTGGCGGATGGGGCGAACCCCGTGGACGACGGCTTCAGTTATGCGTCGGATACGAACCTCGAACGGCTCGACGCCCGGGCGCTGCAGGCCTTGCTGCGGGACACGTTTCCGCGCTGACTCAAAAACGGCCGGAAACTAACCAAGATTTCATCCTCCTATCCCCCTTCGCGCCGACGGAGGCCGGTCCGCCTCGCGTTTGGTGTGAGACGCCCGCGCGTGAGTCGCGGCGAGGTCTAAACGAAGGATGATGACATGTGGAAGCACACCCTGACCGTCGGCGCCGTGATCGCCGGCCTGGCCGCCGGCGCGGCCGCCCAACCCCACGAGCGCGGGCAGAAGTTTCTCGACTCCCTGTTTGAGCGGATCGACACGGATGTGGATGGCGTGATCTCCGCGGCGGAAATCGAAAGCACGCGGCTGACCGCGTTTCAAACGGCCGACGCGAACGCGGACGGCGTGGTCGACAGCGACGAGATCGACGCGCTCAAAGACGCTGATGTCGAGCGTCCCCCGCGGCCGCAGGGCCGCTTCCGCGGGCGCAAGGGCGACGGCGAGGGACGCGATCCGATGGCGCGCCTCGACGCCAATGCGGACGGCCTGATCACCCAGGACGAGTTTGTCGATCGCCCCATGCGGGTCTTGGAGTTCGACGCCGACGGCGACGGCGCGGTGACGCAGGAGGAAGTGCGCGAGGGCATGCGCGCGCGCATGGCCGAGCGGCGCGCGGAACCGTCCGAGGAATAGCGCGTGGCGGGCGCGTCAGGCGACGCCGGGCGCGCCCGATCCTGCGTGACGCTTTAGGCTTGGAACAGCGACAGGATCGCTTCGGGGCGCGAGTTGGCGATCGACAGCGATTGCACGCCGAGAGCCTGTTGCACCTGCAGAGCGCTGAGCCGGGCCGACTCGGCGGCCAAGTCAGCGTCCACGAGTTGGCCGACGCCCGTTTCGAGGGTGTCCTGCAAACGCTCCACAAACTGGGTGTGGGCTTCGAACTTCCGTGAGTCGGCCCCCAGGGAGCTCAACGCCGTGTTCACATTGTCGAAGCTGGCCTGCAGGGCGGTCAACGTGGCTTGGGCGTCGGTGACCGTGGCCACCGTGTTCACGGCGGGATCGAAGGTGATGGTCGGGCCGCCATAGGTCAGGTTCTGCGACCGCAACGTGATGGTTCGCGCCGTGTCGGCGTCCGCCAAGAACTCGATGCCCGGGGTGACGGTCCCATTCAGCAGGTTGACGTCGTCAAACTCCGCGTTCGCCACAACCGTCGCCAGCTGGTCGGCGATGGCGGCGAAGTCGGCCTGCAACGCCTGGCGCGCTGAGGCCTCGAGCGAAGCGTCCGTCGCGCCGAGCGCGCGCTCCTGGAGCTGAATCAAGAGGTTGGACACCGTCTCGGCGGACGACAGCGCGACGTCGGCGATCGACACCGCCCGATCCAGGCTCAGACCAACGGAGTCAAGAACTTCAATGTCCGCGCGCAACGCCTCGGCTACGGAGAAGCGTGTCGAGTCGTCGCTGGCGCGAGAAACGTCCTGGCCCGTGGCGATGCGCCGTTGCGCCTCATCGAGTTCGCCGGTGGCGCGGTTCAGCGCTTGCAGTGCGGCCAGAGCCGACTGATTGGTTTGGACGGTCAAACTCATGTGCCGCTTCTCCCCGCGCATAATGCGCCGCATGCGCCGGTCGCGGGGCGATCGCGTGCGGCGGACCATCCCCCAAACGGACGATGTCGAGCAGCATCGGACGACACTCTTAATAAAGTGCAAGCGCGCGCCGGCGAATGCCGTGCGTGGGATGTGCGGCTAACCGAGCGCCGCAGCGGGACTAGACGCGGCGGTCGACGACCACGCCTTCAGCGTCTTGCGGCGACGCCAGCGCGTTCAGCAGTTCTTCGCGGGGAAACTGTTGAATGATCTCACCATTGCGGCTGTCGATCGTCGTGTAGATGAACCGATCGCTGTTTTCGTCGCGTGTGATCTGCAGCTTGGCGAACGGCTTGAGGGCGTCGTCCACGAGCTGCTGGGCGAGTTCGCGCGCGCGTTCTTCCGCCGCGTCGTCGGCGTCCGCCCGCGCCTCCGCAGCGCCCGCGTCCTCACCTTCGGCGCTGCCGGTGTTCGGCCGCTCGCGCGTTGAGGCCTGAGCCTCCGCGGATGCTGAAACCGCCTCAGAAGCGGCGCTGGCCGTCGTCCCGGCGACCGCCTCCGGCGTTGAACCGGCTTGGGCCTCGCGCCCGGACAGGTTGGCGCGGTTGACCGCAAGTGCTTCGAGCTCCCCAGCCGCGAGGCCATTTGCAGGCGTGACTGTGCTCATAACGTCTGCGGCGGCGAGGCCGCCTCCTTCTGATGATCCTTGCTGTTACCGTCGCGAAAGAAGTGGCGGGGACGCCTCCAGGGATGCGCGCGGACGCGCCCCCGCCGACGGCGTTTACCCAAACAGACCCAAGATCGCGTTCGGCGCCTGGTTGGCGATCGCGAGCGCCTGCGTGCCCAGCTGCTGCTGGGTCTGCAAGGCGGTCAACCGAGCGCTTTCTCGCGCCAGGTCTGCGTCCACCAAGTTGCCGATGCCGACTGTGGCCTCATCCTGCAGGACGGTCACAAAGTCCTGTTGGATTTCGAGGGCCCGCCCCGCCGTGCCCAGTCGCGCGAGCGACGCGTTCACGTTGTTGAGGGACGCCTCAATCGCCGACACCGCCGCCAAGGCTTGCGAGACCGAGTTGATCTGCGAAGACGCGGTGAGGGTGATTGTGGAGCCGGACAGCGTCAGGTCTTCATCCTGCACGGAGATCGACTGCGTGCCGTCGGCGTTGGCGAGAGCCGAAACGCCGTTGGTCGAGCCGTTGAGCAGGTTGACGCCGTTGAACTCCGCGTTGGTGACCACCGAGGTGATCTGATCCCGCAGCGCCGTGAAGTCTTCGTTCAAGGCGGTGCGCGACGCCGCGTCCAGGGACGCGTCAGAGGCGGCCAGCGCTTTGGCTTTGAGTTCAATCAGCAAGTCCGAGACCGCCTCGCCGGCGGCCAGGGCCGTATCGACCGTCGAGGTCACGCGTGACAAAGAGTTCTGCACGGCGCCGAAAGACGCCACGTCAGAACGCAGACCCTGGGCGATGGCGAAGATGGCGCCGTCGTCCCGAGCGCTGCTCACGCGCAAGCCGGTGCTGATCCGGTTGTTGGTGGTCTCAAGCGCGCGGTTGGTCGCGTTGAGGTTTTGCAGGGCGATCTGCGCCCCGGGGTTCGTGTTGATGCTCAGGGTCATTTCTTGCCTCCACACATTTTGCGTGATTGCCCGACGTTCGGTCGGCTAGGAGCATTTGCTCCCGGCGGCCTGGGTGCAAAGACGAGGCCAGACCGCTGACGGCGGGCGGCGCGCTGGCGCTTGCGGCGTTGGCGCGCGGCTGTTGGCGGAGCGACACTCGGCAGATCCTGCCGCCGCTGGGCGAAAACTGCCGGCCGCGCGGCGCCCGTGACCCGGCAAGATTGGCCCTCCCTCCCCCGCGACGGCGTGGCGAGCTGCGAACAAAGAGACGTGTGGGCAAAGAAAAGGGCCGCGCGATGCGCGGCCCGAGAGAGATGATGAGGCGTGCGCCGATCTGTCGCTTACTGGAAGAAGCTCAAGATCGCCTGCGGCGCCTGGTTGGCGATCGCAAGCGCCTGGGTGCCGAGCTGCTGCTTCACCTGGGTCGCCTGGAACGCGGCGCTTTCTCGCGCCAAGTCTGCGTCGACCAGATTGCCGATGCCGGTGGTGGTCTCGTCGCGCAACACGGTGGCGAAGACCTCAAAGATCTCCAACGACCGCGCCGCGGTGCCGAGCCGCGCCAAAGCGGCGTTCAAATTGTCCAACGAGGTGTCGACAATGGAGACCGCCGCAAGCGCGGCGGACACGGTGTTGACTTGCTGTGACGCGGTAAGGCTGATGACCGTTCCGCCCAAACTCAAGTCTTCCGCTTGAACTGAGATGGTGCTCGTTCCATCTGCATTCGCCAAAGCGCTGAATCCAGGGATGGAGTTGTTGATCAGGTTTGCGCCATTGAACTCGGCGTTCGACACGACGGAGGTGATTTGGTCCCGCAGTGACGTGAAGTCTTCGTTCAAGGCGTCCCGCGACGCGGCGTCCAAGGACGCGTCGGAGGCGGCCAAAGCCTTGGCTTTCAACTCGATCAGCAGATCCGAAATGGATTCTCCGGCCGTCACGGCAATGTCGACCGTCGACACGCCGCGGTCCAGCGAGTTTTGAACCACGCCCAGACCAGCTTCTTGAGCGCGCAGACGCTGCGCGATGGCGAAGATGCCGCCATCGTCACGCGCCGACGAGATCTCAAGACCGGTGCTGATCCGGTTTTGGATGGTTTCAAGTCTCGCGTTGGTGCGACTGAGGTTTTGCAACGCGACCGCGGCCCCGGGGTTTGTATTGACACTGAACATGACTGTGCTCTCCATTCTGGATAACCAGCGCTTTACGCTGATGGCGGTTTTCGCCCGCCTGCTGTCCAGCATTCAAAGGCTATGCCGTGTGAACGCTTTTTAGCTTTTGCGTCGTGTGAACTTCGCCGTGGATCGAGGGACGCGCCCAGGCGGACCCGCGCGCGGGGGATCGCGCCGCGACTGAGGGCCGACGCGGCGGCGTCGCCTTCTGCGCAGGAGATGGCTCGACGGACGGGCGAGCGTCAGTTGGCGGCGGCGGGAGAGTCCAGGCCGCCCGCCTCCGCGCGGGTCTCAAGGCCCTGCATGATCGAGCGATTGATGTCGATCAGGGGATCGATCTCGACGCCTTCGCGCATAACGGTGCTGGAATAGCGCGAGACGAAGATCGACAAGGAGATGATGTTGGCGCGCAGCTGATCGGGCAAGCCGTTGTCTGGCGTGGCGCAATCGGCCGCGAACGCGCTCCACACGCGTCGATTCCAATCCAACGCCTTCGCCAACCGCTGGAGGTCCGCCCGGCCGAGCTCCGCGGCGTCCATCAACGCGCGGGTGACTTGGCCTAAAAGGCGGTACTCCGTCTGGCGCGGCGGCTCAGACCGGCTCGCGGCTTGCTGGTAAGCCCGCACCGACATCGGCCAATCTCTCCGTCTCGTATTCGATGAGTTTGCGACACCGGTTGAGCGCTTTGTAGTAGTCGCCCGCCATAACGTCACGGCTGACGGACACGCACTCGGCCATAATGCGCGGATTGCTGAGAACGCCCATAAACTCCGTCATGCGCAGGACGAATTCTTCGTAGTACGCGCCGTCTTTGCCCTGATCGAGGTACATCATCATGATCGGAAAATAAATACGGCGCGCCGGGCTGTTCGCGTCCTGCGCCTGCATGATGTCCTTTTCGCGAAGCACCGACGCGCGGTTCTGCAGCACCAGGGTTGAGCGGCGATCGCCGTTCTCAACCACAGCGCCGTTGAGGACAAAGCGCTCGCCCGGCTTCAGCGACAGTTTCAACGGCATGGCGCGTTCAGCTCCAGATGGGGCGCCGCCGCGCGGCGGCGTCGACCACCTTGGCGGCTGGGGTTTGAACAGAGGCTAAACGCGCAGGGTTAACCAAATCTCGCCACGCCGGGCCCTAAGGGCGGCGGTAACGCTCGCGCCTTATGACGACGGACGCGTTGCGAGGCCGGATGGCGCGGGGTCGCGCAACGGGATCCGCCATCAGCCGCGCGCGAGCAGACGCCATGACCGCCCCGCCCTCCCCTGCGCCGCTTCACGACCTCAACGCGCTGGTGCGCACGCGCGCCGCGCCGTCGCCGACGCCCCAAGGCGCGGTGGAGCAAACGGCGCCCTCGCGTCTGGACGCCTCGACCATCGCGCCGAAATCCAGCGCGTCTGCGCGGGGCGCTCGTCGCGGCAAGCGGGTGCTCTCTCTGCTCAAACAAGCGCAAAAGCGGTATGGCGCAAACGACTACGCCGGCGCGGCGCGCCTCGCGTTGGAAGCGCTGGAGCTCGATGAGCACTCGCCGGACGCCAACCACATGATGGCCGTGGCCCTTGATCGGCTTGGGCATTTGTCGCGATCGCTCGAGTTCTACGAAAAGGTTTGGCAGCTCACGCCCAACGATCCGCAGGTCTATCTCAACATCGGCGGCGTGGCGTGGAAGCTCGACATGATGGACACCGCGGAGAAGTTCTACCGCATCGCCATGCGTCTGGATCCCGCCAATTTGGACACGCGGGTGAATCTGGGCGGCGTGCTGCGGGACACCGGCCGCTTCGAGGACGCCATCGAACTCTTGCGCGAAAGCCTCTATGCGGCGCCGGAATCGCCGGGGCTGTGGAACGCGCTGGCGACGGTGCTCCTTCACAGCGGCGAGCCGGTGGAAGCGCAAACATTCTATCACGAGGCGCTGCGGTTGAAGCCGGACTTCACGCGCGTCTGGCACAACCTCGCGTACGCCCTCAACACCGCCGGCGACGCCCAAGGCGCGCTTGAGGCGTCGGAAACCGCGCTGGAACACGGCGCCGCAAGCCCAAGCGACGACTATGAAATCCGCCACAGCCGCGCGCTCTCGTTGTTAGGCGTCGGGCGGCTCGCGGAGGGCTGGAGCGCCTATGACGTGCGCCTCGATCCCACCCACGGCCCCATCGTGTTCAAGGCCGACGCGCCGCGTCTCACCCCGGACATGGCGGCGGCGGGGCGCACGATCCTGCTGATGGGCGAGCAAGGCGTGGGCGACGAGGTGCTGCACTACAACGCGGCCGCGGACTTGGCGCGGGAGATCGGGCCGGAGGGCCGGCTGATCATGGCGTGCGAGTGGCGGCTTGCGCCCCTGGTGCGACGCGCCTTCCCCGACGCCCTCGTCAACAGCCACCGCACGATTGAAAAGGAGGGCCGCAAAGTCCGCGCCGCGCCTTGGGCCTCAGGCGATGATGCGCCGGACGCCTGGTTGCCGGCGGCGTCGCTGCTGCAGCGCTATCGCGGGCGGTTGGAGGACTTCCCCGACGAGCGGCGAGCGTACTTGCCGCCGGATCCCGAGCGCGTCGCGGGTTTCCACGCCGCGTTGGAGGCGCTCGGCCCTGGGATGAAGGTGGGCTTGTGCTGGAAATCCAAGCTTATGAGCGCCACGCGGCGGAAGTATTTCAGCGCGTTTGAAGCCTGGCGGCCGGTGCTGCAAACGCCGGGCGTGACCTTTGTCAGCATGCAGTATGGCGACATCGGCGAAGAGGTCGATTGGGCGCGGCGCGCGTTGGGCGTGGACATCCACGCCTTGGACGTCGACCTCATGGATGACCTCGACGGCGTGGCGGCGCTGGGGGCGGCGTTGGATCTCACCATCGGGCCGATGAACGCCTCAACCAACCTGGCCGCGGCCGCCGGCGGCGCGATTTGGATCGTGGCGCTGAAATCCCATTGGCCCTTGTTTGGGCTCGATCGGTTGGCCTTTTACCCGCGGTCGCGCGCCTTCAGCCCCCGCCAAGCGGGCGATTGGGACGGCGCCATGGCGGAGGTCGCTGAGGCGCTCAGCCGTGCGACGCGCAACCAGGACGTGGGCGACGCCGGCGGCGGACGCGACGCGGCCTGAGAGTGCGTTGGGCGTGCGCCGCGCCCTGATCTGGCCATCTCCGCGGGATCGGCTATGGTCCCGCGTCCGGATCCGGTGGGACGCCACCGCGCAGAACTCTTGGGGAACAGTGATGCTGACACGCGCCGCCCTTATCGCCACCTTGACCGCCACGCTGACGGGACCCGCCTTGGCCCAGGACCCCGCGGCGGACTTGCCGCCCGCGGATCAGTACTGGACGGACCTGGAAGACGGCGGCGCGAAGCATGACATCTCCGGCGCCACGTGTCCGGGCGCGCTGGGCGACGCCGCCATGGTCGAGGTGCTGAGCTATGACCGGGCTTCGGGGCACCTCGGCATTTCCTGCCACTACGTCAACGAAGTCGGATCGCGGCTGGGGCTCTTTATTCTCCGCGCGGACGTGCCGGAGCTCGTGGGCGACGGCCAGACGGACGCCTGGAACGAGTCCGTGCGCAAGCTCATGGCTCGTTTTCCCGACGCGTTCCCCGTGACCATTGAGGGTCTGGGCGACGACCAGAGCGTTGGGCTCTACGGCTCGGTGTTTGACGCGGCGGCGGTCAACGGCGTGCCCGTGCAAGCCGGCTTGTGGTTCGCCGAAGCCGGCGACTGGGTGCTGCGCGGGGATGCGACGTTCGCGCCCACGACCGGGGGTTGGTCGGCGGCGGGCATGCTGCGCCAAGCGGTGATTGACGGGAAAGCGGCGATCGGCGGCTAAGCGGCGCGACGCGCGCGCGTTCCGCGGCCATCCCGGAGCGCCAACCGGTTCGCCTAGACGCGCGGCGTGTCTGCGCCAAAGCGCCGCGTGACCCACGCGCTCAAGCGGCGCGCCCGATCCGCAACCCACGCCCTGCGGGGCGCTTGGACCGCCCACCACAGCGCGACGAAACCGGCCGCGCCGGTCTGCGCGTGGCGACCCAACACCCAGCCCCAAAGCCCATCGGGACCACCGCCGGACCGCACAGCGACCAACGCCAGCACCGGCGCCAGGCCCGTGAGCAACACATCCCACAGCGTGTCGAGAAGATGCGGCTGGCCGAAGCGGACCATGTCCTCGATCACGTCGATCGCCTCAAGCCCACACGCGAGCCCCAGCGCCACAATGATCACGGGCCACGCCGGATAAGGCCGCCGGATCGCGACCGCCCACAGCGCAAAAATCAGCACCAAAATCGCGCCGATGGCCACATGCCACCCGTCGCGAGTCAGCGGGGCCGCGGCCAAGATCAGACGCTTTAGGCTCTCGTATTGACCCGGTCCCATCCAGACACCCCTGCACGCACGAGCACGCTCACCAGGACCGCGCTCGCCCCCGAACGCGCACTATCGCATCGCGCGTCCAAGCGGTGCAAGATTGTGCAGCGCAAAATCGTGAACGCGACGTTTCCCTGTCACACCCCCAGTGCTAGATCCTGGCCATGTTCCAAGATCCTGACGATCCCCGCCGCAAAACCCCCGACGCGTGCGCGTCCATGACCGACGTCCGCTATGAGGTCGATCGCATCGATCGTTTGCTCGTGAAACTGCTTGTGGAGCGCCAGCAGCTCATGGACGCGGCCGCGCGGATCAAGGACGCCCGGACCCATGTGATGGACGTCGATCGGGTTGAAGACGTGGTGGCCAAAGTGCTCGCCAGCGCCAAGAAGGAAGGGTTGAACCCCGCCATCGCCGAGCCGGTGTGGCGCGAGCTGATCAAACGCTGCACAGCCCACGAATTCGAGACCTGGGACCGGACCCGCACGTCGGAACCTCTCGCTTAGGCTGGGGTTGCGCCCATCGGCGGCCGAGGCTGATCAGCGCCTGGGCACGGGACTAGGCGCGCGCCAAGCGGTGGTCGAGATACATCAGCACCGCGTCGAGAGCCCCTGACACTTCGTCGATCGCGTAGCGCGCGGCGCCCGCCTGACGGTTTTCGAGGAGGACGTGCTCCGCGTCGCGGCAACGCGCCGCCAGTTCAAAGGCGCCCAGGCTGGCCGCAGCCCCCTTCAACGTGTGCAAAGCCCGCAGGCGCTCCGCGCGCGGCGTGTTCTGGCCGATGCGCGCGCGCAAACCCTTCGCTTGCTGCCTAAAAATCACCGCAATTTCGGCTTCTAAGGCAGCATCGCCAAGTGTGTAAGCGTGCAAGTGGGCGGCGTCCACAGGCTCGTAGGAGGGCATGACGCGGTCCTTCAGGCGAATCAAACAAGGGCGACCGTTAGCAAGTCTGCCTCTCAGAACCTCGCTGAGACGTTAACGCTGGTTGCGTCGATCCACCGCACACCGACGATTGCCCTACGGTCTGCAGATCTGCGCGCCATCCACGACCGGTGGCGCTGAGCCTTTGGCCGGCCCCAGCACCTCCTCGGGGCCGTCTTGCGGACATCGGCCCCGTCGGCGTTGACAGCGACGCGCTCACCCAACGGTAAACTGACCCGCGTACCGTGTTCGCCCTGTCACGGGAGAACCGGTCATGCGACGCCTCGTCTATCACTCCATCGCCGAATTCCGAAACAAATCGGAAGAAAACGACGCCATCCAGAATATTCTGAAAGTCTCTCATATAAACAATCAAACGCTCGGCATCACCGGTGTCCTGATGTACGAGGACTTGATCTTCACCCAGGTCCTCGAAGGGCCTGCGGAGGCCGTCTCGGAAATCACCTTGAGGATCAGCCAGGACCCACGCCACCACACGATGGTGATCGATCAATGCCACGCCATCGACGAGCGGCTCTTCGAAGACTTCACGATGGGCTACGTCACGTCGAGCCATCACGAACTCCGCCAGCGCTTTAAGGCTTATCTGGCGCATGTGGAATCCGGGCGCGACCCTTCGGACGTGGGCGTCGCCTTAAAGCCAGCGCCGCCGGCCGGCGGCGACCCCGCCGCTGTCGCCCGGCGCCGCGCCGGCTTGCTTGCGCGCCAGGCCCGGCACGCCTTCTTGGGGTTCTAGCGCGCGCCCCCGATCATCCCGTCCCGATCAGCGCGCGGGCGATCCAATACGTCGCGCCGGCGGCGAGATAGGCCAAGGCCAGCAGGTATCCGAACATCACGCCGGCCCAGGCCCACGAATTGGTCTCACGCTTGGCGACAGCGAGGGTCGCCAAACACTGCGGCGCGAACACATACCACGCCAAGAACGCATAGGCCGTCGGCAGCGACCAATCCGCGGCGAGCACATCCGCCAAGCTCTCGAAACTCTCCTCGTCGGCCTCCACGGCGTAGACGGTGGCGAGAGCCCCGATCGCCACTTCCCGGGCGGCGAAGCCTGGGATGAGCGCGATGATCATCTCCAAATGGAAGCCGATGGGCTTCAGGATGGGTTCCAGCACTCCCGCGATCATGCCCGCGACGCTGCCGCGCAGACCGCGCTCGGTGTCGGGGAAGCTCACCAGCACCCAGAGCACCACGGACACCACAAAAATCATTGAGCCCGCCTGACGGAGAAACACCGCCGCGCGCGCCCACAACTGGATTGCGAAATGGCGGAGGTTGGGCAGTTTATACCGCGGCAATTCGAGGATCAGCGGGGCTGAGGGGCCCCGCGCGGCCGTTCGCTTGAGCACGAAGGCCACAATCAGCGCGGTCGCGACGCCGATCGCATAAAGCCCAAACAGCGTCAGCCCCTGGAGCCCGAACGGCCCCAGCCGCGTCGGCGGAATAAAGGCCGCGATCATCAAGGCGTAGACCTGGATTTGCGCGGAGCAGGTCATCAAGGGCGCGACCATGATCGTCGTCAGGCGATCCCGCTCGCTGTCGATCGTGCGCGCCGCCATAATGCCCGGGATCGCGCACGCAAAGCTCGACAACAAGGGGATGACGGCGCGGCCGCTGAGCCCGGCGCGGCGCATCAAGCCGTCCGAGAGAAACGCCGCCCGCGCGAGATAGCCGGACGCCTCCATCGCCAGGATAAAGGCGAATAGGATCAGGATCTGCGGTAGAAAAATCACCACCGCGCCCACGCCGGCGATCACGCCGTCCGTAACCAAGCTGGCGAACCACCCAGGCGGCAACACGCGTGACGCCGTCTCCGCCAGGGCTCCGACGCCGGCGTCGATCGCGTCCATCGGAGCGGCGGACCAGCTGTAGACCGCTTGAAACATAAAGAACAGCAGCGCCGCCAACAGGATTGGGCCTGCCACGGGATGCAACGCCACGGAGTCAATGGCGCGGGTTATGCGGTTGATCGCGGGTTCCTGAAGGATCACCGCGTCTGCGATCGCGCGCGCCTCGCTCTGGAGCGCCTTGATGTCTCCCAACTCAGCGCTGAGGCCGGACGCCGGGGCGGCGCTTCGCGCGCTGTCGGCGATGCCGGCCATCGCCGCGTCGAGCCGCGTCAGGAGAGCTTCCCGTCCGGCTCGGCGGGTGGCGCGCACCGCCGCCACGGGCGCCCCCAAACGGGCTTCAAGCGCTGAAACGTCAATGACCACGCCGTCGCGTTCGGCCAAGTCGATCATCGTCAGGGCCACGATCATGGGTCGGCCCAGCGACCGCATCTGCAAGACCGTGTGCAAGTGCGTGCGCAGGTTCGGCGCGTCGACAATCGCCACAAGCGCATCCGGCGGCGCGTCGCCCCCGCCTCCGCCGAGCACATCAAGCGCAACGCGCTCATCCGTCGAACGCCCAGACAGTCCGTAGACGCCGGGCAGATCCAACAGCTCGACATCGTGGCCGGCGGGGGTGGTGAAGCGGCCTGAGCGCGTCTCCACCGTGACGCCGGGATAGTTCGCCACGCGGGCGCGCCCGCCCGTCAGGCCGTTAAAGAGGGTCGATTTGCCGCTGTTCGGCGCGCCAACCAGCGCCAATCGCACGCTCATTCCGCGGCGGCCGCGCCGTAATGGCGATCGTCGGTCGGCAGCGCCACCAACACCGCGTCCGCCTCCTCGCGACGCAGCGCGATCATCGTGCGGTTCAGCCGTACGCTGAGCGCGTCGCCCAGGGGGGCTTGATGGAGAACCTCCACCTCATCGCCCTCGGCGAAG
This sequence comes from uncultured Caulobacterales bacterium, assembly GCA_964526675.1. Taxonomy (GTDB): domain Bacteria; phylum Pseudomonadota; class Alphaproteobacteria; order Caulobacterales; family Maricaulaceae; genus CAZADA01. The sequence continues at coordinate 80,058 of CAZGLY010000003.1, forward strand.
CCAACCTCGCGCAACCGCGCCTCGAGATCCGCCGTCCCCTCAGCGAAGCCAGCGACGCGGGCCACGCGGCCGTTGGACAATCCAGCAAGGCTAACGGCCGGCGTCAGGGCGCGGGATGGCGGGGCCATGGCTTCCTCGTGATGGGGCGCCGCGGCCCCCCGGTCGTTCAATGGGCGTCACCGTTTCACAGCTGCAAACGCGGTGCAATCGCAAACGCGCGCGGCGCAGCGCGACTAAGCGTCCACGCGCCAGGGCGTCGCGTCGAGCGCCGTCAGCACCTCAGGCTCGGGGCGATAAGCGCGCGCAAACGCCTCGGGCATCCGCGCGGGCGCGCCGGTGGACAGCGTCACGCACACGAACCGCATGCGCGCGCGCGCGACTTCAACGCCGTCGCCGGCCCGGCGCAGCTGAAAGGCCCGATCACTGCGCAAACGGCCGTCATTGCTGAGGATCCACGTCCCAATCGTGACCTCGTCCCCGGCGTGCGCCGCGGCCCGGTAGGCGATTTCGGTGTGGCGCACCACCATGCCGCGATCGAGCGTCTGGCAGTCCTGCTCGCTCAGTCCCAACGCGACGGAGTGCGCCCACGCCGCCTCCCCCAGCCACCGCACATAAACGGCGTTGTTGACGTGACTGAAGCCGTCCACGTCCGCCGCGGCGGCGCACACGGTGTGCATGAAGGGCGCGGGCAACGCCCACGCCGCGGGATCGAGCCCCGCGCCGTCGTCCGCGCTCATGGCTGCGCCTCCGCCGCGGGCGTCGCCATCGGGATGAGACCCTGCGCCTCCGGAAAGCCAAGCGCGAGATTGATGTTCTGCAGCGCTTGGGAGGCGGCGCCTTTGAGCAGATTGTCGAGCGCGGCCACCACGACAACGCGGCCTTCGTCCGGCGCGGGGGCGACGTGAACACTCGCCCCATCGCGCCGTTCGACGTCCCGCACCTCCGGCGGCGCGTCGACCAGCGTCAGCATCGGCTCGTCTCCATACGCACGCTCGAACAAAGCCAGCGCATCCTCCGCCGGGGCCGGCCCCGTTAGGGTCGCATGGGCGGTCACGCTCAGCCCGCGGAAAAAGCCCGCTACATGAGGCGAGAACGCGGTGCGCGCCGCGGCGTCGGCGCCCGCGATCGTCAGATGACGCCGGATCTCTCGCTCATGACCATGCCCATTGAGGGCGTAGGGCATCAGGCTGTCGGCGAGCCGCTTAGGGTCGTTGCGCGGGCTGGGCGTGGTTCCCGCGCCGGAATAGCCGGACACGCCAAAAGCGCTGGGCGCCGCCGCCAAGTGAGGAACGAGCGGTTTCAGCGCCAGCTGGGCCGCGGTGGCGTAGCAGCCGGGGTTGGCGATCCGCCGAGCCCCGGCCAACGCCGCACGATTGTGCTCCGGCAAGCCATAAGCCCAGTCGTCGTCGAAGCGAAAATCTGCAGACAAATCAATCAGCGCCGTCTCGGGCGCGCGGCGCTCAAAGGCCTCGACAAACGGGCCGGCGAGACCGTTGGGCATCGCCAGGATAGCCACGTCCAGCCCCGCCTCGGCCGCCGCCTCGGGCTCAGGCGCGGCGATGGTCAACGGCTCCGTGGCGGCGGGGGCGATGGCCTGAAGCGGTGATCCGGCGGCCGCTCGGGACGCGGCGTACGCCATGGTCAGCCCGCCATGCCCCGCGATCAGGCGCAGGAGTTCGCCGCCCGCATGGCCGCGCGCGCCAACCACGCCAACGCGCTTCGGGGCGTCGGCGCTCATGAGACCGCGCCGCCCGGGAGGGCCTCAGCCTCAACCAAGGTTGGCGGCCGCGCGGCCGCCGCCTCCGCCAAGGGCGCGGCGACGGCCGGCTCCAAGCCCCGCCAATACACAACCCAGGGCGCGCGCTTCACCGCGCCGTGGCAGACTTTGAAGTAAAACTCGTTGATCGGATTGTCCGCCCGGGCCCGCCACATCAGTTGGGGGTGATCCGCCGCAACCCGCGCCCACACGGCTTGGCCGAGCCCCTCGCCGCGGGCGCTGTCGAGCACGGCGAACTTATCGAGATAAGCGACATCGCCCAAGCGCGTGAGAAACGCGCCCGCACGCCGTCGCTCGGTGACATAGGCCCTGGCGAGATCGAGTTCCGCCCACCAATTGGGCGCCGCGGGCCGCCCAAACGCGCCGGCCACCAAGGCCTCCACCGCGGACTGGTCGAGGGCGCTTTTGTCCGTGACGACATCAACGCGCTCGCCGCGGCGGACCATCGTGCCCGCGCCGCCATGGGTGAACAGCTCCTGCGCCAAGCCTTGCGCCGTCGTGATCGACACCGAGGACGTGAGCGGCAAATCGTCCAGCAGTTTTGCGATCTCGGTGAGCTTCAGCCGCATGCCGCCCGTGAGCCAGGACGCGTCCATGAGCGAGTCGCGGTCCGTGGCGAGGTTGATGGCGGAAATCACCCGCCCTTCTCCGTCCAACACGCCGCCGGTCTCGGTCAAAAACACGATCTTGTAGGGCTCCAGCGCGCGCACCAGCGCCGCCACCGCGGCGTCGGCGTTGATGTTGAGCAACTGCCCGTCCTCGGCCAGCCCCAGGGACGCCAACACGGGCACGGCCCCCGCGCGGGCGGCGGAGTCCACCAAATCGAGACGCGCGCGCTCGGGCTCTCCGACCAGGCCATAGGCCCCGTCTTGAAGCCGAACCGCCTCAAACACGCCGGTGGGGATCGCCGCCGCGCGCCCGCCCGCGGCGCGCACCGCCTCCACCAAGGCAATGTTCTCAGCCATGAAGACGCGGCGGGCGACGGCCAGCGCTTCGGGCGTCGTTACGCGCAGGCCGTCGCGCTTTTCGGTCGACACGCCCGCCGCGGCGAGAGCGGCGTCGAGCTGCGGCCCGCCGCCATGGACGACGACGGGCGTCAGCCCCACCGTCTGCAAAAACGCGAGGGCGTCGGCCAAGGTCTCGCGCGCATCACGCAAAACCGCGCCGCCCACCTTGATGACGGCGAAACGGGTCTGCTCCAGCGACGAAAATCGATGCAGATACTGCCGCACTTCCTTGGCGTCGCGTAGCACGCTCAGCAAACGGACAATCGCCTCGCGCGACCCGGTCCCGCCCGCGCCGCCGGGGCGCTGGTTTGTTTGGGGCGGGGCGGCTTGGGTTGTGTGCGCTTTGGGATCCAACGCCACGTCGCTCACGACTGATGCTCCAGCGCGCCGCCCGCTTGACGCGCCACCTCCGCCATCATCGCCATTTGCACGTAAAGCCGGTTCTCAGCCTCATCGACGCCGGCGAAGGCGGGGCTGTCGGCGACGGCGTCGGTGATCTTCACATTGCGCCGCATCGGCAGGCAATGGCTCACCACGGCGTTGTTCGTGCGGGCCATTTTGTCCGCGTCGACGCGGAACCGCGCCACATCGAGGCTCGCGCGCAGCGCCTCTTCCTCCGCGCGCCGGCCGATAAACGGGAGGGCGCCCCAACTTTTGAGGTAGACGACGTCCGCGCCGTCATAGGCCGCCTCCACGTCGTCCATCACATGCACGGTGCGGCCGTGGGCCTGCGCGTCCGCGCGCGCCGCGTCCATATACCGATCGTCGAGGCGGTAGGCCGGGTGCGGCGCCAGCACGCGCACGTCGAAGCCAAACTTCGCCGCGATCATCACCGCGGAATTCGCCACCGCCGTGTTGAGCGGTTTTGGATGCGGCACCCAGGTGAGCAGAAACGTCTTGCCGTCCGTCGCCCCGAGCCCGCGCTCGGCAAAGCGCTCCTGCAAAGTCAGCATCAACGCCAACTCCTGACAGGGATGAACAATCGTCTCCATGTTGATGACGGGGACATCGGCGTAGCGCGCAAACGCGGTCAGGATCGGGTCCTCGCGCTCCACCGCCCAATTCTGGAACTTCGGAAACGCCCGAACCGCAATCAGGTCGACATAGCGGGAAAGCACCCGGGCCGCCTCCTTCGCGTGCTCTTCCGCGTCGCCGTCCATGACCACGCCTTCGACCGCCTCAATAGGCCAGGACGACTGGCCCGGCTCCAGCACGATCGCCTGAGCGCCCAAGCGGGCGGCGCCAACCTGGAAGGACGTGCGGGTGCGCAGGCTCGGATTGAAGAACACCAGCGCCAGCGTCTTGCCCGCCAAGGCCAACGGGCCGCTCGCGTCCGCCGCGGGCCGCGCGCCGCGCTTATAGGCGGCGGCGTCATCCAACAGCGCTTGGAGCTCAGCGCGGGACCAATCGGCGGTTGTCAGGAAATGGCGCATGCGCGGCTCAGCTCACCGGCTCATAGGGGGTCACCCGCTGATCGATCGCGCCGAAGATCGAGCGTCCTTTGGTGTCGCGCATTTCAATCTCGATGCGGTCTCCATAGCTCAGAAACGGGGTGGCGGGTTTGCCGTTGAGAACCGTCTCCGCCATGCGCTGCTCCGCGATGCAGGAATAGCCCGCGCCGCCTTCGCTGACCGGGCGCCCCGGCCCGCCGTCCGGACCACGATTGGACACCGTGCCCGAACCGATCAACGCGCCGGCGCTCAAATGGCGGGTCTTCGCGGCGTGAGCGATCAACGTGGGAAAGTCGAAGGTCATGTCGGCGCCGGCGTTGGGCTGGCCGAACACCAGACCGTTGATACGGCTGATCAAGGGCAAATGAGCCTTGCCGCCATCCCAGGACACGCCCAGTTCGTCCGGCGTGGCGACGCAGGGCGCGAAGGCGCTGGCGGGCTTGGATTGAAAGAAGCCGAATCCCTTCGCCAATTCGTCAGGGATCAACCCGCGCAGCGACACGTCATTGACCAGCGTTATGAGCTTAATGCGATCACGCGCGAGACCGGCGCTGATCCCCATCGGCGTGTCGTCGAGAACAACCGCGACCTCCGCCTCGAAGTCGACCCCCCAGCCTTCCGACTTGGGCACTTCGATCGGGTCGGTCGGGCCCAGGAGGTTGTCCGATCCCCCCTGATACATCAGCGGATCTGTCCAGAAGCTGTCCGGCAGCGTCGCGCCGCGCGCGCGCCGCACCAGCTCCACATGGTTCACATAGGCTGATCCATCGGCCCACTGATACGCCCGCGGCAACGGCGCGGCGCAGGCTTCCGGCTCAAACGCGAAGCCGTCAACCGATCCGTCATTGAGATCGATCGAGAGGCGGCGCAGTTCCGGCTCCAGGGAGTCCCATTCGTCGAGGGCGGCCTGCAGCGTCGGCGCGACGGCGCGCGCCTCCACCGCGCGGCTCAGATCCCGCGACACCACGACCAGCAAACCGTCACGGCCGGATTTCAAACTGGCGAGCTTCATCGTCTCCAAAGACTTGGCTCGCCGGCGCGCGAGGCGACCAGGGACGGGCCAGGGCGACGGCGACGACAGGGCGGTGAGGCCACGCCGCCGGGGGTCTCCCGCGCGTGGTCATGACCGCCCCCCCCTAGATCACACTCCCAGCCTGACGCCAAGCGCCCGCGGGTCAGCGCGTTCCGAAGATCCGACGCGGTTTCGGCTTGAACCCGATGAGCACGACGATCAAACACACCGCCAGCCACGCCGCCGCGGCGAAGTAGCCGCCAAGACCATCGCCGCCGTAGGCTTGCATGATCAACGGCGCGCCCGCGATCGCCCCGGAGGCCCCGCCGACGCGCGCTGCGTCGCGCCAGCCAAACGCGGTCCCCCGCCGGCGGCCTTGGCGCCATTGCTCGCTGCCAACGCGTTCATAAATGCCGGTCTCATACATCCGCATCTCCTGCTTCTGGGAGTTTCAGATCCGTTGACGGCGGAGGAGCAATTTTAGGGCCGCAGCGACGGGATCCGCGACAGCGCGGCGACTCTCGTGGTTAACAGACGAGCCCGACCCTCCATCGAGAGCGCCCGGGTCGGACGCGCCCGTCCCCTTTTGGACACCAGCGGCCATGCGAGGTGGTGATGACTGATCCCCAACCCGACGACGTCGCCGCGCCCGTGGCCGGCGGTGACGCGGTCGACGGCGACGTGAGTGGCGATGTGAGCGGCGACTGGGCGTTCGCCCCGCCGAAACCGGCGTCGCTGAGGATCGCCGGCCAGAGCACGGCGTTTCCGGTTGGCCGCGTCTTCTGCATCGGCCGCAACTATGACGCGCACGCGCGCGAAATGGACTCACCGGCGCGCGCGGTTGTGTTCATGAAGCCGCCATCGGCGGTGGTTCCGCTGCGCGATGCCGAGGATCCGGACCCCGCGCCGGCGTCGCTTCCGCGGCCAGCGGCGACGCAGCGCCTCGACCACGAGGTCGAACTGGTGCTCGCGATCGGACCCCACGCGGCGCCCATCGCGGATGACGCGTCGGCGCGTGCGGCGATCTTCGGCTATGGCGTTGGCGTGGACCTGACGCGCCGCGACGCGCAATTCGCCGCCAAAGACGCTGGAGAACCATGGGAGGCCGCGAAAGCGTTCGACGCGTCCGCGCCCGCGGGGCCCGTCATCCCAGCCGCGCGCATCGGCCACCCGCGCTCCGGGACGATTTGGTGCGACGTCAATGGGCAACGGCGCCAAGACGGCGATCTCGCCGACATGCTGCTCGCGCCCGAGGCGTTGTTGATCGCGATCAGCGCCACGTGGCGTCTGCAGGCTGGCGATTTGGTGTTCACGGGCACGCCGGCGGGCGTTGGCCCGCTGAACGCCGGCGACGAGGTGCGCGCCGGCGTTTCCGGTGTCGGCGCCATCGCCTTTCGCATGGCGTGACGCACGACCAAACTCAGGGCCGGCGGCGCGTCCGAACGCCCTTGCCGCGCCCCGCGGCGTAAGCCAACCAATCGCCGCCGGGAACCCGCGGCGCGCGCGCCGTCCCGGTCCACACATAGACCCACGCCCACGCCCGCGGATGCGCGAGCCTCAACCAAGACCGGACGTAGACGGAGCGCTCCAAAGCGGTCGGCTCCACGTCCTCAAACGCGTCGATGCGGGCCCCAAGCGCCGGCTGCTCGAGCCGCAGGAGATCGCCCTCGACCACGCCGTCGCCCGGAACAAACCCTGGATACGCCCCCAAGTCCCGCAGATCGCCTCGAAGCTGACAGGGGCCCAGCGCGTGCAGACCTCCGGCCAAGCCTAACGCCTTCCAGCGCGCCGCCGCCGGACGCAAAAGGCCATAAGCGGCGATGAAATCCCCCCGTCGAAACGCGCCCGCGTCGGCCCTCCCCGCCCAGATTTGACCACGCTGCTGGTTCACGTTGCCTCCACCGGCGACGCTGCTCTTGCGCCGCTGTTTGAAAACGACACCGAGTCATGGCGATGAAGACGCGCGCTATGGCTGCATTTCAACGTCGGCGCTTGACGGAGGGTGTACCCTGTGCGCAGGTGCTGGTACAGACTGGGGATAGTCGCGTGCAGTGCACCACGCGCACCGATCGGGTGCGTCCAACGAGCACACGTTTGGCGCTAAAGAATGAGACGCCCAGCACACCATGACATCGGCTAAGCCTCCTGATCCCGGCATCGATTTCGACGCCATGACCCCTTCCCGTTCGGTCGCTCCGGACGCGCCCCCGGTGAGCGCGGCGCGACGCGACGACAGCAGCGCCGCGCGGCGGCCGTCCGTTCGGTCGCGCCCGGCGCCGAGCGGCGGCTCGACGCGCCGCGACACGCCGGCGGCGGCGCATTGGCTGTTGATGGCGTCGTTCATCGTCGCCCTCGCCTGGTCCGGCGGCGCGGCGGCTTATGTTCTCGGATTTTATGGCGTGAGCACCGTGACCGGCGGCGGTCCGGAGCGTGTGCTGGGCTTTGCGTTTATTGTGCTTGGTCCTGCGTTGATCTTGGTGACGCTGGGCGTGGTGACGAGTGAGTTCCTGCGTTTGGCGTCCGTTGCGCAGTCAATTGACGTGGCCACGCGGCGGCTCGCCGCGCCGGTCGATCACGCCCAAGGCGACGCCCGGCGGCTGGCCGACATCATCGCCCAAGAGGTCGAGCGCGTGAGCCGGTCGGCCGAAGGCGCGCTTGGGCAGTTGGGCGCGATGGAAGAAGTGCTGCGCCATCACGCGGAGTCGGTGAACGCGGCCTCCGGCGGCGCGCGGGAGGAAGTCGACAAGCTGATTGAGGACTTGCGGTCCCAGCGCGACACGCTCGGCGGCATGACCCAGAGTCTCGGCACCGAGGCGGAACGCATCTCTCAATCGATCGACCGTCAGGCGGAAATGGTCTCCGCGGCGGCCGACCTCGCCGCCGCCCACGCCGAAGAAGGGCGGGAAATGCTGGAGCGCGGCGCGGAGCGCCTGCAGTCGAGCGCCAGTGAGGCCCAGCAGTCCGGCGAGAAAGCCGCGTTCGCGATCTCCGAGCAAATGCGCGACATGGAAGCGCTCGTCTCGGCCCTCGACGAACGCGCCGCGCGGCTGGAAAACCTGGCGAAATCGCAACAGGACAATTTGCGGATCGCCCAAAGCACCGCCCACGAACTCAATCTCGCGGCCGAAGCCGGCGTGACGGCCATGCAGGCCGCCGTGGATTCCGCTGTGGATCAGGCGCGCCGGCTCAGCGACATGACCGAGCAGGAAATGCGCGCGATCTCCAGCAAAAGCGCTGAAGACATCGAGCGCGTGCGCGCCGCGGCCGACGCCGCGCGCCTGTCGGCGGAAAACTCCGGACGCGCCCTGGAAGCGAGTTCCGCGCGCTTGATGGAGCGCATCGAGCAACTGAACGACGCCACCGTCCACATGTCTCACCAGCTGGACGAAGCCGCGCAATCGCGCGTGCAGCCCTTGCCGCACCCCGGCGATCGGCGGTTCGAGGCTGATTACGGGGAACGTGGCGGCTTCCCCCGTTCGGAACGGTACGAGGCGGACGCCCGTTTGCCGGCTCGTCGGGAACCGCGCACACGCCGCTACAGCGACGACGGCTATGACGCGCGCGAGCGGCCGCGGTCCGCGCCGCCGCGGGAGCGGGAGCGGGATGCGGACCCGTTCGCGCCGCGCGATTTCATTGACGACCCCATCACCCGTCCCGGCTCTGATCCGCGGCAAGAGCGCCGCGCGAGCCGTGATGAGTTCAACGCCGGCGTGAACGGCCGCGGCGGCTATGACGACGGGTACGCGGACGACGGCGATGGCTTCGGGGGCTATGGGCACGCGGACGCGGATCCGGCCGGACGACGCCATGACAACCTCCCCACCGCTTCCACCCTGCGCCCCATGCCGGACGCCGATGGCGACGAGGCGGGATGGCGCTGGCGTGATCTCTTGCGCAGCATTGACGAAGGCGGATCGGGCGCGCCGGCGCGCGGGGGCGGCGGGGGCGGCGCTGGGGCGGACGCGGTCGTATCCGCGCTGCGCCGGGCGGGCGTCGATCCCGCGCGGGCGCTTGATCCCGACATGACCGCGCGCATTGCGCGGGCGCGCCGCCGGGCGGGCGCGGGCGAGGCGCGCGCGCTGGTGTTGGACGGCGCCATGTCGGATGTGCGGCGGACCGCTTCGGCTTTGTCCGCCGATCCCACGCTGCGCGGCCGCGCGGAGGGCTTTTTGGACGAGCACGCGCGCATGGTGCGCCGCGCGGTGGACCAGAACGACGTGGCGGGGTTGAGCGCGTTGCTCGACACCGATCCGGGCCGCGCCTATCTGCTGATCGACGCCGCGCTCGCCGACGTTTAGCGGCTCCGTCGTCAGCCTTCCGCGGCGCCGTCGGCCGGGAGGGCGTCACGGGTCCACGCGGCGATCTCGGCCGCCACGCTTTCAGCCGTCTGGGACAGCGCTTTTGCGATCGCGGCGGCGCCGTCGGCCCGTTCGACCGGCGTCGTTTTGACGAAGGTGCGCGCGCCGATGAGCCGTCGGTCGCGCAAATCCACCAGCCGCGCCGCCACCGCCACGCGCACGTCCCGCACGTCGCCGCGATCGGACACCGCTTCGAAAGCGCGTATGGCTGTGGCCAGGTCGTGCTCCGCCGCCACGCCGTCGCCTGACATCGCGGCCGTCACATCCGGAGCGGCTCTGTCGACCGCGTCCGCCAAGACTTGCTGAAAGAGCGCGGGCAGAGCGCCATCCCACCGGGCGCCCGCCACCACCGCGACGTCCCCGTCGGCCCGCGCGAGGGCGATGCGATCCGACGACAGCGACGCCGGCGCAGTGGGACGACCGACCTTGACCACCCGCAGCGGCGCGCCCGCCGCGCCTGAGACGGTCGGCGCATCTCGATCCTCAAAGGCCGCCTCGTCATAAGCGGCCGCTAAACGGTAAACCAAGGGAGGCGGCCCCGCCTCCGGCAACACCGACACGCACGCGGCGGTCGCGGCCGCGAGCAACAGCGATCCGCCAAGCCAGACCGGTCGGCTCATGGCGACACCTCCACCTCATAACGGGCCTCGCCAACCAAAAACTGCGCCGGATCGCGTTCGATCTCGCGCGCAATGCGCTCCAGCACTTCCGTCAAGCGCCGCAGATCCTCCGCCGCGAGGCTGAGATTGTCCAAGCCATCCGTCGAGAACCGCGCCAACGGCCCCTCCAGCAGCGTCATCAACGCCTGGGCGTCATCCGCGGCGGCCGCCACGCCCTCGGCCGCGTCGTCGGCGCGCGCCACAAGCGGCGACACCTCCGCGCTGATGATGCGCTCGGTCGTGCGCACCATGCCGGTCAGCTCAACGGCGACCTCGTCAATGCGCGCCGCGGCGTCATCCAAGCGCTGAACGGCCGCGCGCGCGTCGGCGAACAGATCCGCGTTCGCTTTGGCCTCCGCGCTCAGCGTCTCGATGTTGGCGAGGATCTGTCGCACGGACGCGAGGTTGTCGCGATCGAGAAGCGCGCTGAACCGCGCCAGCGCCTCGTTCGCCGAGGCCACCACGTCGCCGCTTCCCTGAAACAGCACGTCCAAGGCCGCGGCTTGGCTTGGGATCTGCGCCACGTCGTCGCCCGGCCCGGGTTCGAGCGCCGCCGCTTCGGGGTCGCCCGAGTTGATCTGGATGTACGCCAGGCCGGTGATCCCCTGCGGCTCAAGCTGGGCCACCGACTCCACGCTGACGGGCGTCGCCGCGTCCACGCGAATGCGCGCGACGACCTGGCCCACATTCATGTCCGCAAGCGACAGGGTCGTCACCTCGCCCACCCGGATGCCGTTGAACCGGACTTCGCTTGACGGGCTCAATCCGCGGACCGCGCCGTTGAAGACGACGTCATACTCCGTGTACTCCTGGGCGAAACGCACCTGAGCGAGCCACACCACGAACACCGCCGCCGCCGCGATGACCCCCATCGCGAACGCGCCAATCAGCACAAAATGCGCTCGTGTCTCCACCGCTCACCCCTCCATCAGGCTGACGCCGCGACGGAGCCGTCGCGCGCCTGTGTCGAGACCGCCGCGCGACCCCGCGGCCCATTGAAATAGGACCGGATCCATGGATGTTCCGACCGCAGGAGCGCGTCCGGCGTGTCCACCGCGATCACGCGCCGCTCCGCCAACACCGCGATGCGGTCGCAAATTGCGTGCAAGCTGTCCAGGTCGTGGGTCACCATGACCACGGTCAAACCCAGAGCCGCCCGCAGCTTTAGAATCAGTTGATCAAAGTCCGCCGCGCCCAGCGGATCCAAACCCGCGGTCGGCTCATCCAAGAACAGAATGTCGGGATCCAACGCCAAAGCGCGCGCGAGGCCGGCGCGTTTCCGCATGCCGCCCGACAGCTCCGACGGCAGCTTGTGCGCCGCGTCCATCGGCAAGCCCGCCAGCGCGATCTTCATCTCCGCGATGTCTTCCATGAGCAGAGACGGCGTGTTCGCGTGCTCGCGCAGCGGTGTTTGAACGTTCTCCTTCACCGTGAGGGAGGAGAACAGCGCGCCATTTTGGAACAGCACGCCAAAGCGTCGTTCAAGGGCGTTGCGGTTTTCGCCCTCCAAATCGTGCAAGGGCTCGCCAAAGATGCGCACCGCGCCGGCGTCCGGCCGCCGCAACCCGATGAGCGTGTTCAACAGCACCGACTTGCCCGTGCCCGAACCGCCGACGAGACCGATGATCTCCCCGCGACAGGCCGTGAAGTCGAGGTTGTCGTGGATCACCCGCTCGCCGAACTGCGTACGCACGCCGCGCGCCTCCACGATCGGCTCGCCGGGCGCGCTCATATGCCCAGCTCCAGGTAGATCATCGCGAACACCGCATCGATGACGATCACCGCGAAGATGGATTGCACCACCGACGCCGTCACGTGCCGGCCGAGGCTGTCGACGCCGCCGCGCACTTGCAGGCCATGCCAGCAGCCAATGAGCGCGATCACCAAGGCGAACACCGGCGCTTTGGCGATCCCCGCGAAGAAGTGGGAGGCGTCGATCTGGCTGGCCAACCGCGCCACATACTGCTCCGGCGACACGCCGCCTGAGACCGCGAGCACCGTCATGCCGCCGAGCAAACCGGTCACCATCGCCGTGAACGACAAAAGCGGGAGCACGATGACGCACGCCAACACGCGCGGCAGCACCAAGGTCTCCATCGGATCGAGGCCGAGAGCGCGCAGGGCGTCGATCTCCTGCTGCATCCCCATCGCGCCGATCTTCGCGGTGAACGCGGAGTCTGAGCGTCCAGCGATCAGGATCGCCGTGATCACCACCCCGAACTCGCGCAAAATGGCGTACCCGACCAGTTCGACGGCGTAGATCGTCGCGCCGATTTGCTGTTGCAGCAGGTTGGCGCCGAGATAGGCGACCACGGCGCCGACGAAGAAGTTCAATGTGGCCACGATCGGCATCGCGTTGAGGCCCGCGCTTTCGATCACCGCGAAGGTCGGGGTCAGGCGCAAGCGTTTCGGGTGCGCGATGACGCGGCCAATCGCCGCCAGCAGGCGGCCAAAGAACGACAGGATCGCGATGAAATCGCCGGACGCGCGGATCAAGCCTTCGCCCGCGCGTGAGAACATGTCCAACAGCCCGGGCCCGCGCACCGGCGGCGGCGGACACGATTCCGTATGGGCGCGCACCAGGTTCATCAAATCGCGCGCGCTGGGATGCTCGCCGATGAAATGGAAGTCCGCGTCCGGCTGCGAACACCGGTCCAGCACGCGGCCCAGCGACAGCGCGCCCGCGGTGTCGATCCGACCCAAGCCTCGCAGATCGATGGCGACCGCGCCCGGATCCACCTCCTCACGAAGCCGACGCAACACAGAATCGTGGACGCCGACGCCCGTGACCGTCCATTCTCCTTCCGGCGCCAACACCACCTGGCCGTTCTCCCGGCGCACGGTGAGACGCGTCGTCATGCCGTCCATGCGTTCGACCCCGCGTTTTGGATCCTGATATCACACTGCGCCATGACCGTTGCGAGACCATATCTGCTGTTCTTGGGCGACGCCCCGGATCAGCTCGCCATCAAAACCGCCATGGGCGTCGTCGACTGGCGACCCGACTGGTGCCTGGGCCAAATGCGCTTGCCCGGTTGCCAGGCGGACGCCGGCTTGCCCGACATAGGAGTCGCTGAAGCCGCCGCGAAGGGCGCGCGCACCTTTGTGATCGGAGCGGTGAACCCTGGCGGGGTTTTGCCGGAGAGCTGGACGGCGGTCATCCTGGAGGCGTTGGCGGCCGGTCTCGACATCGCCAGCGGATTGCATCGACGCTTGGAAACGGTGCCCGGCGTCGCGGAAGCGGCGGCCGCAACGGGGCGCGCGCTGCACAATCTGCGTCTCGCCGACCAGAGCTTTGCGGTGGGCACGGGCCGCAGACGCTCGGGCAAACGCTTGCTGACCGTCGGCACCGATTGCTCCGTCGGGAAGAAGTACACCAGCCTGGCCATGGAACGCGCCATGCGCGCGGCCGGCATGGACGCTGAGTTTGTCGCGACGGGCCAGACGGGCGTCCTGATCGCGGGGCGCGGCGTGGCGCTTGACGCGGTCGGCGCGGATTTCATCTCCGGCGCCGCGGAATGGCTCTCGCCCGACGCGGCGGAGGATCACTGGCATGTGATCGAGGGCCAGGGGTCGCTTTTTCATCCCGCCTTCGCCGGCGTGACGCTGGGTCTGTTGCACGGCTCTCAGCCGGACGCGGTGGTCGTGTGCCATGAACCGACGCGGCGGACGATGAGGAACTCGCCCTACCCGATTGCGCGGATCGAGGATGTCATCGACCACACGCTTCGGCTCGGCCGCTTGACCAACCCGGCGATCGCCGTTCTGGGCTTGGCGGTGAACACCGCCGCCTTGGACGAGGACAGCGCGCGCGCCTGTGTGGCGGAGCTGTCAGACGCCCATGCCATGCCCGCCACGGACCCGATCCGGTTTGGCTGCGCGCCGCTGGTGGAGGCGTTGCAGGCGCGCGCGTGGGGTCGCCCGTGACGCCGCGACGAATGCGCGTGGCTCACGAGCGCTGGCCTCTCAAAGCGGAGTTTCGCATCGCTCGGGGCGCAAAGACCTACGCGGACGTGGTGGTCGTGACGCTGGAGCAAGACGGCGTGACGGGCCGTGGCGAATGCGTGCCCTACGCCCGCTACGGCGAAACGATCGAGAGCGTGTTTGGCCAGATCGAGGCCGCCCGAGGCCTGATGGAATCGCGCAGCCTGGTCGATTTTGACAGCGCGCAGCCGATGCTACTCGCCGGCGCGCCGGCGGGCGCGGCGCGCAACGCGCTGGATTGCGCGCTGTGGGATCTCGATTGCAAGCAGCGTGGCGTCACGGCCAGCTGGAACCGCTCGCTGCCGCCGCCGCAACCGGTCGTCACCGCTTACACCCTCTCGATCGACGCGCCAGACGCCATGGCCGCCGCCGCCCGGGCCGCGCCATCGCCGCCGGACGCCTTAGGCCACGGCGCGACGACGACGCCGCTCCTTAAGATGAAGCTCGCCGGGGATGGGGCCGACATTGCGCGGATCGAAGCGGTGCACGCCGCCATGCCCACGGCGCGGCTCATTCTCGACGCCAATGAGGGCCTCGACGTCGCCGGCTTGGACGCGCTCGCGCCCGTGGCCGCCCGTTGCGGCGCGGTGTTGATCGAGCAGCCCTTGCCGACGGCGGAGGATGGCGCGCTGGCGGGCTTTGAAAGCGCGGTGCCTTTGTGCGCGGACGAAAGCCTTCACACCGCACGGGATCTCGAGGCCGTCGCCGCCCGCTATCAAGCGGTGAACGTCAAGCTCGACAAGACCGGCGGCTTTGACGAAGCCGCGCGCACGGTCGAGCAGGCGCGCGCCGCTGGGCTGCAGGTCATGGTCGGCTGTATGGTCGCGACATCCCTGGCGATGGCGCCCGCTTTTCTGCTCACGCCGCTGGCGGACTATGTCGATTTGGACGGGCCGTTGCTGTTGGCGGAGGACCGCGTGCCGCCGATAGCGTATGACGGCGTGCTTATGCACCCCCCGCCGACGGCCTTGTGGGGGTGAGCGCGTCGCGCCGCTCCAGCCGCCAGAGGATCAACGCGGCCACGAGCCCCGCCGCGCACAAGCCGCTCATGGCCATATAGCCCAACGCGCCATGTTGGTTGTAGAGCACGCCGCTCACGGCCGTCGCCGCCGCGAGGACGCCGCCCAGCGCCAAGCCGGAGTTCACCGACTGCAGGGTCGCGGCCGCGTGTTCCGGCGCTCGCGCGGCGATGTGGATGACGATGCCCAGATGCGCCGCCGCGAAGGTGCCCGCATGGAGCGTCTGCAGAGCGAAGGTCGTCGCGAGATCGGGCTGGAACGCAAAGGCGGTCCACCGGATCAGCCCGCAGACCGCGCCGGCCGCCAGGAGCGCACCGGGGCCAAAGCGCTCCGCCCATCGGCCAAACACCGTCAAGAACAGGATCTCCGCGGCGATCCCCCACCCCCACAACACGCCAATCGTCGTCTTTGAGTATCCGGCCTCGGACCACGCCAGCGTCGAAAACCAATAGTAGAAGCCGTGCGCGCCCTGAACGAAGGCGGACGCGGCGATGGCCGCCACCGTGTCCGGCCGGGTCAGCACGCGCCAAACCGGCGACGCGCGTCCCGCAGTGATGCGCGGCCGCTTTGGCAACACGCCCGCGCTGGCGCCGACAAGCAGGCAGACCCCGATCAACCAACCGATCAGCACGGGCGGGCCGAAACGGTCCATCAGGGCTCCCATCACGACGGAGGCCGCCACAAAGGTCGCCGAGCCGACGCTGCGCACAGGCCCGTACGCGAAACCGTCGCGCCGGGCTGCGGCCATGGCGCTGGACTCCAGCAGAGGCGTAAGGGGGGCCGCCGCCGCAGACGCCGCCACCGTCGCCACGATCAGCGTCCAGGGCGACGGTGCGAGCCATTGTCCGACGTAAAGCCCAGCGGTCGCCAGCGCCGCCACGCGAAACACGCCGCGCGCGTCGCCGAGCCGGTCCGCGGCGTAGCCGCCCGCCAACGAGACAGAGAAACGCGCGACCATGCCCGTCGCCGCCGCCGCGCCGATCGCCTCCGGGCTCAAGCCGCGGTGGGCGAGCCACACGGGCAAATAGGGCAAGGACGCGCCCATCATCAAAAACAAAGCGCCGTAGAGCCAGCCGTACCGCCAGGCCGGGGCGGCCGCGCGCGCCAACGCGGCGAGGCGCCCTCGCCGCCGGTGAGGCGGCCGAGATGGGGGAGCGATGTCGGAAACCACACAGGGAGCCTTAGCCAGAGCACGCGCTCACGGCTATAAAAAACCCATGAGCACTCCATCACCGACCGGCGCGCCGGGTCAAACCACGCCCAGCCCCCCCGCGCGCCGCAGCGCCAGCCATGTGGCTGCGCCGTTGGCGGCCGCCATCGCCGCCCTGCACGGCGCGGCCGCCATCGCCGCCGGCGCTTTTGGCGCGCATGGCGCGGAGGAGCGCGCCGCAGAGCTCCTGGGCGTCGGCGCTCGCTGGCAATCCATCGCCGCCGTCGCGGGGCTGTTCTGCGCCTGGCGCGACGCACGCGCCGCAGCGTGGATGTTTAACATCGGCGGGGCTTTGTTCGCGGGATCGCTCTACGCGGTTGCGGCGGGCGCGCCATCGTTTCTGTTCGCCGTCACGCCCGTTGGCGGCGGCGCGCTGATCCTCGCCTGGCTCGCCCTGGCGTGGCGCGAGGCCCACGCCTTGATCCGACGCTGAGGCGGCTCCGACGGCGTCTGCGGTTGCGCGTGCGCCCGCGGCGCTGGATTTGCGCCGAGGCACGCTCTAGCGTGCGGGCGTGTGTCATATGCGTCCGCTTCCAACGTCGTCCGACGCCTTGAAGGCGGTCCCCCCACAAGGGATGCTTGATGTTCGAAGCTGACCCGGCGACCCCGCCGCGAGGGGAGCGGGCGCGCGCGACGCCGCGTGACGGCGCGGTTGCGCACAGCGCTGCGGCGATCAACGCGGACGCCGCCGCACGTGTTCGCGACGACGCATCGGCGGGCCATGGCGCGTTGCGGATCGCCTTCGCGAGTTATCGCACCCACCCCCATGTCGGCGGTCAGGGCGTTTATGTGCGCGCGGTCACGGCGGCGCTGGCGGACCTGGGTCACCGCGTCGACGTTGTTTCCGGACCGCCCTATCCGGACCTCGATCCGCGCGTCGGGCTGATCAGGCTGCCCTCGCTGGACCTCTTTGCGCGCGACAATGCGTTTGCGGCGTTTCGGCCGCGCTTTTTGGGCTCATGGCCCGATCTGGCGGAGTGGGCGCTGCACAACACCGGCGCCTTTGGCGAGGTGTATGCGTTTGGCGCGCGGTTCGCCGATTGGGCGCGGGCGCATGGCCATCGCTATGACGTGATCCACGACAATCAGGGCCTCAGCCAAGGGCTGTTGGCGGCGCAGCGCGCGGGCCCGCCCGCGGTGGCGACGTTGCATCACCCGATCTCCGCGGACCTGGACTGCGCGTTGGCGGCGGAACCGCGCCTTTGGCGGCGGATGCTGCTGCGCCGCTGGCACGGCTTTGTGCGCACGCAGGCCGCGGTCGCGCGTCAGCTGCCGGCGCTGTTGACCGTCTCTCATGCGGCGAAGACGCGCGCGGTGGCGGACTTCCGGCTCGATCCGACGCGCGTCCATGTGTGCCCAAACGGGGTGGATCAGGGGGTCTTCCACCACCGCCCCGATGTCGCGCGCGACCCGAACGTGATCGTCACCGCCGCCAGCGCCGACGTTCCGTTGAAGGGCCTGGCGGTGCTGATGCGCGCGATGGCGCGGCTGCGCGACAGCCACCCCGGCGCGCGCTTGACGGTGATCGGCCGCTTGCGCGACGGACCCGCGCGCGACGCGCTGGAGGCGTCCGGCCTGGGCGATCGCGTCACTTTCGTGAGCGATTTGACGGCCGACGACATCGCCGCGCTCTACGCGCGCGCGGCCGTGGTGGCGAGCCCGTCTCTGTTTGAGGGCTTTGGCCTGCCCGCGGCGGAAGCGATGGCCTGCGGCGCGGCGGTGGTCGCGACCGACGGCGGCGGCTTGCCGGAAGTCGTGGGCGACGCCGGGGTGATCACCCCCGCTGGCGATGACGCGGCCCTCGCGGCGGCGATCGCTGGGCTGCTCGACTCGCCGGAACGGCGGCGCGCGCTCGGGACCCAAGCGGCCGCGCGCGCCCGCGCGGTGTTCTCCTGGCGCGTTCATGCGGAGGCGGCCGTCGCGCTGCATCGCGCAGTGATCGCCAAGCGCATTGCTGACCGCGCCGCGTCACCCCAGCTGGATCCCACCCGTGCACACCATTCCGCTTGATCGTTTGCCCATCGCCGCCGGCGACCGGGCTCTGGACCTGGGCTGCGGGCGCGGCCGCCACACCCACGGCCTGGCGTCGGCGACGCCCGCGACCGTCATCGGGGTGGATCTGGATTGGGAGGATTTGCGCGCCACCCAAGAGGGGTTCGCGTGGTTGCCCGGACGTCACGCATGGGGCCTGGCGCGCGCGGACGCGCTGGCGCTGCCCTTTGCGGATGACGCGTTTGACGCCGTGGTGTGCTCTGAGGTTCTTGAGCACATCCCCGCGCTGGACGCGGCTCTGGACGAAATCGCTCGCGTGGTGCGCCCCGGCGGCGCGTTGGCGCTTTCCGTGCCGCGGGCGTGGCCGGAGGCCCTCTGCTGGCGGCTCGCGCCGGAGTATCCCCGTCAACCAGGGGGGCATGTGCGCATCTTTGACGCCAAGGCGCTGCGGGCCAGCGTGGAGACGCGGGGCTTCGCGCTGCGGTGGCGCGGCTTCGCCCACGGCCTGCACAGCCCGTATTGGTGGCTCAAATGCCTGCTCTGGGAGCGGCGTGACGATCACCCCGTGATCCGCGCCTATCAGCGCTTCTTGGAGTGGGACATACTCAAGCGACCGCTTCTGACGCGGCTTATGGAGGCGGCGGCCGCCCCGATCATGGGCAAGAGCGTGGTGATGGGTTTTGAAAAGACGGCGCGGACCGCGCCATGACGGGACTCAATCCGCGCGCCCTCGCCGATCGCATCCGCGCCTTGCAGGATCGCGACGGGCGTATCCGCTGGATCGACGCGGGTCTGTGGGACCCTTGGAACCACGCGGAAGCGGCGATGGGCCTGATGGTGGCGGGAGACCTCGCCGCGGCCCGGCGGGCGCTGGATCACCTCGCGGACGTTCAAGGCGCGAACGGCTCGTGGCTCGCGGATATGGGGTGCGCGGCGCCGCTGGACGCGGCGAACCGCCACCTCTTGGCGGCCGGCGTTCCAACCGTGGTGGACACGAATTTCTGCGCCTACCCCGCGGTCGCGGTTTGGCGGTTGTTCGTCACCACCGGCGACGTGCGGGACGCGCGCGCCTACGCGCCCATGGTGGAGCAGAGCTTGCGCTTCGTGGCCGACCTTCAACGCGCGGACGGCACGATCCCGTGGCGTGTCCCGGAGGCCGGCGAGCCGTCGGAGGCGGTTGACGCCCTCCTCGCCGGCGGGGCGTCGATCATGTTTAGCTTCGCGTGCGGCGCCGCGCTGATGGAGACGCTGGAGCGCCCAGCCGGGTGGATGCGCGCTGCGGCGGGCCGGTTGCGCGAGGCGTTGGCGCGCTGGCCGGAGCGGTTCACGGAGAAGTCGCGCTACGCGATGGATTGGTATTACACCGCGTTGACCGGCGCGGTGGACGCATCGACGGGATGGCGACGGCTGGCGGCCCGGTGGCGGACGTTTGTGCACCCGGTGTGGGGCTGCCGATGCGTCCATGATGAACCCTGGGCGACGGCGGCGGAGACGTCAGAACTCGCGCTGGCGGCGGCGGCCCTCGGCGCGCGGGAGGCGGCGCGGAAACTGCTGGCGAGCGTCGCCCGCCATGACGACGGCCATGGCGGGCTGTGGATGGGTCGCCAGTTCCACGAAGACCGGCCATGGCCGGAAGAGCGCCCGTCCTGGACCGCCGGCGCGGCGTTGATGGCGCTTGATGCGGTGGAGGGGCTGACGCCGGCCGCCGGGCTCTTCTGCGCACGGCGGCGCGCGGAGTCGCCCACCTTCGTCGCCGCGGAGGCGTCCCCGGCGTAACGCGCGTCAGCCCACGCGGCGCAACAGGGCGAGCGAGCCCACCCGCGTTATGGGATCGAACAAGCCTGAAGCCACCGCCCGCAGGAACACCTCATGGGGCGGGCGGCCCCCCTCCGCCGGCCGGTGGAACACGTCATGGATGGCCAGCGTCCCGTTCACGGCCACATGCCCGGCCCAGGCGCGCCAATCCGCCAGAGCCGTCGCCAAGCTGTGACCGCCGTCGAGAAACAGGAGCGCCGCGGGCTTCGTCCAACTCCTCGCCACCGTTGCGGAGTGGCCGACGATGGGAACGACCACGTCCTCGACCCGCCCGAGGCGCAGGGTGCGGCGGAACGCCGGCAGCGTGTCGACGGCGCCGGCCCTCGCGTCCCAAAAGCGCGCGTCGTGATACGCCTCGCCCGCTTGGTGCTCCTCCGAACCGCGATGGTGGTCGATCGAGAAAACCTGCGCGCCGACGGCGCGCGCCCCAGCAGCCAGATAGAGTGTGGAGCGGCCGCAATAGGCCCCGATCTCCACCACCGGGTGCGGCGCCGCCAGCCGGCCCGCCGCCGCGCACACCTCATCGTGCAAGGCGCGGCCTTCGTGCGGGCTGAGAAATCCCGGAATTGTCTGCGGATCAAGGCCGAGGCCAAAATGCTCCGGCGACGCGTGCAAACGCCCTGAGAAAGGGCTCACCCCAGAAGCAGCCGGTTGTTCTGAAGCGCTTCCAGCACGTCCGCGAGTTTGCTCGACGCGGCCAACTCAGCGCCATACGCATCCAGCGCGCTCTGGACATGACCGCGACCCGGCTGAGCCACGTCCGCGCGCTCCACCGCCACCAGACACACGCGCCGGCTGTGCTGGGCGTGAGCGAGCACGCGCTCCATCTCGCGGACATCAGCCTTGGTCACCATCGCCCCGTCATTGGCCTGGGCGAGATCTTTCGCGGCGACGTTCACCGCGCGCAAAGCCGCGCGCAGGCGCGACAGATCTTCCACCAAAGCGGCGGCGGGGCCGGTGTCGCCCGTTCCGCTGGCCAGATAGACCTCCACCGGATCCGGCTCGGCCGCGCGCTGGGCCTTGTCCCCATGAATGAGACCGGTGAGGCCCGCGCCGATCACTTCGGCCAACGGGCGCGGGGCCGGCACGCCCGTTTCCGTCAGCGCCGCGTCGAAGCGCTGCGCGGCGTCGCGCAACGCCGCCTGCTCTACGGTCATCGGACCGCCGGACGCTCGGGTGTGTTGATTATCAGCGGCTTCGAACGCAACACTGGTGCACCCGGGCGCCGCCATCATGGCCGCGGCCCACGCGGCGATGCGGAGCTTTTGCTTCATTGTGCGGGCGCTCGTTCTGCCTACTTCTTTGGTTAAACCAATCCTATAGTCGCAGAAATCTCACCTTAAGGCCAGTGCGGTGCGGAAATTTCTGTCGCTGGCCACGCAGCGCCAACGTGACTAAGACCGATCGTGTGACGTTTCACACCGCCAAATCCGCCGACGGGCCGAAAACCCTCTATCCTGACATCGCGCCTTATGCGAGCGGGCGGTTGGACGTTGGCGACGGCCACACGCTCTATTGGGAAGAATGCGGCGATCCCCGCGGCGCGCCCGTGGTGGTGCTTCACGGCGGCCCGGGTGCGGGGTGTTCGCCGACGATGCGCCGGTTCTTCCACCCGAAACGGTGGCGGGTGATTTTGTTCGACCAAAGGGGCGCGGGACGCTCCACCCCCCACGGCGCGCTGGAACACAACAGCACGTGGGATCTTGTGGCGGACATCGAGCGGGTCCGCATCCACCGCAAAATCAACCAGTGGACCCTGTTTGGCGGATCCTGGGGGTCGACGTTGGCGTTGGCCTATTGCGCGCGCCACGCCAGCAAAGTCACGGCCATGGTTTTGCGCGGCGTGTTTTTGATGAGCCCCGAAGAGATCGCCTGGTTTTACGGCGGCGGCGCGGGCGCGCTTCTTCCGGAGGCCTGGGATCGGTTCTTGGACCACCTTCCCGCCGACGAGCACGACACGCCGATCAACGCCTACTACGCGCGCTTAACCAGTCCTGACGCCGCCACCCGGGTGGCCGCCGCGCGCGCATGGACGCGGTGGGAAAGCGTGGCGCTGCGTACGCCGCTGGCGCTGAGAGCGCCTGTGCGCGGGGGCTGGCGCCGCCGCCGGGGCGACGCCGATCGTCTCGACGATGAAGCGGGCGAGGAGCGGTCGCGCCGCGGGATGGAGGCGTTGGCGCGCATCGAGTGCCATTACTGCGTCAATCAAGGCTTTCTGGAGGGGCCCGACGCGCTGTTGGAGGCGGCGCGCCAGCTTCACGACGTTCCCGGATACATCGTGCAAGGCCGCTTCGACCTGGTCACGCCGCCGCGCGCGGCGTGGCGCTTGGCGCAGGCGTGGCCGGAGGCTCAGATCCTCATCGCCTCCGGCGCTGGCCATGCGGCGTCGGAGCCGCAAATCGTGGACGGCTTGGTGCGCGCCACCGACGCGCTCTCGGAGAGCGCCGCCCCGCGCTGAGGCGCGACCAAGCCGACCCGCGAGCGCCCTACCCGCCCACGCCAAGGGCGGAGGCGATCACCGCCGGCGGATCCGTGATCAGGGCCGACACGCTAAAATAGAGGATGAAGACCGTGCCGATCGGGGCGACCCACCGAATGAGGAAGCGCCAAAACGTAAAGACGCCATCGCTGGTGGCGTGCATCTCGTCGCGAAAGAGCTCCCGATTGACCGCCCAGCCGGCGAACAGCGCCACCAGAAAGCCGCCAATCGGCAGAAACAGCTTTTCGGTGATCTGATCCACCAGATCAAAGAACTCCGCGGAGAACACGCTGCCGAGGCCCACCAGCCAACACAAGCCGCCCAAACCGAGGGCGGAGGTGAACCGCCCCATCCCGACCGTCTCCTTCGCCCACGAGGCCGACACTTCCAAAAGCGAGATCGAGGATGTGAGCGCGGCGAACAGCGCCAGCGTGAAGAAGACGCCGCCAAAGAGGACGCCCACCAGAGCCGGCAACTGCGAAAACGCCACCGGCAACGTCACGAAGAACAAACCCGGGCCGCCATTGGGATCGAGGCCGAAGCCGAACACGATCGGGAAAATCGCCATCCCCGCGATCAGCGCCACCAGTGTGTCGGAGGCCGCCACAATCGTCGCGGAGCCGAGCAGCTTCTCCTCTTTGCGGATGTAGGAGCCGTAGGTGATCATCAGCCCCACGCCCACGCCGACGGAGAAAAACGCCTGGCCAAGCGCGGCGGAGAAAATGCCGCCCAGATTGCCCAAACTGAAGGCGGTCTGCGCGCCGGCCTCCGCGCCACAGGCGTTTCGCGCGGCGGGATCGCCGACCACGTCGAACAGCACGCAGGGCTCCGGCTTGAAGAGATACGCCGCCGCCGCCCCCGCATCGCCGGCCACAAGGCCGAACGCCACGACGCCCAGCAGCATGATGAAGAACAACGGCATCAAGACCTTCACCGCGATCTCGATGCCCTTCGTCACGCCGCGCGCCACGATGAACGCCGTGAGCCCCATGAACACGGTGTGCGCCAAGATCACCAGCGTTCGGTTTTCCGCGCCGATGGTGTGGGTGAAGGTGGCGGCGATGTCCTCCGCGCTGAGGCCGACAAAGGCCCCTGAAAACGCCTTGACGATGTAGAGCAGCACCCAACCGGCCACGACCGAATAGAACGACAGGATCAAAAACGCGCCGATCATGCCCACCCAGCCAAACGCCTCCCACGCGGGGGCCGTTCCCGCCTCCTTCACCAAAGCCCGGGCGGAGCCGACGGCGGATGTCTGGGCGCGGCGGCCAATGGCGTACTCCGCCACGAGCACCGGAAAGGCCACGCACACAATGCACGCGACGTAGACAAGCACGAAGATCGCGCCGCCATTCTCCCCAGCGGTAAAGGGAAATCGCCAGAAATTGCCCAAGCCGACGGACGAGCCGATCGCGGCCATCAGAAACGCAAACCGAGATGACCAGTGTTCGTGTGCGGCGCGCGCAACGGCCATGGATGCTCCTCCCCAATGCCGCGAACGCCCAATGGGTCGCTGCGCGGAACGATGTGCGGCGCCTCACCCCCCGAGCCCGCTGCGTCATGAACCCCGCCTTATTTCGCGCCGGGGCGTAACCTCAGGTCAAGTCGCGGCTGCTTTCATGGGATCACGGGGCGAGCCGCCAGGCGTCAATCCGCGAAGGCAATTGGAGAGTTGTTCATGGCGATCGCCACCACGCAGGCGTCGGCGTTCGACTGTGACGCGTTCGAGTCAACGCCGCTGCTCAACGAGCAGTTTCTCGGCGATGTGATTAGCGCGACCAGCACCGCCACGATGCGTCAGATTGCGGAGACCTTCTGGAGCGCGGCCGACGATCTGACGGTGCAGCTTGAAGCCGCTTGCGCGCAGCGTGACGCCGAAGGGCGCAACGTCGCGGCCCACACGCTCAAGGGCGCGGCGGGCAATGTTGGAGGCGCGCGCCTGGCGGAGCTGGCCCGCCAGATTGAATACGCGGATCCGGATCAGGCTGCGGCCCTTGCGCCGCACTTGCGCGCGACCCTGGCGGACACGCGCGCCGCCCTGGACGCCCGGCTCGCCGACTGACGGCGGCCGTCACGGCGCTTTTGGTTAGAACACCCATCCGGCCTGGCGCGGCGCATCGGCGTCGCGGTTGATGTGGATGTTCAGCACCAACCCAAAACTCGCCAGCACGACGATCATCACCGTCCCGCCATAGGACAGGATCGGGAACGGAACGCCCACGACGGGCAAGAGGCCCGTGACCATACCCACGTTGATAACCACATAGAGGGCGAACGTCGCCGCGACGCCGAGCGCGGCCATGCGGCCGAAATGGTGATTGGCGTTCAGTCCGATCCACGCGCTCACGGCCAGGATCGCGGCAATCAGCGACAGCAGCCCCGCCCCACCGACAAAACCAAACTCCTCAGCGATCGCAGCCAGAACAAAGTCCGTTTCGTTCTCCGGCACGAAGTCGTTTTGGTTCTGGGTGCCGCGACACAGGCCTTTGCCGGACGCAGCGCCGGAGCCGATCGCGATGATGGACTGGTGCGCCTGGTAGCCGGACCCCATCCGATCCGCGGTCGGGTTGAACAGCGTCAGAATGCGTTCCCGCTGATACTCGTGCAGGCCGTAGACGTAGAGAAGCACCATCCCAATGAAGCCCAGCACGGCGCCATAAGCGATCACGGTCCAACGCACGCCGGACAAGAACACCAACGCCACGCCGGTGGCCGCCACGAGCAGCGCCGTCCCCAAATCCGGCTGGGCGGCGATCAGAAGCGCCGGCGCCGCGATGATCAGCAGCGGCGGCAGATGCGCCGCCACGCCCCGCGCGTTGTCGAACGCCAGCTGGTGGTAGTACTTCGCCAGCGCCACCACGACCGCCAGCTTCATGATCTCCGACGGCTGAATCCGCAGCGGCCCAAGGGCGAGCCAACGCTGGGCGTTGTTGACCTCCTGGCCAAAGAGCTCAACCCCGATCAACAACGCCAACGCGGCGAGGTAGGCGGGGTAAGCGAGCGCCAGCCACAAGCGCAGCGGGATCAGCGCCAACGCCATCATCGCCGCGAACCCCACGCCGAGCCGCGCGGCGTGTTTCAACGCATCCCCGCCTAAGGCGCAGCCGGCGACGGAGTACTGGGCCGCCACCCCCACCGTCGCCAGCGCGGCCAACAGCATGATCAGCGTGGCCCCGCCAACGCCCAGGCGCGCCAGCGCCGCGGGCTGAGCGCGCGTGAGGCGGGTGTTGACCATCATCGACACCAGGACCGTCCTCTCATCCGAAGGGGTTCTCGCGCCCGGCGACAGGCCGCGGGTCGCGCTCCAGCAAGCGCTTGAGGATGTCGCGCGCCGGCGGCGCCGCAGCGCTTGAGCCGCCGCCGCCATGCTCCACGATCAAGGCGACGGCGTAGCGGGGACGGTCCACGGGCGCATACGCGACAAACAGGCCATGATCGCGACGGCGCCAGGGCAGATCCTCGTTGCGCGTCACGCCGCGCGCGCGCTCCTCAAGCGTGATGCGGCGCACCTGGCTGGTGCCCGTCTTACCCGCCATGAGCACGCCCGGCACGTCGAGGCCCTTCGTCCCCAGCGCCCAGTACGCGGTGCCGCGCACTTCGTGAACAACGGCCGTCATCGCCTCGCGGATCAACGCCAGCGCTTGGGAATCCACGTCCAGAGGCGCATCCAGGTCCTCAGGACGCTCCCCTTCGCGCGGCGTCGGAGCGGCGTCGGCCAGGATCCGCGGCCGCACCAGCCGACGACCGTGGGCGAGCGTGGCGGTCATCACCGCAAGCTCTAACGGAGACGCAAGCGCGTAGCCTTGGCCGATGGCGACGTTCAGACGATCGCCCAGCGTCATGGGCTCATTGCGCCGCGCCAGCTTCCAGCGATTGGTCGGCACCACGCCCGCGCGCGCGCCAGGGGCCGCCAGCGGGAACGCCGAGCCGCCCAAGCCAAAGCGCGCCGCTTCCTCCGCCAGGGGATCCTCCCCATCGGCGGCGCCGCGGTAAAGGCGGGCGGCGGCTTCGTAAAAATAGGTGTCGCAGGATTCTTTGATCCCGCGGCGCAGATCCACAGAGCCGTGCCCCTCGCGCCGCCAACAATGGAAGACGCGGTCGCCCACGCGCATCCGGCCGTTGCAATAAACGGTGTCCGTCGGCGTCATGACGCCCGCGCGCAGCGCCGCCAGCGCCGTCATCATCTTGAACGTCGAGCCCGGAGCGTAGAGGCCCGCCAGCGGCTTGTTGTAGAGCGGGGCGCGCTCGTCATTGCGCAAGGCGTTGTAGGCGCGTGGGTGGATCCCCTCGACAAAGAGATTCGGATCGAACGCGGGCGCGGAGGCCAAGCACAGGATCTCGCCCGTCTCCACATCCATCGCAACGACGGCCCCGCTCTCGCCGTAGAGGCGCTGTTGCGCGAACGCTTGAATCTCGGCGTCCAGCGTGAGCTGCACGTCGCCGCCGGCGCGGGTCTTCTGATCGAGGCCAACCTCGCGCACCACGCGTCCGCGCGCGTCGACCTCGACGCGCAATTCCCCCCAACGACCCTGCAGGCGCTGATCCTGCGTGTACTCGAGCCCCGCGCGGCCGACCCGAAAGCCAGGATGGCGCAGTTCGCGGTTCATGCGTTGCCGTTCGGTCGGAGTGCGCGCCTGGGAGAGCCGCGCGTCAATGACGGTGTCGTTCGGTCGGGCCACATAGCCCACCACGTGGGCGAAGGCGTCGGCGTCGCGCCGCGCGCCATCGGATGTCTCCAGGCCATAGGCGCGGGTTTCGCCGACTTGCGCGGACACCCCCGGCAAGTCGGGGCGGTGGAAATTCACCCGCGCAAACGTCTCCCAATCGAGGTTTTGCGCGACCAACATCGGTTTGTGGCGCGCCGCGTTGTGGATCCGCTGCGCGAGCCGGGCGCGGCGGGTCACCGAAACCCGGCCTTGGGGATCGAGATGGGTCAGCAAGGCGTGGGCGGCCGCGTCAGGATCCTCGATCTGATCCGGCAGCACGAACACTTGGTAGTTGGGAACGTTGCCGGCGATCACGCGGCCATAGCGGTCGAGGATCAAGCCCCGGGAGGGCGCGACAAGCTGATGGAAGAACCGATTGTCATCCGACAGCGTCGCGTATTGGTCCTGTTCGATGATCTGCAGTTGATACAGGCGCGCGCCCAAGCCCACGAACGCGCCCGCGCCGGCCGCGCCGAGGACGACGGCGCGCCGCGTGAACACTTTGCGTCGAAAGGCGTCACGTTCCCCGCCGAAGCTCATCGCGCCGCCTCCGCTCCGGCGCCGCGTCCAGCGCGCTCAAAACCGCCCGCGGCGCGCGCGGCCAAGGGCGCCGCGGCGATCGTCGCGATCACGTCCAGGGTCAACGCCGCCAGCGCCGGGGTCGCGCCGGTCGCCAGGGCGCCCGCCACGCCCGCGGCCATCGCCGCGCCAACCGCCGACAGACCGAAGCTCGCCCAAATGGGCCCGGCGCTTTGGCCGGCGAGCACGCCACGCTGGAGGATCGCCAGCCCCGCCAACGCCAAGAAACTGAGCGCCCAAACACCCGACGGGCCCCCCGTCACCACATCGTGGACCAAGCCCGCGGCAAACGCGGCGCACAGCGCCGCCGGTCCCGGCCGCGCCACAGCCCAGACGAACACGACCGGCATCGCCAGCAGAGGAAACGGCGCGGCCGCGCCGCCGAGCCTGAGCGGGGCGGCGTAAAGCAACGCCGCGAGACAGACAAACCCCGCGCTCCACCACGGGCTGTTGGTCGTCCAAGGATCGCGCTTCAGCATCATCAGCGATCCGGAGGCAGAACAAGCGACGCCGCCTGGCGTTCCCCGCCCTCGGGGTCGGACGGCGCGTCGTCGGGCGCCGGGGTCTCGTCTTCGTCGATGGCGTCCATCGCCTCCGGCGCCGGCACGGCCCCAGACGCGTCAAGGAAGCGGATCACACGCACATAATCGAGCGGCGCGTCGTCCGCGAAAAGCCGCACACGCCAGGCCCCCTGCTGGTCGATGTACGCCACGCCCACCGGCAGCCCGCGCGGGAAGCGGCCGGCGTCGCCGGAGGTCACGATCCGATCGCCCTCGCGCAATCCATGGCTCGCCCGGCGAAACTCCAGGCGCGGCCGGGGTCCGTTGTCGCCGACCAAGATCGCGCGCGCGTCGTTCCGGTCCGCCATCACGGGCACGCGGCTGTTGACGTCCGTCAGCAACAGGATCCGCGCCGACACGCGTCCCACCGTCACCACACGCCCCACCAAGCCCCGATCCGCCAACGCCGCCTGACCGGCCGCAACGCCATGGCGCACGCCAGCGTTGATCAGCCGACCATGCACAAACGGCCCGCGCAGCTCCTGCACCACCCGCGCGGTGACGGCGTCGGCCGCCGGGTCCGGGTTGAGCGCGAGGAGCGCTTCGTACCGCTCCATCTTGTCCCGCATCGCCAAGGAGAGATCGTACCAGCGGCGCAAACGGGCGTTCTCCTCACGCAAGCGGCGGTTTTCAGCGTGCACGCGCCAATGGCGGCTGATTCCGCGCAGCCCGCCGCGCACCAGATCGAGAGGAGAATTGGCGACCCGTTGAGCCGGAGCGATCACATCGTCCAACGGCGCGCTCGACACGCCGCGCCACGCGCCGCCGCGGTTGAGCGCAAGCAGGACAAGACCCGCCACCACCAGCGCGACCAACACGTACCACGCCAGCGTTCCGCCAAACCTATCCGCGCCGCGCCGGCTCCATTGCATGATGCGGCTTGCTCCTTGGCCCGCCCGCGGCATCGGGGCGACCAAGCCGCCGCACCCGCCACGGTGACGGCGTCCAGCGGCGACTCACGCCCAACGCCACGGTAGTATAT
Organism: uncultured Caulobacterales bacterium; assembly: GCA_964526675.1. Taxonomy (GTDB): domain Bacteria; phylum Pseudomonadota; class Alphaproteobacteria; order Caulobacterales; family Maricaulaceae; genus CAZADA01. The sequence goes on from CAZGLY010000003.1 coordinate 109,648, forward strand.
CGCCTCTTACACGGCCGCCGACAACAAGCCCTTCATGGCGTGCAAGTTCTCCAGCGCGCGGCCAGAGCCCAACACCACGCACGACAGCGGATCGTCCGCGATCGTCACAGGCAGCCCTGTGCGCGCGCGCAACTCGGCGTCCAGATTGCGCAAGAGCGCGCCGCCGCCGGTGAGCACAATCCCCTTGTCAACGATATCGGCGGCCAGCTCGGGGGGCGTCGCCTCAAGCGCGACTTTCACCGCGTCGACGATTTGCTCCACCGGTTCGGACAGAGCTTCCGCGACCATCGCTTCGTGGACGCGCACCTCCCGCGGGACGCCGCGCATCAAGTCGCGCCCCTTGACGTCCATCGACAAGCCCTCGCCCGCTTCCGGCGGGGATGCGCTGCCAATCTCCGTCTTGATCCGCTCCGCGGACGCTTCGCCCAGAAGAAGGTTCGAACTGCGGCGGAGGTAGTTGATGATCGCCTCGTCCATCTTGTCGCCGCCCACGCGCACGGACCGCGAATAGACGATCCCGCCCAAGGACAGCACCGCCACTTCCGTGGTGCCGCCGCCGATGTCGACGACCATGGAGCCCGCGGGTTCGTGGATGGGCAAGCCGGCGCCGATCGCCGCCGCCATCGGCTCCTCAATGAGGAACACGCGACGCCCGCCGGCCGCCAACGCGCTCTCGTGGATCGCGCGGCGCTCCACGGCCGTGGCCCCGGACGGCACGCAGATCACGATCTGCGGATTCACGAAGCTGCGCCGGTTGTGCACCTTCTGGATGAAGTTCTTGATCATTTCTTCGGCGACTTCGAAGTCGGCGATGACGCCGTCGCGCATCGGACGGATCGCCTCCATATGCCCAGGGGTCTTCCCCAGCATATGCTTGGCTTCCACGCCCACAGCGCGCACGACCTTACGACCGCTTTGCACCTCGAACGCCACCACGGACGGCTCGTTGAGCACCACGCCGCGCCCTTTGACGTAAACAAGCGTGTTCGCGGTCCCCAGATCGATCGCCATGTCGGCGGACATCATGCCCAGAAAGTTGGACAGCATGGCGCGGCGACCTCCTCCTTGCGAACGGCGCGCCGGCGCGCGCCTGACAGACTTCCGGGGCCCGGCGCGCAGCCGCGCGCGATAGCTCGGCTCGCCGGCGACCGACCCCGCGCAAGGCGTAGCCGAGTCGGATGGGCGAAACGTTAACCTTGTGCGCCTGCGGTTGCGCTATTGGCAAGCGCGCGACCCCGCAGCCCCCGGCAGGCCGCTCAGCCCTCCGCGTCGACCCGGCGGGATTCGCTCCGCTCCGGCTGCTGCGACGGCGGCGTCTCGCGCCGCGGGGCCTCGGCGCCTGGCCCCCCGGGGGGCGTGGCCGCGCCGGCACCGTTGAGACGCCTTGACGGCGTCGCGGTGACGCCGCCTTCGCTCGTCGTCGAGCCCGGATCGGTTTCGCCGTGATCAACCGTCGAGTCTGGCCGTGGCGCGTCGTCGCGGACGACGTCCTCGTCGACGCGCAAGCGCCGGCGCGCCACGAGCATCACCGCAAGCCACAGCCCCGCCGCCGCGGCCAAGCCCAGCGCCACAGCCGCGTCTCCGCTTTGGAGATAGGCCAAAAGCCCCTGCCCCGCGAACGCGACCAGCGCGACCTTCGGCACGATCCCAAGCCCCGTGCCGGCCGCAAAAACGAGGTAGCGCATATGGGTCACGCCGGCGGCCATGTTGACGATCAAGGCCGGGGCCAACGGCACGAGACGCACGGTCAAGCTGGCCACAAACCCATTGCGGCCAATAAAGCGCGACAGACGGTTCACCCGCTCGCCGCCATACCGGCGCAGCGTGTCCGCGCCCACAAACCGGCCAAACCAGAACATCACGCTGGCCGCCACCATGGTGGCGATCCACGCGTTCATCGCGCCCCGGCTCGCCCCGAAGGCGACCACCGCCCCGGCGATCAGCGCGAATTGCGGCGCGCCGAGAAAACCCGCGACTGTGAAGACGGCGATGGTCGCCGGCAGAGCCCACGGGCTGTCGGCGTTGGCGTGCATCCAATTGATCAGCGGCGCGTCGTCTTCGTCGAAGAAGGCGGTCGTTTTGCCCATCACGACGATCAACGCCGCCGCCGCGAACAGACCCAACGACACCGCCACCGCGCGCACCGCGCGGGCGTCCAAATTGTTCACAAACCGAAGCGCATCACGCAGCATCGCGACGCCACCCTCCGTTGGATGCCCCCACCGCAAAGGCGCGGGCCCACCGCGCCTGTCCAGTGACAAATCCTTAACGGCCCAGTGTGGGCGCCCGCTCACCCCAGGCCCAGGACACCACGCGCCCGCGCGACGTGCGCCGCGTCCAAGTGCGGCCAGTCAGCCATGCGCCCCCGAATCCAGGTGCCTTGGCGCTTGGCGTATCGGCGCGTGTCCCGCTGCATCAACGCCACCGCCTCAGCTTTGGTGACGCGCCCGTCCAGCCAAGCGCCCAGGGCCGCCACCCCGATCGCCTTCATCACGGGTCGCCGCGCCTCAAGATTGCGACGACGCAATTCCGCGACTTCCTCCGCCGCGCCGCGCGCCAGCATCGCCTCCACGCGCGCGTTGATCCGCACATAGAGGTCCGCGCGGGGCGGCGCCAGCACCAAGGCGCGCCACGTTCCCGGACTGAGGCCTGGCGTGGAGCCCCTGCGCCGCCAGGCGCTCAACGGCATACCGGTTTCCGCATGCACTTCCAGTATGCGGCGCAGCCTCGCAACATCCGCGGTGGACACCTCCGCGGTCGCTTCCGGGTCGCGCGATCGGGCGAGCGCATGGACCGCGTCGAGATCCCCCGCGCGTCCGGCGATCGCGGCGTCCACCTCCGCACGGGCCCGCTCGCTGATGGCGGGTGTCGCGGCTAAACCCGTCGTCAGCGCCTCGAAGTACAAGCCCGTCCCGCCAACGATGATGGGCGTGCGCCCGCGTGCGCGGCAGGCGGCGATGGCGTCGCCCGCCTCGCGCGCCCAGGCGCCCGCCGAATACGCAGCGGCCCCGTCCACATGACCATAGAGGCGATGCGGCGCGCGGCGCTCCTCGTCGGGACCGGGACGCCCGGTGAGAATCGCGAGATCGCGATACACTTGCAGAGCGTCGGCGTTGATGATCTCGGCGCCGCCGGCGGAGGCCAAGTCCGCCGCCAACGCGAGGGCCAACGCGCTCTTGCCGCTGGCGGTCGGGCCTGCAATGAGAACGGCCGGCGTCGCGTGATGTTGAAGATGCGCGTTCATCGGTCAAGCTGTTGTCGGGCGCCCGCCGTCATGGTCCGGCGGCGCGTCACGAGGGTAGCGCGGCGCCGGCGGCCGGGTCACGGGGTCGGTGAGACGGTTCGCCGTATAAGGAGATGGGGCTGGTGACGTCGCAAGCTCGAACATCGCGATTGATCGCCGTCGCCGCGGCCGTCCCCGCCCAGGCGGAGATTGCGCGTCAAGGCTTGGTGGCCACGTTCATCAACCGCGACGGCGGACGGCTGAGCGCCCATGGCGCGCCGCCGGGAGCCTCGCCGCTTATCGCCTCCCCGCCGCACGCGGCGGCCCTGGCGGGGTATCAACTGCTGGTGCGCGACGTGGACGCCTCGCGGGCGCGCGACGCGCTCAGCGGCCGCTTCGCCGGCCAAGCCGTGGATTGGTCGGTGTCCAGCGAAGACGATCGCGTCAAACGGCTCCTCGTCTGCGACATGGACTCCACCATCATTGGCGTCGAATGCATCGACGAACTCGCGGACGCCTTAGGCATCGGCCGGAAGGTCGCCGCGATTACGGAACAAGCCATGCGGGGCGATCTCGACTTTGAAGCCTCGTTGCGCGCGCGCGTAAAGCTTCTGAAGGGCGCGCGCCTTTCCTTGCTGGAAGATGTGTGGACGAAACGCGTCGCCCCCGCCATCACGCCCGGCGCGCGCACGCTGGTCGCGACCATGAAAGCGCTCGGCGCGTACACCGCGTTGGTGTCGGGCGGCTTCACGTTCTTCGCGGCTCGGGTGGCGGCCGCCGTCGGCTTCGACAGCGCGGACGCCAACGTGCTTGAGGAGCATCGCGGCAAGCTCACGGGCACGGTCCGCGAGCCGATTCTCGGTCCCAACGCCAAGCTCGAGGCGCTGACGCGCTATGCGTACGCCCATGGCGAGGGGCCCGAGCAGGCGATGGCCATCGGCGACGGCGCCAACGATCTGGCCATGATGGGCGCGGCGGGGCTCGGCGTGGCGTTTCGCGCGAAACCCAAAGTCGCCGCCCAGGCGGACGCCCAAATCAATTCTGGGGATTTGCGCGCCGCGCTTCTTTTCCAAGGCGTCGCCCCGGAACGGTGGATCAGCTCGGACTGATCCGCCACGGCATCACGCCGCGGGGTCGGCGCGCTAAGAGCCGTCGATTCGCGCCATTAACCACCCGTTAACGAATGCGCCCCACAACGGCACAGGTCTTCTCCTGAAGACACCCCACCATTCACCCATCGCCTTGGGGAGCCCTCGGGCTCCCTATTTTTTTGGCCGTCCCGGAACGACACGACCCGTGACGCGGATGTGGGGAGCCGCGCCGTCTCCAAACGGCCGCCTCGGCGATGAGGGCTTGGCGTCGCCGCCCGCCATGGGCTATATCAGCGGCCCGGCGTTCCTCGGTAGCTCAGTTGGTAGAGCAAGCGGCTGTTAACCGCTCGGTCGTAGGTTCGAGTCCTACCCGGGGAGCCATTTCGCCAAGAACAGTGGATCGTTTAGCGACGTGGCGACGACGGGAAC
>CAZGLY010000004.1:0-108232 GCA_964526675.1 uncultured Caulobacterales bacterium
CCGGCGTGACAGGCCGGCACTCTAACCAACTGAGCTACACCCGCGCGGCCCGCGTCAGGACGCGGAAGCGCTGGGATAGAGCCAAGCGCGCGGCGGGTCAAGCCGCGCGAACCTGAACGCGCTTGGTTTCCGCCGAACCGGCGCGCGTTTCCGTCGTTGACGGAGCGCCTCCCGCGCGTTTTGGCGCGCGGCTCTGGACGCCGCGGCCGGCTCGTCGCATCTGTGCACCCTCAAACGCACTCGCGAGAACGCCCGTGACCGACCCTGCGACAGCCCACATCTTGGATGGCAAAGCCATAGCCGCGGCCCTGCGGGCGGATCTGGCGCGACGCGTGGCGGCGCACACCGAGCACGGCGGCGCGACCCCGAAGCTGGCGGCCATCCTGGTGGGCGACAACCCGGCCAGCCAGACCTACATCGCCGCCAAGGCGAAAGCCGCCGCGACCGTGGGCGTGGCCAGCGAGGTGCTGCGGCGTCCTTCGGACATGGCCCAAGACGCGCTGATGGCGCTCATCGCCGAGCTCAACGCGCGCGATGACGTCCATGGGATCCTGCTGCAGCTGCCCCTGCCGGACGGATTGGACGCGCAAGCGGCGCTGGAGGCGATCGCACCGCACAAAGATGTCGATGGGCTCACCTACGGCTCGGCGGGCCGTGTCTTTCTCGGCGCGGCCCCGGCCTTGAGACGCGACGGCGCGCCGTGGCGCGGCCATGTTCCCTGCACGCCCCAGGGCTGCATGATCTTGACCGGATTGGCCGCGACGCGCCTGTCTGGCGAAACGGCGCCATGGGAGACGCTGACGCCGCGATTGCTGGCCGACGGCGGCGTGGACCTGTCGGGGCGCCGGGCGCTTGTGATCGGACGGTCCAGCCTCGTCGGCATGCCGTTGGGCGCGCTGTTGACCCACGCCAACGCCACGGTGACCCTCGCCCATTCGCGCACGGAGGACCTGCCTGCTCGGTGCCGGGAGGCGGACATTCTCGTCGCGGCCGTCGGGCGGCCCGAGCTTGTTCGGGGCGATTGGATCAAGCCGGGCGCGATCGTCATCGACGTCGGCATCAACCGCGTCTCCGCCCCCGAGCGCGAAGCGAGCCAAGGCCCCGGCGCGACAAAGCTTATCGGCGATGTGGCGTTTGACGAGGCGGCCGCCGTCGCGGGCGCGCTGACGCCGGTTCCCGGCGGCGTCGGCCCCATGACCGTGGCGTGCTTGCTGAAAAACACCGTCGAGGCCGCCCAGGCCTCTGATGAGGCCGCCAACTAGACCGCCGGTTGGGCCGCGACCGCGCGCTTGAACCCCGTCCGCTCCACCAGCCGCGCGATCAGGCCGCCCAAACCCCGGGTCGATTGTTGGATGGTGTTGTTTGACAGCAAAATGCTCGCCCCGCCGGTCGCTAAGGCGAGCCCGCCGGCCACCAACAAACGGCCCGCTTCCGCGCCGGCGCCCTCCACGACGCTTTCCGCGAACCGCCGAAAGAGCGATCCGGTCATGGCCTCGGCGCTCTTAGTCTCCAGCGCGCCGACCCGCCCGAGATAGTCCTCGATCTCCTCGCGGATCTGCTTTTGCTCCGACGGCTCAAGCACCTCGAACGCCAACGCGATGTACTGCTCCCCGCTGATGGTCATGATCGCGGTGTTGAACGACCGGTCCACCACGCCGGCCTCGTTGCGCCGGATCAGCTGCTCGGCGAACCCGCGCAGCATCGCGTCGTCGAGCTGCAAACGCACCTGGCCTTTGTCGAAGACGATCGTCGGCTGGCGCAGCGCGTCGCGCAGCAGAATACGCCGCCGGGCTTCGCTGAGCGGCTTCCGGTAGGAGAGCTCGTCGCGCAGCGCCCGAATTTTCCGTTTGTTGGTCTTCAGCCCGACCGCCAAGTCGAAGTCGGTTTGCCGCTCGACCGCGTCGTTGGCGTGCTGCAGCATGTCGATGACGAGAAGCTCCAGCTCACGTTTCGTGCGCGCGCCAAAACCCGTGCTGATGAGCTCTTCGATCAGCGCCCGGCCGAACCGAGCGGCCTTCTGATCATCAGGCAGCAATTCGTTTGCGAACATAATCGACGCCTTTTTAGCAATGCTGCAAATAAAAACGCAAAGATGATTGCGATTTTGTAAAGATCGCCGAGTCACCGTCACAGTCCCGACGCCGCCTGGCCTGGCGCCGTAACCGCGCGAAACAGGAGGTCGCAATGCTCGACCTGATGCACGACAACATGTGGGCGCTGTGGCTGTGTCTCGTCATCGCGCCCTTTGTGCAAGAGGACGCCGCGTTGTTGGCGGCGGCCGGGCTGGCGGCCTCCGGCACGGCGGCGCCGGCGCCCGTCTTCGTGGTCTTTCTCGCAGCGCTTGTCGTCAGCGACGTGTGGAAGTACGCGCTAGGCCGCGCGGCCCATCAACTGCCCTGGGCGCGCCGCTTGGCGGAGCGCCCCGCCGCGCGTCGCGCGCAACAACTCCTGATCGATCGCCTTGGGCGCACCATCCTGACGGTGCGCTTCATCCCCGGCGCCCGGGTCGCGACATACATCGCGGCGGGCTATGTGCGCGCGCCGTTTCCGCGCTTTGCGGCGTGGGTGGTGGTCAGCGCCGCGCTTCTGTGCGCGTTGACGTTCGGCGCGTTTCTGATCCTCGGGGCGGCCTTAGGCGAACGGTTGCGCGCGTGGTTGCCCGCGGTCGCCATCGCGATCGCCGGCGCGTTGCTTCTGGCCGCGTGGGCGCGCCAACGGCTGCGCCGCTGACACGTCAGCCGTCATGCCAGCCCGTTTCGAGGTGCTGGAGCCCGCCGCCAATCGGGCTGCCCGGCGGCGGCGCCGGCGGAGACGACGCGGGCGCGCCCTCCTCACGCCGCTCCGCAAAGCGCCGCAGCTTGCGCCCCAACGCGCGACGCGACGCGCCGTAGCCGGTCTCGAGCGCGCTGGCGAGCTCGACCAGGTGCTGCTCCGCCACAGACGTCGCGACCGGAGACGCCGCATCGCTGCGGGCAAGCGCGACAAGGCCAAGGGCGTAACGCTCCGCAATGGCCCGAGCGGCGGCGCGTTGATCCGCATCCTCCGCGTCAAGCTCTCGCAAAACTTGATCGGAGAGGGCGCCCAACGTCTCGTCCAGCGTCGGCGCGCCCGCGGGACCCGCGGCCAGACGCGACGCCCGCGCCGGCGCCAACACCGCATCGAACACGAGACCCGCCGCCGTCGCCGCCGCCGCAGGCGCGTCAAAAACCGCGCCCATGCGCCCGACCAAGAGTTCGCGGGAGGGGCTGGCGAACCAGCTCCTGTGCGCGGGGGTCAAGCGCGGGCCGAGATCGGGCGGGAGCGTCACTTCCGCCGCGCTGGCGGCGCGCAACAGCACAGACAACGCCCGCCACTGACGCTCAGCGGGCACGGGCGTCACATCCGACCCCGCGTCCGCAACTGCGTAAGCGAACCGATGGCCGCCAAGCTCCTTGGCCGCCGCGTCCACCGCATAGCGATGCCACAAATGGATGGGCGTGATCACCTCGCGGAGGTCGGACGCCGCCGCCCCGTCCGGCAGATTGGCCAGCCCGAAGTCGGCCAACGCGATCTGGCGCACCGAGAGCGCTTCTTCCAAAGCATCGAGGGGATCAGCGCCATTGTCCCACAGCGATCCCGACGGATGAGCCGCGCCCAGGGGACGCGCATCCCCGTCCGCCACGAACAGGAGCCCGTCCGCCTCCGCGTCGGCGATGATCGCCTCCAACGCGGCCGCCTCATCCGCTTCACCGGGAAACACGCTGTAGAGATACCGCGTCGTCGCAATGTCCCACGCGCCGACGCCCACGCCGTACGCCTCGCTCACATCCAACGCGCCATCCGCGCTGACCGACACCTTCGGCGCGGGGTAGTCCATCACGGAGGCTCGATCATTCGCGCTGGCCGCAAAGTTATGGGGAAAGCCGAGACCATGGCCCACCTCATGCGCGGAGAGCTGCCGCAACCGCGCAAGCGAGAGCACGATCGGGTCGTCGGGCGCGCCGCTTCCCGTCCGCTGCGCGTCCAACAGGCCTTCAAAGATCCGTCGATCCTGCCGCACGCGCAGCGAGCCCAGCGTGATCACGGCCTTGATGATCTCGCCCGTGCGCGGATCGTAGATCGGCGACCCGTAGGACCAGCCTCGCGTTTGGCGGTGCACCCATTGGATGACGTTGTACCGCGCGTCCAGCGGATGGGCGTCCTCGGGGAGAAGCTCGACCCGGTATGCGTCCACGAACCCGGCGGCCTCGAACGCCGCAGCCCACCAACTCGCTCCCTCCACCAACGCGTCGCGCACCGGTTCCGGCGCGCCGCGGTCGACATAGAACACAATGGGCTTCACCACGGTCGAGCGCTCGGCGGTCGGGTCCGTCTTCTCCAAACGAAACCGCAAGGTCGACAACCGCTCGATCGGCGCGTCGAGCCCCGCGGCGTAGTCGGCGACGGGATAGCCAATCACCCCCATGCGCGGATCGAACGGCCGGCGTTGAAAGCCCTCAGCCGGCAGGCGCACAAAAGAATGGTGCATCGTCAGTGTGATCGCGTTCGCCACGGCGGCCGTCGCCTGAACCTCGGGGCCCGGGGCGTCTCCCGCGAACGTAACGACCCCCTCCAACTCGACATTGTCGGGAAACGCCAAGCTCGCCTCCGGATCGGGGGCGGAGCGATCGGCGACGCGCGCGAACGCGCCTTGTCCGCGGTCCGCCAACCTCCGCGCGACGCCCATCGCATCGCTGGTCAGCAGGCTCGACACATCAATCAGCACCCGCGTCTCATCCGCCGCGATGACGTCCGTCGACCACAGGATGGAGCGGGCGAAGGACTCCTCAGCGGCGCGGCGCTCCGCGGGGTTGGCGGCGCTCGCCGTGAAGCGGGTGTTCTCCGCCACCAAAAACACCCGAGGTCCACGGACCTCAAACCGCACCACGGCGGGCTCGCCGCTAAGGCCGCGATCAAGCCCGACGGGGTTCGACCCCAGGCCCGTGCGCAGATAGGCGATGTGGATCGCCCGCAAGCTGACCCGGGTCTCGGGATCGGGCGCCGGCAAGGCCGCCAAAACGCGCCCGCCGTCCTCATCGGGATAAACGGTGAAGAAGCCCTCGCGCGCCTCGAGTCCCGCGACGCTGGACGCCACCGTGACGGGGCCCTCCCCGCGCGGCTGGCAGCCCAACACGACCGCCACGGCAAAGAGCCCAAGTGTCCGCGCCCAAACGCCCATGACCTGCTCCCCTGTGCTGACGAATGAAGTAAAGACGCCTCGTCAACGCCGGCGCAAGAACGCGCCGCCACATCGCAGGGCGGCGATCAGGGGACCGGAGCCGCCGCGGCCACCACCTTCGCGTCGTCGCCCACGCGGAACACGAGGGTCTGCGCCGCGCCCCACATCGCCACGTTCACCTGATTGCGCTGGTCCTCGAACAGCTCATGCATCAGCGTGCTGCGGACGCTCAGAGCGCGCGGCGGGGCCGCCAACGGCGCTTCTTGATAGACGAAGACGTGGTCGCCTTTGACCTCCACGCCGACAAAGTCGAGCGCGATCGCCTCGCCTGCGGCGTCGCGCAAGACAAACCCAGTCTCGACATAAAGCCCGAGGCGCGCTTGGCTGGCCGGCGTGTCCAACGCCGCGGGGCCGACATCGTCAAACGCCGCCCACACCGCTTCAAGCGCGTGATGGGTGTGCAAGCGGTGAATCACCTCCAGCGCGCCCGTGTCGGCGTTCCACTCCACGGAGCTCAGCGTGAACGGCGCGCGGTGGGCGCTCGCGGGAGCCACGACCGCCAACCAAGCGAAGACGACGGCGGCCGCCGCCAGCGCCCTCGCCGCGTTCGATCGTTCCCGCCTGGCCGTCGCCAACCCGCCCATCGGCTATTGCGGCGCCGGCGCCAGGGGCGCAGCGCGATCGCCCTCGGGATCTTGTTCGCTCTTCAAGTCCGCCATCATGTCGCGCATGAGGTCTCGTGTGGTGTCCTTGGCCTTGAACGCTTCAAGGCGCGAGGGGACCATCCGCCGCGGGAAGTGGTTGTCGCTGCGGTCGGCGTCCGGCAGCTCGTGGGCGTCATCCAGCGCGATCGCCACCATCTCCCGATCGCGAATGATCAAGCGGGTGACGTGGTGGGCGTTGCGCCGCCAGATCTCCGCCGGCAGCGTCAGCGTTTCCGTCGCCCCGTCGGCAAAGGTCAGGGTCAACGGGATCGGCGACACGAGACCGCCCTTGTTCGCAAAGTCCACGAAGTAGATGAACTCGTCGTCCTCCAACGCCTGCTCCAGCGCGCGCTTCTCCCAGGGCTCGAGGCCGCCTTCGTCCGGCGCGGCGTTCATCTGCGTCCAATACTCGTTGCGATCCGCGTTCGAGGCGGTGAAGCGATCGTTGTCGTTGTAGAAGTCGGCCAGTTCCGGATGGCGATCGAGATAGGTCGTCATACCCTCCTCCCGATTGCGGCTTTGGATCAGCGGCTCCGGCTCGCGCTGGGCGGCTTCCTCGCGATTGAACGCGAAGTCGACCTCCGGATCGCCCGTCGCGATTTTGTAGGCGCGCACGTCCTCAATCGCGAGGTCGACGTGGTCCGTCGTGTAGAACCAACCGCGCCAGAACCAGTCGAGATCCACGCCGGACGCGTCTTCCAGCGTGCGGAAGAAATCCGCCGGCGTCGGTCGCTTGAACATCCAGCGGCGCGCATACTCGCGGAACGCAAAATCGAACAAATCGCGCCCCAGCACCGTCTCGCGAAGCACGGTCAACGCTGCGGCAGGCTTGGAGTATGCGTTGGGGCCGAACTGCAGGATGGAGTCCGATTGCGTCATGATCGGCACCTGGTTGGCGCTGGTCATGTATTCGCTGATGTAATCCAAAATGTTGGTCTTGCCGGCGAAGGCGGGGAAGTCCTCCTCCCACTCGATTTCCGCCACGTATTCCAAGAACGTGTTGATGCCTTCGTCCATCCACGTCCACTCACGCTCATCGGAATTCACCGTCATGGGGAAGTAGATGTGACCGATTTCGTGGATGATCACGCCAATCAAGCCGTATTTGATCCGCCGCGCATAGGTGCGCTCGTCCACTTGCTCTTCTTTGGTCGGCCGGTATCCGTTGAACGTGATCATCGGATACTCCATCCCGCCGCGCTCCCACGTGTTTACGGACTGCGCCGTGGGATAGGGGTAGGGGAAGGAGAACCGCGAATACACATCCATGGTGTGGGCCACGGCGTGGCTTGAATACTTCGACCAAATGGGTTCCGCCTCATTCGGGTAGAAGGACATCACCAGAACATTTGGGTTTTCGTCATCGTCCTGCTCAAAACCCATCGCGTCCCAAATGAATTTGCGCGAGCTCGACCAGGCGAAGTCGCGCACATTCTCCGCCGCAAACCGCCAAGTCTTGGTGCGGCCGGCTTTTTCGGCTTCGTTCGCGGCGGCTTCCTCGGGGGTGACAATGAAGCTCGGCGAGTCCTGATTGGTCCGCGCGGCGTCCAGCCGGGCGCGTTGCTCGCGGGTCAGCACGTCATTGGGGTTTTGCAGGACGCCGGTGGCCGACACGATGTGATCCGACGGGACCGTGATCGCCACGGTGTAGTCGCCGAACTCCAGCGTGAACTCGCCGCGGCCCAGGAACGCCTTGTTCAACCAGCCGCCATAATCGGTGTAGGCGGCCATGCGCGGAAACCACTGCGCCAGGAAGTAGATGTAGGTGTCGTTCTCGAAGCGCTCATAGCCGCCCCGGCCGCCCATGGCGGCTTCGTCGATGATGTTGAACGCCCAGGCGATCGTGAACGTGGTGGCCGCTCCCGGCGTCAGCGGCGTCGGCAAGTCCACGCGCATCATCGTGTCGACGATCGTGTGATCCAACGCCTGCCCGTCGGCGCTGACGGCGGTGATCTCAAAACCATGGTCGCGGGCGTGAAACGCCTGGTGCCGCCTCAGGGCGTTGAAACTCAGGCTGTCGCCCGCGCCGACCGACGCGCGGCGCGTGCCCGCCGTTTGCGCCGTCTCGGACCGACGCGCCAAACTGTCGTTGCGAAACCGGTTTTGATCGAGCTGCACCCACAGATACCGCAGGGTGTCGGGCGAGTTGTTGCGGTAGGTGATGGTTTCTTCCGCGTCGATGCGCTTGGCGTCCTCATCGAGGGTCACGCGAATGTCGTAGTCGGCGCGTTGCTGCCAATACTCGGGCCCTGGCGCGCCGGATGCGGTGCGGTAGACATTGGGCGTCGGCAATTCTTGATCGAGCTGCTTAAACGCGCGCGCGCCCGAGCCGATCTCCTCATCGGCCAGGGAAGATCCCGCAAAGGCCACCACCGCGCTGAACACCGCTAGCCACGTCCGCACGCGCATCATCTTACCCCTCACTTCCACAGTCATTCTCATCGTGTGATCACGCAGCGCGACCCCGCCCGCGGCGGCGACGCTCGCTCTTCCAGTCCGCCCGACGCAGCGCCGGGCTAGGGAGCGGGCGCGTGCTCAGCCCCCGCCTCCGCCAGCGCGGCGTTGAAGGGCGCAAGAGCCTCCGCCGTGATCGCGTCAAGCGCCTGGCGACGCTCCGTCCACGCCGCCTCCAAATCCGCATAGCGCTCCTTTGCGCCCGCTGTCACCGGCAAATCCGCCCGATCCAGCGCGTCAAGCACATGGCGGATCTGAACATCGAGCATGTTCGGCCAGTTGATGTCATCCTCAAACGTCTCGTGCTTGGGCTGGGTGACCGTTTCGATCCAGGCGTCCAGCCGCTCAATCGCCGCCTCGCCCAAGGCGGCGATCTCCGCGGCGTCCTCATGATCGGCGGTGAACGCGATGTGCGCCTCGATCTGTTCCTGCGCCGCGCGCGCGCCGTCGACGCCGTCAATCAAGGCGTTCAACAGCGCCGCCGCCTGATCAAGATAGCCCGCCAGTTCGGCGTAATCCTCCGGCGCGGCGTCCACGCGCGGATCAACCTCCACCGTCAAGCTGGTCTCCGCGGCTTCGCCCGCGACGCCGACGCGCACCGTGTACTCGCCCGGAACCACGCGCGGCCCCCGGAACCCGGCGAAGAGCCGCACGCCCTCCACGCACGCGATGGGATCGCGCCGCAGATCCCACGTCCACCGGTTTAAGCCCGCCGCCGCCGCCGGGCGCTCAATCGTCAGCGGATTGCGCGGATCCGCATTGGCTTCGCGGCAGAGGTCGCTGTCGGTCTCCTCGCTGGTGAGCGTGCGGACCGCCGCGCCGTCCGCGTCCACGATGTCGATGGTGAGCACAGCCTCGTCCAGCTCCACATCCTCGCCAATAAAGGCGTAGAGCGCCGCCCCGAGCGGCCGCGCGTCCGCCGTCGGATCGCCCGCGCCCGGATTGCCGGCCCCGCCGGCGTCCCTGGCCGTGACGGCCGGCGCGAAGAGGTGCAGCGCGCTGTCCGCGACGGCGTCCTCCACCTGCCGCAGCACGCTCAAGTCGTCGAGAAGCCAAAAGCCGCGCCCCTGGGTCGCCGCCACCAACCGGCCCTGGCGGATCTTCAGGTCTGTGATCGGCACAGGCGGAAGGTTGAGCCGGAGGCTCGACCACCGATCGTCGCCGCCGTCGAACGACACAAACAGACCCGCTTCCGTGCCCGCGAACAGCAAGCCCTCCCGGTCGGGATCCTCGCGCACCACGCGCACAAAGGTGTCTTCCGGCAAACCGCGATCGATGCGCCGCCATGTCCGGCCATAGTCGGCGGTTTCATAGATCGACGGCGTAAAGTCATTCGACTTGTACCCCGCCACCGCGATGTAGGCCTTGGCCGGATCATGGGGCGAGACCTCAATCGCGTTGATGTGGGCCTCGCCGACGCCGCGCGGCGTCACGTTCGTCCAGCTCTCGCCGCCGTCGCGGGTTAGATGGACCAGCCCGTCGTCGCTGCCGACCCAGATCACGCCGGCTTCGTGCGGGCTTTCGATGATGTAGAAAATCGTGTTGTAGAACTCCGCGCCGGCCTGTTCATTCGTGATCGGACCGCCGCCGAGGCCTTGTTTCTCCAGATCATTCTTCGTCAGGTCGCCGCTGATTTCCTGCCACGTCACGCCCCGATCCGTGCTCTTCAAGAGCAGCTGCGCGCCGTAATAAAGCACGCTCGGATCATGCGGCGACGCGATAATCGGCGCGTTCCAATTGAACCGGTATTTGTGATCACGAACGTTACGGCCGAACACATACTCCGGATAGGGCTTGATCGGGCGCGTGCGCTCCAGCTCAGCGTCGTACTCTGTCAGCGTGGCGTTGATCGTCGTGGCGTAGATGTAGCGCGGGTTGTCGGGGTCGAAGGCGATGTGGGCGCTTTCTCCGCCGCCGACGGCTTCATAATCGTCCCGCCCGATCGATCCGTCGTACGCGTCGCTCTTGATCGCGATGGTGGTGTTGTCCTGCTGCCCGCCATAGACCGTGAAGGGACGGAGATTGTCCGTCGAGACACGGTAGAACTGCGCCGTGGGCTGATTGTAAATCGATGACCACGTCGCGCCGCCGTCAAAGGTCACCGTGGCGCCGCCATCATTGGCGTTGATGAAGTTGCGGCCGTCCTCCGGATTGAACCACATGTCGTGGTGATCGCCGTGCGGCGCGCGCATCGGCGCGAAGCTCTCACCGCCATCGATCGACTTCAACAGCGGCGCGTTCAGAATGTAGACCGTGTTCTCATCCTGCGGATCAACATTGATGTGGTTGTAGTACCACGCGCGTCCTTGAATAAGCCGGCTGTCATTGGTGCGATCCCAGCTGTCGCCGCCGTCGTCGGAGACGAACAGG
Organism: uncultured Caulobacterales bacterium; assembly: GCA_964526675.1. Taxonomy (GTDB): domain Bacteria; phylum Pseudomonadota; class Alphaproteobacteria; order Caulobacterales; family Maricaulaceae; genus CAZADA01. Next base: position 10,726 of record CAZGLY010000004.1, read on the forward strand.
CCGCCCTCCTCCGCCTCGACGATGGCGTACACTTTCGACGGATCCGACGGCGCCACCGCGACCCCGATTTTGCCCACCAGCTCGGGCAGCCCGCCTTCGAGCTTGTCCCAGGTCTCGCCGCCGTCGACGGACTTGAAGATCCCGCCGCTTTCGCCGCCGGACTGAACAAACCAAGGGCTGCGCCGGTGGTTCCACAGGCCCGCGTAGAGAATGCGAGGGTTCGACGGATCCATCACCAGGTCGGAGGCGCCGGTGTCGGCGTCCACCGCCAGCACGTGGCGCCACGTCTCGCCGCCATCGTCGGTTTTGAAGACGCCGCGTTCCTCATTGGGGCCCCAGGGATTGCCCTGAGCCGCCACCCACGCCGTGTCCGGATCGGAAGGGTGCACCACAAGCGCGGAGATCTGGCGCGTCGCCTCCAAACCGACATGGGCCCAGCTGGCGCCCGCGTCGGTCGACACATAGACGCCGTCGCCGTGCGAGGTGGTGACGCCGCGAATGGGGGATTCCCCGGTTCCGACATAAACGACGTTGGGATCCGACGGGGCCACGGCAATCGCGCCGACCGAACCAACATTGAAGTCCGCGTCCGAGACGTTGTCCCACGTTGCGCCGGCGTTGGAGGTCTTCCACACCCCGCCGCCGGTGGCGCCCATATAGTACGTCAGCGGATCGCCAATCACGCCGGAGACCGCAACGACCCGCCCGCCGCGATAGGGCCCGATAAAGCGCCATTCCAGACCGTCATAGACGGCCTCGATCCCCGCGGCGTCCTCCTCGGACTGCGCCGACGCGGCGGCGACCGTCGCGATGGCCATCGCGGCGACCCCAAGGACCGCCGCGCCGCAGCGCGCCGCCGTCCGCCGACGGGTCAATCCGTCCGTGTCCGCACCATCCATCGCGTCCGGTCGTGTGGCCATATCGTGGATCCGCCTTATCAATCCGCCGCCCCAGATCACCAGACTTTCAGAGAAAGCGCGCCATGGCTAGCAGCGAGGCCGCTGCGCTTTGCCGGCGCACGCCGGCGCGCTGGCGTCCGCGGCGGGAGCCGTCACGGGTCGGCTAGATCTCAATGACTTCCGCGCCGTCGCCATCGCCGACAATCACCGTGCGCGCCAAACCGACGAACAAGCCGTGCTCCATAACGCCAGGGATGCGGCGCAACACTTCCGCCGCCGCCTCCGCGTCGGGAATGTCTCGGCAAGCGCAATCGAGAAGGAAGTGACCGCCGTCCGTCTTCACCGGCCGACCGCCTTGATCCAGCCGGACATCAATGTGGGGGTTCTTGCAGCCGGCCTCGGTGAGCGCGTCGAACACCTTCTTCGCCGTGATCGTGAAGCCGAACGGATCGACTTCAACCGGCAGCGCAAACGCTCCCAGGCGTTGAACCATTTTTGAATGATCGACGATCACGACGAAGTGGTCCGCCGCGTGCGCAATGATTTTCTCGCGCAATAGCGCCCCGCCGCCGCCCTTGATCAGATTGAAGCTCGGATCCACCTCGTCGGCGCCGTCAACCGCCAGATCCACGCGTTCCGCGTGTTCGATCGGCATCAGCGGCACGCCCGCGGCGTCGGCGGCCTCGCGGGTGCGCTCCGAGGTGGGGAGGCCGCGGACCTCCAGGCCCGTGTCGCGCATGCGCGAGCCGAGCATCTCGATGAAGATCTCCGCCGTCGAGCCCGTGCCGAGACCGACAATCATGCCGGACGACACCAGATTCAGCGCGTTCAGCGCCGCGTTCATTTTGGCGCGTTCTTTGACGTCGATGCTCACCGTGCCCACTCGCGGCCTCCCTGGCGCGGCCCCCGCCGGAACACCGGTCCTGGGGTGCGTGCGCCCTCGCGGCGGGCGATCCGCCGCGTCCCAAAGCGTGTCATTCCGCCGCCTGATCCTTGGCGCGGCGCGCTCGAAAACTCACAGCTCCGTCGGCAATCTCCCGCTGCTCGCCGCGCGCGATCGCCAGCGCGTCCGACGGCACGTCGCCGATAATGGTGGAGCCTGCGCCGATCATGGCGCGCGAACCAATCGTCACCGGCGCCACGAGCGCCGTGTTGGACCCGACAAAAGCGCCCTCCCCAATCACGGTGCGGTGCTTTGCAAAACCATCGTAATTGCACGTGATCGTCCCAGCCCCGATGTTCGCCTCCGGGCCAATCTCGGCGTCGCCTAAATAAGTCAGGTGCGAGGCCTTCGCGCCAGCCCCCAAGGTGGCGTTTTTCGCTTCGACAAAATTGCCGACGCGCGCGCGCGGGCCGATGTCCGCGCCCGGCCGCAGGCGCGCATAGGGCCCCACCTGGGCGTCTTCACGCACGCGACAGCCCTCCAAATGGCAAAACGCGCGGATGACGGCGCCGCGCTCCGCCGCGACGCCTGGCCCGAACACGACATGCGGCTCCACCGTCACATCGGCGCTGAGTTCGGTGTCGGCGCTGAAAAACACGGTCTCAGGCGCGACGAGCGTGACGCCGGCGTCCATCGCGGCCCGACGCGCCCGCCGTTGGAAGGCCGCTTCAACCGCCGCCAGATCGGCGCGGCTGTTGACGCCCAGGACGTCATCGGCCGCCGCGCGCACCACGGCCGCCCCCAAGCCGCGCGCGCGCGTCAACGCCGCCAAATCGGTGAGGTAGTACTCGCCTTTGGCGTTGTCGTTCGTGACGAGATCAAGGAGTTCGAACATCAAAGGCCCAGGCGCGGCCAGCACGCCAGAATTGCACAACCGCACCGCAAGCTCGTCCGGCGAGGCGTCTTTGGCCTCCACAATCCGCTCAAGCGCGCCATCCTGACCCACTATGAGCCGGCCATAGGAACCGGGGTCATCCGGCTCAAACCCCAACACCGCAAGCGACGCGCCGGCGTCCAACGCGCCGAAGGCCTCCGCAAGCGTTTCAGGACGGATCAACGGCGTGTCGGCGTAGAGCACGACCACCGCGCCTTCATGTCCCGCCAACGCCGCCTGCGCGGCTTGCACCGCGTGGCCGGTGCCCAGCGGCGGATCTTGCACCGCCACGTCGACCCCCAGCGCGCGCGCCGCCTCGCCGACCTCCGGCCCGTGGGCGCCAACCACGGCGACGATCCGCGCCGCACCCGCCGCGCGGGCCAAATCGACGCTCCACCTGAGCATGGACTTGCCGGCGACCGCGTGCAGCGGCTTCGGCGTCGCTGAACGCATGCGCGTTCCCTGACCGGCGGCGAGGATGACGGCGGCGCGGGGCTCAGTCATAGGTCTTTCCCAAAAGGGTGAGCGGCCAAGGGTCGGCGAGAGAACCATGAGGTGTGTAAACGATGGATGCTGCGACGGCGAGAGGGGACGCGCGCACGCCGCTTCAGGGCGCTGTGATCCTGTTTGATCTCGACGGAACGTTGGTGGACACCGCGCCGGACCTCGTGGCGGCCCTCAACGCCGCGCTGGCCGAGATCGGATTGCCGCCCTGTCCGCTTTCGGATGTGCGCGCCATGGTGGGGCGCGGGTCGCGGGCGATGATTTATCGGGGCTTAGCGCGGGTGGGGACCGCTCTGCCCGAGCCGGCGATCACCGCGCTTCAGCGCCGGTTTCTTACAGCCTATCGGGGGGCCATCGCCGTTGAGAGCCGGATCTATCCCGGGGTGGAGGCCGCGCTGGACGCGCTCAGCGCCGACGGCGCGGAACTGGCCGTCGCCACCAACAAGCCCGATGACCTCGCCCACGCGCTCTTGCGCGCGCTCGCGCTTGAGCACCGCTTCGCACGCGTTGTGGGCGCCACGCGGGCGCCGCGCCGCAAACCGGACGCCGCGCATCTGCGCGCCGCCGCCGGCGAGGCGGGCGTCGCGCGCGCCGTGATGATCGGCGACAGCCCCGTGGACGCCGCCGCGGCCCGCGCCGCGGGCGTCCCCATTATCCTGCTGCGCCATGGCTACAGCGAGACGCCGGTGGACACCCTCGGTGCGGACGCGGTGATCGACGGATTTGATCAAGTGCCGGCGGCCGTCGCGTTGGCGTTGGCCCGCCAGCGCCAACCGGGGCCGACAAACGCCCGTTAGGACTGCTGATGCTGCGGGCTGCGGCGCACAAGCACCCGCGGCTCCATTTCCGGCGAGATGCGGCGTGGCAAGCCGTTGACCATGTCCGACCGCACATCCGTGCGCGCGGACCGCATCGCCGGCAAGAAGCCCGCTTCGATCAACTTCACGTCCACGTCATACCCGCGCTCGCGCCAGTACGCTTCAATCTTCAGTTTCAACCGGCTCGCGCCTTCGCCGGTGCACCAATCCCCCGCCGACATGGGCTCCTCCATTCGTCATGAGGCGGCCAAGCGCGGTGTGTACCGAGCGGCCCCGGAGTGTGGACTGCAAGCGGCGCGCCAAAAGCCGCCGCGCTTGTTAAAAACGCACGCCTCCAGCGACGGCAAGAATGCGACGCAAATTTGGCGTTGGCATCCCAAAAAAGAATCACAAACTGTTTCGCGATTGCATCAAAACGGCGCAGTGCGCAGCGCGCCTGCTTGATCTCGGCCGCCGCGGGCAATTCTCCTATTGCGCGAAGTCTTGGAGCGGGTTCTCGGTTAAGGCTAACAACGCGGGGGTCCGCGCGTCTTGCCAAGCGCGACCCGGCGGCGTACACACCGCGCTCGCGTTGGCGGCGGGCGGTTAGCTCAGCGGGAGAGCACCTCGTTCACACCGAGGGGGTCACTGGTTCAATCCCAGTACCGCCCACCATCGCACACGGCGCGCGGCGCGCCGCGCACGTTCCGGCCACATTCGCCGCCGCCCGCGACACACTCCCACAATGTGGTCTCGCGAAAACGCCCGCCGTGCTCGCGCGTCAGGACGCGCGGAGGCAGATCGTGTTTGAGGAGCGACCCCATGATGTTGAGAGTAACCACCGCCTTTGCCGCGTTCGTGACCACGCTCGCCGGCGGCGTAATCGTGAGCCCGGCCCAGGCGCAACCCGCCGACCGCGACCCGCACGCGCTGTTCGCCCAAGCCGATGCGAACGGCGACGGCGACGTCGCATGGCAGGAAATCATCGACATGCGCACGGCGATGTTCGGCCGCCTCGATCGCAATGGCGACGGCGTGGTCGACGCATCCGACCGTCCCCGGCCCGCGCGGTTCGGCAAGCGGTTCGATGAAGGCTTCACCAATCTGAAGAACCAGTTCGACGCCGACGAAGACGGGCGCGTCGCGCGTGCGGAAATGATCGAGGCGCCCTCCCCCGCGTTTGAAGCGGCGGACGCCAACAGCGATGGCGTGTTGGACGCCGACGAGCTCGCGGCGGTCAGGAGCGCCAGCGACGCGGAATAGCGGCAGAACGCCGCCTTGGGCTTGGGCCGCCGCGTTCGCGACGGCTCACGCCGGGGCGCTCAGGGGCAGCTGGATCGTCGCTTCAAGGCCTCCATCCGGACGGTTGCGCACGCGGATGTCGCCGCCCAAAGCGAGCACAGTGTTGCGGGCGATGTGCAGGCCAAGACCGTGTCCGCCGGTGGCTGCGTTGCGCGATCCCTCAAGACGCACCAGCGGGTCGAACACGCGCTCCTGGTCGGCTTCGGGGATGCCTGGCCCCTGGTCGGCGATGATGATGGCGCACTCCGCGCCATCCACCTGAAGCCGCACATCCGCGCGTTCGCCGTACCGCACCGCGTTCTCGACGACGTTGCGGACCGCGCGTCCAAGCTCCTCCGGCCAACCCCGGACGATCGGACGTTGCGCGGGTTCTTCAAACGCCACGGGCAAGCCGAGGTCGGCGACGTCATCGCACACCGCGCTGACGAGACCCACGAGATCGATCGCCTCGATCGGGTCGCCGGCGTCGCCCGCGGACGCCGCGCGCAACGCCGCCTCCGTCAAGCGTTGCAGCTCATTGAGGGCGCGCGCCATCCGGCGTCGGTCATGCTCGTCCGCCAACAACTCCACCCGCACGCGCAACGACGTCAGCGGCGTGCGTAAGTCGTGGCCAATCGCCGCCAACAGAGCCTTCTGGCTGGAGAGCGTCGCGTGCAGCCGCGCGCCCATGACGTTGAACGCCGATTGCGCGCGGCGCAGGTCCACCGGTCCGTACACGCGCACGGGCTTGTGCTCTTCGCCCGCGGTCAGGCGTTCGGCGGCTTGCGTGAAGGCCCGGAACGGCCGCGCAACGCGCCGCGCGACCAACGCCGCCGCCAACGCCACCGCAAGCAGCGAGGTCGTGAGAAACACCGCAATCGGCGGCGAGGGCGGCCAAAAGCGCGGCTGCGGCCGCACCGCGATGTTGACCCACTCGCCGGGGCGCACCTCCACCGCGCAGTGCAGCAACCCATAGTGACCTTGGCGCGCCGGCTTCTCCATCGGGCCCGGCAGATACTGCTCGACAAGCAGATCAACGCCCGTCAGCCAGGCCCAAAGCTCCCGCTCGGGCTCGAAGCCCGCGCTGCGGCGCAGCCGCGCCTCCAAATCCGCATCGCGCGCGGCGCCCGGGACAAAGAACGGCTCATCCGAAATCCACACGCCCAACACCGCCGAGTTGAAGGGGATCGTCTTCAGCGCGCGCTGGTCGGGCGTCAACGCCCTCACTTGCCGCAACGCGGCGGCGGCGTAGGCGCTTTGCGCGTGATGAAGGGTCCGCGCGATGATCCGGTCGAGATGCGTTTGCATCGCGACGAACATCACGCTGTGGGACACCAACAACGCGGTGGCGATCACCACCACCATCCGACCGGTCAACGTGTCGAAGCGCGCGAGCTTGTTTCGAAGCGACCCCATCACAAGCGTCGCACATCGGCCGAGAACACATAGCCGCCGCCTCGCACGGTCTTGATCAGCTCCGGCTCGCGCGGATCCTTCTCCAGCTTGCGGCGAAAGCGGCTGATCTGGCTGTCGATGCTGCGGTCGAACACATCCTCCGCGTCCGTGCGCGTGAGCTCCAACAAGCGCTCGCGCGACAGCACAAGCTGCGGTCGCTCCACAAACGCCGCCAAGAGGCGGAACTCGCTGGTGCTTAGGGGAAACACCACCCCGTCGTCGCGCGTCAGGCGGCGACGGCTTTGGTCCAGCGTCCAGCGATCGAACGCGAAATAACGCGTTTCGCGAACGGGCGCGGACACGCTGTCGGCCGCCGCCACGCGACGCAGCGCAATGCGCACGCGCGCAAGCAGCTCCCGCGGGTTGAACGGTTTGCACACATAATCGTCCGCGCCGACCTCAAGGCCGACAATCCGCTCCACATCGGCGGTGCGCGCGCTGAGGAAAATCACCGGGATCGCCTTCAAGCCCGCCACATGGCGGCACAGGCTGATCCCATCCTCGCCGGGCATCATCACGTCCAGCAGCACAAGATCCGGCGGATCGTCCTGGATCACGCGGCGCGCCGCCGCCGCGTCCTCGGCGACGGTGACCGCGAACCCATTGTCGCGGAAATAGGCCGCCAGACTGTCGCGAATGTCGAAATCGTCATCGACGATCAGAAGTTGATGCTCGTCCACGTGGCGCGTTTCCTCCGCCTCTCTTGGGAACACCCCTAAACGCATGCGGTGGGCGCATCGTTCATGGCGCGCCCGGGGTTCATGGCGCGCCCGGGGCCGCCACACGACGGCGGCGAACCCAACGACGGCGAACCCGGCGGGGCAGCGACCCGACGTCTTCGCCCACCATCACCAGCGCCGGCACAAACGCCAAAATCATGAAACCGGCGAACAGGATCCCAAAGCCGAGGCTAATCGCCATCGGGATCAGAAACTGCGCCTGCAGGCTGGTTTCCGCCAGCATCGGCAAGAGCCCGATGAACGTCGTCAACGTCGTCAACAGAATGGGACGAAACCGCCGGCGCACCGCCAAGAGGATCCCGGTATAGGCGTCAACGTTCTCACGCGCGCGCACGGTGTTGTAGTAGTCCAGCATCACGACGCTGTCGTTGATCACCACGCCAGTGAGCGCCACGATCCCGAACAAAGACAAAAACGACAGATCATAACCCATGATCAGATGCCCCCAAATCGCGCTCACCGCAGCAAGCGGGATCGCGGCCATAATGATCAAAGGTTTCGTGTAGGAGCGCAGGACGCTCGCCAACATCACAAAGATGACGCCCAGCGAAATCAACAGATTGTTGCGCAAGGCCGCGAGGTCTTCGGCTTGGTCGCGGGACTGGCCTTCAAAAGCGTAATCCAGCTGCGGATCACGCTGGGCCAAGTCGGGGAGGATCTGTTCGGCCAACAACGCGTTGACGATGTTCGGCGTCGTCACCGCTTCATCGACGTCGGCCTCCAGCGTGATGATGCGCCGCCCCCCCACGCGATCAATCGTCGTGGGACTGACGGATTCCGAAATCTGCGCCACCACGCCCAGCGGCGCCTCGCCCCCGCCGGCGAGGCGAATGCGCAGCCGCTCGAGATCCGCCAAGCTTGTCCGCTCGGACGCCGGATAGCGCACATAGACCCGCACTTCTTCGCGGCCGCGTTGGATCCGCTGCACCTCTTCGCCGAAGAAGGCCTGGCGCACTTGCCGGGCAATGTCTTGCGTGGTGAGACCCGCCGCCGCGCCGGCCGCCGTCAGCTCGAACTCCACTTGGCGCTTGCCGCCGTCGAGCCCGGTGTCGATTTCCCCCACGCCCGGAACGCCGCGAAGAAGCGCGGCGATGTGTTCCGCCGTTTCGGCAAGCCGGCCGTCGTCGGGATGGACCAGATCGAGGCTCACATCCGCGCCGCCGCCCACCAACGACGAGGAAAACGTCAGCGCCCGCACGCCGGGAATGTCGCCGACGGCGTCCCGCCACCGGCGGGCGATCTCCTCAGAACTCACCGCGCGCTCCGCCGCGGGGGCAAGCACCAGCGTCGCCTCCGCGACGTTCGCCGCGAGCTCGCGGCGGTTCGCCGTCCCCGGGGCGCTGAACCCGCCGCCCAGGAGCCCGCCAATGGTGACCGACATGCTTTCATAGACGGGCGACCCGTCCCCGCCCACGGCCTCAAGCCCCGCCGCCGTGACCCGGTCCATGGCGGCTTGCGTGCGCTCAAACGCTGTGCCCTCGCGCATTTCGAGGGTGACCGACACCTGATCAGCCTCCACAGCCGGAAAGAAGACGAAGCGCAGCTCCCCCGACGCCAACACCCCGCCCGTCACGAGGATCATCGCCATCGCCAGAGCGAGGGTCACGTAGCGCGCGCGCGTCGCCACCGTCACCACGGGCATGATCAGGCGGTCTCGAAACGAAGCCAGGACGCCTTGTCCGGCGACCTTGAGACGCGCCATCGGCCCCGCGCTCCAGTCGGCGGCGTGGCTGAGGTGCGCGGGCAAAATGAAAAACGCCTCGAGCAGCGACATCGCCAAGACGGCGATCACGACAACAGGCACCGGAAACAGGATTTGCCCAAGCGCGCCGGTGGAGAACAACAGCGGCGCGAACGCCGCCATCGTCGTCAAAACGCCGATTGTCACCGGCGCCACGACGCCGCGCGCGCCGGCGATCGCGCCAGCCATGCCTGCGCCTGTGCGTTGCTGCTCCTCAAAGATGTTCTCGCCGACAACGATGGCGTCATCCACGACCACGCCCAGGACAATGATCAAGCCAAAGAGCATCGGCATGCTGATCGCGACGAACTGGCCGAAAATCAAAAACGCGCCAAAGAACGCGATGGGAATGCCGACGGTCGTCCAAAACGCGAGACGCAAATCGAGGGTGACGGTGAGGAACAAAAAAACCAGCGCGAGGCCCAGCACCGCGTTGCGGATCAACAGATTCAGCCGATCAGCGATCACCGTGGTCGTGTCGCTGACCACTTCGACGACCACGCCGTCCGGCGGCGTGTAGGCCTCGAGCAATCCGAGCACCGCACTGGACACGTCAAACGCATCCTGATCATCGGACCGCCCGATCTCGATGAACACCGCCGGCCGATCGCGGAAGGTGTTGATCAGCTCATCGTCTTCAAACGCGTCCACGATGGTCGCGATGTCGCCAAGGAGCAAACGCCGGCCGGTGGGATCGCTGGCGACCACAATGTCCGCGAACGCCGCGCCGGTCTTCCGCTCGGCGTCCGTGCGCAGAAGGATGTCGCCGCCGCGGGTGCGCAGCGTGCCGCCGGACAAATCCAAGGACGCGGTTCGCACGGCCGCCGCAACCTGCTCCAAGCTCAAGCCGTATCGGCGCAAGCTCGCCTCAGACACCTCGATGGAGATCTCGCGGTCCCGCACGCCTTGGAGGTTCACCAGGCTCACATCATCAAGGCGCAGCAGGTCGTTCTCGACGCGCTCCGCCGCCGCGCGCAGCGCCAGCTCCGACACGGCGCCATAGACCGCCAACTGCATCACGTCCGCCGCCGCCTCACTGATCACGACCCGCGGCTGTTCGGCGTCCTCCGGGGGGAAATCCGCGAGCTGATCGACGGCGGTCTCGACGTCGTCCTTGACGCTTTGGGCGTTGGCGAAATCCTTCAGCTCAACGGACACAACGCCGGACCCTTCGGTCGCGGACGAGCGAACCCGCGCGACGCCGTCAATGCCGATCAACGCCTCCTCGACGCGGCGGGCGACCGCGTCCTCCATCTCCTCCGGCGTCGCGCCAGGATACGTCACCGACACCGTGATGAGGCGCGGATCAATGTCGGGGAAGGTCTGGGCGTTCAGCGTGTTCGCCATCAACAGACCGCCGATCAGCATAAACGCCATCATCAGATTGGCGCTGACCGGATTGCCGGCGAACCAGGCGAACACCCCGCCATTGGTGTGTGAAGCCATCGGTCCTACTCCGCCGCGGCGAGCGCGTTCGCCGGCGAGATCTGCGCGTTGACAACCAGAACAGGGAGCCCCTCGCGCGCGCCAGGCGGCAGCGTCGTCACCACGCCGTCGGCTGGGTCAAAGCGCGCCAGGAGCACGGCGTCATCCTGGCGCGACACAATGGCCGGGCGCCGCGCGGCCAGAACCCCGTCGTCAACCACCCAGACAATCCCCCCCGCCGCGACGGCGTCGGCTGGCGCGCGAAACACGTCCTCGACCTCGTCGCCCCGCACGTCGACGCGAACAAACGCCCCCGGCAGAAAAGGCGGCGGCGCGTCAAAGGTGAGCACCAGTCCCGCCAACCGCGTCTGGGCGTCGAGCTCGGCTTCGACCCGGCTCACCCGCGCCGACGCTTGCACGCCGCCGTCCGCGCCCGCGCCGCGCACCAGAGCCGAACGCCCGACGGCCGGCTCCAGCGCGGCCAGCGCGTCAGTGGGGATCGAGACGAACACCTCAAGCGCGCCGGCGTTGTAGACTTCGCCATAGGGCTGGTTCGCCGCGACTGTCTGGCCAACTTCAATGGTCGTGCGCACGACGCGCCCGTCAAAGGGCAACACATACCGCGTGCGCTCCAACGCCGTGCGCGCGTCCGCGGCCCGCGCGCGCGCCGCGGCGACGTTCGCCTCCGCCTGGGCGATTTGCGGCGCCCGCGCGACCAGCGGCGGGATCGGGTCGTCGCCATTGATAAGACGCCACTCGCGCCGGGCCGTCTCGGCTTCAGCCTCCTCCAGCTGCAGCACGCTGAGCGCCGACGCCAAGTCGGCTTCGGCTTGTTGGACGCCGAGTTCGTAGTCCGTGGGGTCGATCGCGAACAACACATCGCCCGCCGCGAACGAGCCGCCAGCGGCGAAGTCCGGCGACGCGGCCACCACCCGTCCGCCGACTTGCGGCGCGATGGTGACGTTCGCACGCGTGCGCACGCTGCCGGTTTCCGTCACGCGCACGGCGTCGCTGGCGAACACGGGCTGCATAATGGTCACGGCCGGCAAAGCCGCCGCGGCGGTGATCGGCGGTCCCCCGTCGCCGCCGCGCGACAACACCCGGTTCGCCGCGAGCGCGCCGACCAACACCACGACGACCAGAACAATCTGGATCCATCCGGTCACCGACTGCCCTCGCCCCACGGGCTCCACGGCCGATTGCGGTTCAGTCATCACTCGCCGTCCTCGTTGGGGTTGGGGTTTGGGTTGGTGTTGCGGCCGGCGCGTCGTCCGCACGCCGCCAGTCGCCGCCAAGCGCCAGGTAGAGATCCACGCGGGCGTCCAGGCGCGTCTGCTCCGCCAGAACGAGATCCTGACGCGCCGTGTTCAGGGAGCGCTGGGTCTCCAACGCGGTCAGGATCGTCGCTTGGCCGCTGGCGTAGCGCTCACGCGCGATCCGATCGGAAAGCTCAGCGGCCTCCAGGGAGGCCCGCCGCAGCGCAATCTCCTCAGCGTACGCCGCCTCGAACACCAAGGCGCTCTCCACGTCGGCCACCGCCTCAAGGGCCGCCGCCGCGAAGTCGGACGCGAGCTCACGCGCCGCCGCCTCGGCCTGGGCGACCTGGGCCTTCAACAGTCCGCCTTGGAAAACGGGCCGCACCAGACCCGCCGTCAGACTCGCGATGAGAGCCTCCGGGTCGAACGGATTGGCCGCGGCGTTGCGCTGGCGGGTCACAGACCCGTTGAGCGACAGGCTGGGATACCGTTGCGCGCGCGCCGTCCCGACATCCGCCAGCGCGGCGCGATAGTTCAACTCCGCCGCCGCCACGTCCGGACGCCGCCGCAGCAGATCCGCCGGGGCTCCCGCCCCAAGGTCTGGCAGCGTCCACGCGTCCGGGCGGTCGGCGAACGTCAAGCGGGTCGCTCCCGGCGGACGGGCCAGGAGCACGTCAATCGCCTGCTGCTGCACCGCCAGCAAGGCGCGCAACTCCGGGATCGCCGCCTCCGCCGACGCCTGGTTCTGCCGCGCGATTTGCACGTCAAGCGCGGTGGCTTGGGAGGAGCCCGACCGGTACCGTTGATCGGTGATCTTCGCGGTCTCCGCAAAGCTCTCCGCGGACTCCGCCACGATGGCGATGCGCCGCTGCAGCGTCCACGCGTTGACGTAGGCGCTGACAAGCTCCGCCGTCAGCAACTGGTCCAACGACCGCGCCGCCAACGCGCTTGACGCCTGATTGAGGCGCGCCGCGCGCTCTGCGCTGCGCAATTCTCCGAAGATGTCGACGTTCCACGTCGCCGTGCCGGTGACCGTATAGAGCTCGTCCCAAACGGCGTCGCTGACGAGCGTCGGCGCCCGCGCGCCGCCGACGTCGACGGTGGCCACAAGGCTCGGCAGACGGATGGCGCGCGCTTGCCGGGAGAGCGCGCGGGCCTGATCAACGCGCTCGCGCGCCGCCGCCAAATCCAAGTTCGCCGCCGCCAAGTCATCGACCAACGCGGAGAGCTCAGCCCCGCCGAACATGACCCACCAAGCGACAAACTCATCCGCCGGATCGACGCCGGGCGCGGCGTCCTCCGCGATGAACGCGGGGGCTTCCGCGAGGGTCGAGACCAAGTCTGGCGGCGCGTAATCCGGCGCCAACGTGCAGCCGCTCGCCGCCAGGACCAACAGGGGAACCGCCCGCAGCTCAACGCCAACGCCAGCCGGTCCCCGCGTCCCGCCTCCACGTGTCCAACGCCCTGTCATACGCACGCCGCCCATCCCTGATGCGCCGCATGGGGCGGCTCCGGGTCACCTCCTTCTGTTCAACGCCCGAAATGTTGCCGCTGTTTGTCGGCGCGGAGAGACGCGGATGGAGCGGGGTGGCGTTGCAAACCGGCTTTTGGCGCGCAACGCCTTCGCCCGAGGCGCTTAGGCGGCGGGCTCCGCGTCGTCGTTCCACTCATGGATGTCGAGGACCCGGCACGAACCGGACGTCGGTCGATCGAACACGGCGATGCGGTCGCCGCGCTCGAGGCAGGCGCCGCCGCCGGGCCCGACGTCCAGGCCGATCGCGCGTTGGGCGCGCCGCGCGTCGCACACCCCCGCCAGCGTCACATAGTACCACTCGTCCACGCCTTCGCGCAGCAAGAGCGCGCGCGCGCCGAGCGGACGCCATTCGCTGATGTTTTGGGTAAAACAGATGCGCTGGACCGTCTCACCTTGTTTGGCGGCGACTTCCGCATCCAGGTCCTGACTGGCCGCGCCGCCGTCATCCTCAATCGTCGCGCACGCCGCCGCACACACGACGACGCCGGCGAAAAGCAACCGATGCATGATCATCCCGAGCCCCTAGAGCTTGGCCCAGCGCGTCCGTCCACACGGAGGCGACGCCGAAGCCGCCGCGCGCCCATCGCGCGCGTCTGCTTCAACGATGCCGTGACGCACGACCGTCGCTCAAGCGCAACGCCCGTGTGGCGTGATCAACACGAAACAAGCTTACGCGACCGTCTCACCGGTCGCGCCGCCAACGGCGAGGTTGTCGGCCAAGCCCACCGCCGGCTCGGTGGACGCAGCCACCTGCTCGACCGTCACATCCGGCGCGAGTTCGATGAGCCGCAGCCCCTCCGGCGTGACGTCAAACACGCCGAGCGTGGTGATGATCCGATCGACCACGCCGCATCCCGTGAGAGGCAGCGAGCATTCTTTCAAGATCTTCGGATCGCCGGCTTTGCTGGTGTGGTCCATCACGACGACGACCCGCTTAACGCCCGCGACCAAGTCCATCGCCCCGCCCATGCCCTTTACAAGCTTGCCGGGGATCATCCAGTTGGCCAGATCGCCGCGTTCGGACACTTCCATGGCCCCCAGAATGGCCAGGTCGATGTGCCCGCCGCGGATCATGGAGAAGGACGTCGCGGAGGAGAAGTAACTCGTGCGGTCCAGCTGCGTGATGGTTTGCTTGCCGGCGTTGATAAGGTCCGGATCCACTTCGTCGTCCGTCGGAAACGGCCCCATGCCGAGCATGCCGTTTTCCGACTGCAGCGTCACGTCCACGCCGTCGGGGATGAAGTTGGCCACCAGCGTCGGGATGCCAATGCCGAGATTGACGTAAAAGCCGTCTTCCAGCTCCCGCGCCGCGCGCGCGGCCATATCGTTGCGTGTCCAGGGCATGCGTTAGGCCTCCGCTGTCTCGCGCACGGTGCGGTTCTCGATCCGCTTTTCGAACGTCCCCTCAAGAATGCGCTGCACAAAGATGCCAGGGGTGTGGATGTGATCCGGGTTCAAGGCGCCCACGGGGACAAGCTCCTCAACCTCCGCCACGGTGACGCGCCCCGCCATCGCCATCTCCGGATTGAAGTTGCGCGCCGTCTTGCGGAACATGAGGTTGCCTTGCGCGTCGCCTTTCCACGCTTTGACCAGCGCGAGATCCGCGACAAGGCCCGTCTCCAGAATGTACGTTTCGCCGTTGAAGTCCTTATGCTCTTTGCCTTCGGCGATCATCGTGCCGACGCCGGTCTTTGTGTAGAAACCGGGAATGCCCGCCCCGCCAGCGCGACAGCGCTCCGCCAACGTGCCTTGCGGGTTGAATTCGAGCTCCAATTCGCCGCTGAGGTACTGCTGCTCGAAGGTTTTGTTTTCACCAACGTAGGACGACACCATCTTTTTGATTTGGCGCGTCTGCAACAGCAGACCAAGGCCGAAGTCATCCACGCCCGCGTTGTTGGAGATGATTGTGAGGTCTTTGACCCCGGTGTCCCGAAGCGCGACGATCAGATTTTCGGGAATGCCGCACAGACCAAAGCCCCCCGACATGATCGTCATGCCGTCATGGACCAATCCGTGCAGGGCCTCAGCGGCGGTGGCGCGGACTTTGTCCATGGCTGGATCTCCTCTCCCGCGGCGCATCGGCGTGGTGGCGCCGAGGCGTCGCCGTTTTCTCCGGTCTTATAGGGCGTCGCCGTTCGCCAATGCAAAGGGGGCGGCTGCGAACGGCGCCAAACTTGCTCAACTTTCTTGATCCGCGGGCGGCGCGAATTTGCGCCGCCTGCCGGCTTTGCTACGGTGACGCGGACCGTTGGGAAGGGCGAAGTGTGACGACGGCGATATCTGCACGGGTCATGGTTACCGCACCGTTGCCGTCGGTCGCGGGCGCGTTGGCTGTGCAACTCGCCGAACGCGGCCTGGCCGCAACGTCCGCGGCGGGCGACGAGGCCGCGCTGCTCGAAGCGCGACGCGCCGCGGTCGACGCCATCGTTCTCATCGGAACCGGACGCGATCGCGCCGAGGTGGCCGCGCTGGCTCAGGCCCTACGGGAGGCGACGGCCCCGCGGCGCCCCGCGCTGGTCGCGCTGGTGGACCAGGCGGCCAGCGATCAGAGCGATGACGCGCCGTTTGACGCGGTGCTGTTGTCCCCGACGTTCGGCGCTCAAATCGCGGCGCGCGTGAAAGGCGTGGTGCGGCTCGCGGTGATGCAGGACGAAGCGCAGCTGCGCGCGAAGTCCGTCGCCACGCATCGGGGGCGGCTGCGGCGCGCGCGCGCGACGGAAACCGACGGGCCCTGGGAGGCGCTCTACATCGGCGCCCCGTCGCGAGATTATCTGGCCATCAATCGCGCCGTGACCGCAGCCGGCGGCGCGGTGGCGGCCTCCTTCTCCACGTTCGCCGGCTTTGATTTCCTTCATGAACGCGAGTTTGACGCCGTTGTTCTCAACGCCCTCAACGATCGCGACGGCGCGTTGACGATCTGCGCGGCTCTGCGGCGCAACACCCGTTTGTATCATCTGCCGGCGCTGATGCTGGTGGATGGCGGCGGCGACGAACTCGGTGAGGAGGCCTTCGAACGCGGCGCCTCCGATCTTCTGCCCGCCAACGCGCCCCAGGACGAAATCATCGCTCGGATCACGGGTCTGGTGCGCGAGCGCCGGCGGCGGGAGCGCCTGCGTGCGGCCTTCACCGCCTTGCGCGCGCCGGAAATCTCCGACGCGGACACCGGGCTCGTGACCGCCGGCTTCTTTATGGATCACCTCTATCGCATGGCGGAGAACGCCCACGCTCTGGACCGTCCGCTGGCCGTGCTGGTGTTGCGCGCCGAAGCCCCGCGGGGCGCGGACCGCGGGGCCCGCGCGGCGGCCTACCGCCAGCTCGGGGGCATGATCCGACGTCTCGTGCGGGTGGAGGATTGCGCCGCGCGCCTCGAGACGAACGTTTACGCCGTGGCGCTGCCGGGTTGCGCGTTGGCGGCGGCGCGCGCGACGGCCGATCGGCTGGAGGCGGTCGGCGAATGCACGGCCTTCGAGGGGCGCGACGACATGGACGAGCCGTTTCAAATGACCCTGCGGGCCGTGGCGGCGGAGCTGAAGTCAGGCGAGACCGGCCGCGGACTGTTAATGCGCGCTGTCGCCGCATTTCGCCCTAAAGCGGACGTGAAGGCCGTCTAAGCCGGCTGTCGTCGCGGGTCGACCACGGAACCCTTGCGGTGTGGCGGCGTGTGACGGCATGGTCTTTCGGCTAGCTTGACGCGACGCGCGGTCTTCAACACGGGCGTCAACCCACGCCAGCCTTTCCGGCCGCACCGGCCATCATCACGCGATCGTCCGATCGCGCATCACGATGTGAGGGGACACCATGACACGCATCAGACTCATCGCCGCGGGTTGCGCGGTCGTCGGCGTTGCAGCCTGCGCCACAACCACGGATCCGGTCGAAGAAGTCGTGGAGCCGGCGGTGGTCGAGACGGTCGCCATCGATCCGGCGGAAGCGTTTGAGCAAGAGGTCGGTTCGCGCGTCTATTTTGACTTCGACAGCGCGACGCTCTCCTCCGACGCGCGCAGCACGTTGGGCGCCCAAGCCGCGTGGCTGTCACGCGCGGACAACGCCGAAATCCGCATCCTCATCGCCGGCAACGCCGATGAGCGCGGCACGACGGAATACAACCAAGGCCTCGGCGAAAAGCGCGCCCAAGCCGCCGTTGATTATCTCCTCGGCGCCGGCATCGACGCCGGGCGGATCGAGATGATCTCCTATGGCGAAAACGCGCCGGTCGACTCCGCGTCGAACGAATCCGCGTGGGCGAAGAACCGCAACGCGCAAAGCGTTTTGATCCTCGCCGGCTCGTAAGGCCGACGCCTTTGTGGGTTTGGGACGCGCCGTCCAGGCGCGCTCCCGAGCCTGCAAGCGCGCCCCGAGAGGCCCCGACGCGCTAAGCGCCCCAATCGAGGCCAAGCGCCTGGAAGCGCGCGCGATCATCGACCCAGCCCTCGCGCACCTTAACGTGCAGAAAGAGGTGGACGCGCCGGCCCAGCGCCTGCTCCAGCTCTTCGCGCGCCGCTTGGCCGATGGCCTTAATGGCTTGCCCGCCCTTGCCGAGCGCAATCTTGCGCTGGCTCTCCCGCTGCACGAACACGGTCTGCTCCACCCGCACCGAGCCATCGTCGCGGGCCGTCCAGCTGTCGGTCTCCACCGTTGAGGCGTAGGGCAGCTCCTCATGCAGCCGCAGAAAGAGCTTCTCGCGCGTGATTTCCGCGGCCAGCAGGCGTTGAGGCAAGTCCGCGATCTGGTCTTCCGGATAGAGCCACGGCCCCGCCGGCATCGCCGCCGCCAAAGCCTCCGCCAGCCGATCGATCCCGTCGCCCTTGGCCGCCGCGATCATGAACACGTCCGTGTAGACGCCGGTCTCCATCGCCGCTTTGGCTTGGGCGAGCAGACGTTCACGCGGCATCAGGTCGATTTTGTTGAGCGCCAGAAGCGCCCCGCGCTTCGTCTCCGCCAGCCCCGCGAGAACGCGCGCGTCATCCTCCGCGCTGCGCCGGTCGGCGGGCGAGCCGCCGCCACGCGCGACCCGATCCGCCGCCGCGCCGTCGACCACATGAACCAGCGCGTCCGCATCCGCCGCGCCGGACCACGCCGCCGCAACCATGGCCCGGTCGAGCCGCCGCTTGGGCGCGAACACGCCCGGCGTGTCCACCAGCACGATCTGCGCGGTCCCATGGAGCGCGACGCCCCGCACCTGGAAGCGCGTGGTCTGCACCTTGTGGGTGACGATGGAGACCTTCTGGCCGACGAGCGCGTTGACCAGCGTCGACTTGCCGGCGTTCGGCGCGCCGAGAATCGCTGCGAATCCCGCGCGGGTGGGTGGCGGATCCTTCGCGTCAGCCACCGCGCCCCCCCATCGTGGCCACCCGCGCCAGCAGCGCCGCGGCCGCGGCGCGTTCGGCGGCTTGCTTGGAGCCGCCTTCGCCCTCCGCCTCCGCCGTCTCAGCGGCGCCCTCAAGCCCCGCCAAGCGCACACGCACGGTGAATTGCGGGCGGTGATCCGGGCCCGAGCGCGCCACCAACGCGTAGAGCGGCGCCTCCAGCTTGTGGGCCGCCGCCCATTCCTGGAGCGCGCTCTTGGGATCCTTCGGCCGCTCCACCAGACCGTCGAGCTCCTCCGCCCAGTAGCGTTCGAAAAACGCCCGCGCGGCCTCGAGCCCGCCATCAAGATAAAGCGCGCCGATCACCGCTTCGCACGCATCGCCCAGAATGGAGTCCTTGTCCCGCCCGCCCCGCTCGGCCTCCGCGCGGGCCATCCGCAGCGCCGGACCCAGATCCGCACGGCGGGCCGCGCGGGCGCACGTCTCCTGGCGCACCAACGCGTTAAGGCGGGGAGCGAGGCCCCCCTCATCCACCCCGACGAACCGCGCGAACAAGGCCTCCGCCGCCAGCAGGCCGAGCACCCGGTCGCCGAGAAACTCCAGCCGTTCGTTGTTGGCCTCGCGCTGGCGGCCATCCCCATGGCTCGCGTGGGTGAGCGCGCGCGTCAGCAGCGCGCGATCGCCAAAGCGGTGGCCAAGCCGGGGTTCCAACTGATCCAGAGCCGAGCGCGCCGCGACCGTCTCATCCCGCGACGCTGGGGCTGCGCCACCGCCCCGCGCGCGTGTCAAAAGCGCGTCTCGGCGTGCGCGCGCGCGAAAAAGCGCTGAGTCCGAAACTCACCCCAACTCCTCGGCGAAAACACGCGAAAGCCCGGCGTGGTGGAGATCACGATCCGCTCCGCACGCCCGATCACCGCGTCCGCCGTGATGAGCCCCATACGGTCGGCGCGGCGGCTGTCGATGGAATCGTCGCGGTTGTCGCCCAACACGAACAGCGCGCCCTCGGGCACCGTGACGGGCGCCATGTCGTCAATCCCCGCCTCCGCCTCGCCATAGCGATACTGGAATATTGTGTGAGGCCGGCCGCCAGCCGCGGGGTCCGGCAGCGTCTCGGTGTGCGCGATCATCGTCACGGCCCGGCCGCGCGCGTCCTCCCCCGCATAAGCGCCCAGCGCTTCGACCGGCGCGAGGCGGTCATTGATCAGAAGCTGACCCGCCCGAAGGGCGATCGTGTCCCCCGGGACGCCCACAACCCGTTTGACATAGACCCGGCCCTCGTCGCGATTGTTGCGAAACACCACGATGTCGCCGCGCCGCGGCGCCGCCGTCGGCGCAACCGCAACCAGGCCCGGAACCGCCGAAAGAAGCCGCGCCCACGCGCCGCCGCCATAGGCCGTCTTGTTGACGAGCACATAATCGCCCGCCAGGAGCGTCGGCGCCATCGACACTCCGGCAATGTGAAACGGCTGGGCCACGATCGCCCGCGCGCCGAGAGCAAGCGCCAAAACAACCAGCGCGAAGACCCCGTCGCGCGCCCACGCGCGGCCGCCGCGCGACCGCCGTTGGGATCGCGGCGGCGCGGGCGCGCGATCCGGCTCCACCGGCAAGAACACGTCCGCCGGCGACGGCGCGTCCGAACTGTCGGCCACGGCGTTCACGTCCGCCCCTCCAGCGCCGGCGTCGTCTCCAGCCAGCGCGCTTGGTCCGGCGTCAGCGCCTCGATCATCACCATCGCCTGGGCCCAGGGGAAATCGTCCGTCATCGACACATGCACCCGCACCACCGCGCCCTCGGGCGTCATCGCCTGCAAGCGGCGCGCCGCGCCGCCGGTGAGAGCGAGCGTCGGTTGGCCGGTTGGAAGATTGACCACGCCAATGTCGCGCCACGCGACGCCGCGCCGCGGCACGCCCGTGCCAAGCGCCTTCGCGGCGGCCTCCTTGGCGGCGAAGCGGCGCGCATAACTGGGCGCCCGATCGGCGCGTCGATCGCTGCGCGCGCGCTCCACATCGGTGAAGACGCGATGCGTGAAGCGATCGCCAAACCGCTCAAGCGTTGCGGCGATGCGGCGGATGTTCGACATGTCGACGCCGAGACCGAGAATCATCCCTCTGTTCTAAACCGCCAAGCGCGCAGACCCAATGGGCGCCGGCGGAGACGACCAACGCCCGCTCACAGGGCCCGCCCCGCCGCGATGCCGGCCTTCATCGCGGCGATCGCGCCCGCGAGGCCCAGAAAGACGGCCTCGCCGACCAAAAAGTGTCCAATGTTGAGCTCCGCGATCTGGGGCAAAGCCGCCACGGCGCCGACCGTGTCAAACGCCAGCCCGTGCCCCGCATGCACTTCAAGACCGCGTTGCGCGGCCAACGCGGCGCCGACGCGCAATCGGTCAAGCTCCGCCGCGCGATCGGGCCCCGGCGCCGCGTCGCAATAATCGCCGGTGTGCAGTTCCACGACGGGCGCGCCGAGAGCGGCCGCCGCGTCAATCTGGTGCGGGTCGGGATCAATGAACAACGACACGCGGATCCCCGCCGCTCTAAGACGCGCGACCACCGGCGTCAGCGCCGCGCTCTGACCGGCGACGTCGAGGCCGCCCTCGGTCGTACGCTCCTCCCGCTTTTCCGGCACGAGGCAGCACGCGTGCGGCGCGACCTCCAGCGCGATCGCCGTCATGTCGTTGGTCGCGGCCATCTCCAGATTGAGCGGCGCCGCGCCGCCGGTCGCAAAGCGGCGCACGTCCTCATCGCGGATGTGGCGGCGGTCCTCCCGCAAATGCATGGTGATCCCATCCGCACCGGCCGCAACGGCGGCGTTCGCTGCGCGCACGGGATCGGGATGGTCGCCGCCGCGCGCGTTGCGCACGGTCGCCACATGATCAACGTTGACGCCCAAGCGCGGGACCGCAGGGACGATCACCGACGTCACGACGGGGTCTCCTCCGCCTCATCGGGCCGGCTGCCCGGCTTTGTCGGTGGGATCGCCGCGAGCTCCGGCGGCAGCGCGTCGGGAGCGTAGTCGGGCACGTCCAGCACCGCCAACGGGCGCAGCGGCGCGCCCAAAGCGGCCGCTGCGCGTCCGGCGGAACGATCAATCAGACACGCCACGGCCAAGGGCCGCCCGCCCGCCGTCTTGACGGCCTCGACCGCCTCGCGCGCCGAAAGCCCGGTTGAGACAATGTCCTCCACCACGAGCACGGGCGCACCCTGCGGCAGGCTGAAGCCCCGCCGCAGCGCAAAGCCCGCCTCCGCCCGTTCGAGGTAGAAAAACGGCAGCCCCAGCTGGCGCGCCGTTTCAAAGCCAAACACGACGGCGCCCATCACCGGCGACACGACATAGGCCGGCGGTTCCGCAAGCGCTCCGGCGACGGACGCCAGCCCCGCGGCCAAACGGCTGACCCGCCCCGGATCGACGCCAACCAGCGCCTTGTTGAGGTAGAGCGCGGAGCGCCGCCCCGACGACAGAATGAAGTGCCCCTCCAACACCGCGCCGGCGTCGCGGAATTCCGCCAACACGGCCTCCGCGCTCAGGCCGTCGTTCGCGCCAGGCGGCGATGATCGGGAGACGTTGGTCATAGCATGCCCCTACCTACGTTCGGCCCGCGCCAGCCGACCTGGCGCGGCGTTCGGCCCATCAACCCCGGTCCCGGAGCAAACGCGCCTTGTCGCGCGCCCAGTCGCGATCCCGCTCAACATCACGCTTGTCATGGGCTTTGCGCCCCACGGCCAAGCCAAGCAACACTTTCGCCAGCCCGCGATCGTTGAAATAGAGCTTCAGCGGCACGAGCGTGCGCCCCTCGCGCTGGACCGCGCCGGTCAGCTTGGCGATCTCGCGACGGTGTAAGAGCAGTTTGCGCGGGCGTTTGGGGGCATGGTTCTCGCGATTGGCTTGGACGTATTCGGGGATGTCGGCGTTGATCAGATAGATCGCGCCCTTCTCGGCGCTGGCGTAGCTTTCCGCGATGTTGGCGCGCCCAAGCCGCAACGCCTTCACCTCCGAGCCGGTGAGCATGATGCCGGCCTCGACGGTGTCTTCGATCGTGTATTCACGGCGGGCGCGGCGGTTCTCCGCCACCAGGCCGTCGCCGCGGGTTTTGGTTTGGGCCATCGTGTCCACACCGCCGAAGGAACGGGCGCGCCGGCGCCCGAACGGCCGCGGGTTATGACGCAGGCTCAGGGGCGCGCGCAAGCTCTAAAGCGGCCTCAACACGCACCGCCGCCGCCGCGTCTGGTTCGGTCAGCGGCGCGCGCAGGTCAGGCGCGCAGCGGCCCATGAGGCTGAGCGCGTACTTCGCCGGCCCCGGGCTCGGGCTGGCGAACAACGCGTCGTGCAGCGGCGCCAAGCGGTCGTTGATGGCGCGCGCCTCGCCCATGCGCCCCGCGAGCGCCGCGTCATGCATGCGCGCCATCAGTGCGGGCGCGACATTGGCCGTGACGGAAATCGTCCCGTGACCGCCCAGCGCCACAAAGCCAAGCGCCGTCGCGTCGTCCCCCGACAAGAGCACAAACCCCGATGCGCACTCCCGCCGCAGCCGCGCCACCCGGGCGACGTCGGCCGTCGCGTCCTTCACGCCGACGATGTTGGGGTGACGGCTCAACCGCGCCAGCGTCTCGACGCTCAGGTCCACGCCGGTCCGCTTCGGCACGGTGTAAGCGATGATCGGCAACGCCACCGCGTCCGCCAAGGCTGCGTAGTGCCGGTAAAGCCCGTCCTGGTTCGGCGTGTTGTAATAGGGCGTCACGACAAGCGCGGCGTCCGCGCCCACAGCTTTCGCGTGCTGCAGCTTGCCCACACACCCCGCCGTGTCCGGCCCGCCGGCCCCGGCGATGACGGGAATCCGGCCGCCCACGGTCTCAATCACCGTCTCCAGCACCTGACGGCGCTCAGCCTCGCTGAGGGTCGCCGCCTCCCCGGTGGTGCCGACCGGCGCCAGGCCGTGGGTTCCCTCCTCGATGTGCCATGTCGCCAAATGGCGCAGCGCCGCGACGTCGACCGCCCCATCGCGAAACGGCGTCGCCAACGCGCACAGCGATCCTTGGACGATCGCGGGCGTGGTCACGAAAACCTCGGAAGAGCTGATCGGATCATAAGTTTTCCAGTCTAAGTCAGGCCGTGGACAGCGCCAACGCGCATCGCGTTTCAGGCTTGGCGCGGCGCCTGCAATCCGCCACCATGAGAATCAGGGGCGTGTATGGAGCACCAGCGTATGATGCGGACCGCAGCGTGGATCGCAAGCGTCGTCTTGGCTCTTGCGGCGGCGCCGGCGTTTACGGCGGCTCAGGCCGCGCCGCCGGCCCCGAGGCTAAAGCCGGCGCGTCCTCACGTGCATGTTGACCTTTTGTCCCAAAGCGACATGGATCGGCTGCGGGCGGGCCTGCGCGCGGCCAGCGACGGCGATTGGCGCGACGTGGCGCGCCAGCGCCGCCGGCTTCGGGACGAAACGGCGAAGCGCATCTTGCTGTGGCGGACCGCGGTGTCGGATCCGGGCGCCAAGTTCTCGCTCCTGGCGACCGCGGTGCGCGAACTGGAAGACTGGCCGCGCCAAATCACCATGCGCGACCGGGCCGAGGCGGTCATCGGACGCTCCGGGCTGTCCGCAAACGCGGTGATTGCGTGGTTCGACGCCTACCCGCCGGTCAGCGGCGACGGCAAGATCGCTTTGGCCGACGCGTTGTTCACCAAAGGCCGGATCAGCGATGGCGAGCGGGTGCTCCGCGAGGCGTGGCGCACCAGCCTGCTGTCGCGCAGCGTCCAAAACGCCACCGAGCGTCGGTATCGGACACGCTTGCGTCAGGTCGACCACCAGGCGCGCGTCGATTTCCTGCTGTGGAACGGCTACCGGACGTCCGCAAACGCCCTGCTGCCGAAGCTGCCTGCGGGCGAGCGCCGGGTGGCGGAGGCGCGGACTGCGTTGATGGCGCGGCGGCGCGGCGTCGATCGCTATGTCGCGGCGGTGCCGGCGTCGCTCACGGAGGATCCCGGCCTGCTCTATGAGCGCGCGCGATGGCGCCGCCGAGCGGGCATGACCAGCAACGCGCTGCCGCTGTTGTTGGCGATGGACGGGGACGTCCCGAAGGCCGCCTCGAAAAAGGTGTGGACGGAGCGGCGCATTCACATCGGCCGATCGCTCAAGGAACGGAACTACGCCACGGCCTACGAGCTCGCCGCCAACCACGGCTTGCAGCCGGGCGGGGCCGAATTCGCCGACGCGGAATGGACGGCCGGCTGGCTGGCGCTGCGCAAACGCGGCGACCTGGCGGCCGCGCGCAACCACTTCACGCAGCTGGCGACGAACGTCTCGACCACGATATCGCGCTCGCGCGCGCTCTACTGGCTCGGCCGGACCGCGGAAGCCGCCGGCGAACCCGAGCAAGCGCGCGCCCACTACGCGGCCGCCGCGCAGCACATGACCACGTATTACGGTCAGCTCGCCCAGGAGACGCTGGTGGCGGGCGGCGCGCCGACGGCGCGACTGCCGGATGTGGCGACGCCCAGCGACGAGGATCGGCTGCTGTTTCACGCCCAAGACACGGTGCGTGCGCTGCGGATGCTCGCCGCGGCGGACGAACCCTATCTCTTCCGTGTGATGTCGTTTCATCTGGACGACAGCGTCTCAGAACCCGTCGACGTGGCGTTGCTGGCGGAGATCGCCCGCGCCTATGGCGAGCCCGACATCGCGGTGCGCGGCGGCAAAGCCGGCGTCGCCCGCGGGGCCCTCGACCCGGACGCCGCGTATCCGGTGATCGATCTGCCGCGGCTGGCGAAGGGCGCGCCGGAGCAGGCTTTCGTCTTTGCCTTGATCCGCCAAGAAAGTGAGTTTGAGCCGCGCGCCGTCAGCCATGCCAAGGCGATGGGCATGATGCAGTTGCTGCCCACCACCGCCCTGCGAACGGCGCGCTCCCTTGGGGAGAGTTATCGGCGCAATTGGTTGACCGACGACCCGGACTACAACATCCGCATCGGCTCGAAGCATTTGGCGGACCTCTCCAACCGCTTTGAAGGCTCGTATGTCTTGATGGCGGCCGCCTACAACGCCGGCGGCGCGCGGGCGCGCCGGTGGATCCGCGACTACGGCGACCCCCGCGACCCCGCGGTCGACGCCATCGATTGGGTGGAGAGCATCCCGTTCTCGGAGACCCGCAACTACGTCCAACGCGTCTTGGAGGCGGTGGCGATCTATCGCGCGCGTCTGGACAGCGGCGTGGTGGAGCCGCGTCTCACCGCCGATCTCCGGCGTGGCGGATCGGGCTGAGCCGGCGCGCGCCAAACGCGCCGACGCGCCCGGCTGGCGCCGTGATCCGTGAACTGACCCATGAACTACCGTCACGCGTTCCACGCCGGCAATTTTGCGGACGTGCTGAAGCATGTGGCGCTGACGCTCTGCCTTGAACGCCTGCGGATCAAGGACAAGCAGTTCCGGGTCATCGACACCCATGAGGGCCTCGGCCTCTATGATCTGACCAGCGACGCCGCGCAACGCAGCCCCGAATGGCGCGCGGGGATTGGCCGCCTCTGGCCACGCGGCGCGCCGACCGCCGCGACCGTCGCCGACGATGCGCTGGCCCCGCTTCTGGGCGCCGTGACGCAGGTGCAACGGCCGCAAGCGCCCTCGGTGATCCCCCCTGAACTGGGGGTCTATCCCGGCTCGCCGGCCCTAATCGCGCAGGCGTTGCGGCCTCAGGATCGCGCGCATTTCTGTGAGCTTCACCCGCAGGACGCGCTCACATTGCGCGCCCATTTCCAAGGCGATCGCCGGATCACCATCGATGCGCGCGACGGCTATGGCGCGTTGAAGGCGCTGTTGCCGCCGCCGGAACGCCGCGGCCTTGTCCTCGTTGATCCGCCCTTCGAGGCCCGCGACGAGTTCGACCGCTTCGCCGGCGCGATGGCGGCGGCCTGGCGGCGTTGGGCGACGGGAACTTACATTCTGTGGCGGCCGCTCAAGGACGACGGCGCGGCGGCGCGCTTCGACGACGCGATCGCCGCGATGACCAGGACGAAAGCGACGCGACCGCCTGAGGAAACGCTCCTGCGCGCGGATCTGTGGACGCGAACGCCAACGTCCGAGGGACCGCTCGCGGGCGCCGGCGTGCTGGTGCTGAACCCGCCGTTTGGCCTGGCGGCCCGTCTTGAGACGCTTCTGCCGCGGCTGACGGCGGCGTTGGCCCAAGGCGCGGGCGCGCGGTGGCGGTTGGACCATCCCTGCGCGACACACACCGCCCAGTAACCCCGCATCCCGATAACAACGGCGCCCGCTTCTTCGGAGACTCTCATGCCGGCCGCCGCCGCGTCCCACCGCCCCGCCCCGCGCGGACCGCGCCCGCTGGATCCCGCGCCGGCGCCCCATGTCGCGATCGTCCAATCCAACTACCTGCCGTGGAAAGGCTATATCGACATCATCGCAGCCGTGGATGTGTTCGTCCTCTTCGACGACGTGCAGTTCACCCGCCGCGACTGGCGCAACCGCAACCGCATCAAGACCAAGGACGGTCCGCTTTGGCTGACCATCCCCGTCGTCACCAAGGGACGCCGTGAGCAAACGATCGACGAAGTCGACGTCGCAAACACGCAGTGGGCGGAGAAACATTGGCGCGCGATCGAGCACGCTTACGCCCGCGCCCCCCACTTCCGCGACTACGCCGATCGGTTCGCGCAACTCTACGAAGACGCGGCGCGTTTGACGCGTCTTTCCGCGATCAATCGTCTCTTTTTGGAGGCGATTTGCGATCTATTGGGCATCGAAACCCAACTGATTGACGCGCGATCCCTCGGCGCGACCGGGACAAAGACCGATCGCTTGTTGGGCCTGTGTCAGCGCCTGAACGCGGGCGGCTATCTCTCGGGCCCCGCGGCGACCGCTTACCTTGAAGAACACAAATTCTCCCAAGCGAAAATCAAACTCGCTTACATGAGATATGATAATTACGCCGAACACCCACAACAACACGGCGCGTTTGATCACAAAATGTCCGTGATTGACCTCTTGTTTAACACGGGGTCTCGGGCAAAGGAATATCTACAGCATGCACGATAGCACACACATTGAGTCAAAGCTCCACCCCCAATCCACAACACTGTGACGAAGCTATGATCAGCAGCGCCGCCTACTACGCCGAGACCGGCCTCCTTCCCTCTCACCGCGCCCTTCAGGACGCTGCCGATCTGGCGACGCACGCCGCCAAACGTCAGGCGCTCCTGTGCGATCATTTGAAGCTTCCGCGGCAGGTCTTCCTCAACGCGCGGGTGGGTGAATTCGGTCCGGATACCGGCGAAAACGCTCTTGTGTTCGCCCAATGGGGCGCGCGGTTGTGGTTGGCGGAACCTCACGAAGCGGCGCACGAACCTCTGCGGTCCTACTTCGATCATTTTGGTCTCAGCAATCAAATCGAACACGTGAGCGCAACACCCTTGGAACTCTACAAGGGAGGTCCGTTCGATGTTTTGAACGCTGAAGGGTTTGTCGCGGGTCTTCCTCAACGCGACTGGATCGCGGCCGTTCAACGTTTGGTGGCCCCCAACGGGGTGTTGCACATATCTTACTTTGAACGCCGCGGCATGGCGCTCGAGCGCACGACCAACGCCCTGATCCGCCTGACCGCCGCCGTCAACGACGCCGCGCCGCTGGAGGCGGCCAAGACGCTCCTCGCCGCCAAATGGTCCGCCCTCGGATCCCGTCGCCCGCTGGCGAGCTGGTATCTCGACCATTGCGAGAATCCGCTCGCCGCCCGCAGCGCGCAGCTGGCGACGCCGGATGTGATCGCCGCCCTCGCCGCCGCGGGGTTCCGGCTCCACGCCGCCGCGCCGCCGGCGGGGGACCCTCTGCGCGTCGACTGGCCGAAGCGCGAGCGCCCCGCGACCGCCATCGCGGAGGACGCCCGGCGTCACAGCGACCGGGCCGCGTTGGCGCACGCCTTGGGCGTTCCAGCGTATTGGGCCGGTCGCGACGCGGAGGGCCTGGGCGCGGCGGTCGACGCCGTCGCCGACGCGGCGGAAGCCGTGATCGCCCGGCCAGGCGCCGCGGCCGCCGACGGTCTCACGATCGCCCTGGAGGCGTTGCGGATGCGGGCGGCCTTCTGCGTGGAACGCTTCATCGCGCCAGAGGGGCTCGAGCGACCGCTGGCGGCGTTGGCGACCCTGGCGGCGGCGTGTCGAGCGCTGGCGCGTGGGGACGCCAATCCGGCGATCGCGGCGTTCAACCGCGAGCCGCTCCTCTCCCTCTGGGGAACGCCCGTGCATCACGCTGTGTTCCGCCGGGACGGCGCAGCCGACGGCGACGCGCCATGACGTCAACGCCGCGTCTGGCGTCGCGTGGCGCGGTGGCGGCGACGCCGCCGGATCCGTTGAGGCCGATCCTGAGGGCCTGCCGTGAGCACGCCGCGCGTCCCGCCGTCGTTAACGGCGCACACACGACGTCCTACGGCGACTTGGAGCGGCGGATCCGTCATGCGGCGGCGGAGCTGGCGGCCGCCGGCGCGGATTGTGCTGGGTCGACCGGAGATCAAGGCGCGCGCCCGCGGGCGCTGATCGCAGCGCCCTCAGGACCCTTGGCCTATGCGGGCCTGTTCGGCGCGCTGATGGCCGGAGGGTTTTACGCGCCCGTGAACCGCGACGCGCCCGACGAGAAGCTCGCCCGCATCATCGACCAAATCCGCCCGACCACCGTCGTCTGCCTCCCCGAAGACGCCCCCCGTTTCGCGCGTTTGGCGGACGCGCCTCAGATCACGGGGACGCCCGCCGACACCCCCGGCGCACCGCTGTGGGAGGGTCCGCCGTCCGCCGCCGCGCCGGAGGCGTTGGCCTATGTGATGTTCACGTCAGGCTCTACGGGCGCGCCGAAGGGCGTGATGGTCTCACGCGGGGCCCTCGCCCACTATGTCGCTTGGGCCCGCGGGGCGCTGGGCCTGCGCGCCGAGGACCGCGTCAGCCAACACCCCCCGCTGGCGTTTGACATTTCCGTCACCGACATCTTCCCGGCGCTGAGCGCGGGCGCTGCGCTTCATCCGCTGACCAGCGCGGCCGACCGCCTCACCCCCGCGCGGGCGATCGCGCGCGACGGCCTGACCAGCTGGAACGCCACCCCCAGCGTGTTCTCCCTGATGATGCAGGCCGGCGACGCCACGCCGGCGCGCCTCGGCTCCCTCACCCGCGTCACGTTTTGCGGCGAGCCGCTGACGGCTGAGCACGCCCGCGCCGTCTTCGCGGCCTGCCCCGACGCGGTGGTGCGCAACACCTACGGGCCGACGGAGGCGACGGTGGCGGTCACGGAAGCCCGGCTGACGCCGGAGAACCTCGCCGAGCTCACCCGCGCCAGCGTCGCGTTGGGCCAGGCGCTGCCCGGCGTCACGCTGTACATTGATCCTCTTGGCGATCCCGCCGAAGGAGAACTCCTCATCGCAGGGCCGCAAGTGGCGCGGGGATACTGGAACGACCAGGCGAAAACCGACGCGGCGTTTGTCACGCTCACGACCGATGACGGGCCCACACGCGTCTACCGCACCGGCGACATCGTCGAGCGCGTCGGCGACACGCTTTTTTTCGTCGCGCGCCGAGACCGCCAAGTCAAAATCGCCGGCCACCGCGTCGAGCTTGAAGAAGTGGCCGCCGCCGCCCGCGCCGCGGGTTGGCCGGTCGCCGCGGCGGTGCTGGTGGACCGCGCCCTCCACCTCGTCGTCGAAGCCGAGCGGCTGTCCCCAGCGGACGAGGCGCGCCTCACCGCCGCCGTCACGCAACGGCTCGAGCCCTACGCGCGGCCGCGGGCGCTCCACGCGTGCGCGCGCTTGCCCCGCAACGCCAACGACAAGCTGGACCACGCCGCGATTGTCGCGTGGGTGGCGGCGCGGGTCAGCGGCGGCTCCGCCGTGAAAGCCGGTTGATCCCGCCGCTCAGCCTCAGGCCCCGGTAAAGCGCGCGGGACGTTTTTCCGAAAACGCCGTGACGCCTTCGATGAAGTCCTGGGTGCGGCCCGCCTCCGTTTGGATCGCCACTTCGCGATCCAACTGCGCCCGATAGGTGTTGTCGAAGCTGTCCCACAAGGCTTGGCGCACAAGCGCGATGGCGCGGGTCGGACCGGCGGCGGCGGTCTTGGCGATCTCAAACGCCGCATCGTGGAACCCGGCGTCCGGCAGCACGTGGGTGGCGAGGTTCCACTCAAGCGCGTCACGGCCAACGACGCGGTTGTTCTCCATGTAAAAGCGCATCGCCTTCGTGCGCCCCATGGCCCGCGGCAGAATCCACGTGGCCCCGCCATCCGGCGCCAAGCCGATTTTGCCGAACCCCAAGGCGAAGTACGCGCTTTCGGCGACGACGATCAGATCGCCCATCTGCGAAAACGACAAACCAATGCCGACGGCCGGGCCGTTGACGCCGACGATCAGCGGCATGCTGAGCGCCCGCATCGCCTCAAAGATCGGGTGATACTCGCGATCGAGCACCCGCCCGAGATCACGATCCGGCGACAGCAATTCCGAGGCGTCCTCGGTCAGATTGGCGCCCGCGCAGAAGCTGTTCTCAGCGCCCGTCAGGTACACGGCCCGCGCGCCGTCTGGCGGGTTGGCGAAGGCCTCGGCCATCTCCTTGCGCATGTGCGCGCCGACCGCGTTCTTCCGACGCGGATCATTCAGCGTCACGACATACACGTCGCCGCGCAGCTCTGTCAGCACGGGGGCGGCGGTCTCAACGGCCTCGCTCATACGATCCTCCCTCGGGGTGTGTCTTTGGGGTCATCCCGCGCGCGCGGCTCCATCCGGCGCGGCCCACGCCCACACGTCGTCCCAGATCGGCGTCGCGGCGCGGCGGAACGCGCCGTCATGACCCACGCGCTGAAGGCCGTAGTCGGCCGGCGCGCGCACGACCATGTCCCGCGGCGCGTTGGCGTAAAGCGCCAGCATGTCCTCGCCGGTCGACGGCGTGGCGATGGGATCGTCCGTGAACACCCAAGAGCGGATGGGCGCCCTGACCTCCCCAAACCAATGCGGTTGAAGACGATCCTGCAGCTCATCCATGAAGTAGCGCGGATTGTGACACCAGCGCCGCCATGTCGTGAAAACCCCGCGAGGCAAGCTCTCACCGCGCCACGGGCCCCACTTCGTCACCGCGCCGGTGAGCGCCATGGACAGCGGCCCGTAGCCCCACCAAAAGAACAGCTCGGCGGGGATGTTGCTCGCGTGATGCTTCGCCCAATAGCCGCTGCCGACCGACACGAACGCGTGGCGGTCCAGCGCGCCGTGATTGGGGGCGAAGCCAATCATGTGCCCGCCCACGCTGTGCCCCACATGGATCGACGGAAGGTTCGCGCCATCCGCCGTCAACGCGTCGATCGCAGCGGGCAGGTCGAGCCGGCCCCAATCCGTGTAGTCCATCCGCATCGCCGCGAGGTCCTCAGGTGCGGACTCTGCGATCCCGCGATAGTCAAACGTCAGGCACGCGATCCCGCGGCGTGCGGCGTCCTGAGCGAAGCGCGCGTAAAACGCCCGGGGGTAGCCCGTCGCTCCCGAAATGAGGGCGCGCGCCCGCGCGGGGCCAGACGGCAACGTCCATGTGCCGCTCAACGGATACCCATCAGCCGCGTGGATCACGACGGCGGTTTCGCGAGGATGGTCGGTCACGACGGCGTCGCGCGGCGCCGCCTCGACCGCTAAGGCGCTGTCCATCACCACTCTTCGGCGCTCCACAACCCCGTGGCGCACGCCACGCGTTCGATCGCGCGCCACTATGACGTTGACGTTAACGTCACTACAAGCGGAAATTCCCACCCCTCCACGGCCGCTTGACGCTGCAGCGCACCCCACGCGAGGCTGAGTTGGGATGCGGCGACAGCAGCCATGGGAGGGATCATGGGACCCATTGAAGCGCGACTGACGGAGCTGGGCCTCACGCTTCCCGCCGCCGCGGCCCCGGTCGCCAATTACGCGCCATGGGTGCGCGAGGGCGACATGGTGTCGGTCTCCGGTCAAATCTCCCTTGGTCCGGACGGCCTCGTCTCTGGGAAACTGGGCGTGCAGTTGGATGTCGCCGCGGGCCAAGCCGCCGCCCGGCTCTGCGGGCTCAATCTGCTGGCGCAGCTGAACGCCGCGGGCGTTCTGGAGCGCGTTCGTCGGGTCGTGAAGCTGGGCGGCTTCGTGAACGTGGCGCCGGACTTCGCCGACATTCCTCAGGTGATCAACGGCTGTTCGGATCTGATGGTGGACGTGTTTGGCGACGCCGGTCGCCACGCACGCTCGGCCGTGGGGTGCGCGATGCTCCCCCTCAACGCGGCCGTGGAGGTGGACGGACTGTTCGCGGTGTCCGACTGACCGACGAAGGCGTCGCGGGCGCCACAGGCGCGTCGACGCAGCCTCACATCGGGGTTCAAGCGCCCGAAACCCGCGTAACATTCAACGCCACGCCGAGAGTCCGGGGACGCCCCAAAAGGATGGCGCCGTCTCGCTCGTTCCCAGTCAGGCAAAGCGAAAGCGCCGGCAATCCCCCCCTGGTCTCGCTGTCACTGTTTTGCAACATCAACTCAGATTGACAGCCCCACAACGCTTTTCGGAATTGCATCGAAATTGTCACATTTGTCTACTGGCCCATAGCGATGAGCAGCGCCTGGCAATGGCTGTCGTGGGGGCGCGCATGTGTTTTCGCTCGAACAAAACAAAGGGGTCGCTTGCAATGCAGAAAACATGGCGGATGCGCATTTTGCGCACGACTGCGCTGGCGGGGTTGGCGCTTGGGGGGTTGACCGGGCCGGCGCTGGCTCAGGAAGCCGAAGAGGAAGAGGACCGCATCGTCGTCACCGGCTCGCGCCTGGCGGTGGGTTCGAACTTCACATCGGCCGCGCCGGTTCTGTCCGTGACGGATGAAGAGATCGACATCCGCGGCACGGTCCGGATCGAGGATCTCATCAACATTCTGCCGCAGGTGTTCGCCAACCAAGCCGGCGAAGTCTCCAACGGCGCGAGCGGCACCGCCGCCCTGGACCTGCGCGGTGTCGGGCCCGAGCGGACCTTGGTGCTGATCGACGGGCGTCGCGTGCCATACGGCTCATCGCAGTTCGCGCCCGCCAACCTTGATCTCATCCCCGCCCAGTTGATCGAAAAAGTCGACATCCTGACGGGCGGCGCCTCGGCCGTGTACGGTTCTGACGCCGTCGGCGGTGTGGCGAACTTCATCCTGAAGCGTGATTTCGAAGGCATCGAACTCGACGTCTTGGGCGGCATCGCGCAGAACAGCAACGGCGTGGAGCCGTTTGACAGCGTGCTGCGCGCGGCTCAACAGCCGGTTCCCGACGGCACCTTCGACGGTGAAGAGATCACCGTGTCGCTGACCCTTGGCGCCAACACGGCCGACGGTCGCGGCAACGTCACCCTCTTCGGCACGTACACCAACCAAGAAGCGATCGTTCAGGCCGACCGGTCGATCTCCGCGTGTACGCTCGGCAGCGGCGACACCTCCGGCTTCGGCTGCGTGGGTTCGGCGAACTTCCGCTTGTTTGGCGGCCCCGGCGGCTTCGCCTTCCAAGAAGAGAACGGCGAGATTGTCCCCTTCGTCGGCGGTCCGGAGCAAACCTTCAACTTCGGCGCGCAGAACTTCTTCCAGCGTCCCGCCGAGCGGTATCAGATCTACGTGCAAGGTCACTATGAGCTGACCGACAACATCGAAGCGTTTGCAGACTTGTCGTTCAACAGCTCGTTCTCGGACGCGCAGATCGCCCCGACGGCCTCGTTCGGCATCGGCTCGTACTCGATCAACTGCGACAACCCGCTGATCCAAGACAACGCGGGCATCTCCTTCGCGGACATCTTCGGCTGTAACACGCCAGATGCAAACGGCGCGCTGCCGGCCGTCGTCGACGGCATCACGGCCTCTCACCGGAACGTCGAAGGCGGGCCGCGGAACTCCTTCCTGGAGAACAACACGCTGCGCATGGTCGGCGGTTTCCGCGGGACCTTGTTCGATCAGTTCGAGTTTGAAACCTTCGCTCAGTTCTCGCGGACGCGTGACATTCAAGAAGGCACGAACGACTTCATCACAACTAACCTCCAGCAAGCGTTCTTCGCGGTTGAAGATGAGAACGGCAACGTGGTCTGCCAGGATCCCACCGGCGGCTGCGTGCCCTACAACATCTTCCAGCGCGGCCCGAACGGCGAAAGCTTGGTGACGCAAGAGTCGCTCGACTTCATCGAGGGCGTCGGCATCGTGAACGGCACGACGGATCAGATCGTCGCCGGTGGTACGATCCAAACCAACCTCGAGAATTATGGCGTCAGCTCGCCGTTCTCGAGCGAAGGCGTGGGCGTTCTCTTGGGTGTGGAGTATCGGCAGGACAATTTGTTCCGCCAGCCGGACCAAATCTTCCAGGTGCCGGGCGGCGGCTTCACCGGTCTCGGCGGGGCGACCCTGCCGGTTGAAGGCCAGGTGGAAGTCTTCGAACTCTTCGGCGAAACGGCCATCCCGCTTGCTGAAGATCTGCCGCTCATCAACAGCCTGTCGCTGCAAGGTCAGTACCGGTTCTCCGACTACTCGACGGACGGCAATGACACTGAAAACAGCTTCGACACCAACACCTTCGGTGTTCAGCTGTCCTACAAGCCGGTGGAAGACTTCCTGTTCCGGGCGCAGTTCCAGCGCGCGGTGCGGGCGCCGAACGTCATCGAGCTGTTCACTGGCGTCGACACGGGCCTCCCCAACCTGGACGAGGCGGGCTTGAACGCCAACGGCGTGGGCTTGTTTGACCCCTGCGCGTCTGACGCGCCGCTGCGGTCGTTCGAAGAGTGCGCGCGCACGGGTGTGACGGCGGAAGACTTCGGCAACATTCTCGACGTCATCGCCGGGCAAACCCAGTCGATCACGGGTGGTAATCCGGACCTCGATCCGGAAACGTCCGACACCATCACGATCGGCGGCGTGTTCACGCCATCGGCGATCCAAGGGCTCTCGGTCAGCATCGACTACTTCAACATCTCCATCGAAGACTTCATCAACGATGGCGTTGCGGCTCAGGTGACCCTGAACCAGTGTCTGGACACGGGCAATCCGCAGTTCTGTGACCTGATCACGCGCGGCCCGGGCGGCACGCTCGCGGCCGGCACGTTCGGCGTCGGCTTCAACCAGCTCAACATCAACATCGCCGAGCTGGAGACGAGCGGGTTGGACTTCCAGATCCTGTACGGGATCGAGCCAGAAGACTTCGGTGTGCCGATCCCCGGCTCCCTCCGGTTCGACTACGCGGCGACGTACCTGCAAGCGTTCGACTTCACGCCGTTCCCGGGCGCCGAAGCGATCGAATGCGCGGGCCAGTTCGGCAACGCGTGTGAGAACCCGGTCAACCCGCGGTACCGTCACCGCTTGCTGACCACCTGGGTGACGCCGTTCAACGCGCAAGCGACGGCGACCTGGCGTTACCTCAGCGGCACGGAGAACATCAACGACGCCGCGCCGGCAAACGACGCCAGCATCGACGCGTTCAACTACCTCGACTTGTCCTTCAACTACGACGTCCGCGACGGCGTGCGTCTGCGGGGCGGTGCGTTGAACGTGCTCAACAACCAAGCGCCGGTGAGCGTGTCCGCCGGTCCGCCGCTGGGCAACGGCAACACCTTCCCGACCATCTTCGACACCGGTCGGTTCATCTTCCTGGGTGTGACCCTGTCTCGATAAGCGGGTTCCATCGCAGTACAGTCACTGGGCGGGCCGAAAGGCCCGCCCTTTTTGTTTCTGCGGATCACAGGAGATCGACCAGCATGCCTCAGGTCACAGCGCCCTGCATCGCCGCGGCGCTCTTGGTCGTTGCGCCCGCCTTGAGCACCCCCGTGAGGGCGCAGGACGAGAGCGCGCAAAATCGGGCGATCGCCGCCGCGCTGTCCTGTCGAGACCTCGCCGACGCCGACGAACGGCTGGCCTGTCTGGATCAAGCGGTCGACGCCTTGGCGCGCCTCCGACCCGCCCCGCCGTCGCCAACGGCGGTCGCTCAAGCCGACGCCGAAGCGCCCGTCGCCCCCTCGGTTTCACCTCCGGAGCCCGCCGCCAACGCAGCGGCGCCGACACGCGTGGCGGAACCCACCGCGTCCACGGCGAACACCGGCGACGATTTTGGCGCCGAAGACCTGCAGGAAAACCGGAAATGGACACAGGATGGTCCGCAGACGATCGAGTCGCGCGCCATCCGCATTGAGACCGCCCCGGGCGGATCGCTCATCTTCACGTTGGAGAACGGTCAGGTGTGGCGTCAACTCGACGCCGACAGCACCGCGCCCTACATCCGCCGATCCGATGACGGACACGCTGTCACCATCAAGCGCGCCGCACTCGGCAGCTATCGCCTTAAGATTGAGGGCGTGCGTCAAGGCCTGCGCGTGCGGCGCGTGCAATAGCCGCCGCCACGCGCCGCGGCGTCGCGCGTGACAGCCGCCGCGGGCGACGCTAAGGCTCGGAGCCAACGCCGCCATGCCCACGCCCGCTCGCACCCGAAACGCTTGCCCATGATGCGCGCCAACGCTCCCTCCGGCGACTTGCCGGCCTCATCCGTCATTGCGCTGCTGGGTTTGGAGCGCCACCCGGAGGGCGGCTGGTATCGCGAAACCTTTCGGGACCCCAGGACGGACGCGGCCGGCCGCGCCGTCAGCACAGCAATCTACTATCTCCTTGAGGTGGGCGAGGTTTCCGCCTGGCATCGGGTGGACGCAGCGGAGATCTGGCATTGGCACGCGGGCGGTCCCCTGGTCTTAACGACGTCGCCAGACGGCGTGAACGCGTCAACCGCGACCCTCGGGCCCGACTTGCGCGCGGGGCAGCGGCCTCAGGCGATTGTCGAGGCGCAGTGCTGGCAAACGGCGGAAAGCCTCGGCGCGTGGACGCTTGTGGGCTGCACCGTCGCACCGGGCTTCGACTTCGCC
The DNA here is from genome assembly GCA_964526675.1 of uncultured Caulobacterales bacterium. Classification (GTDB taxonomy): domain Bacteria; phylum Pseudomonadota; class Alphaproteobacteria; order Caulobacterales; family Maricaulaceae; genus CAZADA01. The sequence goes on from CAZGLY010000004.1 coordinate 48,347, forward strand.
GGCTTTGAGCTGGCGCCGGCCGATTGGCGTCCGAGCCCCGCGGGTCCGCCGGCGACACACGATGATCGGGGCGCAACGTCGTGACCACGCCACCCTGCGACGCAACGCCGCCGACGGCGAACACCCGTGCGCGCGCAGCGCCCCACAGCGCCGCAGATGCGGTCGTCCGGCAAGCGACCGCCGAGGATGCGCCGGCTCTCAGCGTGCTCGGACAAGCCACGTTCTTGGAGACGTTCAGCACCGACATCCCTGGCGCGAACCTGATTGACCATTGCCGGCGCGAGCACGCGGAGGCGTACTACGCCGCGGCGCTCGCCCGGCCGGCGACCTGCGCATGGATCGCGGAGCTGGCGGCCACGGGCGCGCCCGTGGCCTATGCGATGGTGTGCCCGCCGGACATCCCAGAGGCGGACCCGCAGCCGGACGATCTCGAACTCAAGCGCATCTACACGCTGTGGCGCTTTCTGGGGATCGGCGTCGGCGCGACGCTGATGGCCCGCGCGCGCGCGTACGCCCGCGCGGCCGGGGCGCGGCGGCTCTTACTGGGCGTTTACGGCGGGAACGACCGTGCGGTGGCCTTCTACCGTCGCCAAGGCTTTGAGATCATCGGCGCGCGCCGCTTCCGGGTCGGCGACCAATGGTACGATGACGCGGTGATGGCGGCCGCGCTCTAAACGCGCGCGCGGCCGCTCTCCAACGCCCTAGAAGATGTGCTGGCCGCCATTGGCCGACAGCGTCGAGCCGGTGATGAAGCCCGCAGCCTCCGACGCCAAGAACACCACGCACCGCGCAATCTCTTCCGGCTCACCCAGCCGGCCGGCCGGGATTTGGGCGATGATCTTGGCGCGGACCTCCTCCGGCACGGCCATCACCATGTCCGTGGCGATGTAGCCTGGCGCGATCGCGTTGACGGTGATGTTGGCGCGTGCGCCTTCTTGAGCCAACGCTTTCGTGAAGCCCAAATCACCCGCTTTCGCCGCGGAATAGTTCGCCTGAGCAAACTGGCCCTTTTGACCGTTGATCGAGGAGATGTTGATCACACGCCCGTATTTGCGCTCGCGCATGCCGGGCCACACGGTGTGGGTCATGTTGAACAAGCCGGTCAGGTTGGTGTCGATCACCTCCTGCCACTGCTCGCGGGTCATGCGGTGAAACGGCGCGTCGCGCGTGATGCCGGCGTTGTTCACAAGCACATCGATCGGGCCGAGTTCCGCTTCGACCTGGCGCACGCCCTCGGCGCACGCGTCATAGTCCGCGACCGACCACTTGAAGACCGGCACGCCAATTTCGTCTTTGCACGCGGCCGCGGCCGCGTCATTTCCGGCGTAATTCGCCGCGACCTTGTAGCCGTCCGCCTTCAGCGCCACGCAAATCGCTTTGCCAATGCCGCGGGTGCCCCCGGTCACCACCGCAACCCGTTCCGCCATGCCGTCGTCTCCTCCCTAAGCAGTCACGTCCAGGCGTCTGACGCGCCCTCCCGCGCCGACGGCGGCCGCCGTCGACGTGAACCATCAAACGCCGGGCGACGCCGCGCGGGCAAGGCCCGAAACGTCGCCGCGGCGCATGATCGGCCTTAGCCGCGTTCGACGCACATGGCGATGCCCATGCCGCCGCCGATGCACAAGGTCGCCAGCCCTTTCTTGGCGTCACGACGGGCCATCTCGTGCAAAAGCGTGGTGAGCACCCGCGCGCCCGACGCCCCAATGGGGTGGCCGATGGCGATCGCGCCGCCGTTCACGTTCACGATGTCCGGGTTCCAGCCCACATCCTTGTTCACGGCGCAGGCCTGCGCGGCGAACGCCTCATTGGCCTCCACCAGCTCGAGGTCCTGGACGGACCAGCCGGCTTTCTCCAGCGCCGCGCGACTGGCGGGGATGGGTCCTGTGCCCATGACCGACGGGTCGACGCCCGCCGTCGCCCAGGACGCGATGCGCGCCAGCGGCGTCACGCCCCGCTTCGCCGCGGCGTCAGCGCTCATCAACACCAGCGCGGCCGCGCCGTCATTCAGGCCCGACGCGTTCGCCGCCGTGACGGAGCCGCCATCGGCCTTGAAGGCCGGCCGGAGCTTTGCGATGGAGTCCAAGGTCACGCCGTCGCGAATGTATTCGTCTTCATCGATGACGACTTCCGCCTTGCGGCTCTTCACCGTGACTGCGGCGATTTCGTCTTTGAACTTGCCCGCTTTCTTGGCCGCTTCGGCTTTGTTCTGAGACGCAACGGCGAACTCGTCCTGCTGGTCGCGCGTGATTTGCCAGCGCTCGGCGACATTCTCCGCCGTCATGCCCATGTGATAGCCGTTGAAGACGTCCCACAGGCCGTCCTTGATCATGGTGTCGACGAACTCCATGTGGCCCATCTTTTTGCCGGCGCGCAAATAGGCGGCGTGCGGCGCGAGGCTCATGCTCTCCTGACCGCCCGCCACGACAATCTCGCTGTCTCCGGCTTTGATGGCCTGGGACCCCAGCGCCACCGCCCGCAGGCCCGAGCCGCACACCTGGTTGATCGTCATCGCCGTGCGCTCTTGCGGCACGCCGGCGGCCATGGACGCCTGGCGCGCGGGGTTCTGCCCGCTGGCGGCGGTCAGCACTTGGCCGAGAATGACCTCCGACACTTCGTCGGCGGCGACCGACGCGCGGCTCATGGCCGCTTCAAGCGCGACCCGTCCGAGCTCTGGAGCCGGCGTGTTGGCGAACGCGCCATTGAACGATCCCACCGGCGTGCGAGCGGCGGAGGCGATGACGACATCTGTCATGGGAGGTCCCTTCTTGCGAATGGCGTCGCGTTGGCGGTGCGGCGACCAGCCTGTGCTGTTCAGATGGCGAAGCCATGAGCTGCATTGAAGGCCTTGGTCAATCGCTCCTCTTGGGTAAAAGCGAGCACGACATTCATCGCGATTGCGCACTGCGCTGCAGGCGCTAACATCTGTAAAAGCGTTTTGGACCAATCTTAGAGGCGCCAGCGACCGATCGACGCGTTGAGGATCACGTGCGCTGGGCCCTATCCACACGCCCGCGCGCCAGGCGCGAAGGAGGACTCCGTGAGCGACGACAGCAGCGCCACAAAGGATCGCGCGAAGCCGGCCGACATCGTGACCATTAAGAAGTACGCCAACCGCCGGCTCTACAACACGGCGTCGAGCTCGTATGTCACGCTCGAAGACTTGTCCACGATGGTGAAAGAGGGCACCGATTTTGTCGTGTTTGACGCGAAGAGCGGCGACGAAATCACACGGTCCGTCCTGACGCAGATTATCTTCGAGCAGGAAAACCGCGGGCAGAACCTTTTGCCGATCCAGTTCTTGCGCCAACTTATTCGCTTTTACGGCGACAGCGTGCAAGCGGTGGTGCCGAGTTACCTGGAGATGTCGCTGGAAGCGTTCACCCGCCAGCGCGAACACTTCAAGGAAGCCTGGTCCAGCAACATGGCGATTGAGGCGTTTCAGGATCAAACGCGCAAGAACATTGAATTGTTTGAGCAGGCCGTGCGCATGTTCCAGCCGTTTCGGGCCGGGCGCGACAACGCTGGGGCCCCCGCGCCGACCGGTGAAGACGACGTCACCGCGTTGCGGCGCGAACTGGCGGCGATGCAAAAGCGTCTCGACGCCTTGTCCACCAAAGCGGGCGATTGACCGGGCTCGGTCGGCGGCCGGGCTGAGCGCAACGGCGCGCAGACGGCCGGCGAGCGGGGCCTTTGGCGCGCGCCCTTCGCCGCCGACGGTTCAGCGGCGGCGCGGCGCCCCCAGTTCCGGCATGCCATAGAGCCGGCCTTGCACCGCGTCGACGCCGATGCGGGCAAGCGCGGCCGCGTCGGCCTCATCACTGACGAACTCAGCGATGACGTCCATCGACAGGGCCCGGGCCAAGCGCACCAGCGCATCCACGAAACTGTATTGGCGCGTGTCATGGGCGACGCCGCGCACGAACCCGCCATCGATCTTCACTTCGCTCGGCTCAATCGCCTGCAGCACGCGGAAGGACGTGTAGCCGGCGCCAAAATCATCCACGGAGAAGCGCGCGCCGGTCGCCCGCACGGCGTCCGCAAACGCGGCCACGCGCTCGCGCGCTTCCACGACACAGGTTTCCGTGAGTTCGACCGTCAGGCGATCCGCGCCCGCAAACGCCTGCAACGTCTCCAGGTATGCGCACGCCGCGTCGCTGCGCCGCACCGTCGCCCCGGAGACGTTCACAGACAGCGCGAGATCGCTGGACTGCCGCAGCGCCGCGATCGCCTGCTCCAACACACGCAGATCGACCCGGCGGATCAGCCCCGTCGTCTCCGCGACCTGGATGAAATCCGCCGTCTCGATGCGGGCGTCGCGCATGCGCGCCAAGCACTCGTAACGCAGCACAGACTCGTCGCGCAGGCGCACGATCGGCTGGAACGCAATCGCGATGCGGTCCTCCTCCAACGCGCGGAGGATCTCCGAACTCACCTCCGCTTGGCGCGCACGGCGATGCTCGCCCGCCGCGGATGGCGAGGCGACGCGCAGCTCCCCTGGTCCCGCGCCCTTGGCGGTGTCCAGCGCCATCTCCGCTTGCGCCATCACAAGACGGCTGTCGCCATCGGTCGGGTTGACGATCACCGCGCCGCCCGACAGCGAGACCTCCATCGGCCCCAACCCCGTCTGGACCACGCCCTCGCTCGCTTGCCGCATCACGCGCCGCACGGCCGCCTCCGCCCGCTCCGGCGGACAGCCTGAGAACAAGAGGCCAAACTTGTTGCCTGCGATCCGGCCCGTGACGTCAAAGCCGCGCCCGGCCCGCGAGAGACGTTGGCCCACAACCGCGATCAACTCATCGGCGGCGTCGAACCCAAATCGGGCGTTGAGCGCCGACAAGTCATCAATGGAGAGCACCGCGTACACCATCGAGTCGCCGCGCCGGGCCGCGCGCGCGATCGCTTGCTCCATCGCCTCACGCAGACCGGGGCGCGCGAGCAAACCGGTCAGATCGTCCTCACGTGCAGAGGCCGCCAGCGCGCGTTCGCGCCGCTTCTGGCCCTCAATGCTGCGCAGCATGCCGACCAGCCGGCCCGGACGCACCCAAAGCGCGCGCTCCTCCACCCACACCGGCGCGCCGTCGCCCGCCATCAAGGTGTACTCCACACGAACAGCCGTCTGAGCCGCCACGCCGGCGTCGAGCAGACGCTCGCGCTTCCGTCGGGCGTCGTCGTTCATCAGGCTTTCAAAGCGCTCAAGCGTCCCGACATCGTCCACGGCGGCCACGCCGAGGACGTTGAGCACCGATCCCGGGTCCAGCCACCGCATCTCCCCCGTCACGGACTCGTGCTCGTAAACCGCGGCGCCGGCGAGCTTCAGCGCGGTGTGGACGCTGTCATGGTCTGGGATCTGATCAGGCGCATGAGCGCCGCGCGCCGCAGAAGCCTTACCCACCTGCACATCACACCCCATGGCACGCGCCGCGCCAATCTGGGCGGGCAGGATAAACTGTCACCCGCATCCGCTGAAAAAAGGTTCAATTTTCGCCGGCGTCGGCGCCATTTTTGCTGTGGGGTTAATATGAAATTGACCCGATCGTTCACGCCCGGCCTTCCCGCGGTCGCGCCCATCGCGCGTTTGCCCGCGTTGGGCGCGCGGACTCGTCGCGAGGCGCCGCCCCCGGCCCCGTCCCCCGGCGTCCAGACGCCTGCGGCCGCGCGGTTATCGAGCCCGGCGCCCCTGTACGTGGCGACCATCACCCTGGGTGAGGATGCGGAGATCAGCCTGCGCGCCCAACGCGCTTACGCCAACGCGCTGGGGCTCAATGGGCGCGCCAAACGGCGTCGCGGCGTCACCGCGTAACACGCCGACCGCACGCGCGACGTCAGTCGCCGAAGTCCTGACCAACGGCGATGTCTCGCCGCGCCGTGACGATCGTCACGATGAAGCCAGCCAAAACGTCCAGCAGCGTCATCAGCGTGATCAAGAAAAACACGGAGGTGGCGAACGGCTTGAACAGCAGAAACTCAACCAAGCAGACGATAAAGAGAATCATCGACAGCGAGTGATTGAAAATCGCCGCCTTGCCCGTATTCGTGGCCTTCAGCAGTTCGAGAAACAGAAACAGAAGACCCAGCGTCAAAATGACGTCAGCCGGCGCAATCTGCCATTGCCCGCCCGTCGGAAGCGGCACCGTCACGAATTCGGTGCGGAAATACTGTGCGACGTTTTCTTCCGCGTTCACAAACAACGCCCGGCCCCAGGCCACCGCGTTGTAGACGATCACGGGAATGATCAGCAGAGGGAAGCTCGTGTAACTGGACATGGGACCCCGATCCGCCGAACCCTCCCGGCGCCTTCTTCGTTTCACGCTCTCGCTGGCTAGCAGATAATTCACCATGGCGCATCCGTCCTCGCGGCCAGCCTAGCGCGTCGACCGCACGCCTAGAACTCCCGAATGTCACTTGGTCGTCGCGCGCGTGAATTCAGCCACATCACCCCCAGCACGTCCGTGACCGACGACGCGAGACGGCCAAAATTCGTGTACTTCGACCGGCCATGGCGCCGGGGACGGTGATTGACGTCCTCAAACCCGATCTCAAACCCCTCCCGCAGCATCAAGGCCGGGAGGAACCGATGCATGTGGTCGAAATAGGGCAACCGCAAGAACGCCTCACGGCGGAACACCTTCAACCCGCAGCCCGTATCCTCGGCTTGGTCTTTCAACAAACGACGGCGGACCAGATTGGCGAACTGGGACCCGAAACGCTTCCACAGCGTGTCGCGCCGTTTGCGCCGGCGCCCGCCGATCATCGCCACCTCCAGCGGCGCGTCCGCCAGCCGATCGGCCAAGCGCGGCACGTCCGCGGGGTCGTTCTGCCCATCGCCGTCCAGCGTGGCGACCAAAGGCGCGCGCGCGGCGACGACGCCCGTGCGCACCGCACGGCTTTGCCCCGCGTTGCGGGCGTGGCCGATCATGCGCAGGCTGGGGTGCCGCGCCTTAAGCGCGACGAGCTGATCGCGCGTCGCGTCGCGGCTGGCGTCGTCGACGAAAATCATCTCGAACCGCCGGCCGTGCAACGCCGTCTCGATCTCGCGGGCGAGCTCGCCCACATTGTCTTCTTCATTAAACACAGGCACCACGACAGAGATGTCCGGCGCGACACTGTTCGACGTCATGTCCGGCATCGTGCGCCATCCCCAAAGGGCGCATCCCACGACCAAGGGTGCTCGCAACTGCGGCGGTGATAGCCCAAGCGCAGAGACAGGGCTTGCCCTTTTTTCACTCCCGAGCGTCATTGTCACATGGCGGGCCGTCGGCGTGGCGGCGACGTCTCCCGCCTTTTTGATGACGCGCCCGACCCCTCCATTAGGGTCTGGCTCAAACGCGATGAGGACGCGCGCATTCGCATGTTTGCTCGAACACCGCCAGCGCCGCTGCTGATCGTGCTCGCGTTGACGGCGGGCCTGTGCGGCGTGTTCGTCGTGCCGCCCCTCGACCGCGACGAAGCGCGTTACGCCCAAGCCACAGCCCAGATGCTGGAGACGGGCGACTTTGTGGAGATCCGCTTTCAGGACGCGGCGCGCAATAAAAAGCCGGTCGGCGTCCATTGGCTGCAAGCCGCCTCTGTGGCCGCGCTCTCCAGCGCGGAGGCCCGCGCCATTTGGGCGTACCGCATCCCGTCCGTGCTGTGTTTCATCATCGCCGTGCTCGCGACCTTTTGGACCGGCAAGCGCTTGCTCGGACCCGAACAGGCCCGCGCCGGGGCCGCGTTGCTGGCGGTGTGCGTGTTGGGCGGCGTGGAGGCGGGCATCGCGAAGACGGACGCGGCGCTGCTGGCGGCGACGACTGTGGCGATGGCGGCTCTCGCGGCGTTCTACCGCGGCGCCGGCGCGGGAGCGATCGTGACGTTTTGGCTCGCGGTGGCCGCCGGCGTCCTGCTCAAGGGCCCCGTCACGCCGATGATTGCGGGTCTGGCCCTATTGTTTTTGATCGCGGTTGAGCGCAACGGGCGCTGGGCGACGCGTCTCGTGTGGCCGCCCTTCGGGTTGGCCCTGGGCGTGGCCGTGGCCGCGCCTTGGTTCGTGGCGATCGGCGCGCTCACGGAAGGCGCGTTCTTTATGGACGCCCTGGGCAAGGACCTCGGCCCCAAAATGATCTCCGGTCATGAAAGCCATGGCGGGCCGGTGGGGTTCCACACCCTGTTGTTGCCGTTTCTGATTTGGCCGGCGACGCTGTTTCTGTTGCCGGGCTTGGTTCAGGGCGCAAAGGCGATCCGCAGCCCCCTCATGACCCGCGAGCGCGACGGCCTGCGCTTCTTGATGGCCTGGGCCATACCCAGCTGGCTGCTGTTTGAGGTCACGCCCACCAAACTCGCCCATTACCCGCTGCCGCTCTATCCCGCCCTGGCGCTCCTCGCCGGCTCCGCCTTTTGCGCGTTCAAGCAACACCACATCAGCGCGCGGCGCGCCGGGCTCACCGCGGTGTCGGTCCAGCTGTTCACCTTGGTCGGGTTGGCGCACATCGTGTTGCTGATGCTGATGTACGGCTTGAGCGAGGTGCCCGGCGGCGCGCGGCCTCAGGTGACCAGCCTCGCCGAAGGCGTTGAGCTGATCGGCGCGGCCGCCGCAGCCTTGCCCCCCCTTGCGTGGGTCGCCGGCGCGTTGGGCGCCGGGTTCATCTCGTTCGCGCCCTTTGGCCTGGTCCGCGCGCCGTACGCTCTGTTAGCGAGCGCGCTCATCGCGGGGTTGGCCTGGCATGTCGCCGCGACCCAGATCGTCGCCCCGCGGCAAGACACGCTCTTCGTCAGCCGGGCCGTGGTGGACGAGCTGGAGGCGTTGAGCCTGCACCCGCGGCTCAGCGCCAACACGCATCCGCCCCTGACCTCAACCGGCTTCAGCGAACCCAGCCTTGTCTTCCTCACCGACACCAACACCCGGCTGACCACGCCCGACCGGGCGGCGCACATCGCCGCCGCAGAAGCCGGGCGCGCGGCGATTGTCGAAGCGCGGGTCGAGGACGCCTTCTTGCAACGTTTGACCGAAGTCGGGGCGGACGCGGTGCGCGTCGGGCGGATCGACGGGCTGAACTATTCCCGCGGCGATTTTGTCGAGCTGTACATCTATCGCACGACCCGTCCCGCCAACCCGGCCGCCCTGGGCGCCGCGTTGCAAGACGCCGCCATCGGTCAAGCAGAAGCGGAAAACGGCGCGACGGGGCCGTCGCGCCGCTGACATCCGATCACCACGGGCGATCACCACGGGTCGAACAGGAACGAGGGGCTGGCCCTCAGGCGACTGTCACGAGCCGCCGCATTCCCGCAGGGCCCGATGCGCGTCGCACATGCATTGATCCGTCGGCGCCTCGTCGGTGGACAGCCAATCGTCATTGGCCGCGGACCCGCGCAAACTGTCGTTGGCCGCCGCCGGAGGACGCGCGGGCGCGACGGCTTCCTCCACAGGGATCGCCGCGCCGATGCGCTGCGCGCTCTCCCGCAATTGAGGCAGGTGCTCCGCAACCACCGCTTCCGGGCGCAAGGCGGTGCGGATAAAGCGCATGCTTAAGATCGCGCGCAAGCTGTCGGCGGCGTCCCGGACCGGCACGGCGATGGAGGCTTCACGGCCGATCACCCTGAGATCCAAGGCGTAGTCCAAACGCGCCGCCGCCTTGGCCGCGTCGCAGGTGTGCGCGCACGCCTCCGCCGGGGCGCCCTGCTGGCGCGCGAGGGCCAAAAGCGCGTTGCGTTCCTCCGGGCCCGCAAGCGCGATCCGCATAATGCCGGCGGCGCTGTTGGCGAGGTCGACCTCGGCGCCCGCGGCGTAGCGTTCGATGGCCACGGGGCTGATGTCGTCGGTGACGACGCGCAATTGCAGCGCTCCGCCACGCACCATGCACAGCATCAACGGCCACAGCACCGCCTTGCACAGCCCTTCAAGCTCGGGCGCCGCGACCTCCGCCACCCACGGCTCGTCGTAGAGACCGCCGGCCAGCCCTTGCACGCGCTCGGTCGGGCGATAGCGGTCGTCGCCCGGGTCGCGCACGGCGAAGCCGCCCTGGCACAGGGTTTCCAAGATCCGATACGCGGTTGTTCGCGGGAGATGCGTGGCGTTCGCGACGTCAGTGACGCTGCAGCCGTCGCGCCCGTTGAGGGTTTCCAACGTTTCCAGCCCTCGCAAGAGAGCACGGATGGGTCGAATAGGGTCTCTCCCACGCACGTCCATGATCACCCTCATTCATATTTTGGTGACCAAAGCGTAGCGGACAAAAAATGAGTCGCCAATTCGCGCTAGGCGGATCGCACAATTCTCTTGTGAACAGTTGACCGCGCAACGCCCGCGAGCAACGCCGCAACCACCACGACCGGCGCCGCCAGCAACGCAACCGCGCGGCTTGGCGCGCAATGCGAAAATTTGATGAAGTACTTCGCGAAGCCCACGCCCTTGTACCAGGCGATTTTCACGGAGCTCGCCGGGCTCGTGGAGCCTTCGTGGACGACCACCGCCTGGGGCGTAAACACCACCGCGCCGCCGTGCTCGCGCGCGGTGCGGCACAGATCCACGTCCTCCACGTGTAAGAAATAGCGTTCGTCGAACCCGCCGATCGCCCGGAAGTCGTCCGCCCGCATCATCAAGCACGCGCCCGACACCGCGGACACCCGCGACGGAAGCTCCGGCGTGGGGTCGTCTTGGTAGTGAATGGTGCGGAACGCCGAGTGAACGCCGCCAAGGGCGGTCAGGCCCGCGAACTCCACAAACGCCGACCACAAGGTCAGCGCCCCGCGGCGCGCTCCCCGCTGCTCGCGCCCATCCGCGCCGAGCACGCGCCCGCCGGCGATCCATGGCCGCGGCGCGCTTTCGCCGGCTTCCGCCAAGCGCAGCGCCGCCCCCGGTTCGATCACCGCGTCGGGGTTGAGGAACAACAGCCGCTCAGAGCGCGCGTGACGCGCGCCGAGATTGCACCCCTTCGAGAAACCGACATTGCCCTGTCCCCAGACAATGCGGAAATCCTTGCGCGCCGCCGCCGTCGTGATCAGCCGCGCGCGCGTCTCGCGCGGATTGCCGTTATCGACCAGGATCACCTCGTCGATGTCCGGCGCGGAGAGCGCGGCCTCGACGCACTTGAACAACAACGGACCGGTCCGCCACGACACGATCACCGCTGCGACAGAAGGCCGCGGGCGCGCGATGATCGACGTCATCGCCGGGTGGGTGGCCAATTCGGCCAAATGCACAGTCATGTTTTGCGCTCCCCTCGAGCTGCAGCCCCCACCAACACACACGCCCCCAACGCCAGGAAAGCGGTGGCGATCCACCACTCCTGCCACACGCCATAGCTGACTCCCGCCATGGACGTGAAACTCAAAATCGTCCCGGCCGCCGCCACGGCCGCGGGTCGCGTCAAGCCCGGCCAGCGCGCCGCCCGCCACGCCCCCAGCGTGACCGCGATCGTCAACAGCGCGGCCCCCACCGCGCCGGTTTCGTACCAAACGTGCAGACCTGCGTTGTGCGGGTGCAGCGCCATCGCGTCAAAACGGACGCCGCGAAGCTCCATGTAATCGGTGTGCGTGCGCATTCCGTCGAGACCATGGCCAAAGATCGGCGCCTCCGCGACGCCGCTGGCCACGCGCCGCCAAATCTCCAAGCGTTGCTCCCACGACAACGGCAGACGCGCGCGCCACGCCGGCGGCGCATGCGCCAACAGGCCGATCACCGGCGCCGCCGCCACGCTGAGCCCGGCCAACGCGCCCGCCGCCACAACGCTCGCCCGGGGCCACACGCAGGCCGCCGCCATCGCCGCGCCGCCCGCCAACAGGCCCAACAGATTGCCGCTGATCTCAAACACAACGCCGCCCGCCGCGACGGTCACGATCACAACCGCCGCCGCAGCCCGGGTCGCCCCGCCGCGGATCCACGCCCCCGCTGCGACCGCCGGGACCAGCGCCGCAAGCACCGACAACCCATGGCCGAGATTGCGCCACACCTCGCCCTGCGGCCGCTCCCACCGGCCATAGGCCCGCGTCAGCGCGCCGCCCGAGGCGATCTCCAGGGCGAACGCCGCGCACGCGCTCAACGCCGCGAACAGCAACAGCGCCTCGATGTCCGCGCGATCGCGCGCGGCAACGCCCGCGCACGCCACCACGAAAAGCGCATACGCCGGCGCGCCCGCGGCCAGGCGCACGACGCGATCCGGCGCGTCATAGGGCGACCACGCGAAGCTCACGATCGCCCACGCGAAAAAGGCCGCCGTCACCCACACCGTGGGATCCCACGTCGCCGCGCCGCGCCAGAAACGCGCATCGAGCCGCCCCATCAGAGCAACCACGCCGCCCGTCGCCACGACCGGGGCGATCGCCAGGCCGCCGGTCACCATCGCAAAACCCGTCACCAAGAACACGCCGGAGACGGCCCATCTGTCCCAGCGCGCTTGGGTGACCCGCCCGACCAAGGCGACGCGCGCCGGCGCTTGCGCGCCCGCGAGGGTGACGTCCGCCGTCACGAAGACGCGGTGGCGGCGGCCGGCGTCGCCGCCGGCCTTTTGCGGCGGGAGGCCGCGCGCCGTAGATCCGGCGCGAGCGCCTCTTTCGCCAGCCGACGCGCGGCGGTCTCCAGAGACATGACCTCTTGGCGCTTCGCCCCGTCGCCAAAACGCCGCAGCGCCAACGTTCCGTCCTCAGCCTCTTGCCGGCCGACGACCGCGATCACCGGGACTTTCTGGCCCGAATGCTCGCGCACTTTGTAGTTGATCTTCTCGTTGCGCAGATCCGTCTCAACCCGCAGGCCGGCCTTAGCCAGACGGGCGGCCGCGTCCTCCGCGTACGCATCCGCGTCGGAGGTGATGGTCGCGACCACCACCTGGACCGGCGCCAGCCAGAGCGGAAACGCGCCGGCGTAGTGCTCAATGAGAATGCCGGTGAACCGTTCGAGCGATCCAAACAACGCCCGGTGCAGCATCACCGGCCGCCGACGCTCGCCATCTTCGCCGATGTAACCCGCGTCGAACCGTTCAGGCAGATTGAAATCCACCTGCAGGGTTCCGCATTGCCAATCGCGTCCAATCGCGTCGCGCAGCACGAATTCCAGCTTCGGCCCGTAGAACGCGCCCTCGCCCGGGTTCACGCCATAGGGCAAGCCCGTCGCCTCCAGCGCATGCATCAACGCGGCTTCGGACTTGTCCCACACCGCGTCATCGCCGATGCGCGCATCCGGGCGGTCGGAGAATTTGATCCGCACGTCCTCGAAGCCGAAGTCTCGGTAGATGTCGAGAATAAGGTCGACCACCTTGAGGCATTCGTCCTGCAGTTGGTCGGCCGTGCAGAAGATGTGCGCGTCATCTTGGGTGAAATGGCGCACGCGCATGAGACCATGCAACGCGCCGGAGGGTTCGTACCGGTGGACCTTGCCAAACTCAGCCATGCGCAGAGGCAGGTCGCGATAAGAACGCTGGCCGTGATTGTAGACTTGAACGCCGCCGGGGCAGTTCATCGGCTTGAGCGCATACTTACGCTCGTCCGGCATCACCGTCGAGTACATGTTCTCGCCGAACTTTTCGGCGTGGCCGGAGGTCTCCCACAACCCGTAGTCCAGAAGGTCGGGGGTGTTGATCTCCACATACCCGGCATCGTCTTGGCGCCGGCGCATGTAGCCGATGAGCATCTGGAACAGCGTCCAGCCCTTCGGATGCCAAAAAACCGAACCCGGCCCCTCCTCCTGGAAGTGAAACAGCTGCATCTGCTTGCCGAGCCGGCGGTGGTCGCGGCGTTCTGCTTCCTCCAGCCGCTCCAGATACGCCGCCAAGTCTGACGGGTTCGCCCAGGCGGTGCCGTAAATCCGCTGAAGCTGCGCGTTGCGATGATCGCCGCGCCAATACGCGCCGGCGAGCTTCATCAGCTTGAAGGCTTTCGGAAGCTTGCCGGTCGAGGGCAGATGAGGGCCCCGACAGAGATCCAGCCAGTCACCTTGGCGATACACGGTGATCTCGTCGTCCTTAGGCAAGTCGCGAATAAGCTCGGCCTTGTAGTATTCGCCGATGCCTTCAAAGTGCTTAATCGCGGCGTCGCGCGCCCACACCTCGCGGATCAGCGGCTCATCGCGATCGATGATCTCGGCCATGCGCTTTTCAATCGCGGCGAAGTCTTCGATCGAAAACGGCTCGTCACGAGCGAAATCATAATAGAAGCCGTCGGCGATCACCGGGCCGATGGTCACCTGGGTCCCCGGAAAGAGCTCCTGGACCGCCTGGGCGAGCACGTGGGCGGCGTCGTGGCGGATATGCTCCAGCGCCTCGGGATCACGCGCGGTGATCAGCTGGATCGAGGCATCCGCCTCGATTGGCCGGGACACGTCCCACGCCTCGCCGTTGACCAAAATCACCAGCGCTTTCTTGGCGAGAGACTTCGAGATCGCGGTCGCCACCTCAAGGCCGGTGACGGGCTCGGGAAAGACGCGTTTAGCGCCGTCGGGAAAGGTCAGCGTGGGCATGGTGTCGGGTTTCCACGGATTCGGTTGACAAGGGCTGGTCGGGGCCACGCCAATTCGCCACGATCCAAGGCCTCCACCACGGAACGGACGCGGCGACAGAATCCGTCGCGGGCGTGGGATCGTAACCGGACGTGCCCCCGGGACGGCAGCGCTGCACACGCGCCAGGGCCATCCACGCCCCGAACCACGCGCCATGGCGGCGCACCGCCTCAAGGGCGTAAAGCGAACAACTGGGCTCGTGACGACAGCGCACGCCCGCCATCGCGACCAATGGACTGATCACGCGGCGGTAGGCGTGGATCACCGCCAGCAGCATCACTTGAAGCACGCGCGCCATGAGCCGCAACTCCAAAACGGCTATTGGTTCTAGCGGCCGTTTCCGCAACAATAAAGGCCGTTATGGTGCGGCGCGTCACGCCTTGGCGGCGGCCGGGCCCACGGGCGGCGTTTGGCCGTCTTCGACACCCGCGCGCGCGCGCTCAAACGCCGCCGACGCCGCCCGCCACACCAACAGCGCGGAGGCGTGTCGGCGCGGATATCCCCGGATGGGGGCGAGCGTCGGGATCTCCGCAAAACGCCCCGGAGCCGGCGCTGCGCCCTCGCGGAGAAGCTGGGTCATCGCCTCAAGGCCCGCCGTCACGTCGGCCTGGCTGGCGCCGATGGCGCCGCGCGCGAACACGCTCGCAGACGCCTGACCGAGAGCGCACGCGTCCACCTCCAGCGCCACGTCGGCGATGCGTCCGTCGTCATCGAGCGTGAGGGCCACGCCCACCTCCGACCCGCACACCATGGAGCGTTTGTGGGCCACGCCCACGCCCGGCGCGGCATCATCGTCCGCAAGCGGCGCGATGTGGGGAATGTCCGCCGCCAAAGCCAGCAGCGCGTTGGGATAGAGATCGTCCATGGCCCGCCACATATGGCGCTCGACGTCGCCAGGGCCAAGCGGACGCCGCCCGCCGGCCTCGCGACGCGTGCGGCGTCACCAATCCAGCGCGTCCAAGTCGTCCTCAACGACATACTCGCGATCCGTCGCGCCGAGCACGCCGGGCGTTTCCGGCAGCGCGTGGGTTCCGCCGGGGGTCCACACCTCATCCACCTCCACGTCGCGCCAGCCCTCGGCTTGCGCTTGTCCCAGGGCGAGTTGCTCGGCCTGGCCGACATCCGCCGCCGCACAGCCCAGCGTGATGAAGAACACGCCCCCGTCGTCCTCCGCCTGCAGCAGCACGTTGAACCCCTTCAACGCCCGCGCGTGATCCTGAGAAACCGCCATAGCGACACCTCCGTGCGTGACCCGTACAGATTATGGGCCGACGCGCGCGATCCACAATGGCGTCATGCGCCACCGGACGAACCAACGCCCTCGCCGTCGGGGCGGCGCAACACGGCGACCGCTTGTTCGAAGCTCACGCGGGTGCTGTCGACAATGTCGATGACGTCGAACCACTGAGAGAACATGGCGCGCGCCCAGTCGTGGGTTTGGAAGCTTGCAAGGCCGTTGCTGCCCTCCCCGCCACGCCGCGGCAGGGCGAAACCGTCCCGCGCCAAGGCCGCCTTGACCCGCGCGTCGCACAGCGGGTGGAGCGGATCATGGAACGTCAGCGCCAGCACGCCGCCAGGGCGTGTCACCCGTGCCAGCTCCGCACACCAGGCCCGCTGCGTCTCCGCCCGCAAATGCGTGAACACCGAAAAGCCGATCACGCCGTCATAGCGAGCCTCCGCGACGGGCAAGGGCGGGCGCAAGCGCGACACGCCGTACGTTCCCGGCAAATGCCCCTGGCACCAGCGGACCAAGTCCGGATTGATGTCGAAGCCCTCGATCGCCGCGGTCGTGTGACGCGGCCAATGCCGCGCCAACCGTCCGCACCCGCATCCGAAGTCCAACACGCGCGTCATGCCGGACAAGGGCGCGCCACGCTCCGCAAAGAGCGCGGCGAGTTCATCCGCGGTCTTGCGGCCTGTGGTCAAAAACGCGTCCGCTTCGCCATGACCCATCACGAGCACGCGCAAATGCGGGTTCGGAACGGGAACACCGTCGGCGTCGCGCGTCGGCCCCCGCGGCGTGTCCTGGGCGAGCCACCACTCATAGGCGCGAAAGACCACGGGAACGCGCACCAAGAGCGACGCCACGCGGCGCGCGCGCCGCCAGGGCCAACGCTTACGGGGACGCGACCGGCCGCGCGCCATCCGCTTCAACGCCGCCAACACGTCACGCCCGCCGCCAGGTCGACCCGCCCGGCCCGTCTTCGATCACCACCCCGGCCGCGGTCAGTTCGTCGCGGATGCGGTCGGCCTCGGCAAAGTCTTTGGCTCTCCGCGCCGCCTGGCGTTGGATCAGCAGGTCATCGATCGCGTGAGCGCCAAGCCCGTCCTCCGCGTCATCGCCGGCCGCACCCTGAAACCACGTCGCGGGATCGTGCGTGAGCAGACCCAACATCGCCCCGGCCTCCATCAACGCCGCCCGCGCCGCCGCGCGGGGAGCCTCGCCCAACGCCTTGCTGTTCAGCGCCGCGCGCAAACCGGCCATGGCCGCGAACGCCTGGGGCGTGTTGAGGTCGTCCTCCAGCGCCGCGATCACCCCGGCGAGACGATCGCGCACCTCTGCGGCGTCGGGCGTCACGGCCGCAAGGTCCTGGCTCTTCCACAGGGCGTCATACCAGCCGTCCAAGGTGGCTTTGGATCGGTTCAAGAGGTCATCCGTCCAATCGAGAGGCTGGCGGTAGTGCGCCGACAGCAACGCAAACCGCAACACCTCGCCCGGCCATTGCTCAAGGAGCCCGTGCACCAACTTCACATTGCCCAAGGACTTCGACATCTTTTCGGAGTCCATGGTCAAAAAGCCATTGTGCATCCAGTAGTTCGCCAACGGCGCGCCGCTGTTGGCGCACGTGCTTTGGGCGATCTCATTCTCATGATGGGGAAAGACCAGGTCCTGACCGCCGCCATGGATGTCGATGGTCTCGCCCAACACCTCGCGGATCATGGCCGAGCACTCCACATGCCAGCCCGGTCGCCCCGGTCCCCAAGGGCTCTCCCAAGCCGGCTCGCCATCCTTCGCGGGCTTCCACAGCACGAAGTCCCCGGGATCCTTCTTGTACGGCGCCACCTCGACCCGCGCCCCGGCGAGCATGTCATCCCGCGATCGGTTGGAGAGCGCGCCATAGCGCTCATAGGACGCCACGTGGAACAGCACATGCCCTTCCGCAGCGTACGCGTGCCCGCCCGCGATGAGCGTCTTCATGAGCGCGATCATATGCGCGATGTGATCGGTGGCGTGCGGCTCCACGCTCGGCGCGAGGGCGCCCAGCGACGCCATGTCCTCCCGGTAGATCTGAGTGAACTTTTCCGTGATCCGCCCAATGGGCTCGCCCGTCTCCGCGGCGGCGGTGATGATCTTGTCGTCCACATCCGTGATGTTGCGGGCGTAGACGACCGCGTCGTCGCCATAGGTGCGCCGCAACAGGCGAAACAGCACGTCAAACACCACCGGCGGGCGCGCGTTGCCGATGTGGGCGTAGTTGTAGACCGTCGGCCCGCACACATAGAGCGTCACACGCTTGGGATCTTGCGGCTCAAACGGCCGTTTTGCGCGCGCGCTGGTGTCGTAAAGCGTCAGGCTCATCCGTGATCTCACCATCCGGTCCGGCGGGTCCGCTCCCGCTGGACCGCCCCGTATACTGCGACGACGCGCGGCGGGCCAACGCCGCATCTGCGACGAAGGCGCCCTGGACAAGCGCTATGGCGCGCCTACCTAGTAGAGGCACGTCAACTGGGCGGGCGTTAAGTCCGGACGCAAGTCTGGCGCAACCGTCGGCCCCCTGGGACTTCAGGGGTTTTTCCCATGACTGAAACAAAAGCCGTCCAACCCGCGTCGCAGGCGCGTAAATCGCGCGCCCCGAAAGTGAATGGTGCGCGCAGCGACAACGCCCCTCTGGCTGACACGTCGCGCCCGAGCCGCGACGAGGCCCTGGCCGCGGTGCGGACCCTGCTCGCGTGGACCGGCGACGATCCGACCCGGGAGGGTTTGCTTGACACGCCTAAGCGCGTTGTCGACGCGTTCGCCGAGTGGTTTTCCGGCTACGAGGCCGACCCGACGAAGGAACTGTCGCGGACCTTCGAGGACGTGTCGGGCTATGACGACATCGTCATGCTGCGCGACATCGATGTGGAGAGCCATTGCGAACACCACATGGCGCCCTTTATCGGCAAAGCGCATGTGGCGTACATGCCCAGCGACCGGGTGGTCGGGATCTCCAAAATCGCGCGGGTGGTGGAGATCTTCGCCAAACGTCTCCAAACGCAAGAGACGATGACCGCCCAGATCGCCGACGCCATTAGCGGTGCGTTGGATCCTCGCGGCGTGGCGGTCTACATCGACGCGATCCATCAGTGCATGACGACGCGCGGCGTGCACCACCCGAACGTGTCCACGATCACCACGCGCTTCACCGGGGTGTTTCGCGACTCCACGGAGCTGCGGGAGCGTTTCCTGCGCCTCGCCCAGGGCTAAGGCGCGCCTCCGCAAACGCCGTCATGCCGGGGACGCGCGCCGTCAGGCGCGCGCTCCTGATGCGTCAGCCATAGCGGAGCTTGGTCGCCAAGATCACCAACGCCATGATGAACGTGATCGCGTTCGCGATCATCACAGGCGCGCTGCCGATCAACAGACCGTAGAGAAACCACAACGCCACGCCGGTCGTGAACACCACATACATCACCAGCGAAATGGCCGCGGTGTCTCGTTCGCGGATCACTTTGACCGCCTGAGGGAGAAACGCGGCCGTCGTGCACACCGCCGCCACCGCGCCCAAGAGCTCCGTCAGACCGCTCGCCGCAGCCGTCATGTGTCGTCTCCACGTCAAACAGCCGGGCGCATCTTGCGGAGATCGCCTCAACCGACAAGCATGTTCCGCGATGTCTGCATCACCCGTTGCGTCCCCCACGCCCGTCGCCGACGCGCGCTACGCGGTGTATCTGGCGTTCGCGCCTGATCATCCGCTGCAAAGACGGGCGTCCGCCTGGCTCGGCCGCGACGCCGACACCGGCGCGCCGTTGTCCCAGCCGTCCCTCCCCGAGGTGTCCGAGGCGGAGACCGCAGCCTTGACGCGGGCGCCGCGGCGCTACGGTTTTCACGGCACGTTGCGCGCGCCCTTCACGCCCCGCGGCCCCGAGCGCGCCGTGTTCGAGGCCGCTCAAACAATCGCCGCCGGGCGCGCGCCGTTTCCGGTGCGCCTCCAGGTCGCGGCGCCGCGGAACGCCTTGGGCCCGTTCGGCGCGCTCACCTTGGCCGCGCCGTCACCCGATCTGCAGGCGCTCCACGAGGCGGCGCTCGAGGCTATGGAGCCCGTGCGCGGACCGCTGTCGCTGCGAGACACAGTGCGCTACGCGGCCATTGACCCACTCGGCGCGGCCCATGTGGCGCGCTGGGGCTACGCTCCGGTGCGGGAGCGGTTCCACTTCCACATGACCCTGACCGGCTATCTGCGGGAGGCGCCCGCCCGCGCGCGCGTACTCACGGCGCTGAGCCGCCACTTCGAGGACCTCCTGGCCGCGCCGGTGGCGGTGGACAGCGTCGCGGTGTTCCACCAGCCCAACCGCGCCACGCCGTTCACCGTGGCGCGTCGGTTCCCCTTCACAGGCTAACCCGAACGGTCAGCCCACAAAGGCGCGCTCAACCACATAGGCGTTCGGCGCGGCGTTTGAGCCTTCCACAAAGCCGCGCGCCTCCAGCAAATCCTTGGTGTCCTTGATGAAGGGCATGGAGCCGCACAGCATCACCCGGTCGGTCTCCGGATTGAGCGGCGGCACGCCCAGCGTCTCAAACAGCTGGCCCGTGTCGATCAGCGTCGTGATGCGTCCCGTCAGCATGTCGCCAACCGGCGCTTCGCGCGTGACGCTCTTCACATGGACGAGCTTTTCGCTCGCCTCCTCGCCGACCAACGGATCGACCTTCGCCGCGGCCACAATGTCGTCCCCATACGCCAGCTCCGCGACGTCGCGGCAGGTGTGGGTGAGGATCACCTGGTCGTAATCCTCATACACCTCTGGGTCGCGGATCAGGCTCGCGAACGGGGCGATCCCCGTGCCGGTCGAGATCATGTAGAGCCGCGCGCCGGGCGTGAGGGCGTCGAGCACCAACGTGCCCACGGTTTTGCGTCCCAGCAGGACCGTGTCGCCTTCCGCGATGTTTTGCAGCCGCGAGGTCAGCGGCCCGTCCTGCACCTTGATCGAGTAGAAATCCAAGCCCTCGTCATAGTGCGGGCTCGCCACCGAATAGGCGCGCAGAAGCGGTTTGCCGTCGACCTCCAAGCCCAGCATCACAAACTCGCCCGAGCGAAAGCGGAACGTGTCCGGCCGGGTGAGGCGGAACCGAAACAGCCGATCGGTGTAATGCTGCACCGACAACACGGTTTCGTGGGTCGGCGCGTTGGGGGACACGCGGTCTTCATCCTTAGGCACGGCTTCTCCTTGCAGCGCGGACGCAGGCGGGCGCGGCTTCAGCCGCGAGCGCGAAAGCGGATCGGCCGTTATGTAGGCCCCACGCCGCGAAATGCATAGCGTCCCAACGCCGCGTCGCCGCACCGCCCCACGTCCGCACTGGCCTTAACCACAAAGATCAAGTGGTGTTTTCGCTTAAGACTTCTTTCACGCGCACAATCGTAACGAAGAAAAACCGGGCTGAGGGTCAAGTATTTGAGGCGTAAAAGTGGCAATTATGGCAAATAAGGCGGAAATGAGGCAATTGTGTTACTTATATGGGGACATGCCCGCCGCCCGTCGCACGCGATTGAGCCTCCGCGACGACGGGGACGCGGAGGTGGTCGTCCCATCGCCCGACGGCTGCGCCGAGACGGTCGTCACCATCCGTCGGCAGGACGTGGCGGCGGTGCTGACGGCTTTGGAGCGCGCGGATGTGCCCGATGACTGGTTGGCGCTGTGTAAAGCGTCGGCGCACTGACGCCGGCGCGGGGCGCGTCATTCCGTCGCGCCTCGACTTTACAGCGGCGCGACGAGCGTGACGGCGACGAACGGCGCACGCCGACGGGGCCGATAATAGTATCGTCCGCGGCGCAGCGTGATGCGCGTCGCCACGGGCCGTGCGGGATGCCCCCCGGCTCGATAGCGCGGGCCCGTCCACACCCAAGCAGACACCGGACACGTCACGACCCGCGCGTCGCGTCGGTCTTCGCGCAGATCGCGACGGCCGCGCACCACCAAGCGATCGCGACGATCCTCACGCAAGTCCGGGCACAGTCGTGGACTGAGCCGCCATGCGCCGACCTGCGCCGCCGCCGGCGGCGCTGACGCACACCACGCGCCCACCACGAACACCCCAACGAGCACCAGCGATCGGGCCATGCCACTCCCTCCTGGCCACGCGGTCAGAGACCGCCGCTGACGGTCTAAACGACGACAGCGACGGATTCCGTCGCAGGCCCCATGTGGGCGCTGCAATTCAGCGCCATGCCGGACCGAACCGGGCGGGCCGCCGTGCGAAAACGGTCGCAATTGTCGTCCAGTGGTACGACGCTATCGGCACGCAATGAGGGGGACATCATGACTGACGCCACACCCGCCGCGGGGTCGCCCGGCGGCGTCACGTTGGAGTTCGAACAAACCGCCACCGCCCGATCCATCTTCGGGATCGCCGTGGTCAACGCGCTGTTGAACATCGTCACCTTGACGCTGTGGCGCTTTTGGGGGCGCACACGGGTGCGCCAGCATCTGTGGGCGCACACGACGATCAATGGCGAAGCGCTCGAATACACCGGCAAAGGCTCCGAGCTGTTTAAGTCCTTCCTGTTCGTGGTTTTTGCCTTCATCGTACCGTTTTACGCCCTCACCTTCGGGATCACCTTCATTGGCGGTGAAGTGTTGACCGCCGTTTTCGGCGCTTTCCTGCTTGTCCTCTATCCATTTATCTTCTGGCTTCTGGGCATGGCGATTTACTTGGCCCAGCGGTATCGCCTGAGCCGCACCACCTGGCGCGGCGTGCGCTTCGGCCTGCCCGGCTCCGCCAAGGGCTATGGCTGGGCGTTCTTGGGCTATCTGCTGTTGACGTTGATCACGTTTGGCTGGTTCGGCCCCGCGATGGAGACGCGGCTGGCGCGACGCCAATGGGGCGAAGCCACCTATGGCGACAAGCCGTTTGGCTTCTCGACGCCGGACGGCAAAGGGCCCTCCGGCGGGCTCTACGGCCCCTTCGCTTTGGCGTGGTTTGGCGGCTTCCTCGCGCTGGCCGCCGGCGCGGGCGTGGGCTTCGCGCTCGGCCAAGCGCTCGGCGTGGACTTCACGACGGCGCCAGCGCCGGGGGATATCCGCTTCGTCGCTGTGATCTATGGCGCCATCCTGACCTATGCGGTGCTCGCGACGGTCTTGGCGATGGGGTATTACGCGGCTCTGATCCGGCGGATCGTCAGCTGTCTGACGCTCGGCGACGTCCGCTTCAGCCACCGCGCCACCGCGCTCGGCTTGCTGTGGCTTTACGGCGGCAATCTGTTGATCCTGCTCTTCACCCTCGGCTTGGGCCTGCCGTTCACGCAAGTGCGGGTGTTTCGCTTTATGGTGCATCGCCTGGAGGCGGAGGGCGCGTTGGATCTGGCCACCATCAACCAGAACCCGGATGCGGGTCCCGCCATCGGCGAAGGCCTGGCGGACGCCTTCGATTTCGGGACCATCTAACGCGGTCAGCCGGCCCGCCGTGTCAGCGCGGCAGGCCGGCCCCACCTCGGCGCTGCGATCGGGATCGCGGATCAGGGAGCCAGCATGACGGACCCCGCCCACACCTCGTTTGACGCGACCCTCTTCGACGGGGAAACCGCCGCCGCCACCCCGGCCCGCGTGACGTTCCAGACGGACGGCGTGGCGATCACCCCCTCCGAAGGCCCGACCCAGCTGTGGGCCTACGCTACGTCGCGCCGCCTCGACTCCGCGGCGGGCACGGTGCGGCTTGCGCCGGACGGCGCATCGATGGCTCGCCTCGCGATCGCTGATCCTGACGGCCACGCCCTCGCCGCCCTGCGCGGCGCCGCGCCTGGGCGCTTCACCGCCACCGCAGGCGCGCGTCGGACAGTCATCCTCGCGCTGGGTTTGGCGGCCGGCGCGGCGGCGGTGATCGGCCTGGGAATGGTCGCCATTCCGGTTGTCGCCGGGCCGCTCGCCCGCGCAACACCGCCGCAGGTCGAAGCGGGCTTGGGCGACTGGTACGCCGACAACCTCACCCGGCTGTGGCCCCCCTGCGCGCCCGAGGACGACGCCATCCGCGACGGCGCCGACCAAGCGCTCACGCAGCTCTCGGCGCGGATCACCGCTGTGGCGAACCCCGCGCTGCCGATCACCATAACGCTGGTGGACGCGGGCTTCCCCAACGCCTTCGCCTTGCCCGGCGGGCGCGTCTTGGTGACGGAGGAGCTCTTGGCGTTGATGGACGGGCCCGATGAGCTGGCCGGCGTCCTCGCCCACGAAATCGCACACGTGGAACGCCGTCACGTCATGGCCGCGATGATCCGCGAGTTCGGCGCCGCCATTTTGGTGGACGCCGTGGTCAGCGGCGGATCCGGCGCGGGCCGCGAACTGATCCTTGCGGGCCGCGAACTGAACGCCTTCGGCCACACCCGCGTCGCCGAACGCGAAGCTGACGACCTGGCGATTGAGTACCTCGCGGCCGCCGACATCGACCCCGACGGCCTCGCCCGTTTCTTCGACACCATCGCCGAACTGTCCGACGAGGACGCGCCCGCCGCCGCCGACTGGTTGCGCAACCTGGCGCGCACGCACCCCGAAACGAAAGAGCGCGCCCAGCGCGTGCGCGACGCCATGGCCGATCGCCCCGCCGATGCGCCTCCCTTCCAGCCCAGCATGGACGCAGAGGCCTGGGCGACCGTGAAGCGGGCCTGCGGCTTGCCCGGGAACCTCGATCCGGACGCACAGGACGCCGAGGCGGCGGCGGCCCCCGACGACGCGCCGTCGCCCAGCCCCACCCCGGACGCGACGCCACCATCCGCCGACGCCGGGGACGAACCCGCGCCCGAGTGAACGCGGGGCCGCCGTCTCACGACGCGGCGTCCAACCCCGCTCGAGCCGGTACGACCGCTGACGGCGCGCGCAAACGCCAGACAAAAAAAGCGCGCCGGACGGGCGCGCTTTGATCGTTATCGGCGCCTTAGGGTGAGGGGCGACGCCGCAAGACGCCGCCCCCTCGCCCAACCGCTACTTGCCGGCCTCGCCGAGGTCCACCATCGGCGTTTTGCCGAGCAGATCCCGCACAATCATTTGACCGGAAAGGACGTAGGACGCGCCGCCATCCGTCGCGCCGGCGTCGGAGAGCCGCGCGCCGATCACGATGTCGCCCACGCCGTCGCCGTTCAGATCGCCGGCGCCGCTGACCGCCGACCCGCTCTCATCGCCGGCCGCCGCGCCGTCAAAGCGCACGGCCAAGCCCTGAGCGAGAAGCGACGCAAGGTTCAGGTCGCCGCCGAAGGCGAGCTTCGCCAAGGCCGATCCGCGCACCAGATAGGTCACGCCCGCGCGCTCACGCCCGCCGACATTCGCTCCCGGCAAGCCGATGAGGACTTCGTCCCGGCCGTCGCCGTCCAAATCGCCCGCGGACGCCAGCGCCAACGCCTCGCCCGGCTCCAGTCCAAGACCCGACAGCACGATGGCTTGACCGCTGGCCGCGGCAGCGCCGAGGTCCAACGCGCCCGGCGCCGCGGCGTAGAGCGCGCCGCCGAAGACGAGCATCACCGTCGCGTCCGCGCCCGTGGAGCCGATCAGCAGGTCCGTGCGGCCATCGCGATCAATGTCGCCCGCCCGAGCCACAACCCAGCCAGCCGCCGGCCCCATCGCCTCGGTTCCCTGGATCGCCACGCCGCCGGCCGTGGGACCCGCCGCGTCGAGGGTCAACGCGCCAGCGCCGAAGAACTCCGTCGCCAACGCAGACCCGAACAGCAGGTGCGCCACCGCGCCATCGCCCGCGACGACCAGATCCGCCGCGCGGTCCCCGTCGACATCGCCAGCCGACGCCAGAACGCTCGTCGCCGCGCCGGACACCATCACCGCTTGGCGGGCGTCGACGGCCTCGCTCAAGTTGATGACGCCGTCGGCGTTGCGCTCCGCCAGAGCCGCCGACCCGAAGACGACCATGCCCGCGCCGGGCGCCGCCAAGACCACGTCCGACAGATTGTCGCCGTCGACATCGCCGACAGCGCCGCCGCCGCCCGCAACGCCTTTGACCGCAAGACCCGCTTGGCTCTCCGCCACCGACGTCAAACCAAGGCCGCCCGTGGCCGAACTCAACGTGGAGCCGTACACCACATAGCTTTCGCCAGCGCCCTCAAGGTCGTTGGTGTTGACCAGAACGTCGGCGAGGCCGTCGCCGTCCACGTCGCCCGCCGCCGCAACGGAACGCGCGCCCGCGCCGGCGCCGCCGGTGAGCAGCACGCCGCCGCCGCTGGCCGCCAACGCGTCGGTGGTCACCGCGCCGCCAAAACCGCCCGCGAAGGACTTGCCGAGCACGACCAGGCTCTCACCAGCGCCGGCCGTCGGCGCGTCGATCACGACATCCGCAAGACCGTCGCCGTCGACATCACCCGCCGCCGCAATGGTCGCGCCGCTTTGACCGCCCGCGTCGCCGCCGGTGATCAGCGACGCCGACAGGACGCCGCCGCCGGTCGGTTGGGCGGACGTGACCATCGTGTCTTCCGTCACCGTGACGGTGACCGTCTGATCGTCGAAGTCGCCCGGGTCGTTGCTCACCGCGCGGATCGTGACCTGATAGGTGTCGTCCGATCCGGTGAAGGCGGGCGCGTTGCCATCGAACGTCAGGGCCCCGGACGTCGAGTTGATGTCGAACAGACCCTGATCCGCCCCGCCGACGATGGAGAACGTCGCGGGCGGCCCCGCCAAAACCGTCGCGGTGGCGGTGTAATTCAGCTGTTGGCCTTCCGTCACCGAGGCGGACGAGCCGGCGGTGTAGTCCACTTCGTCGTCGACATCCGTGACGTTGATCGTCACGTCTTGGGAGGACGCCTCGCCCAACTGCGACACCGTCACGATGATCTGATACGAGTTATTAAAACCCGAGTCCTGCGGGTTCTCGAAGTCCGGCACGCCGTTGGGGAAGTTCACGAAGTTAACGACGCCCGTGCCTTCGTTGCCGGAGTCCGTGAAGTCGCTGTCCGCGCCGCCAGCCTCGAAGCGTAGGAGGTTGCCGGGCGTGTCCGACGGCGTCACGTCACCATCAATGATGTAGACGCCGTTCACTTGACCTTCGGGGACGTTCACCACCGGCGGCGACGTCACTTCGGTGAACACGTCGATCACTTCAATCGACACGGCCTGCAGGGCTGACTCGCCGTTGGCTTCACCAAGGATCAGGATTTCATAGATGCTGTCGCCGTCGGCGTCCGTCGGCTGTTCAAAGTCAAAATTGACGAGCGACCGCACGGAACCGAAGTCCTCAAACGAGGCGTCATCCCTGAAGAGGGCGTCATCGGGCCCGCCCGCGAAGGAGAACGTCAGGTCCCCGGATTGGTTGAGGGTGGCGTTGTAGAGCGTGCCGCCGTTGATTTCCGGCGTCTCGGCCGTGGGCCCGGACGTAAAGGCCAGCGTGCCGCCCGAATCCGTCACCGTGATCGCCACGTTGAAATCGGCGGAGACCTCCGAGCCCGCGGTCGCCCGCAACGTCACATTGTAGGTGTTGTCGCCCCCGGCGTCCTGCGGATTGCTGGTGTCGGGAATGAAGTTGAACGTCAGATTGGCGCCGTTCAGCGTGAAGTCGCCCTGGTCCGCACCGCCGACGAGCGCAAACGTCACGTTGGTCGGCCCGTTCGGATCCGCGGTGGCCGTCGCCGTGTACGCGACGCCGGTGCCAAACTCTTGGAAGTTGACGGCCGGCGACGACGTGAAGCTCGGCCCGGCGATGTCCTGAAGCGTGATGGTCACGCCCTGGGTCACGGACTGCCCGCCGGCGGTCGCTTGAATGTTGACCTGGTAAATGGCGTCTTGGTTGGTGTCGTTCGGGTTCTCAACGTCAGGCGCGCTGGTGAAGCTCAACAGGCCGCTCGTGCTGTTGAGGCTGAACGCGCCGGAATCCCCGCCCGGCAACAACATATAGCTGACGGCTTCCCCAACATTGTCCGGAACCGCCAGGGCTTGATAGGCCACGGTCTGGTTCTCAAGCGGGGTCGCGGTCGCCCCGGAGACGAAGGCCGGCGCGGAGATGTCCTCCACGTTGATCACCACGTCGAACGTGGAGGTTTCCGTCCCGTCATTGGCTTGGATGGTGATCTCGTAGTCGTTCTGTAGGTCCGCGTCCGCCGGCATTTCGAAGTCGGGCGCGTTCACGAAGCTCACCACGCCCGTGTTGGCGTCGATGCTGAAATCGGCCTGGTCCGCGCCGCCGACCAGCTGGAACGTGACGCCGGTCGGATCCTCAACGGTGGCGGTGTAGGCGATCGTGGTGTTCTCCGGCACGTCAACCGTCGCGTCGGACGTGAAAGCCGGGCCGCTCACGCCGGTGACCGTGACGGTGACGGCCTGCGTGGTCTCGTTCACGCCGTCGCTGGCCGAGACGATGACCTCAAAGTCATTGTCGCTGTTGGCGTCGCCCGGAACGTCAAAGTCCGGCGCGGTCACGAAGGTGAGCACGCCTGTGTCGGAGTCAATCGCGAACAACGCCTGGTCGGCGCCGCCGCTCAGGCCGTAGACGAGGTCGGCGTCATTGTCGTCGGGGTCGGTCGCGACGACCGTCAGGCCCGTGGCGACATTGTTCTCCTCGACGCTGATCGCGTTCGCGGACGTGATGGTCGGCGGCTCGTTCGAAAGCTGCGTCTCAACAACCAAAATCTGCGCGCGGCCGACAGGAAGGTCGTCGGAGTTCACCGCGGTGACGGCCAACACGTTGATGCCGCTGTTGCTCGTCGCGGTCACGGCGCCGGGCGTGTCGAGCAGCGTGAAGTTCACCGTCGCCACGCCGCTGTCGTTGAGCGTGGTGTCGAAGCCTTCCGCGTCGATCGCCGTGTTGCCGACGGTGTCGGCCAAGGGGAACACGCCGTTGTCGTCCGCGCCTTCGCCGCCCGTTTCGATCTGAACGATGCGCACGTCCAGATCATCGCTGCCGCCGGAGATCTGCAGGCTTTGCAACGGCGTGGGATCGGTCAGAACGACCACGGTTTGGGTTTGGCCCGGGGCCGGCGTGCCCGCCGTCGCGCCGATGACTTCCAGCGTCAAGGCCTCCAACGGCGCGCTGTCGGTGACGATCGCCACCGCATCGTCGTCGGCGACGACCCCGCCGCTGGTTGAATCCGCCGCGAACACGTCGACCGTGCGGGTCGTGCCGTTGTCGAACGTGAACGTGACCTCCGAGCCGATCAGCTCGGTGCCGGAGATGAAGCTCCCGCTGTTGGGGCCGGGAGCCGTGGAGTCATCCAAGCTCAGCGGGTCGATGTCCACCGAGAAGGAGACCGACGCGCCGGGGGCCAGGCCATCGCCGTTAAAGGTGATGACCAGATCCGAAAAACCGGTCTGACCGGACGCGGTCTCGAAGCCGAAGCTGAGATCCGCCGTGCCGGCGTCCAAGGTGAAGGGGGCCGCGACGCTGTCGCCGAAGGCGTCGCCCAAGAACGGATCGAACACCAATCCCGGCAGAACCGCGTTGGCCAAGCTGATCCGCACTTCCGTCAGGGCGTTGCCGCCCTCGGTTTCATTCGTGAGTGTGAAAGAACTTGCTTCAGCCACGTCGGCGGTTTCGCTGACGGAAAACTGCGACAATTGCGAGCCGCCGCCGACGCCGGGCGTGATGTCAAGGCGCGCCACCACGGTGTCGGAGACGCTGCCGCCGCCTCCACCGCCGCCGCCGCCACCGCCGCCACCACCGCTGCACGCCGCGAGGACCGCCGAAGCGCTCGTCGCCAAAAGAACGCGTTTCAACGTCGCGCGGTCCGCATGGGAACCGGAACGTGTGGTGAACTGCGAAAACCAGGCCATCACGAATCCCCTCTCACTCACCTCGGCGGGCGTCTTAACAAACCGTTTACACGTGACGGAAGAGCCGCAATAGAAAAAAAAGTCGTTAGCGCCGCAGCAAAGGCAGTTAAGCTTTGGATTTTATATAAATTTCAAACATTTACCATACGGCGCCACCGCGCTGCGGGCGGCGGAATCGTCACCGCGACGCATCCGCGCTGCAAGTCAAAAACGCCCATAGACGAATTCGCGGCGCCCAGGAAGCAAGACATACGGAAATCGCCACAAAACCACACAACGATTGGGGTTATGCGCCCACACGAGCTTTTCTTGGCTTTATTAAAGTTGATGCCCGGAAGTCCTGACGAGCACCCAATAAGGTTAACGATAATTCACACGCGCTGAGGTCGCCGCCCGCTTAGGACGAGGCGCTTCGTCCCGCGCCGAAGGCGGGCCCGCCGCGCCGGGACGCGCCCGCACGCCGGCGGCGCTGGGCGGGACCCGACGTTTCCTTCAGGACCAGGCGCCGTTGGCCGAAGGGCCGCGACGTCAGGGTGTTGCCGCCGCTGATGTCGCGCCCGCTTGCGAGCGCGCAAGGCCCAGGCGGGCCGTCCCATCGCCACCCCTCTGCGGTTTGCTTCGGCGCGGCGACGACCTGGTCCGACCGGCAATACTGCAGCAACAAGCTCGAGCGTTTGCGCCCCGTGTGATTGTGGCTGCTGTGCCAAGCGAGACCGTCAAACACAACAAACTGGCCGGGCTTCGGCGCGATGATCTCGATGCGCGCGCGGGGATCGAACCGACGCGCGGCGGCCAGCACCGCGTCATCGTCCCGCGGATCGATCTCCCCACGCTGCAGCAGGTCCGCCAGCGCCTCGCCATAAGCCTGTGAGCCGGGGACGAGTTTCAACGCGCTGTCGGGCGTTACATTGCGCAGCGCCAGCCACACATTCAGCCCGCCCCACCGGCTCTGCTCGGCGTCCACATGCCAGGCGTGGCCGTCCCCGGGGCGTTGGTTGATGAGAATGCTCCCGCACAACAAGACGTCATCGCCCAGCGCCGCCCGCACGGGATCCAAAATCGGCCCAGCCACGCCGAGATCGAAGGTCAGAGAGTCGGTCGCGAACATGCCCTTCAACCACCGGCCCCGGCCCCAGCGCACGTGCGACAACACGGTGCGATCCTGGGAAAGCAGGCGCAGCAGGCGATCACGCGCGAAGAACACGTTCTTCGCCCGCGTCAGCAGCCGTGACATCGCTTCAGCGTCGTCGGCCGAACAAAACCGAAAGGGCCCTGCGTGCCCTTCGGCGGCCAAACGCGCGCGGATCTCTGCATCCATGCCACACTCCTGTCGTCGGTGACGTAACCGGATTCGACAGAAGCGCTGCAATTTCGAGGCCGGCGCCGCGCCACGGGGCGGGCGGCGGCGCGATCATCGTAAACGGATCCTTACTCAGGCCGCGCCGCCGCGCGCCGCGCGGCGGCCTCAGCCTCCTCCTCGCGGCGGACCTCCATGATCTCTCGGCCCAAGAAGAAGCTGATCGCGGTGCGGATCGCCACAAGCGCGCCGACAAACGCCAAGTCCGCCAACTCCCGCGTGACGACCGTGTGGATGATGTCGGACGCGATCATGAACTCGATGCCCACCAAGATGTAGGAGCCGAGTTGCAGGCGCACGCCATGCAGGTCCGCCAAGCTGCGCCGAAAGCCGGCGCCCATCGCCAGCGCGCGAAACAGGCCGATCAGCGAGATCACAAAGCCAAACAGAATGATGCCCACGCCAATGAAGTCGATGCCCAGGGCGACGAGCTCCAACCAATGGCCGATCGCGCCCAGGACCCCCTCCGGAGACGCCAAGGGCGCGTCCATCATCGCGGCATGGCCTGACGCGCCGTGCGCGCTCAAAACGGCGTGGCTCATCATCCCATCTCCACCAAAAGCGATCGACACAACGCCACGCCCTGGTCGACGGCGGCGTCCACCCGCGCGCGTCCCTGTTCGCCAAGCATCAGCGTGTCCGCCGGCGCCACCAGGGCGGTGAACCCAGCCGTGTTCCAGCGCAAGCCGGCCGGCGGCGTCGGCAAGGACACGCTGGCGGGCAAAGCCGACGGCGGCCACGGCGCGACGTACAGGTAGGGTTGATCAAAAGCGCCGCCGTCCGGCGCCAGGCCCACGCCAATGGAACGGGCGTCTTCAACGGCGGGGTTGTCGTCAAGGGCGATCAAACGCGCCACATCGAAGTGATGCGGCCACAACCGCACAGGGCTGATGCACCGGTGGCGGTCGCTCAACTCCTCAAGGCACGCCGACAGGTTCGCGTAATAGCGCGTCAGCTCCACCGCCTCCGCGGCGTCCGGGCCCTCATCCTCAACCGCCTCGATCTCATTGGCGTAGGGCAAGCCGGTTTGGAACCGCGCCGGATCGAGGCCCACCGTCGCCAAAGCGTCGCGCACGGCCTCCGCGCGCTCCAACTCGTTCATGCCCCGCAAGCCCAGCACCAACCCCTTGGCCTCATGGCTCAACGCCACGGCCATCTCGGGAAAGATAAACGCCGGGATCACTTCGCCGTCGGCGCCGGCCGCCGGCGGCAAGCCCGCCGCGCCGGAAGGGCCGTGGAAGCTCAACGCGGTGTGGCTGTCATCCTCCGCCGGCGGATAATAGGAACGCGCCATGCGCGCCACCCACTGCACGGCGCGGTGGAGCTTGCGCCGCGCATCGCCCAGGTCTTGCGGCCTGATCGCCCCCAGCGGCTGCCACTCCAAAGCGCCCGCCATCACACGAGCTCGGGATCGGTGATGATCTCCGCCAGCGCGGGGCCGCCCTTGTAAGACAACGCCTCCTCAAGCACCCGCTCGACTTCGTCCTTCGTGCGCGCCCGATCGCCCCAACCGCCGCATGAGCGCGCGAAGCCAGCGAAGTTCGGGTTGTGCAGCCCGGTCTGCCAGACCGGCCACTCGCCCGCGCGCTGTTCCTTGGAGATCTTGCCCAGCTCGGAGTTGTTCATGAGCACATGGGTGATCTCCATGCCGTACTTCACCGCGGTGGTGAACTCCATCGCGTACTGGCCGAACCCGCCATCGCCGGAGATGCTGATGACCTTGCGTCCTCTGAACGCGTCGATGTCTTGGCACGCCGCCCAAGCGCCCATGGCCGCAGGAAACCCGAAGCCGATCGACCCGAGATATCCCGACATCAACACGCGTTGCCCCTGCTTGGGCTCGAAGTACCGTCCGAACGAATAGGTGTTGTTGCCGACGTCCACCGCGATGACGGCGTTGTCGGGGGCCAGGCGCGTCAGGGCGTCGAACAGCACCGCCGCGGCGACGCCGTGGCCGCGATCCTCGCCAAGCCGTTGGGCCTTTTCCGCGCGCCACATACGCCACCGCTCCGCCAACTCCGGCCGTTGGTCGGTCGGTTGCGCCGCCGGCGGCAGGAGCTCGCGCATCAGCACGGCCGTGCGTCCGACATCCCCCCACAGAGGAACGGCGACGGGGTGGAACTTGCCGAGCTGCGTCTCCTCAAAATCCACCTGGATGATCGGCTTCGACGGTTCGATGCCGGTGTGATTGGAGAAGGACGAGCCGAAAGCCACGATCAGGTCGCATTCATTCATGAGCCACGAGGCGATGGGCGTGCCCGAGCGGCCGAGCACGCCGGCGGCGTTGGGATGGCCGTCAGCGATCTGGCCTTTGGCTTTGAAGGTCGTCAGCACCGGACACATCAACCGCTCCGCCAGCGCGATGATCGGGGCCATGGAATCGCGCGCGCCAAAGCCCACCACGATGATCGGGCGTTTCGCGCGGACCAAATGATCCATCGCCGCGTTCATGCTCTCATCCGGCGGGGAAATCGCGTGGCTCGGCGTCAGACGACCGCGCGGCCCTTTGGCCTTCGCGCCTTCAGCGGCGGGACGCGTCTGGACGTCGTCGGGAAAAATCAGATGCGCCACGTCGCGTTTTTGGACGGCGCTCTTGATCGCCAGGCTCATCAACTCTGCGTGATCTGAGGCGTGCAACGCCGTGTGGCTGAACTGGGCCACGGGCGCGAACGCCGCCGCCAAATCGATCTCCTGAAAGGCGCCAGGACCAAACACCTGCACTTGGACCTGGCCGGTCAGCGCCAGCACGGGCGCGCGGTCCACTTTCGCGTCCCACAACCCGGTCATCAGATTGGTGGCGCCGGGACCGGCGATCGAAAGGCACGCCGCCGGCTCGCCCGACAGCTTCGCGTAGCCCGAGCACGCAAAGCTCGCCGCGCCTTCATGGCGAATGCCGATGTAGCTCAGCTCGCCGTCCGCCTCTCGGCGGCGCAGGGCGTCCGCGAGACCGAGGTTGGAGTGGCCCACCATCCCAAAGACGCGTTTCACGCCCCAGGCCACCATGGTCTCCGCCATGACGTCGGTGACGGTGCGGGTATGGGGCGGCTCCGCCTCCACGCCGACATAAACGCCGTCCGCGCGCGCCTCGACGGGAAACGTCTCCTGGCCGGAGTCCTCATGGCCGCCCGGCGGCTTGCCCGTGAGCGGATCAAAATCCCAGCCATGCCAGGGACACCGCAGCCAACAGCGGTCGTCGATCCCGCGTTCAATGGAGCCTTCGCCCAACGGCCCCCCTTGGTGAGGGCAGCGATTGTCCATCGCCGCCCACTGGCCGTCGAAGTGCACCAACGCAACCGATTTCGTCCCAGCGGTGGCGGACTTCACCCGCCCCTCCGGCAGCTCGCCGGGCTCGGCGACTTTGTGCCAAACAAGCTCTCGGGCGGACGCATCGGCCATGGCGCTTTCCCCTGTGCAGCTACGCTTTCTGTATGGTTTGGGGCGTCGAACGGACGTTCGCGCCACGTCCGTCAGCATAACGTGACTGACGCCAATCGGTTACACGTCTTCGCGAGGCTTTTGCGCGCAACACGTGATCAACGCCGCGCCCCAGACGGCATGACATCGCGCCGCGCATGTGTATCGTGTGCGTGTCAACTGCGTCGCCGCCGTCCTGGCGAGGGACTCCGCCGCCGCGGCGTGCACGACGCGCCATGGCCCGCCGGATGAGGTTTGTCATGAAAAAGGTCGCTGTGGCGGACTGGAACGGGCTTGCCGATCGGACGCCGACCCACGCGCTGGTGGCGAATGTGGATCTGGTGGTGACGCGCTTCGACGATCAGGTGTCGGTTCTGTACGGACGGTGCCTGCACCGCGGCGCGCTGATGGCGGACGGCTTTATCGACGCGAACGACAACTTGATTTGCGGCGTTCACAATTGGGACTATCGCGTCGACACCGGCGTCAGCGAATACAACAACGCCGAAGTTCTGCACAAATTCAAATCTTGGGTGGAAAAAGACGGCGCCCTCGGCGAACGCAAAGTCTGGGTGGACGAGGAGGAGATCGCGGCCTGGGCGAAGGACAACCCGCAGCCGTTCGATCGCGACGCCTATCTTGGCCAATACCAAGACACCCACGGCGAAGACGCCGAACCCTACAACAAGCTGATCCAAGAGTACGCGCGCGACGGGTTGTCGAAAACCGGCCACCACGGCGTGGTCGTGGCCATGGGCGTGCCGCGCACGGAGCTTCCCGACTGGGACGACATTCAGTTCGTCACGGCGCAACTCTCCGATTTTCCGCTCTTGGACGACGAGCCGGTTGAGACCGGCGTGGTCATCGGCCCGGGCGCGCAAAAGCCGCTTCATCTCGACATCCCCTTGTTCGTCTCGGACATGAGCTTCGGCGCGCTCTCCGAACCGGCGAAAGTCGCCCTCGCGCGCGGTGCGGAACTGTCGGGCACGGCGATCTGTTCGGGCGAAGGCGGCATGCTGCCGGAGGAGCAGGCGGAGTGCTCGCGCTATTTCTACGAGCTTGCCTCAGGGCGGTTCGGCTTTTCCTGGGACAAGCTGGCCATTGTTCAAGCCTTTCACTTTAAGGGCGGTCAGGGCGCGAAGACGGGCACCGGCGGCCATCTGCCCGGGCACAAAAACGTCGGCAAAATCTCCGAGGTGCGCGGGATCCCCATGGGAGAGCCGGCGATCAGCCCCGCGCGCTTCCCCGACTGGACCGAATGCGAGCAAGTGCGGGACTTCGCGAATGAGGTCCGCGACCGCACCGGCGGCATCCCCATCGGCTACAAACTCTCCGCGCAACACATCGAGAAAGACCTCGACGCCGCGTTTGAGGTCGGCGTCGACTACATCATCCTGGACGGCCGCGGCGGCGGCACCGGGGCCGCGCCGCTGATTTTCCGCGACAACATCTCCGTGCCGACGATCCCGGCTCTGGCCCGCGCCCGCCGGCACCTCGACCGCTCCGACAAAAAGAACGTCACGCTCGTCATCACGGGCGGGTTGCGCAAACCAGCGGACTTCGCGAAAGCGCTGGCTCTTGGGGCCGACGCCATCGCGCTCTCGAACGCGGCGATGCAAGCGATCGGCTGCATCGCCATGCGCGCCTGCCACACCGACAATTGCCCGGTGGGCATCGCCACGCAGAAGCCGCACCTGGTGTCGCGGTTGGTGGTGGAAAGCTCGGCCCAACGCCTGAAGAACTTCTTCGACGCCAGTGTTGATCTGATGAAGGTGCTGGCGCGCGCGTGCGGCCGCCGGCGACTGGCGGATTTGTCCGCGGAGGATCTTGTGACCTGGAAGCGTGAGATGGCGGATCTTTCCGGCATCCCCTACGCTGGCGTGGCGGGGCGGTTCTAGGGCCGCCGCGACAGGGCTTTTGGGGGCTGGCGACACGGGGAAAGCCCATGACCGTTGCAGCGGCGGAACTTCTTGTGGGCGCGCTGGCGCTTTACGCCGGCGTTGGCGTGGTGTTCGCGCTGACCTTCGTGATCCTCGGCGCGCCGCGCGTTGACAGCGAAGCCAAAGGCATGCCGCTGCAAGCGCGCATGCTGATCTTCTGGGCTTCGGCGGGGTTGTGGCCGCTGATGCTGGCGAAGTGGCTCGACGCTCCGGCGCGCGACACGACGGGCGACGGCGCCACGGGCTCGCGCCACGGGATGGAGGGGCGTCCATGACGCGCGCGCATCGAACACTTCACGCGTGGATCTGGCTGCTGGCGGCGGTGGTGCTTGTGCTGGTGATCCGCACCGGCGTCGCGGTGCGACCAGGCCCAACGCCGCTCAACGACGTGCCGGACGCCGTGGCCGCGGTGTTGGACGCCCCGCAAGGCGCAGAAGCGCCGGCGTTTGAGCCCGTCGTGCCGCCCGCGCCCGAGCCCGTCCCCCCGCCGCCGCCGACGCTTGAGGGAGAGCGCTGATGGCGCACGGCTACAAGGCTGTTCAATGGACGCCGTTTAAAGTCTGGTACGACCGCATGCTGCTCGCCGGCGTCGCGGTGTTCCTGGCGATCTTTGTGATCGTCAGCACGCTCTCGCAGCCCGCGGGAGAGAGCCTCCATCCCGTGCAGGTGCTGCTGCGCGCGTTCGGCGTGACGGCGTTTGCGCTCCTGCACTTGATCTTGGCCATCGGCCCGCTGGCGCGCCTCACGCCGCGGTTCAAGCCGTTTCTCTACAACCGCCGCCATATGGGCGTGACCATGTTCCTGCTCGCGCTGACCCACGCGGGCCTGGTGCTGATGTGGTACCATGGGTTTTCGGAGACGAACGTGTTCGTCTCCCTGTTCGCTTCCAATCCGAACTATGGCCGCATCCAAGCGTTTCCGTTTGAATCGCTCGGCTTTATTGCGTTGGTGATCCTGTTCATCATGGCCGCGACCAGCCATGATTTCTGGAACGCGAATTTGGGCCCGGGCCTTTGGAAGGCCATCCATATGAGCGTCTACGCGGCCTATGTGCTGCTGGTCGCCCACGTGATGCTCGGGGCTGTCCAGGGCGAGAAGAGCCCGCTCTACGCCGGGGTCGTCATCGGCGGCGCCGCCCTCCTCGCGACCTTGCATCTGATCACCGGGTGGCGCGAAGCGACACGCGACGCGACGCGCGGCCTCGCGGCCAACGCCGACGGGTGGGTGCGGGTCGGCGCGCCCCACGACATCCCCGACAATCGGGCCGTGATCGTTGTGCTGGATGGTGGGGAGCGGGTGGCCGTGTTCCGTTATGACGGCAAGATTTCAGCGGTGTCGAATGTGTGTCGCCACCAAGCCGGCCCGCTGGGCGAGGGGTGCATTCTCGAAGGCCTCGTCACCTGCCCCTGGCATGGCTTTCAGTACCGGCCTGAAGACGGCGTCTCGCCGCCCCCCTTCACGGAGAAGATCCCGACCTACCGCGTGAAAATAGATGACGGGACGGTGTTTGTGCACAGCCAAGCGCTCCCCGCCGGCACGCCCACGCCGCCGGCGCTGATCACGCCAACGCCCGCGGCCGAAGGAGCGTATTGATGAGCCCCCTCAAACCCCGGGTGGAACGCAGCTTTTTCATCGGTTGGGATCCCAATCCGCCAGCGGTCGACCGTCGGTTCTTGCTCGCCGCCGGCGTGAGCCTGATCACCTTGGGCGCGGGCGCCGCGGCCGGTCTGGCGGCGGTGCAAGATCCCGCCGGCGTTGGCGACTGGGACCAAGCGGACGTGCGCGATTTTGTCGGCGACCTGATCATCAACCCCTATCCGGCGCTGCGGGTGATCGCCCAGCTCGAGCCGGACGGCCGCCTGCGATCCGACATCGCTCTGCCGCGGCCCTCGTTTTTGGGGTGCATGGGCAAGTGCGGCGTGCGGCCTCGGCTGCAAGCGGCCGCCGCGGCGTCTGAAGGCGGCTTGATCGCCGTGCGCGGCAGCCTGATTCAACGCGGCGACAACACGATGATCGCTGTGGCCGACGGCCCGAATTGGGTGCGTCCGGTCGATCCCGCCAATGTCGAGTACCAGGCGATCCGCATGCCGCTGCGCGCCCGTGAAGGGGTGGAGGCGGACCTCGGCCCCATCACGCTCGACGGTGAGATTCTCGACATCAAGTGCTCGTTCGGCGCCATGCGTCCCTCCGACGGCAAGGAGCACAAAGCCTGCGCGACGTTGTGCATCCGTTCCGGTCTGCCGCCGGCGTTTTACGCCAAGGGGCGCGATGGGCGGATGCACATCTTTCTGTTGACGGACGCCGAAGGCCGCCCCGTCCACGAAGAGATCGCGCCGCTTGTGGCCGACCGCGTGCGGGCGAGCGGGCGGCTGATACGCCGCGACTTCGTTGAGTTCCGGGTGGACCCCGCACGGATTGTGCGCATTTGAGCGCGGCCGCGCACACGGCGCGCCCAGCCGCGCCGGGCGTCGTGGACGCCACGCCTGGCGTTCCCAGTCCCTCTCCCCCAAGCGTCGCAGATGTTGAGGCGGCCGCCGAGCGGATCCGCCCTTACGCCGTTGAGACGCCGTTGTTGCGATCAGAAGCGCTGGACCGCGCCACCGGCGCGCGGGTGTTTGTCAAGGCGGAGGCGCTGCAACGCACAGGCTCATTCAAGTTTCGCGGCGCGTTCAACCTGCTTTCCGCCCACGTGGACCAGGCGCGGGAGGCCGGCGTCGTGGCCTACTCCTCCGGCAATTACGCCCAAGGGATTGCGGAGGCGGCGCGCCTGCTGCGGATCCGCGCCACGATCGTCATGCCCGCCGACGCCCCCGCCGCAAAGCTGGAGGGTGTCGCCAGCCGCGGCGCGGCGATCGTCCGGTATGACCGCGCCCGCGAAAGCCGTGAGGCGATCGCGGAGGATTTGGCCCATCGCACCGGCGCGCTGCTGGCGCGTCCGTATGACGACCCCCACGTCATCGCCGGCCAAGGGACGACGGGCTTGGAAGTCGCCCGGCAACTCGAGACGCACGGCGCCCGCGCCGACGACGTGGTGTGCTGCGTCGGGGGCGGCGGGCTGATCGCGGGCATCGCGGTGGCGATGGAGGCGTTGAGCCCGCACACGCGCCTCTGGGCGGCCGAGCCGGCGGGCTTTGACGACACGCGCCGCTCCCTGTCGGCGGGGACGCGCCGCCGCAACGCCGCCATGACGGGGTCGCTCTGCGACGCGATCGTCACGCCGGAGCCCGGCGCCCTCACCTTCGCGATCAACGGCCCTCGGCTGGCGGGCGGCCTGGTGGTGACGGACGGTGAGGCCATCGCCGCAATGGGATTCGCGCTGCGGCGGTTGAAGATCGCCCTGGAGCCCGGGGGCGCGGTGGCGCTGGCGGCTGTGCTGCTCGGGCGGATCGATGTTCGTGACAAGACCGTCGTCGTGATCGCCAGCGGCGGCAACGCCGACCCTGCACTCCTGGCGCGAGCCGGCGGCGCGGCGGCGTGAGCGCCAACGCCGTCCGCGCTCGGTGCGGCTTACGACTCGCCGCTTTGGGCGGTTGACGCGTTCGGACGCGACTGAAGCAAGGTGAAACGCTCAACGCCGAGCCGCTCGATCAAGCCCAGCTGCGTCTCCAGCCAGTCGACGTGCTCCTCCTCATTGTCCAGGATGCGACGGAACAAGTCGCGGGATATGTAATCGCGTTGTTCCTCGCAATAGGCGATCGCCTCCCGCAAATCCGGAATCGCCTGCTCCTCGAGCGCCAAATCGCACTCAAGAATTTCTTTAACATTCTCGCCAATGCGCAATTTGTGCAGCGCTTGCAAACCCGGCAACCCTTCGAGGAACAAGATGCGCTCGATCAGCCAATCCGCGTGCACCATTTCCTCGATGGATTCTTTGTATTCCTTATCGGCGAGCTCGGAGACGCCCCAGTCTTTGAGAATACGGGAGTGCAGAAAGTACTGATTGATCGCCGTTAGCTCGTTTTTCAACACGGCGTTGAGATACGCGATAACCTTGTCGTCGCCTTTCATGCGACCCTCCCGACAGCCAGGGACGCCCCACGCGCGTCCATCCGTCGGGGAACTTAGGCCGGTCCGGCTTGGGCGGAAAGGTGACTGTCGACAATGTCCTGCACCCAATCGAGACAGGCGCCGCACTGGATGTCCGCGCCGAGGCACGCGTGAACCTGGTCACGCCCCCGCGCGCCGCGCTCGATGGCGGTGCGCACATCCCGTTCGTTCAGTCGATTACAGACGCAGACGATCATCTCGCTTCCTACCGCTGATGATTATCATTCTCAATATAGCGCCCGAGGCTCTATCGTGCAAGCAAAAGGGCGGCCAATGGCATGAGACGCGGCGTCGCAGGCCTTGGGGGGGGGCCGCCGACGGCGGGCCGGCCCCGCGCTCAGGCACGACACTTGCTTTACCCTCGTCGCGGCGGCGCGGACTCCACAGCTTCTCAGCGGCGGGAGCGCGCCGCTCGGCGACGCGACTCGGTGGTGGAAGATGAACAAAAGACGGCGAAATTGGGATGGTTTGGAGGGCCGTGTCGGTTCTCTATTGGCGGCCGTGGGCGGCGATGCTAGACCGCGGAATGAATGTGACGGACTAGGCGCGCGCGCGCCGTACGGCCATAAGGGGACGAAACTGTGAGCCAGGGCCAAGTTGATACAGACGTGAGACCCGCGTCCTCAAATATTGTCGGCGATTTGATTTCAATCGCGCGGCCTGATCACTGGTTTAAAAACATCTTCATGATCCCCGGCCTCTTGCTGGCGATCATGTTTGTCCGGCCCGCGCTCGACATTAACTTGCTCGTGCTGGCGATTGTGGGTTTGGCGTCCACGTGCTTGGTCGCGTCGGCGAATTACACGATCAATGAGTATCTGGATGCGGAGTTTGACCGCTTTCACCCGCTGAAGAAGAGCCGGCCGGGCGCCGCGGGCCGCCTGAACGGCACCGTGGTCCTGATCCAGTACATCCTCTTGTCGGTTGTCGGCCTGGGTCTGGGTTTCCTGGTCAACTTACAGTTTTTTGTCGTGTCGGCGGCGCTGCTCTTCATGGGCGTGATGTACAACGTCAAGCCGTTCCGCACGAAAGACCGGATGTATCTGGACGTGCTGTCGGAAGCCGTGAACAACCCCATCCGGCTTCTCTTGGGGTGGTCGATTGTCGTCCCCGACCAGATCCCGCCGTCATCGATCATCATCGCGTACTGGATGGGTGGCGCGTATTTGATGGCTGTCAAACGGTATGCGGAGTATCGGTTCATCAACGATCCGGAGCGCGCGGGCCTCTATCGGCGGTCGTTTAAGTTCTACGATGAGAAGAAACTGCTGGTGTCGTCGTTGTTTTACGCCATCAACGCGGCGTTCTTCCTCGGCGTATTTTTGATCCGCTACCGGGTTGAGTTCTTGTTGAGCCTCCCGTTCTTCGCGCTGCTGTTCTCGTGGTATCTGTGGATTGGTTCGGGCGAACGCTCGTCCGCGCAAACGCCGGAGAAGCTGTACAAGCAGAAGTCGTTTGTCGCCTTCGTCGCCTTGTTGGGCGTGGTGTGCGGCGTTCTCTTCTTTGTTGATATTCCGCAACTCGAACAGTTTTTGGAAAATACGTCGACGTTCAAATAAACGCGGCGAGCGTCTGAGTCGCTCCCGACCGTTCACGCTGGACGGTCGGGAGCGCACTCCGAGGTGGGGCCAAACGCTGCGCGACCTGCGCGGCCGAGTGAGGAGCGCGACGTGAACCCTGTTCTGCGCCAATTGATCCGTTACGTGCTCATTGGTTCGACGTCGGTCGCGATCTTGTTCACCGTCCTCGCCTTCTGCGTCGAGATCGTGGGAACGCCGCCGCTTGTCGGCACGACGGCTGGCTTCCTCGTCGGCTCGACGTTCAACTATCTCATGCAGCATTATTGGGTGTTTGAGGCCACGCGGCTCCACCGCCACGCCGCCCCCACCTACGCGCTGGTGACGCTTGGCGGCATGGTGCTCAACGCCACGCTGTTTTCGGTCGCCCATTGGGGGCTGGCGGCGATGACCTGGCTGCCGCCGCTGCCCCAGCGGCTCGACTACCTCGCCGCCCAAGCGTTTTCGGCGGGCATCGTGTTTTTCTATAATTTCTGGGCGAACCGACGCTTCACCTTTGAGGTCGAGAAAAGCGGCGACCTGCGCGAGGCCGCGTCGGAGCTGATGAAAACCCCCGCCGGGGCTGCGGTCACACGCGCCGTGAACTCGGCGTTGTCTCTGATCCGGACGCGGTGATGTCGGCGGCGGGCCCCCTCCCCGGCGCGGAGCGCCGCGTGGCCGTGTTTGACCTGGATGGAACCATCACCCGGTCAGACACTTATCTCGCGTTTTTGCTCGGCTTCTTGCGCACCCACCCGCAACGGCTTGTCCGATGCGTCCTGCTGCCGGCGGTCCTGGCGCTCTACGCGTTGAAGCTCCGCGACAACTCCTTTGTGAAGCAGCAATTCCTCGCGGCGGTGTTCGGCGGCCTGTCGCGCGCGGACATGGACCGCGCCGCCGCGATTTTCGTGGAGCGAATCATGGCGACGCAGGTGCGGCCGCTGGCGCTCGAGCGGATCCGCGCCCACCGGCAGGCGGGTGATCGCGTCATTCTCGCCACCGCAAGCTTCGATGTGTATGTCGACCTGCTGGCCCAGCGGCTGGGCGTGGACGAAGTCGTGTCCTCCCGCATGGGATGGACCGACGATGATCGCGTCAGCGGCCAATTGGACGGCGCGAACTGCTACGGACCGGAGAAGCTGCGGCGTTTGACGGCCTTCCTCGGCCAACGCCCGACCGCGACCGTCGTGGCCTATTCCGACAGTCATGCGGACTTGCCGCTGCTGCAATGGGCGGACGAGCCCCACGCCATCAATCCGACCGAGAAGCTCGCCGCGATCGCCGCGCAAACGGCGATGACAGTGCTCGATTGGGACGCCCCAGACGCCGCCTCATCGCCGGGGCGCTCGGCGCGGGCCGTGTGAGCCCGCCGTGCGGGGCGAACGCCGATTGGGCGCTCGAATGGGAGGGATCGGGTGAACCAACCAAAGAATGTCTGGCTCCTGGCGACCCTGTGTCTTGTGACGGCTGTGTGCTTGATCGTCGCGGTGGCGGCGTTGCAAATGTGGGCGGACGATGAATCCGTGGCGGAGAGCGCGGGACCGGTGGTCGTCACCCCCGATCCGACACCGCGCGAGCGCTGACGCCGCTTGCCGCCATCACACGCCACAAGCGAGGACGCCCGCATGACCCACGCACTCGGAGCTCCCAAGCGCGCTGGCTGGCGCACCGGCGTCGCTGCAGGGGCGGCGGCGTTGAGCCTCGTCGCTTCCGCGGCGGCGGAGACCGAGCGCTGGGAGGGGTCCTATTATTGCAGCCAAGGCGTCACCGGCATGACGCTGACGGTGCGGGAACGAACGGGCGATGACGTTGTCGCCGAATTTCACTTCTACGCCCACCCGTCCAATCCCGGGGTGCCCACCGGCTGCTATCTGGTCGAAGGCCGCCTGGCGGAGGGCGACGATGGCGTGCGTTTGGAGCCGAAGGAGTGGATCGAGCGCCCCGGCGACAGCTGGCTCATGACGCCGTTGAAGGGGACCCTCGATCCGCAGAGCCAGGGCCTCAAGGGCTGGATCGACGTCCTGCGCTGCGGCGGTTTTGACTTGCAGTTTATCGGCGAAGGCGAATCTGTTGCGCCGGTCTGCCGGCAACTGGTCGGCTAAGACGCGCCGCATCCGCCTCCAACCCGCCCCGGTGACACCCCGATGGCCGTCCTCGAAGACTACCGAAGCCGCGTCGCGTCCGGCGCGCTGAGCCCTGATCCCGCGCAGGAGGCCGCCGCGCGCACGCTGTCGGCCCTCGCCGCGCGTTTGCAAGGCTGGTCGCCGAAACTCAAAGGCATGCTCTATGGCCGCACCGGCCCGGGCGGCAAAGGCGTCTACCTTTGGGGCGGCGTCGGGCGCGGCAAGTCCATGCTGATGGACATGTTCTTCGACATCGCCACGGTCTCGCGCAAACGCCGCGCGCACTTTCACGAGTTCATGCAAGAGACCCACGCCGCGATCGCGGAAGCGCGGCGCAGCCGCAGCGGCGACCCGATCGACAAGATCGCCAAACGCGTCGCGT
The DNA here is from genome assembly GCA_964526675.1 of uncultured Caulobacterales bacterium. Lineage (GTDB taxonomy): Bacteria > Pseudomonadota > Alphaproteobacteria > Caulobacterales > Maricaulaceae > CAZADA01. The sequence goes on from CAZGLY010000004.1 coordinate 92,564, forward strand.
CGGAAACCTGGCTGTTGTGTTTTGACGAACTCCAAGTCACCGACATCGCCGACGCCATGATCTTGGGCCGTTTGTTCGAAGGTCTTTTTGGACGCGGCGTCGTGCTCGTGTGCACCTCCAACCGTCCGCCGATGGATCTCTATAAGGACGGTCTGAACCGCCAGCTGTTCGCGCCGTTCATTGATATGCTGCAAGCCCGTTGCGAGGTGACGGAGCTCGACGCGATCCGCGACTATCGCTTGGAGCGTCTGCAAGCCGCCCGCGTCTGGCACAGCCCGCTCACCCCCCAAGCCGAGGCGGAGATCAACGCGGCGTGGAACCAACTCATCTGCGGGGAGAACGAACGCGGCGAGACGCTGATCGTCCAGGGGCGCACGCTTCACGCCCCGCGCACCGGCGCTGGCGCGGCGCGCTTTTCGTTTGAGGAGCTGTGCGCCCGACCGCTCGGGGCGGCCGACTACCTCGCGCTGACGCGGCGCTTCCACACCATCGTGCTGGAAAACACGCCGAAGCTGAGCATCGACAAGCGGAACGAAGCCAAGCGCTTCGTGACCCTGATCGACACGCTCTACGAGGCCCGCACGAAGCTGATCATCTCCGCGGACGGCGAACCGGACGAGCTCTATCCCGCCGGCGACGGCGCGTTCGAGTTTGCGCGCACCGCCTCACGGCTGCAGGAAATGCGGTCCGCGGACTACCTCGCCGCCGAGCGCGCGGCCGCCTGAGGGCCGGGGCGCCGGAGCCGCTCGATGCGGACGCGTCAGGCGCTGGCGCGGCGATCCTGGGGATCGTGCGCGACGGTGGTCAGCTGATGGTCGGCGTAACGCTCGCGCAGGAGTTTCTTGTCGAGCTTGCCCGTGGCGGTGTGGGGCAAGGAATCGACAAAAACCACCTCATCCGGAGACCACCATTTTGGGGTCTTCCCCTCAAACACCTTGAGGACCTCCTCCGGCGCGGCCGTCTCGCCCCGGTGCAACACCGCCAGCAACATCGGGCGCTGACCCCACTTCGGATGGGGCACGCCGATCGCGCAGGCCTCCGCCACCTTGGGGTGGCCGATCGCCAAGTTTTCCAAGGTGATCGAGGAGATCCACTCGCCGCCGGAATTGATCACATCCGACACGCGGTCCACCACCGCCATGAACCCGCGCGCGTCGATGGTCGCCATATCGCCGGTGTCGAACCAGCCCTGCGCGTCCAACGCCGCAGACTCCGGCCCGTCGCCGAAATACGCTTTCGCCACCGCCGGGCCGCGCACCTTCAACACGCCAAACGACCGCCCGTCGCGGGGCAGCGTCCCGCCCTCGCGCCCAACGGTCTTCATCTCGACCGTGAACGGGGCGCGCCCCTGCTTCAGACGCAACGCTGTGCGCTCCTCCTCCGGCAGATCCTTCAGTTCGCCCGCCAAGCGTGACACCGCGCCCAGCGGGCTGGTTTCCGTCATGCCCCAGGCGTGCACAACCTCCACGTCGTACTTTTCGGCGAAGACGCGCACCATGGTCTCCGGCACCGCAGAGCCGCCAATCACGACCCGACGCAGGCTCTCCAGGCGCGCGCCGGACTGCTCCAAATAATTCAAAAGGCCAAGCCAGATCATGGGGACCGCAGCGCTGACGGTCACCCCTTCCTTCGCGATCAGCTCACACAGCCCCGCGCCATCCAGGCGCGGGCCAGGCATCACCAGCTTCGCGCCCGCCATCGGCGCCACAAAGGCCGCGCCCCAGCCATTGGCGTGGAACATCGGCACCACCGGCAGAAGGACGTCATCATCGCCAAGGCCGAGACCGTTGATCGAACACAGCGCCATGGCGTGAAGCACGTTCGACCGATGCGAATACAAGACGCCTTTCGGATGGCCCGTCGTGCCGGACGTGTAGCAAAGCCCAGCGGCCGTCCGTTCATCGAACCCACCCCAATACACATCGGGGTTGCCCTCATCGATCAGCGTCTCATAGTCGACGACATCGGGAAGAGTGGTCTCGGGCATGTTCGCGTCATCCGTGTAGATGACATACCCACGGACGCCGTCGAGATACGGTTGAATTTTCTCCAGCAACGGCAAGAAGGTCAGGTCGACCATAATCACTTGGTCGTCCGCCTCGCTCACCACTTGGATCAGCTGCTCCGGCCGCCACAGCGGATTGAGCGTGTGATAGACCGCGCCGATATTGGCCGCCGCGTACCACGTCTCAAGGTGCCGCACCGTGTTCCACGCCAAGGTGGCCACCCGGTCCCCCAGGCGCACGCCGAACCGCCGGCGCAGCGACGACGACAGCCGCCGCGCCCGCTCATGCGCTTGCGCGTAGGTCGATCGGACAATCGGGCCTTCGACGGACCGCGTGACGATTTCGCGATCCCCATAATTGACGCGCGCGTGGTCGAAGACCTTGTCCATGGTCAACGGCCAGTCTTGCATCAGTCCCAGCACGGTGGCCTCCCCGCGGCGCGTCCTGACAATCCTTCTCAGTGAACCGGAGAGGGTCAGGATCGACGTTGTCAACCCACCTCAGGGATAAAGTCGCGATTGCGCCCACGGCGCCGCCGTCTCCGCACGCGAAAACGCCACGCGATCGTGCAGGCGAAACGGCCGCTCACGCCAAAACTCGATCCGCAACGGCGTCAAGCGATACCCCGTCCAGTTCGGCGGGCGCGGCACGTCGCCAATCGCGTAACGGGCCGCGAAGGTCGCGATGCGTTTCTCCAGCGCGAACCGGCTTTCCAAAGGCTGCGACTGCTGCGAGGCCCAGGCGCCGATCCGGCTGTCGCGCGCGCGGCTCGCGAAATAGGCGTCGGCCTCCTGATCCGTCACGGCGCGCACAGGGCCCTGGATCCGGACTTGGCGCACCAGCGACTTCCAATAGAAACACAGGGCCGCGGCGGGGTTGGCGCTGATCTGCGCGCCCTTGCGGCTGTCGCTGTTCGTGTAGAACACAAAGCCCCCGCTCCCGCCGTCGGGAGCAGCGCCGTCATCCACGCCCTTCAACAACACCATGCGCGCGTCGGGCATGCCGTGAGCGTCCACCGTCGCCAGGGTCATCGCGTGGGGATCACGCGGCTCCTTGTCCTTCGCGAGCTGGAACCAGTCCTTAAACAGTGCAATCGGATCATCGCCGCGAATGTCCTCGTCCGTGGACGGGGCGCTGGCCTGGTGCTCGTCGGCGCTGGGGCTCGGCGGGATCAACGTGGATTTGGCGTCAGCGGTCATGGGAGCTATCCCTTGTCGTGGGGCTGGCGCCCGCGACGCGCGAAGCCCCAACCATCCGGCGACCAGAGCGAGAGAAAACCGCCCCGTGTCTTACAATACGTATGGCCGCGTCTTCCGCGTGACCACCTGGGGCGAAAGCCACGGCCCCGCCCTTGGCTGCGTGATCGACGGCTGCCCGCCGGGCGTGCGGCTGTCGGAGGCGGAGATCCAACCTTATCTGGACGCGCGCAAGCCGGGAACCAGCCGGTTCGTGACCCAGAGGCGCGAGCCCGATCACGTGCGGATCCTCTCGGGCGTCTTCGAGGACGACGACGTGCGCGCGCGCTTTGGCGGGCCGGTGACGACGGGCACGCCCATCAGCTTGATGATTGAGAACACCGACCAGCGCAGCAAAGACTACAGCGCCATCCGCGACCTCTACCGCCCCGGCCACGCGGACTACACGTACGACCAAAAGTACGGCGTGCGCGATTACCGCGGCGGCGGACGCTCCTCGGCCCGCGAAACCGCCGCGCGCGTCGCCGCCGGCGCCGTCGCGCGTCAGGTGCTCGGACCGGCCATCACGATCCGCGCCGCTCTTGTGCAGATCGGCGACGACGCGATCGATCTGCGCGCCTGGGACTGGGCGGAAACCGCCAACAATCCGTTTTGGTGTCCCGATCCCGCGGCGGCGGCGCGATGGGCGGAGAAGATCGACGCCGCGCGCGCGGACAAGACCTCCCTCGGCGCGGTCGTGGCGGTGGAGGCGACCGGCGCGCCCGCGGGCTGGGGCGCTCCGGTTTACGGAAAGCTGGACGCCGACATCGCCGCAGGTCTGATGTCGATCAACGCCGTCAAGGGCGTGGAGATCGGCGCGGGCTTCGCGCTCGCGGCGATGGACGGACGCGAAGCCGGAGACGCCATGCGCGCGCCCGCCGCCGGCGACCCCGACGCCCCGCCCGCGTTCGCGACCAACCACGCCGGCGGCGTCGCGGGCGGCCTCTCCACCGGCCAGCCGATCACCGCGCGATTTGTGGTGAAGCCCACCTCCTCCATCCCGACGCCGCGCCCGACCGTCACCCGCGGCGGCGATGAGACCGAAGCGATCACAACCGGCCGCCACGATCCCTGCGTGGGCATTCGCGCCGCGCCAGTGGCTGAAGCGGTGCTCGCGGCGATCTTGGCGGACCACAAGCTGCTGCATCGAGCGCAGTGCGGCTGACCCACGCACCGAAACCGCGGCCTGAACGAAAACGCCGGCGAGGTCCGCACCCCGCCGGCGTCTCAGATTTCAGTGTTGACGGCGCAGCGCGTCAGCGCGGCGTGTACTTCCGCCGCAGATACTCCACCCGATCGCGACCGTCGCGAATGCCGTAATCGCGCGAGAGGTGCCAATTCAGGAACGCTTTGGTGCCGTCGCTGACCCGGTCGCTCGCGAGCGCTTCCTCGACCTCGTCCACCAGATTGTTCTCCGCGTTCAACGTCGCGTCGAGGGCGGCGTCGATGTCGTTGTCGAACATCCGGGTGACTTGGTTGAACAAGCGGCGTGTGCCGCCCAAGAGTTCGCCGGTTTCGGCGGGACGCCGGCCCATGGCCTCCACGCGCCCTTGGAATGCGCCGACGAGGCGGCCGCGCTGGCGCGACAGCTCCGCCAGTTCGTCCTTGAGCGCCTGATCGCCGACATAGTCCGCGGCGCCGGCGTAGCTCTTCTCAGCGTCGATGAGGATCGAGGTGATGTTCCGAAGCGCCGAGGCGTCCGCGTCGCGCGCCGCGCCGGACGACGGCAGGGGCATGGGCGGCGGCGTCGCGCCCTCGGTGGTGGCGCAGGCGGCGGCCAACATGGCAAGCGCGCTCAAAATCAAAAATCGCATGGCGTCTCCCCTCCTCAAATCGTGGCGGCGACCGTCGCGGCGCCACGTCGTTCCCACGCTTATCTCACTGAGTCTCTTCGCCGGAAAGCCCAGCGTCCCCGGCTTTCGACCAAAGCGTACCCCCTCGCCCGCGAAGCGGCGACGCGTGGCGACGCTACTGGTCCAACTCCGTGTCCCAATAGAGGTAGTCCATCCAGGACTCGTGCAGATAATTCGGCGGGAAACGCCGGCCCATGGCCTGCAACCGCTGCATCGTCGGGCGCGTGGGCTTGCGCGCGGGATGCATGTCGGCCTCCTTCGGCGTGCGCCCGCCCTTCTTGAGATTGCACGGCGCGCAGGCGGTCACAATGTTCGACCACGTCGTCCGCCCGCCCTTGGACCGGGGGATCACGTGGTCGAAGGTGAGGTCTTCCTTCACATCCCAGCCGCAATAGACGCACGCGAACCCGTCCCGCAGGAAGAGGTTGAACCGCGTGAAGGCCGGCGGCCGGTCCTGCTGCACGAAGTCCTTCAGCGACACCACGCTGGGCGCGTCCATCGCGAAGGAGGGCGAACGGATCGCTTGGTCATAGGTGGCGACGATGTTCACCCGCTCCAGGAAGACGTTTTTGATCGCCTCCTGCCAGGACCAGAGCGAAAGCGGATAGTAGCTCAACGGACGATAGTCCGCGTTGAGCACCAAACAGGGCCAGCCATTCAGCGGGGTGGTCAGGATCTCCATGACACGTCCCCCCGCCATCCGGCGCTATGGTTTCCGTCGCGACACGTGAAGGCGATGCTCCTTCCCAACGTCTACGGTGCACCGCCATATATAGGCGGAATCGCATGACGTAATCATGACACGCTCGGGCGGCCGCAAAGCTAGCGCGCCGGCGCGTCGTCCTTCGTAAAGATGGCGCGCAAGTGCGCCGCGGCGAGGCCGACGCCTTCGGGCGAAATGCCGTGACCGAGGCCGCGCTGCGCGTGCGCGCTCACTGGCACGCCCAACGCTTGAAGCCGATGAGCGCTGTACTCGAGCACCTGAAACGGCACCACGGTGTCTTGATCGCCGTGGACCAACAGCGTCGGCGGCCGCGCGGCGATCTCCTCGGTAAGGGCGTCAGCGCCGGCGAGAAAGCCTGAGAACGCCAGGATGCCCGCCAGCGCGGGCGTGCGCCGCAACCCCACATGCAAGCTCAGCATCGCACCTTGGCTGAACCCGAAGAGAGCCAACCGCTCCGGCGGCACGCCCCAGCGCGCCAGCTCCGCGTCCAAAAAGGCGTTCAGCGTCGGCGCGGCGCTCCGCACGCCCGCCGCGATGTGCGCCTCGTTCATGTTGGCGATGGGAAACCACTGCCGCCCGCCAAAGCCGCCAGGCGCGTCATCCGGCGCGTTGGGCGAGACAAACGCCGCGCCGGGCCACGCGTCGGCCAACGGCTCCGCCAGAGGAAACAAGTCGTCGCCGTTCGCGCCATAGCCGTGGATCAACACCACCAACGCATCCGCCTCCCCCGACGCTGGGGCGCGGCGCGGTCCGTCGAGCGCGGGTAGACTTGACGCGCGGTCCTCAGGAAGATCGTTCGGCACGGGCTCGCCTCCTCACATGGCGGTGACACCGCGCCCTCATCCCACAGCCCGCCGCGCGGCACAAACGCGGCCCCGCCGACCGCTGACGCCGATGACCGAGTTCGTGACGCGCTTCGCGCCCAGCCCCACCGGCTATCTCCATCTGGGCCACGCCTTTTCCGCGCTGACGGCTTTCGACGCGGCCCAGGCGGCGGGAGGCCGCTTTCTTCTGCGTTTGGAGGACATCGACCAGACCCGCTGCCGCCCGCACTTCGAGGCGGCCATCGTCGAGGACCTCGCGTGGCTTGGCCTGGACTGGGAGACGCCCGTGCGGCGTCAGTCCGAACATCGCGCGGCCTACGCGAACGCGCTGGAGCGCCTCATCGCGCACGACCTGGTCTACCGGTGCTTCAAGACGCGCAAAGACGTGCTCGCCGCGATCGCGCGCGCCCCCCACGGCCCCGCCGGGGAAGCTTATGTCGGCGCGCCTTTGCCCTCAGACGAGGAGGCCGACCGCGTGAGCCGAGGTGATCCCTTCGCCTGGCGGCTGTCGATGGCGCGCGCGCGCGATCATCTGGGCCCACGTTGGGAGCAGCTCGGTTTCGTGGAGGACGGGCGCGGCCCGGCCGGCGAGACGGGCTGGATCGTGGCGCATCCCGAAACCCATGGCGACGTGGTGCTCGCGCGCAAAGACGCCGGGACGAGCTACCATATAGCGGCCGTGTCGGACGACGCGGAGCAAGGGGTGACCGTGGTCATCCGCGGCGAGGATCTCTTCGACGCGACGCATGTGCACGTCCTGCTGCAGGCGTTGTTGGGCCTGCCAAGGCCGGCTTACCGGCATCATCGCCTGATCCTCGGCGACGACGGCAAGCGCCTCGCCAAGCGCGATCAGGCGGCGACGCTGCGCGCGTTGCGCGCCAGCGGCGCGACGCCCGCCGACGTGCGCCGGCGCGTGGGGCTGACGCGGCCCTAGCCAGCGTCGCCCGATTCTGCGGCGCACGGCCCCCTTGGCGGTGGCGCCGTGAGCTGCGACAACGCGGATCCGCGTGGCGCCGAGGGCCAACGCCGCGATCGCCACGACTGGGACACCGTCTTCACCATGACCACCGCCCCGCTTCTCGATTTGTGGTACTTCGCCTGCCTCGCTGAGGATTTGCGGCCGGGGCGGCTGACCGCGAAGCGCTTTCTGGGCGAGCCGATCGTGATCGGCCGCACCCGCGCCGGGAATGCGTTCGCCTTGCGTGACATTTGCCCCCACCGCGCGGCGCTCCTCTCCGCGGGACGGGTGCTTGAGGCGCCGCACGCGCAAAACGGCGCGCGCGACTCGAACGCGCACGCAGAAGTCGAGTGTCCCTATCATGGCTGGCGCTTTCGCACCCATGACGGCGTGTGCAGCCATATCCCGGCGCTGCCGAGCGATTCCGATTTCGAGCATGAGCGCATCCGCGTCAGGCGCTACCCCTTGCGTGAGCGTGACGGCCTGGTGTGGGTGTACATGTCGAGCGACCCCCGCTTCGACGGCGAGCCGGACGTCGAGCCGCCCGACATCGCGGCGGGCGCCGAGGGCCCTGTGGGCGGCGGTCAGATCAAGTTTCGCACGCGCGAAACCTTCAAAGCCCACGTGGATCAAGCGGTGATCGGGCTGATGGACCCGGCCCACGGCCCCTATGTCCACCAGAGCTGGTTCTGGCGCAAACCCGCCTCAGCGATGGACAAGACAAAGGCGTACGAGCCCTCTGAGCTCGGCTTCACCATGGTCGCGCATCCGCCCTCGTCGAATTCGGCCGTCTACCAGCTGCTGGGCGGCGCCCCAAAAACGGAGATCAGCTTCCGCCTGCCGGGCGTGCGGGTGGAGACCATCACGAACGACCGCCACACCGTGATCAGCGCAACCTTCGTGACGCCGTTGGACGACGCCACCTCGGAAACCACCCACGTCATCTACTGGGACACGCCGGTTTTGAGCGTTCTGCGGCCGATCCTCGCGCCGTTGGGCCGCGCGTTCCTGCGCCAGGACGCCGGCATTTTGGCGTTGCAGCAGGAAGGCCTCGCCCATGACCCCAACCTGCTGCTTGTCGATGACGCGGACGCCTTGGCGAAGTGGTATTTGCGTTTGAAGAAGGAGTGGGTGGCGGCGCGCGCCGAGAACCGCGCGTTTGTGAACCCGTTGGAGCCAGCGACCCTGCGCTGGCGGACTTGAGAGCCCCGCGCGTGTGAGCCCCTGCGCTTGCGCGGGAGGCGTCGCCGGAAGGGAAGCCGTGGAGCCCCTCGCCCCGCCCACCATGCTGCTCGCGCCTGTGCTGCGTCTCGCCGCCGCCGCGCCGACATCGTTCGACGTGAGCACCCTGGCGGCGCTGGTGGCCGCCAGCGTGACCGCCACCCTGCTCGCGCTGCGCGAACTTGTGGTGCTCGCCTTTTTCGGCGGGGATCGGCGCGCCCGCCGCGACGACGACGCCGCCGCCGTGGAGCGTGACGGTCTTGCGCTCTTGCGCGCCGGCGAAGAACTGTTGGTGCAGTGCCAGCGTTTTCTGCACTACAGCCAGGCGCGCTGGTACTCCGACCCGCTCGATCCCGGGCTGAAAAACGCGTTGAACTACCAGCTGACGATGTTCTTCGCCCGGCTGCGCGGACTGGCGGCGGCCGCGTTCTTGGAGTTCGCCCCACGGACCGACCGGCTGCGCACCTTAGGCGACCTGGTGGAGACGCTCTACGACGCCATCACGGAGGACGCGCCCGCCGGCGCCGTCCGCTTGGACGCGCCGCTTGAAGCCCATGCCGGATCCCCGGGAGCGTTGCGCCGCCACGATTTGCACCTTCTGGCGGAGCGCGCCTGGCGCGATGTGACGGCCGACACCGCGCCGATCACCTATGGCGAGTTTCTCGAGCAGTTTGTCGATCTCGGCGTTGGGCCCCGTTCTGAGTTGGGTCCCGTGATCGGCTTCCTGACGGCGGCCGAGCGCGACGGACCGCGACGCTTGCAGCTGATCCGCTTTGCGGTCGGTTTGTCGGCGTTTAACGCCGTCCTCGCGCGCCAGCTTGGCGCGCCGCCTCCCGGACCCGGCGCCCGCGAGATCCCTGGCTTCGATGAGCTCGATCCCGATGAGGCGACCGCCCTGCGCCGCCGTTGTCAGCGCCATGGCGTGAAGCTTGCCGCGCCGCGCGAAGACGGCGACGCGTCGTGGTCGTGAACGCGGGCGAGCGACCCTAAGACCTAGGATCCGTCAACGCGGTGTCGATGACAGGCTGAGAGACTGGCCGCCGCGCCCGCCCTGGGCGTCTGGGTCGGCTGACATAGGTGACGTCCATGCAAGCAATGATCAACATCGCGCTCCCCGTCGTCATGGCGGCCGTGCTCATCGTGCTGGCCGTCGGCGTGGTGAGCCTGTTGCGCACCGGATCCGGCGGCGGCCCATCGCGCTCCAACCGTCTCATGCGGATGCGCGTGGCGCTTCAGCTGGTCGCGGTGCTGATCCTCACCCTCGGATTCTACTGGAAGTCGCGCGGCGGCGGGTGACGCCGCGCCGGGGCGCTAGAGCTTCGGGTCGCCCAAGCGCAGACCACCTTTGTCGAGCCGCGTGTCGTCGGCGAAGATCGCGCGCCAGTACTGGGCGAGAATCTCCTCGCGATCGCCAGGTTGCCGGATGCGCTCGGCGTCCTTGTCGCTCAGGCGATAGCCCTCCACCCGCGCGCCCTGATTGGCGCCTTCGATGAAGCAGCCATCGAAGCGCGACGGCCGTTCGCGGTTGGACTCAAACATGATCTCCGCGACGCCCTCACGACTGCCGTGATGGGGATCGGGACGGTTTTGCTGGTGCTTCAGCTTCACCACCGGCCACACGAGATCCTGGTAGTCGCCGTGGAAGTTCGACACCGTCTCGCCGTGTTCGTTGATGAAGCGGCCATTGACGATGAAGCGGTCGTCCATCGGCTGGAAATCGATCACCGCCAGCGCCCGCTTGCGGTCCGGCAAGCGCACGCCTTCCACCCACGTGCCCTCGAAGTAGTACCGACCGAGAATTGTGCGGCGCATCCAGGAAAAGCCGAACAGCCGCGGCAGCAAGAAGTGCGCGAGCGACAACCACACCAGCACCACCAACGTCACGAACACCGCCGCCGCGAAAGCCGCCGGCGCGCCGCTCGTGTGGGCCTCGCCGAAAAAGGCCGCGGACAATTGGTCCACCGGCCCCGCCGCGTGGGCGGTCACGCCGACGCCCGCGCTCACCAAGGCGACGGACACAGAGTTGGAGATCAACCGAAAGCGCGCGTACGGATCCACTCCGGACCTCCCCGGGCGCGCCACTCGGCGCGCCGTTAACCTAAGCTCGACGGCCGTGATATCCCGAGGATGCTCAATAAATGATTGACGGAACCCCCGCGTCATCGCCTCTCTTGACGCTGACGTCAACGTAAGCCATAACGCCAAAAGTCTGGCGGAACCGTGTCGCGAACGCGCTATGATATGAGAACGCGGTCGACACGCCGCCCAACACCGTTTCAAGGGCGCGCCCGCGCGAACAGCCCGAAGCACGACCACCGGAAAGGAACGCCATGAAGATCCTCGTCCCGATCAAACGCGTCGTGGACTACAACGTGAAAGTGCGTGTGAAGTCGGACGGCTCGGACGTCGACCTTGCGAACGTCAAAATGTCCATGAACCCGTTCTGCGAAATCGCGGTCGAAGAAGCCATCCGCCTGCGCGACGCCGGAGGCGTGGATGAAATCGTGGTCGTCTCCATTGGGCCGCAAAAAGCGCAGGATCAAATCCGCCAAGCGATGGCGATGGGCGCCGATCGCGGGATCCTGATCCAAACGGACGCGCCGGTGGAGCCGCTGGCGGTCGCGAAGCTGCTCGCCAAAGTGGTCGAAGCCGAAAGCCCGGAACTCGTCATCCTGGGCAAGCAAGCCATCGACGACGACAGCAACCAAACCGGTCAAATGCTGGCTGCTCTGCTCGATTGGCCCCAGGCGACGTTCGCCTCGGAGGTGAAGCGCGACAACGGCTCATGGCATGTGACCCGCGAAGTGGACGGCGGTCTGCAAACGCTCGCCCTCAACACCCCCGCCATCATCACGACGGACTTGCGCCTCAACACGCCGCGCTACGCCAAACTGCCCGACATTATGAAGGCCAAGAAGAAGCCTCTGGACGCGAAAACGCCGGAGGACTTTGGCGTCGACATCACGCCGCGCTTGACGGTGCTCAAAGTCGCCGAGCCGCCGCAACGCGAAGGCGGCATCAAAGTCGGAAGCATCGCTGAGCTTGTCGACAAACTGAAAACCGAAGCGGGAGCGCTCTAATGGCTGTTTTGGTCATCGCGGAACACGACAACACCGCCCTCAAGGACGCCACCCACAAGACCGTCACCGCCGGCCAAGCGCTGGGTCTGGGCGAGGTCGACATTCTCGTCGCGGGTGAGAACGCCGGCGGCGTCGCCACGGCCGCGGCCGCCATCGCCGGCGTGCGCACGGTGCTCCACGCCGACGGCGAGGCGCTGAAAAAGCAATTGGCCGAGGCGATGGAGGCCCTGATCACGCCGTTGATGGACCGGTACGACGCGGTGCTCGCGCCAGCCACCACGACGGGCAAGAACGTCATGCCCCGCGTCGCGGCGAAGCTGGACGTGATGCAGCTGTCGGACGTGGCCGCGATCGAGGGCGCGGACACCTTCGTGCGCCCGATTTACGCCGGCAACGCCTTCATGACCGTGAAGTCCACCGAGGCCAAGAAAGTGGTCACCGTGCGTCCGACCACCTTCGCGGCCGCCCCCGAAGGCGGATCCGCGGCCGTGGAGACGATCCCCGCGCCTGCGGGCCCCTTCAAGTCCGCTTTTGTGGGCGAGGAGATCGCGCAATCGGATCGTCCGGAGCTGGCGGCGGCGAAAATCGTGGTCTCTGGCGGGCGCGCCCTAGCCTCATCGGAGAACTTCACCAAGTACATCGAGCCGCTGGCGGATCAGCTCGGGGCGGCCATGGGCGCCAGCCGCGCGGCCGTCGACGCGGGGTACATCTCCAACGATCATCAGGTCGGCCAAACCGGCAAAGTCGTCGCGCCGGAGCTTTATCTCGCCATCGGCATTTCCGGCGCGATCCAGCATTTGGCGGGGATGAAGGACTCAAAAATCATCGTCGCGATCAACAAGGACGAAGAGGCGCCGATCTTCCAGGTCGCCGACTATGGCTTGGTCGGGGATCTCTTCGCGTTGATCCCGGAGCTGCAGGCTGAACTGGCCAAAATCGGCTATGAGGCCAAGGCGGTGCCGGCCGAATAGACCCACCGCCGTACAGCGCGTCGGGTTGGGCGGCGGCGCGGCGCCGTCGCCCATCCTGGTTACGACTTGCCGTGCGAACGTCCTGAGTCCGCCTCAGAAGTCGGGCGGCCGCCCGTCGCCGTGGCGCCGCGATCGCCAACGGCCGTGGTGTCCGGCGGCGTCTTCCGCCGCGGCGCCGTCTCGGCGGGCCCGCCCGCCGGCGCGTGTCCAGCCCCAGCGGCGTCAAATCGGTGCAACGCGCTCTTCAGCTGTTCGGCGCTGACGGGTTTGGTCAACAAGCCGTCCATGCCCGCCTCGCGAATGTGCGTGGCGACGTCGGCCCGTGAATCCGCCGTCAACGCCAGAATCGGCACATCCCCCACGGGCGGATCCAAAGCGCGGATCGCGCGGGCGGCGTCGAAACCGTCCATACGCGGCATGTGCAGATCCATCAGGATCACGTCGAAGCTCTGCTTGCGCGCCGCGGAGACCGCCTCCACCCCGTTGACCGCCAACGTGACCCGGTGGCCAAGGCCGCCGAGGAGCAGGTCCATCAGTTTTCGGTTGGTGTCGTTGTCGTCCACCACCAACACGTCCATCAGGCGACTCTGGTCGTTCGCCGCGCGATGCGTGTCGTCGCCATGAGCGGCCGGCAAGGGCAGACGCACGCGGAAGCACGCGCCCGCCCGGCCGCGCGCCGGCGCCCCCAACCGCGCGAGCGTAACGCCGCCGCCCATCAACGTGGCCAAACGCGTCGCCACCGTCAGACCAAGGCCCAAACCGCCATGGGCGCGGGTGATTCCGATGTCGGCCTGGCGGAAGGGATCGAACACCGCGTCCGCCAGATCGCGCGGCACGCCGGGGCCGGTGTCGGCCACGTCGACCATCATGCCGGCGTCATCCCGCGAGACGGTCACGCTGACCTCCCCGTCATCCGTGAACTTCACCGCGTTCTCGATCAGGTTCAGCAGGATCTTGCGCACGCGCAAGCTGTCGCCCAGCACCGGTTCGTCCGCGCCGTCCTTGATCGTGACCGACAGCGCCAGGCCTTTCGCCTCCGCGACGTCACGAACCGCGCCAACCGCCGCGCGCACCGTCTCATCAAAGCGAAACGGCTCGCACTCGAGGCGGTATTGGCCCTCCTCCAACGCGGAAAAGTCCAAAATGCTCTCAATGACCGCGGTGATCCGATCCCCGCCGCGCACCACCGCCGCCATCATCTCCCGCACCCGACCGGCGGGCGCTTCGCGCAACGCCAAACGCGCGAAGTTCACGATCACGTTCAGCGGCGTCCGCAACTCGTGCGAGATCATGGACAAGAAGCGATCCTTCGCCGCCGCGGCGTGCTCGGCGGCCTGCTTCGCGCGCGCCAGATCATCATGCGCGGCTTGGCGCGCCGTGACGTCGTGCACGACGCCCGTGAAGCGCACCGGCCGGCCGGTGTCGTCCCGCTCCAGACGTCCAACGGCCTCAACCCACACCCGGCCGGTCGGCCCGAGCGCCGCATAGCGGTAGACGGCGCGAAACTCCGGCGTCTCGCCGCGCCAATGGGCCTCGCGGGCAAGCCGCACCGCCTCACGGTCCGAGGCCGCGACCACGCCCAAAGGATCGTCAATCAACAGGCGCGGATCCGCCGCGTACCGGGGATCCGGCGGGATCGCCACGCCGGACACAAACGCCTCGCCGCTTCGCAGGTCGAAGTCCCAAACGCCAACGCCCGCGACGCCCACGGCCCGCGCCACCGCAGCCGCGTCGGGCTCCCGCCTATCGCTCGGCGGTGTGTCCGCCCGCTTCTTTTGTGATTGCACGCCGCACCCGCTTGCCAAGCTTACACACACACGCAGTACGCATACCCATGGACGCGGCGGTCCATCCTGTCGGACGCCGCCAGCCGCCCACGACCTCAAACGTCATGAAGCGTCAGGCGAAAGGTAGACTAGCGCCTTTCTGAAAACGCGCCAGGGCGGTAATTGGCGCCGCGTCCGCGTGGCGGACGGATGGACGCCTTCGCCATCCGACCGATCCCACAGGACTGGCGGTTCGAGGCGGGCGCTCACACGGTTCCGCGATCACCGTCGCCGCTCTGTCGATCGCCGCGCATGTGCAGGATTTCGGCTCGGAATCCGGTTTCGCGCCAGGCCTGAGACCGCTAGTGTCCCGCGCCATGAGCGATCTGACGCGACTGACGCTGCGCCGCCCGCGACGAGTGTGGGCGATTGCCGGGGCAAGCGGCGGGGTAAGTGTCGCCGCCCTCGCCGCGACGATCCTCTTGGTCGTCTTCGAGACGACGATGGACCCCTCACGCGCCGCCGACCCGCATCTGGCGACGGACGCCGCGCGCGCCCTGGCCGGCTTTGTCGGCCTGGGATTGGCGGCCGCCGGCGTGGTCGGCGCGCCATGGCTGATTGCGACACGGGGGCGTTCTCGGATTCGCCGCTTGCACATCGTGGCCGAAGGAGCCGGCGTTGCGGCTCTGTCAGCGCTGGCGCTCGGTCTGGGCGTGGGCGTCTTCGCCGCGGGCCAGGCCATTGTTGGCGACGCCCCGGGACCGGCGTGGAGGGCGTTGACGGAGGCCGGTTTGGGCTCGGCGCTCGTTATCGGCGTGTTGGGCGCGTTCGCGGCGGCGCCCTTCGGGGCGATGGCCGGCGCCGTTATGGCGTTGCTTGCGTTCTCCCGGCCCAGTCCGGCCGTGTTGCGCCGGCGTCAACTGGAGCGGACCCGTGAGGCCCTGCGCCAGCGTCGGCGCGCCGCCGCCGCCGCCGGCGCGCCCGACGCGGCGGCGCCGAAGCGCGCCGCGCCGCCGCCTCGAAAGCAACGC
>CAZGLY010000005.1:0-107545 GCA_964526675.1 uncultured Caulobacterales bacterium
GTGAACTCGCTGTCCCATTACACGGACTGGACCATCGGCCACGTGCATTCCGGCGCGCTCGGCTGGGTCGGCTTCATCAGCTTTGGCGCTCTCTACTGTCTGACCCAGTGGCTCTGGAAGCGTCGTCGCCTGTACTCCGAGGCGTTGGTGGAGTGGCACTTCTGGATCTCGACGCTGGGCATCTTGCTTTACATCACCGCCATGTGGGTGTCCGGCATCATGCAAGGTTTGATGTGGCGCGCCTACAATCAGTTCGGCTTCCTTGAGTATTCGTTCGTTGAAACCGTGGAGGCGATGCACCCCTACTATGTCATACGCTTGCTTGGCGGACTGCTTTACTTAGTGGGTGCGTTCATCATGATCTACAATTTGTACATGACGGCCCGCGGCCACGTTCGGAAGGCGGAGGTCGAAACGGCGACATCGCCGGCCGGCGGCGTCGCTCCGGCTGAGTAACGAGAGGGAGTAGGAGGCGGATCATGAAATGGCATGGTATCTTTGAACGGCACTCCTTAGTCCTGATCGTCGGGATTTTGGTGATGGTCTCCATCGGCGGCATCGTTCAGCTGGCGCCGCTCTATTACCTCGACAACACAATCGAGAAGGTGGAGGGCGTGCGTCCCTACAGCCCGCTCGAGCTGGCGGGGCGCAACATCTACATCCGCGAAGGCTGCTACGTCTGTCACAGCCAGATGGTGCGGCCGATGCGCGATGAGGTGGAGCGCTATGGCCATTACTCGCTCGCGGCGGAGAGCATGTATGACCGGCCGTTCCAATGGGGCTCCAAGCGCTCCGGGCCGGACCTGGCGCGGCTGGGCGGCAAGTACTCGGACGATTGGCACCAGGATCACATGCGCAATCCGCGCTCGGTGGTGCCGGAGTCAATCATGCCGCCCTACGCCTTCTTGGAGAAGAAGGACCTCTTCTACGGCACCATCGAAAAGGACTTGGCGACCAACCGCGCGCTCGGCGTGCCTTACACCGAGGACATGATCGCAAACGCGAGGGCCGATCTGGAAGGACAGGTCGATCAGTACTCGGACCGGTACGACGCCATCCTGGCGTCCTATCCCGGCGCGCAGATCCGTGACTTTGACGGCAATCCCGAGCGGTTGTCCGAGTTGGATGCGCTGATCGCCTACCTGCAAGTGCTCGGCACCATGGTCGATTTCTCGACCTACCAAGCCGAGGACGTGGCGAACATTCGGTGAGTGCGGACGGTCGACGGCCGCGATGAAGACGGAGCCGGGGCGCGCGTTTGGCTCAGGCGCGCGCGCGCCGGCGGAGTGAGGGGAGTGCGATGAGCCATGTATGAGACGCTGTCATCCTTCGCTCAGACCTGGGGCATGTTCTTCATGATCGTGCCGTTCGTCGTGGCGGTCGTTTACGCGCTCTGGCCTGGCAATCGCGCCAAGTTCAGCCGCGCCGCCGCCCAACCTTTGCAAGATGAGCCGCCCGCCGCGGCCGAGGCCGGTTCCGCCGGGCAGGAGAAGACACGATGAGCAGCGACAAGAACGAAATCGACGACGTCACCGGCGTTGAGACGACCGGTCATGAATGGGACGGCATCAAGGAACTGAACAGCCCGCTGCCGCGTTGGTGGCTTTGGATCTTCTACGCCACCATCGCATGGTCTGTGATCTACATGATCTTCATGCCCGCCATTCCGGGCTTGCCAGGCGCGGACGGGGCGTCGCGCGGTCTGCGCGGCCATTCCGAGCGGCTGATCGTCGCCGCCGATTTGGCGGAGTTGGCGGAATCCCGCGGCCCCTTCTTTGAACGCCTTTCCGCGGCCCAGTCCCTGGGCGAGATCGAGCGGGATCCGGAACTCTTGCAATTCGCGCTGGCTGCGGGCGAATCGGCGTTTGGCGACAATTGCGCCACCTGCCACGGCTCGGGCGCCCAGGGCTTTGTGGGCTATCCAAACCTCAACGACGACGCGTGGTTGTGGGGCGGTCGCCTTGAGGAGATCCGCCAAACGATCGCCTACGGGATCCGCAACGACAATCCCGACTCACGCTTCTCGCAAATGCCGGCCTACGGCGAGACGGGCTTGTTGTCCGACGGCGAGATCAACGACTTGGTCGAGTATGTCGTAAACCTCTCCGGCCAGGAAGCCGACGCGGCGGCGGTTGGGCGCGCCGGGGAGACCTACGAGATCCAATGCGCGGCGTGCCATGGCGCCGACGGGCGCGGCCAGCATGACTTCGGCGCGCCCAATCTGACGGACGCCGATTGGCTCTACGGGGGCGAGCGCGAAGCGATCTACGAGTCCATCTACGCCGCCCGCTACGGTGTGATGCCGTATTGGACCGGTCGGTTGGACGAGCCGGTGATCGACGCCTTGGCGGTCTATGTGCACAGCCTGGGCGGCGGCGAGAGCGTGTCGACCCAGTCCGCGCAAGCGGGCGGCGACGGCGGGGCCTCGGGCGGCTGACGTCGCCGCGGGCTCGACACCCGGCGGCGGCGAGACATAAGGCGCGGCGAACCGTCCCATCGTCGCCGGGACGCGCCGCGCAATATCTCAAAGGCGGGGCTTCGGCGGCGGTCGCCCGGCCCACGCGGCGATGGGAGGCCGCCCATGACCACGATCATTCCTCCAGGTCCGTCGCAGTCGGCGATGGCCGCCGACGGCGTGGCCCGACTGGACGTCGCGGCGGTGAACTCGACGGCGGCGCGGAAGCTTTATAAGGCGCGCGAGCCGATTTACCCCAAGCTTGCGCATGGGCCGTTTCGCGCCATCAAATGGGTGCTGTTGTTCGCCACGCTCGGGATTTACTATGGGTTGCCGTGGGTGCGCTGGCCGCGCTCTTTAGGCGAGCCTGATCAAGCGGTGCTCGTCGACTTCGAGGGACGGCGCTTTTACTTCTTTTTCATCGAGATTTGGCCGCAGGAAGTGTACTACATCACAGGGCTGCTGATCCTGGCCGCCCTGGCGCTGTTTCTTGTGACGGCGGTGTATGGCCGGCTGTGGTGCGGCTACGCCTGTCCCCAGACGGTGTGGACGGACCTCTACATCGCGGTCGAGCGGTTTGTGGAGGGCGATCGCAACAAGCGCATGCGCTTGGCCGCGCAGCCGTGGACGCCGTCAAAGATCGCGAAGAAGAGCCTGAAGCACGCGATCTGGCTTCTCATCGCCTTCGCGACCGGGGGCGCGTGGATCCTCTATTTCCATGACGCGCCGACCCTGGCGCGGGACTTCTTCGCCGGCGCGGCGCCGGGTTCGGCCTACTTGTTCGCCGGCATTCTGACCTTCACGACCTACACGCTCGCCGGGATGATGCGGGAGCAGGTGTGCACTTACATGTGCCCGTGGCCGCGGATCCAAGGCGCCATGACGGATCGCGAGACGCTGGAGGTCACCTACCGCCACGATCGCGGAGAGCCCCGCGGCCGTCACAAAAAGGGTGAGACCTGGGAGGGCCGCGGCGACTGCATCGACTGCAACCAGTGCGTGGCGGTGTGTCCGATGGGGATCGACATCCGCGACGGCGATCAGCTGGAGTGCATCAATTGCGGTCTGTGCATCGACGCGTGCGATTCCGTGATGGAGAAAGTAGGCCTTCCGAAGGGGCTGATCGCGTATGACAGCGGCGCGAACCTCGAACGCCGGCTTGCGGGCGGCAAGGACAGCTTCCGCCTTATCCGCGCGCGCACGGTTTATTACGGCGGGGCGTTCGCCTTGGTCGGGGCCGTGATGCTGGTGGGCCTCTCCACCCGCACGGCGCTGGATCTCAACGTTCTGCGCGACCGCAACCCGAACTTCGTGCGCTTGTCGGACGGTTCGGTGCGCAACGGCTACGACGTGAAAATCGTCAACAAACGCAACACGGATCAGGATTTCCGCTTGGCGGTCGACGGGCCCGAGGGGCTGAGCATCCGCGTGATCGGCCAGGACGTGGCGGGCGCCGAAGCGGTCCTCACCGGCGTGGCCGACACGGTCACGCCTTACCGGCTGTTCGTCACCGCGCCGGCGGGCTCCATTGACGCCGCGTCCTTGCCGGTGACCGTGACGATCACCAATCCGGCGACGGGAGAATCCGTCCAGGAGGAGACCATGCTGCAGACGGGGTACGACCGATGACGTGGCGCGACGACGAGGAGCCGTCCCCGGCCGTGCGCCGTGCGGCGCGCCGCAGCGGCGAAATCACCGGCCGGCACGTGCTCATCGCCATGGTGGCGTTTTTCGCGGTGGTCATCGCGGTCAACGCGGTCTTCATCACCGCAGCGGCCCGCAGTTTCCCGGGTCTGGTGGTGGACCAGCCCTTTAAGCGGGGCCTCGCCAAGGATTTCAACCGCACCCTTGAAGACCGCGCGGTCCAAGCCGAACGCGGGTGGCGGGCGGGCATCGAGCACGTCTGGAACGCCGAAACCGGCGAGTTGAGACTCCAGGTCGTCATGGCCGACGGCGCCGGCGCGCCGGTGACCGGGATGACGCTGGAGGCCGGCTTGGAGCGTTCGGTCACGGACGCCGAGGACCGTCCCGTTGCGTTTTTGGAGGTGGATCGGGGAACCTATGCGGGCGTCGCCTCCGATGTCGCGCCCGGGGAATGGCGTCTTGTGGTGCGCACGGAGTTTCCCGATGGCGCGCCCTTTGAAGCTGAGCGCCGGTTTGTCGTGCGCTAGCATCGTCCGTGACGGGCGGCGCGTGCGAGGGAGATGACCATGAGCCTCGACACGGAAGCGCGTTCGACCTCCGATCTGGAGGCGGGCTGTCCCAGCGGCCTTGCGCCCGCGGACGCCAGCGGCCACGCCGCGGACCCGGCCCCCTTTGTGCGCCATTCCAGCGCCGGCGCGGAGCTGGAGTTGCTCGTGCGCGGGGCGAAGTGCGCGGGATGCATCAAAAAAATCGAAGGCGGCGTCACAGCCCTCGACGGGGTGGAGACGGCGCGGCTCAACCTCTCGACCGGCAAACTCCGTGTCACGTTTGACGAAGACCGCCTCGCCCCGAAAGCGATCACCACGGCGCTCGATCGGTTGGGCTACCACGCGGCGCCGTTTGAACCGCAAAAGGCGCTGAGCGCTGACGACGCTGAGGGCCGCCGGCTTTTGGTCTGCATGGCGGTGGCCGGGTTTGCGACGGCGAACGTGATGTTGCTGTCGGTCTCCGTGTGGGCTGGCCATGACGGCGAAATGGGGGCGATCACGCGCGATCTGTTCCACTGGATTTCCGCGCTCATCGCTTTGCCCGCGGCGGCGTTCGCGGGCCGGCCGTTCTTCGAGAGCGCGGTGACGGCCTTGCGCGCGGGCCGCGCCAATATGGACGTTCCGATTTCCCTGGCTGTGATCCTCGCGCTGAGCATGAGCGTCGTCCAAACCCTGGCGGGGGAGACGCACGCCTATTTCGACGCGGCGGTGATGCTGCTGTTCTTCTTGCTGATCGGTCGTTGGCTGGATCACGCGTTGCGCCGCCGCGCGCGCCGCGCGGCGCGGGACCTCCTGGCGCTGCAGGCCGCCACGGCCAGCCGCATCGGCGCGGACGGGGCCGTCGCCGCCGTCGCCGCGGGCGATATCGTCGTTGGCGATCGGCTGCTGCTCGCGCCGGGAGACCGCTCGCCCGTGGACGCGATGGTGGAGGAGGGCGTCTCGGACTTGGATGTCTCCCTCGCGACGGGAGAGAGTGCGCCGCAGACGGTTCATCCGGGCGTTCCGTTGTCGGCTGGCATGATCAATTTGACCGCGCCCCTGACCGTGTGCGCGACGGCCCGCGCCGCTGACAGTTTCCTCGCCGACCTCGCGCGGTTGATGGAGGCGGGCGAGCAGGCGAAGACCCGTTATGTCCGCTTGGCCGACAAGGCGGCGGCGCTTTACGTCCCGCTGGTCCACAGCACGGCGGCTCTGACATTCGTGGGGTGGCTCCTCCTTGGCGGCGGCTTTCAGACCGCCGCGCTCAACGCCATCGCGCTCTTGATCATCACCTGTCCCTGCGCGTTGGGGCTCGCGGCGCCGGCGGTGCAGGTGGTCGCGACCGGCCGGTTGTTTGCGCGCGGGCTCTTGGTGAAATCCGGCGACGCGCTGGAGCGTTTGGCTGAGATCGACCACGTGGTGTTCGACAAGACCGGAACGCTGACCCTGAGCACATCCCGCCTGCTGCCGCCGAGCGACGCCGCCGCCGCCCGGCTGGAGGCGGCCGCCCAGCTCGCCCGCGCGAGCCGCCATCCTAAAGCCCGCGCCCTGGCGGCCTATGCCGGCGCGGGGCCCGTGGCCGCGGAAGCGCGTGAAGTCCCAGGCCGTGGGGTGGAGGCGCGAATCGATGGCGTGCCTGCGCGCTTGGGCTCGCCGGCATGGCTTGGCGTGACGCCGGAGACGGAGGACGGGCGCGCCGCGCTTTGGTTCGCGCTCGGCGACGCGGCGCCGGTGCGCTTCGACGTCGCGACGACGCTCCGCCCGGACGCCGCTGCGATGATCAAGGGCCTGCGCGCCCGCGGTTTGGGCGTGGAGATGCTCACCGGCGACGCCCCGGCGGAAGCCGCGCGGGTGGCCGCGACCCTGGGTCTTGAGGACTGGCGGGCCGAAGCCACGCCCCAGGACAAGATCGCGCGCCTGGACGTGTTGGCGGCGGAAGGCCGGCGCGTGCTGATGGTTGGCGATGGCCTGAACGATGCGCCGGCGCTGGCGCGGGCGCACGCCTCGGTGTCGCCGGGGTCAGCGCTTGATGTCAGCCAGAATGCGGCGGACGTTGTGCTCCAGGGCGAGAGCTTGGCGCCATTGGTTGACTTGCTTGCGGCGGCGAAGACCGCGCGTCGGCGCGTGTTGCAGAACTTCGCGTTCGCGGCGCTCTACAACGCCTGCGCCGTGCCGCTGGCGGCGGCGGGTTTGGTGACGCCGCTGATTGCCGCCGCCGCGATGTCCGGTTCGTCTATTGTGGTGACGCTCAACGCCCTGCGGCAAGGCGGCGGATCGCGCGGCGCCCGCGCGATCGAGAGCCGGCGCCGCTCCGCCGGCGGGGCGGCGCCTGTGAGCGCGGCCCTCCGGGCGGGGAGCGTGGCTGCGGGTCGGGGGTGAGGCGCGCTCGCCAACGCGGTCCGAGCACGCCAGGGAGAAGGCCGGGATGGATGTCTTAGTGTTCTTGATCCCCGCCGCCCTGGCGCTCAGCGTGGCGGGGCTGGCCGCGTTTCTGTGGACCCTGCGCTCGGATCAATACGACGACCTCAAGGGCGCCGCCGAGCGCATCCTGCTTGAGGACGACGACCGGCCAAAACCGTAAGCGCCGCCGCCCTGGCCGCCGAAGCCGCCTTGGCGCGCTAGGCGGACGCCGCGGCGCCAACGCCCGCCGGCGCGACCTCTTCCGTCGACACCAAGTCGCGATAGGCGTGCCAGGTGGCGTGACCCAGCAGCGGGAACGCGAAGACCAACCCGACAAACGCGGTCGCCACACCCACCGCGACGGTCACGGCGATGATCCAGGCCCAAAGCAACATGGGGCCGAAATTCTTGCGCACGGCGGTGACGCTGACGCCGATGGCCGTGCCGGCGTCGATGGGCTTGTGCATCAGCAGCGGCAGCGACACCGCGCTGACGGAGAACACCAGGAACGCAATCGCCCCGCCGATCAGAGAACCGACGGTCACGAGCTGCAGCCCATCGGGATGGGTGAGGACATACGCGCTGAACTCTTGCAGCGGCACATAATCGCCCGCGAAGAAGAGCGCAAAGAGCAGACGCGCGCTGTTCGCCCACACCAAGAGCAGGAACATCAACGCGAAGCCGATCAGCGCCACTTGGCTTGGCGCGGCGGTCTTCACAAACAGAATGCTTCCCAAATTCAGGGGTTCGCCCGCTTCGCGCCGGCGGCTGATTTCATAGAGGCCGACCGCCATCAAC
This sequence comes from uncultured Caulobacterales bacterium, assembly GCA_964526675.1. Taxonomy (GTDB): domain Bacteria; phylum Pseudomonadota; class Alphaproteobacteria; order Caulobacterales; family Maricaulaceae; genus CAZADA01. The sequence goes on from CAZGLY010000005.1 coordinate 7,825, forward strand.
GGCCCCACAAGCGCGAACGCGCCGGCCGCCACCGGGATCGCGGCCGAAAGCCCCGCGCTCCACAGTCCGCCGGTGATGGCGAGGCCAACGGCGACAAACACCAGACCATAGAGGACGCTGAGGCCGCCGGAGCCGACCAAGTCCCGCCAGCCGGCGCCCAGCCAACCCCACACATGGTCAGAGCTGACCGTGTTCACCGTCACCCGCGTCATGTTCGCCTCCAGCGCCGTCTTGCCCTACAGAACCCAAGGTTTGCATAGCATAAGCACAGGGTTCTGCGGCCTGCGACATAAGGGTGACGGGGCTAGCGCGCGGCGACCACCCGCGGCGGCGTCGGCGCGTTCGGGCGCGGCGCGGCGGCGGGCGTTGCGACCCAATAGCCGCGTCCGGCGAGAATGCCGGCCGCGGTCTCCACCGCCGCCAGGGCCATGGGCGGGACAGGGCCGCCGAACAGCCAAACGAGATGATCCGCCGCCGCGGCGTCGCCCGTTTGCGCGGCGTTCAGCGCCGCCAGCGCGCTCAGCTCGTCGGCCGTCACGCCGTCGGCTCCGGGGATCGCCAAACGGATCGCGCGACGGCCGCGGTGGGCGAGGCTGCGCACCAGATGGATGAAGCACGACAGCGCCGCGGCGCCGTCGCTCCCCAACGCCAGGGCATAGGCCCGCACCGCCGCCGCGCAGGGGCGGTGGGCGCCGGCGGGACCGCACGCCCTCAGTCCCAGGACGCTGAGACCGGCGGCCATGCCCAGACCAACGCGCGCATCGCCGGAGCCGGCGGCGGGCGCGACGCGCGCCGCCGGGATCGCGGGAAAGCCCGTCCCCGCTGGCGCGCGCCCGGCGAGGTCCCACGCGCGACGGTCCTTCGGCGTCACCGACCACCCCCAAACGCAAGCTGGTAAGAGACCGCCACCCGCGGATTGATCCCCGGTTCGCTGACGCCTTCAAACACGCGCTCGTAGTTCGTGTCGAAGACGTTGTCGACGCCGGCGTCGACGCGCACGCCGTCCAAAAAGCGCGGCCGCCATGACGCATAGAGATCAAGGACCGCGTAGGACGCTCTCTCCTCCGCCAGCACGAGCCCGCCCACATTGCTGTCGAAAGCGAAGCGGCGGAATTCATTGGCGAGCTGAACCCGCCCGCCGACATCAAGGCTCCATTCCGGGAACTTGCCGCGGACGTCGAGATTGAAGCGGTCCGGCGTCAGCGTGCCGAGATCCTCGCCGGTCTCGGTGTCTTCGCCATTGACGGTGGCGTAAGTGGCTTGGGCGCGCAGGCGGCGGCTGTCATAGATCGCCTCCACCTCGATCCCGTCGAGTTCGGCGTCGTCGACGTTCCGGCTTTCCGTCGTGCCGGCGCTGCACGGGAAGAAGGGCGGCGTGAAGCAGCTCGGGCTGAAGGTGCCAGGACCGCCGGTGAAGGGCGCGCCGTCGTCGCCGAGAACGAAGATGTTGATCAGACCCTCGGCGTCCGTCTGGTAGTAGGACGCTTTGGCTTGGAAGCGGTCGCCGGCGAACAGCACGCTGCGGAAGTCCACGCCCGCGCCGAACTCGATGGTTTGTGAGTCTTCCGGCTCGAGGTTCGGATTCGGCACGAAATTGTTGAACGCGGGCACGAAGACCGGCGGGTTCACGGTGAAGTCCGACAACACCGGGTGCGCTTGGGGGAAGTGGGGTCCTTCGAGGAAGAGCTCTCCGATGGCGGGCGCGCGGAAGGCTTCCGCATAGCTGCCGAAGACGCGCAGCCACTCCACCGGCCCGTAGCTGCCAGCCACCCGCGGGGAGAAGGCGTCGTCGTCGGTGGTGAATTCGCCGTCCACCTCACTCTCAAAATCGTCGAAGCGGATGCCGGGAATGAACACAAAGTCCCCCGGCAGACCCAGCGGCCGGTCGATCGTGGTCTCCAGTTGCGCGAAGAGACCGAGGAATTCCGTCGACCCGCTCGGCACGCCGGCGCGCGTGAGGTCGGAGACGTTGGAGTCCCGGCCGTCTTGGCTGTCTTCGAACCAGTCGACGCCCACGGTCACCGCGGCGTCGATGTTCGCGACGGAAAACCGCGACACGTTGCGGGCGTTGACGCCGATGGTCTCGACGTCGCGGTCCACCGTGCGCCCGACCACGTTGGGGTTGTCCGGGTCGAAGAAGGTTGGGTCGACCTCCTCCACGCCGGTGTCGGTGAAGTAGCCGGTCACGCGCGCGTCGATCCACGTCGACCGAGGATCAAACGCCACCGCGCCGCGGAAGGTGTTGGTGATGATCTCCTTCTCGACGTCGGCGCCAAGCACCGGATCGTCCGGCGGAACGACGCCTTGGCCGTTGTTGGGCTCCACCGCGTTGTTCTCAAACCGCGCCCAGGAGGCTTCCAGTCGCCAGGCGTCCGTCAGAGCGTACTCGGCCTTTAACAGGCTGGTGAGGATCTCGTCATCCGACGGCAGCGTGGTGTCGTTGCCCAACTCGATGTCGCCGGAACGGCGCACGCCGACGGAGCCGACCAGGTCCAAGTTCCCGATCATCGCGAAGCCGGTGGCCGAGCCAAAGGCCTCGTTGTTGACGTCCTGATAGCCCGAGCGCAGGCGCAGGCCGAACGCTTCCTCGCCGCGCAAGAGATCCGCCGCGTCCACCGTTTCAAACGCCAACACGCCGCCGGCCGCCCCGGACCCGTAGAGGGAGGAGGCCGGCCCGCGCACCACCTCAGCCGTGCCGATCAAGTCGGGGTCGATGAAGAAACGTCCGTCATGCGCGGAGTTGAACGATTGGCGCGCGCCGTCGATGAGCACGAGCACATTCTGGTCGCTCAAGCCGCGGATCGCCGGCGTTTCCCCGCTGCGTCGCGGGCCCCCGGAAAACTCAAGCCCCGGCACATCGCGCAGCAAGTCTGAAATCGCGCTCGGCGCGAAGACGTCCACATTCGTGCGGCCCACGACGCTGACCTGGCCGGGATATTTGAACACGGGCAACGGGTTGGACGTCCCGTAGACCGTGATGACGTCGCTGACTTCGCCGCTGGCGTCCGCCTCGGCGGCCCCAAAAGCCGGCGCGGTCGCCGTGGCGTCGGTCGTTTCCGGCGGCGGCGTTTCTTCCTGAGCGGACGCGCCGTCGACCCACAGCAACGCGCCCGCCGCAAGCGTCGCGATGGCGACCCCGTTCAGCGCGGCGCGCTGATGGCGACCCCTCCAAGCTGGCTGTGAAATCGTGTGGTGCGTCATCGTGCCCCTCCATACGCCTAAGCGAGGACTTGCGAATGCCTCTCAACTGCGGTTATCCTTTCCTTAGCTGAGATCGAATTGCAAGTGCGACACAGTTGCATATTTTCAGCGCCAGGCGTTCGGTGCGACGAAATGCGCCTCGCGTTGAGACTGCCCTCCTTGGCGCAATGGGACGCGCCGGCGGCGGATGGCGAGCGCAGGCGACCCGCCACGCGGTGGCGGCGGCGGAACAGGTGAGGAGAGTGCAATGATCATGGATCAGACGGAAACCGCGGCCCCGAAATCCGGCGCTGAGATTCGTCAAGCCTGGGCGGACCTCCTGCGGGAGCAGCCGAAAACGCGCGCCCGGGACGTCGCGGCCGCGCTCGGCGTGAGCGAAGCGGCGCTCATCGCCTCGCAAGTGGGCGAGCGCGCGGTTCGGCTTGATGGGGACTTTGGCGAGCTCCTCACCCGGTTGCCCGCCGTGGGCACGATTATGGCGCTGACCCGCAACGACCATGTGGTCCACGAGAAAGTGGGCGAGTACGGCAACGTCACGGTCCAGCCGGGCCACGGGATCGTGCTCAATCACGACATCGATTTGCGCCTGTTCATGAGCCATTGGCGCCACGGCTACGAGGTGTCGGACACGCTGGACGACGGGTCCGTGCGCCGCTCCTTCCAGTTCTTCGACGCCGCCGGCGTCGCGGTGCACAAGGTGTTCACGCGCGCGGAGACAAATCTGGACGCGTGGGCGGCGATCGCGGCGGATTTTGCGGCCGCCGAGCAGACGGATTCGATCACGACGCTGCCGTTGCCCGCGCTGCCGTCGGATCTGCCGGACACCGACATTGATGTTGACGGCTTGCGCGCCCACTGGGCCGCGCTCCAAGACACCCATGATTTCTTCGGCATGCTGAAGGACTTCAAGGTCGGACGCCATCAGGCCATGCGCCTGGCGGGGGACGATTTCGTGGAGCCTGTGGACCCGGCCGCCGCCCGCGCCATGCTCGAAGGCGCGGCGAACACTGGCGCGCCGATTATGTGTTTCGTCGGCAATCGCGGGTGTATTCAAATCCACACCGGCCCGGTGAAGGCCATTAAAGTCATGGGGCCGTGGCTGAACGTGTTGGATCCCGGCTTCAACTTGCACCTGCGCGAGGATCACATCGCTCACGCCTATGTCGTGCGCAAGCCCACGCGCGACGGCGACGTCACCTCGCTCGAATTGTTCGACGAGAGCGGCAAGAACTTCGTGATGTTTTTCGGCGAACGGAAACCCGGCAATCCGGAGCTCGAAAGCTGGCGCGCGCTGCTGAAGGCGTTGCCGCGGCCTGAAACGGTGGCGGCGTAAACCCGGTTCTTCGCGGCGAGCTGGACCGCGTGTGTGGCGTGAGGAGGCCGATCATGGCCCTGTTGAGTGTGTCCGTCCGTCGGGCGTTGGTTGGCCTGATGGGCTTCGCGGCGACCTGTGGCGTCGCGGCGGCCGCCGATGACGGGCCGCAGCGGATCGTGTCTGTCGGCGGTGATGTGACGGAGATCGTCTACGCGTTGGGCGCGGGCGATCGCGTCGTCGCCACCGACACCACGAGCGTGCATCCGCCAGTCGCCAACGCCACGCCCAAGGTGGGCTACGCCCGCAACTTGGCGGCGGAGGGCGTTCTCTCCACAAACCCGGATCTCGTGCTTCTGGGCGGCATCGCAGGGCCGGAGGCGACGATCGCCCAGCTCGGCGACGCCGGAACGCCGTTGGTGCGGGTGTCTGGCGCGTACACGATCGACGCGGTGCGCGAGAAGGTCCAAACCGTTGCTGAAGTGCTCGACGCTGGCGCGGCGGGCGAGGCGCTGCTGGCGCAGATCGACGCCGATTGGCGGGACGCCGAAGCGGTTCTCGCCGGCTTCGACGATCGGCCGCGTGGGTTGTTCTTTCTCAATGTCGGGCAGGGGGCCGGCCCTCAAGCTTCCGGGGCGGGCACCGCCGCTGCGGCGGTCATGGATCTGATCGGCGTCGAGAACGTGTTCGCCAGCGAGCAAGGCTACAAAGCGCTGTCGCTCGAGGCCGCCGTCGCGGCGGACCCGGACGTGATCTTCACCATGGCCCATCAGGTCGAAGCCATGGGCGGCGTCGACGCTGTGGCGGCTCATCCGGCCTTGGCGTTGACCGCCGCGGCGCAGGCCGGGCGGATCGTGGTCGTGGACCCCACGGCTGCGCTTAATTTCGGACCCCGCACGCCCATGGCGCTCGGTGCGTTGGCGAAGGCCGCACGCGCCGAGGGCGCTGGGTGAGGGCGTTGGACGTGCGCGCCTTCGCCCAAGACCCTGCCCCCGTCGCATCGCCCCGCGCGGGCAAGGCCGCGGCGCCGGTCGTCGTGGCCGAGGCCGCATCCGACCACGCGGTTCCCAGCGTCGGCGCGACCGTCGACCTCGCCCAGTCCCGCGTGTCGGACGCCGCCCCTCGGGTGTGGCGCTCCGCGCGCGCGCGCCGCGGCCGGGTGATCCTCGCTGGCTGTGCGGTGCTGATGGTTGTGGCCTTCGCGTTGGCGCTGGGGCTTGGGCCGGTCGCCATCGGTCCCGATGAATTGCTGGCGATTGCGTTGACCAAGCTGGGCTTGGGCGGCGCGCTCTCTGACGCTGGCGCGGTGGCTCCGGTCAAGGTGGCGGTCGTGGAGGCGATCCGCGCGCCCCGCGCGGTGCTTGCGCTCGCCGTCGGGGCCGCGCTGGGCGCGGCCGGCGCGACGATGCAAGGCGTGTTTCGCAATCCCTTGGCCGATCCCACGCTCATCGGGGTGTCCTCCGGCGGCGCTCTGGCGGCCGTCGCGGTGATTGTGTTGGGCGCCGGCGGCGTGGCGGGCGCGGTCGGTTTGCCGATGGCGGCGTTCTTGGGCAGCTTCGCGGCGGTCGCGTTCATCTACGCCATTGCGCAGCATGAGGGGCGGGTCGTGGTCGCGACCATGCTTCTGGCGGGCGTGGCGGCGAATGCGCTGGCCTTTTCCGGCATTGGGTATCTGACGTTTCTGGCCGACGACGAGCAGCTCCGCACACTGACCTTTTGGACGCTCGGCAGCTTCGGCGGCGCGACGTGGAGCGCGGTCGCCCCGGCGGTCATTGTGATGGCGGTGGCCGCCATTGGCCTGCAAACCCTGGCGCGTCCGCTCAACTGCATGCTGCTGGGCGAAGTCGACGCGCGCCATCTCGGCGTCAATGTGGAGAGCGTCAAGCGGCGCGCGGCGATCCTGACCGCGCTGGGCGTCGGCGCTGCGGTGGCGGTCTCCGGAGTCATCGGGTTTGTCGGTCTCGTCACGCCGCATCTGGTGCGGCTGATGGCGGGGCCGGACCATCGCTACGTGCTCCCGGGCTCGGCGCTGCTCGGCGCGGCGCTGTTGCTGGCCGCGGATGTGACGGCGCGGCTGGCGGTGCAGCCGGCGGAGCTGCCGCTGGGCGTGGTGACCGCCGCGATCGGCGCGCCGTTTTTCCTGTGGCTGCTGCTGCGCGACAAGCGCCGCGGCGCGATGGGGTGAGGGCCATAGAGTGATGACCATGGGGTCTGGGCGATGAGTTTGTGCTTGCGCGACGCGACGGTGCGCCGGGGCGGCCGCGCGCTCCTGGACGCCGTCGATCTCACCGCGCGCGCTGGCGACGTGACCGTGATCGCGGGCCCCAACGGCGCGGGCAAAACGACCGCCCTGTCCGCTTTGGCGGGATCGCTTGCGCTTGATGGCGGGAGCGTCACGCTCGACAACGTTGACGTCGCGCGAACGCCGCCGCGGATCCTCGCGCGCCGGCGCGCGGTGTTGCCGCAGACGCCCACGCTGAGTTTTCCGTTTTTGGTCCACGAGGTTGTCGCCATGGGCCGCAGCCCCCACCAGGGCGGCCGCGGCGCGCGCGTGGACTCGGCGCGCGACGCGCGGATCATCGCGGAGGCGATGGACCGGGCCGCCGTGACGGCGCTGGCGGAGCGCAATTACCTCACGCTCTCGGGGGGCGAGCGCCAACGGGTCCAGCTGGCGCGCGCGCTCGCCCAGGTGTGGGAGCCGCCGGCCGACGGCGTGACGCGCTGGCTGCTTCTGGACGAGCCGACGTCGGCCTTGGATCTCAAGCACCAGATCGCCTTGATGCGCTTGCTGCGCGGTTTGGCCGGCGACGGGTGGGGCGTGCTGGCGATCCTTCATGATCTGAGGCTTGTGCGCGAACACGCCGATCATGTGATCGTCCTGCGCGCGGGCCGCGTCGCCCGCACCGGCCCGGCGCACAGCGCGCTGTCGCCCGAGGCTGTGCAGGAAGTGTTTGAGCTGGACGCGCCCTACGCCGCCTGACCCCATCCCGCCGTGTTGCGCCTTGCCCGGCGGCGACGACGGATGCCACAACCCTTCCCGTCGGAGCGCGCCGCACCCGCCGCCACAGAACGCCGCGCCCGGGAGGATCGTCCGGAGGGCCTGTCATGAGCCTCGTTCTCGCCCTGGACCAGGGCACCACGTCCAGTCGCGCCATCGTGTTTGATGATCGCGCGGAGATCGTCGCCGTCGCTCAAGAGGAGTTCGAGCAGCTTTATCCGCATCCGGGATGGGTGGAGCACAATCCCGAAGCGATCTGGGCGAGCACGCTGGGCTCGGCCCGCCGGGCGCTCGCGGACGCGGAGGCGAAAACCGGCCGCCAAGTCCAAGCCATCGGCATCACAAACCAACGGGAAACCGCGTTGATCTGGGAGCGCGAAAGCCTGCGCCCGATCGCCAACGCCATCGTGTGGCAGGACCGCCGCACCAGCGCCGTCTGCGCACGGCTTAAGGACGATGGCGCTGAGCCGACGGTGCAGGCGAAGACGGGGCTTGTGCTCGATCCCTACTTTTCAGCGACGAAATTCGCCTGGATGCTGGATCAGGCCCCGGGCGCGCGGGACCGCGCCGCCCGTGGCGAGCTCGCCTTCGGCACGGTCGACGCCTATCTGCTCGCGCGCTTAACGGGCGTGCACGCCACGGACGCCACCAACGCCAGCCGCACGAGCCTCTACAACATCCACACGAACGTCTGGGACGAGGAGCTTCTGGCGCTGTTCAACGTGCCCGTGGCCGGCCTGCCGGACGTGCGCGACTGCATGGCCGACTTTGGCGCGACGCCGCCGGCGTTGTTCGGACGATCGCTCCCGGTGTTTTCGATGATCGGCGATCAGCAGGCCGCGGCCGTGGGCCAAGCCTGTTTCGCGCCAGGGGAGGTGAAGAGCACCTATGGCACGGGCTGCTTCATCATCGCGCAAACCGGCGAGCGTGCGGTGCAATCGCACAACCGCCTCCTGACCACCATCGCGCGGCGGATTGAGGGCCGAACCTACTACGGTCTGGAAGGCTCGATCTTCATTGCGGGCGCGGCGGTGCAGTGGCTGCGCGACAGCCTCGGCGTGATCGGCACGGCCGCGGAGACAGAAGCGCTGGCCCGCAGCATCCCCGACACCAAGGGCGTCTACCTCGTGCCCGCTTTCGCGGGATTGGGCGCGCCCCATTGGGCGGCGGAGGCGCGCGGCCTGATCACCGGCCTGACGCGTGGCGCGGGGCGGGCGGAGATCGCGCGCGCGGCGCTGGAGTCGGTCGCCTATCAGACCGCGGACTTGCTCGAGGCGATGGCGAAGGACGGCGCGCCGGTCACCACGCTAAAGGTCGACGGCGGCATGGTCGCCAACGACTGGCTCCTCCAATTCCTCGCCGATGTGCTGGCGTCGCCGGTGGAACGGCCACGCGTGTTGGAAACCACCGCCCTGGGCGCAGCGGCCTTGGCGGGCGTGCAGGCGGGCGTGTACGCCTCGCTCGACGCCGTGGCGGAGCTTCGCCGCGTCCAGCGCCTGTTTGAGCCGGCGATGCCGGCGGACCACCGCGGCGCGTTGCAGGCCGGGTGGCGCGACGCGCTGGCGCGCGCCCTGGCCGCGCCGGCGTCCTGACCAGCCTCGCCAAAAGCCCGATGGACGCCGCGCGCCCGGACGCGTACAGTTTCATTCAGAAACCCTGAATCATATTCATATTTCCGAGCCCAGGGGGATAAGCGTGGCGCTTCCAGAGATTTTGCGGACGAAGCTGCGGCTTCCGGCGGTGGGCGCGCCGCTCTTCATCGTCTCCAATCCGGCGCTGGTGATCGCGCAGTGCAAAGCCGGCATTGTCGGTTCGTTTCCGGCGCTGAACGCGCGTCCGGCGGAAAAACTGGATGAATGGCTCGCTGAGATCACCGAGACGCTCGCAGCCCATGACCGCGACCATCCGGATCAGCCGGCCGCGCCCTTCGCTGTGAATCAGATTGTCCACCGCTCCAATGACCGGCTTCAGCGGGATTTGGAGGCGTGCGTGAAGTATCGCGTGCCGATCGTGATCTGTTCTCTGGGCGCGCGCGAGGAGGTGTACCAGGCCGTGCATTCCTATGGCGGCATCGTTCTTCATGACATCATCAATCAAGTGTTCGCCCACAAAGCCATCGACAAAGGCGCGGACGGCCTGATCGCTGTGGCGTCGGGGGCGGGCGGCCACGCCGGCGCGCTGTCGCCTTTCGCGTTGATCCATGAGATCCGCGAATGGTTCGACGGCCCGCTCTTGCTGTCGGGCAGCATCAGCACGGGCCGCGGCGTTCTCGCGGCCGAAGCTATGGGTGCGGATCTCGCTTATATTGGCTCAGCGTTCATCGCCACGCGCGAAGCCAACGCGTCTGACGCGTACAAGACGGCCATAGTCGACGGCGGGGCGGAGGACATCGTCTACACCAATCTGTTCACGGGCGTGCATGGCAACTACTTGAAGCCGTCGATCGTCGCGGCCGGGCTCGATCCGGACAACTTGCCGGAAAGCGATCCGTCCCAGATGAACTTTGGGTCCGGCGGCAACACGGACGCGAAGGCGTGGAAGGACATTTGGGGCTGCGGCCAAGGCATCGGCGCCATTCACGACGCGCCACCGGCGGGGGAGTATGTTGGACGTCTGATTCGCGAGTATGAGGAGGCGAAAGCCGCGTTGGTGGGCCGCGCTCCCGCGCCAGCGGTCTAAGCGCCGCCGGGCTCGTCCCCGCCCGCCTCCAGACGCGTCGCCACGCGTTCGAGACGCGCGACGAGCGTTGTGAGCCGCGCCTCACGATCGTCGCAGTGGGCGGCGTCGACGTTGAGGGAGAAGCCGTGACGCATGACGGTCAGAAGTTGCTGAATGGTCTCTTCAAACGCCGAAGCGGGTCGGTGATACACCAGCGTTCGACCCGAATACTCCAGCGCGCCGTAGAACATGTCGCGCGCCATCGCCGTGGACACGTCGTCGCGGATCTCGCCCCGATCCACCGCGCGCCGGTAAACCCGGTCGAAGGTGGCCGCATAGGCTCGTTTGTAGCGGGTGTCGTCGGTCTCCGCCCCAGGCTGGGTGTAGAGCAGCGCGAAGCGCAGCTCGATCAGCCGCCAATCGGCGCAGATCATCGCCATGTGGTAGCGCGCATGGGCCTCCAACTGGGCGAAGAACCCGTCGACCCCCTCCACGGACGCCTCCGCGCCGCGGGTGATGCGGGCCCAATGGGCCGCCACCACCGCCATCATCAGCGCGGTCTTGTTCTTGAAGTAGAGATACAAAGTGCCGTCCGCGACCTGGGCGGCGCGCGCGATCTCCGACATGGTCGCGCCGTCGAGGCCACGTTGGAGAAACACATGGGCGGCCGCCTCCACGATCGCCGTTTCCTTCGCCTCCAGCCGGTCGCGTTTGGTTTGCCCCGCGGCCATCGCCCTCGTCCTCAGCACACGGCGGTATCGTTGAGCCGCTCGAACAGATGTGGGGGCCGCATCGCTGAGCCCCACCCTTCGCCCATCACATAGGAAAGCGAACTGACCATGGATCGCACGCGAGACTTTGATCTTATCATCTATGGCGCCAGCGGCTTCACGGGCCGATTGGTCGCCGAGTATGTCGCGCGCACCTACGGGGCGGGCGACGACGCGTCGTTGCGGTGGGCGATGGCCGGGCGCAACGCTGAGAAGCTTGAGCGCGTGCGCGCGGAGCTCGCCGAGGACGGCGTGCCCGCCATCGCGGCCGCGCCTGTGCTCGCCGCGGACGCGCAGGATCCAGCGGCCCTGCGCATGCTCGCCGACCAAACCCACGTGCTGCTCACGACGGCGGGGCCCTACCAGCTCTATGGCGCGCCAGTCGTGGCGGCCTGCGCGGCCGCCGGCACGGACTACGTGGATTTGTGCGGCGAGGTGCATTGGATGCGCACCATGATCGATCGCCACGAGGCGGAGGCGAAGGCCTCGGGCGCGCGCATCGTGTTTTCGTGCGGCTTTGACTCCGTGCCCTTCGATCTTGGCGTTTTCTTCTTGCAGGAGCAGGCCAAAGCCAAGCTCGGCCACCCGGCGTCGCGGGTGAAGGGACGCGTCCGCGCCATGAAGGGCACGTTCTCCGGCGGCACGGCCGCGAGCTTCCGCGCCACCGTCGCCGCCGCCCACGAAGACGACGCGATCAAGATGTTGCTGATGTCGCCCTTTTCACTGACGCCGGGGTTCGAGGGCCCGCCGCAGCCGCCTGGCCACAAGCCCGTCGAGGATGACGCGGTCGGCGGCTGGTCGGCCCCCTTCATCATGGCGCCCATCAACACGCGCAATGTGCATCGCTCGAACTTTTTGATGGGCCATCCCTATGGGACTGATTTCGTCTATGACGAGATGATGCTGGCAGGCCCGGGGGAGCAGGGCCGGCAGACGGCTGACGCGATCGGCGCCGCCATCGCCAAGGCGGTCGGCGAGGATGCGCCGGCGCCGGGCGACGGGCCCTCCAAAGCGGAGCGCGAGGCCGGTTTCTACGACATCGCTTTCTTTGGCGAGGACGCCGATGGCGCGAAACTGCGCGTGGGCGTCAAGGGCGATCGCGACCCGGGTTATGGCTCGACGTCGAAGATGATCGCCGAATGCGCGCTCTGCCTCTTGGAGCAAGCCAAAGACCTGCCCGGCGGCGTGTACACGCCGGCGGCCGCGTTCGGCGCGGGCGTGATTGCGCGCTTGACCGACAAGGCCGGGCTCACCTTCACGCTTGAGGAGGGCTGAGGCCTGCATCCGCGCCGTCGCCCGCGCGGGCGGCGGCCTGGTTCTTGCTTAACGCTGGGTAAGGTGAACGGCGCGTAGACCGTCGCTCACCAAAGCATCGCAGAGACCCTTTGAAACCCAGAGCGAGACGCCGCGTCCTCACCGGCCGCGGCGGGCAAGACCATGTGTTTGTCGTGCGGCCTTCCCGATTGTGACGGCGAGCGCTGCGGCCGCGCGCGCGCCGCGGAGCGAAACCGGTCCCTGGCCCGCTTGGCCGACCGGTTGGCGGAGCAGATCCGCTTCAAGACCATCACCGCCACGGGCGATCAACAAAGCGTCGCTGACGAGATACGCCGTCTCTACGCCGAGGCGGTCGCGGCCTGCCGTTTGCGCGACGCCAGTGCGGGCTGGAGGGCGCTCAAGCGCGCGCGCCGGGTGGAGTTTCACCTGCTCAGCGCCGAAGAGCTCATACCGATGATGCGCCGAGAGCGGCTGCGCGCCCGGCATCAGGTCGACGATGAACGCGCCGATGCGATCGAAGCCATCCTCGATCCCTTCTTGAAGACGATCGACGCGCCGTCCTGGCCGGCGGGGCAGGTGGCCGCCGCGCTTGGGCCCGCGCTCACGCGCGCCTTGCCGGTGGATGAGGGGGAGGCGGCGCGTCTTCAGCTGCAGGCGGCGCTCGGAGTCCCCAAGCCGAAAGCGGCGCCGAACCCCAAGGCGCTCGCGGCCGCCTTAGAGGTCGCCGTGGAGATGCGCGACGCGCACAACGATGAGCAACACGCGACGCGGGACGACATATCGCATCGTTTGGTGATGCTCGCGGTGATCATGAGCCTGACGTTCGTCTCCTTAGCGGCGGCGATTTGGGGCTGGGTCACGCTCGAGGCGGGCCCCTTCGCGCTGCCCTACATCGCGTCCATGGGGGCGCTCGCGGGGGCGCTGGGCGCGTGCGCGTCCGCCAGTCAGAAATTGGTGCAGGGCGAACACCTGCCGACCATGTTCACCAGCCGTGTGGTGACGCTTCTGAGGCCGATCATCGGCCTGGTCGCGGGCTTGTTCGCGGTCCTGGGCACGGAGCTGCTCACCAACGCGCTCGGCGTGTCGCCGGAGGCCCCGCCCATGACCATCCCGCCAGGCGGCGGGCGGGCCACGATTGAGGCCGCGTTCACGCCATTGGACAGCGCCGCCGCCTTCATCCGCGCCGCCACGCTGCTCACCTTAGCGTTCGCCGCCGGCTTCTCGGAGCGGATCCTGATTTCCGCCCTGGATCAGCCAAACAAAAAGCCGTCCGGCTCGTGATCGGCGCAGAGCCCTGCGGGCTCACGCCACCGGCGCGTCCGCGGCGACGGCTCCCGCCGCCAGCCGGGCCTCAAGGGCGGCCGTTTCCGCGGGCGTGAACACCAAGCCAAGCTTGCTGCGCCGCCACAGAATGTCCGCCGCCGTGCGCGCCCATTCGTGGTCCACCAGGTACGCCACCTCACGCTCATAGAGCCCGCCGCCATAGTGCGCGCCCAGATCCTCCAGACGCGCCGCGTCGCCGAGAAGCTGCGGCAAGCGCCCGCCGTACGCGGCGAGCACCCGTGCGCGCGTCTGCGCCGGCACGAACGCGTACGCCTCGTCCATAGCCGCGACAAAGTCGGCCCAGCCGCCATAGCCCATCTCGCCGCCGGGCAGCGGCGCGCCGGCGGTCCAGGCGGGGCCCATGGACGGCAAAGACGGCTTGAGCTTCTCCAAAGCGTGTTCCGCGAGCTTGCGATAGGTGGTCAGTTTGCCGCCATAAACCGAGAGCAGCGGCGCGCCGCCCGCGCCGCCGTCATCCACGTCAAAAGCGTAGTCGCGCGTCACGGCGGAGGCGTTCTTCGCGCTGAGATCGTCAAACAGGGGCCGCACGCCGGAGTAGTCGGACACGATCATGTCCCGCGTCACCGGCTCGGCGAAGTATTCGCTGGCTGACGCCAACAGATACTCGATCTCCGCCTCGGAAATCGCCACGGCGGCGGGATCGCCCTCATAGGGTTCGTCCGTCGTGCCGATGAGTGTGGCGCCGTCGTGATAAGGGATCGCGAAGATGATCCGGTCGTCGGCGTTCTGGAAGATGTAGGCGCGGTCGTGGTCGAACAGCCGTTTGACGATGAGGTGGCTGCCTTTGACCAAACGCAAGCGCTTCTTCGGCGTTGCGCCCTCCACGCCGTCAAACAGTTCGGTCACCCAGGGGCCGGCGGCGTTGACCACGGCGTGGGCGGTCACGGTCCGGCTCTGCTGGCGATCATCAGTGATCACGCACCGCCAGGTCGCGCCATCGGGCTCGCGCGCGGCGCGGGCGAAGCGGGCGCCCGTGATGATCTCCGCGCCACGTTCGCGGGCGTCGATCGCGTTCAGGACCACCAGCCGCGCGTCGTCCACCCGGCAGTCGGCGTACTCGAAGCCGCGGACGAAGTCGTCCTTAAGCGGCGCGCCAAGCGGCCCATGCCGCAGATCGACGCGCGTGGTCGGCGGCAGCGCTTTGCGCCCGCCCAAATGATCGTAGAGGAAGAGGCCTAGCCGCAGCAGCCAGGCAGGCCGCAGGCCGCGATGGTGCGGCAACACGAACCGCAGCGGCGTGATGATGTGGGGCGCGGCGTTGAGCAGGACCTCTCGCTCAATCAGAGACTCCCGCACAAGCCGGAACTCATAATGCTCCAGATAGCGCAACCCCCCGTGGATCAGCTTCGTGCTCCAGGAGGACGTCGCGCTGGCGAGGTCGTTCATCTCGCACAGGAGCACCTTCAGGCCCCGGCCCGCGGCGTCCCGCGCCACGCCCACGCCGTTCACGCCGCCGCCGACCACCAGCAGGTCGACGTGGTCATGGCCTCGGTCGCCATGGGTGTCGGCGTGCGCGTCCATCGGGCGGCTCCTCCGTTCCTTGCACCCACACATGGGGCGGCTGCGGCCGGCGTCCAAACGAGATGTGATGATCCTCTATCTTATAGAGGACTGCGCGCACAACACTTCACCCCGCGGATCGTCTGGCTCCGCGCAGCGGGCTAGGCCGCGGACGCGATGTCCGGCTTCGGCGCGCGATCCGCGTCGTGGGCGTCGGCCTCCCGCGATGTGGTGAAGCGCAACGCCGCGATGTCGGCGGAGAAGAGCATGCTCCAGGTCCACTCAAAGAAGATCTGCACGCGCCGCAACACCGTCGGCATCAAGGAGAGATAGTAAGCGCGCCAGAGCAGCCACGCCGGCAAGCCGGTCAACGTGATGGCGCCGAACAGGCTCGCCACGCCATTCAAATGGCCAACGCTCGCCATGGAGCCGCGGGCTTTGTACGCGAAGGCGGGTCTGGCGCGGCCGCGCACCGATCGGGCGATCACGCGCGCCAGATGGCCGCCTTGGCGGATCGCGAATTGAGCCGTGGGCGGGGAGAGCGCCCCGTCATGCGCGTTCGGCACGAAGGCGCAGTCGCCCAGCGCCCACACGCCCTCATGACCGTCCACGGCCATATCCGCGCCGACCAGAAGTCGCCCGCGTTCGGTCGGCAATCCCAGGTCCGCGATCAACGGGTTCGGAACGGTCCCGATGGTGTTGACGACGGACGCGCCGCGGATGCGCTCCCCGCCCTTCAGCACGACGCCGTCGGCGTCGACGCGCTCCACCCGAGCGCTTAGACGGATGTCCAGGCCGCGCTGCGCCATGCTGATCTCGGCGTGGCGGCCAAGCGCTTCAGAAAGCTCCGGAAGCAGACGGTCCGTGCCGTGCACCACCGTGACGCCCACATCGGCGTCGTTCAGGCGTGGATAGTGCTTTTGGGCCCCGCGCAAGAAGTCGTGGATCGCGCCGGCGACCTCCACGCCGCTGAAACCGCCGCCGATCACGATGAAGCGGCCCAGGCGCGCGCGTTCTTCGGCGTCGTCGGTTTGATCCGCGCGCTCCATCTGCGCGATCACGCGGTTGCGCAAGGCCAGCGCGTCGCCGATGAGCTTGAACGGCAGCGCATGCTCGGACGCCCCCGGCAAGAGCGAGCGGTTCGCCCGCGCGCCCAGCGCGAACACCAGCTGGTCGTACGCCAGGGTGTGCCGGTCGCCGTCAACGTCGTAGGTGACGGTGCGCGCCGCGACGTCCACGGAGTCGGCATGGCCCAGGATGAAACGGCTGCGCCGCAGCATGCGCCGGATCGGCGCGATGGTGTGCGAGGGCAGCACGGACGCGCCGACAATCTCCGCCAACAGAGGGTTGAAGGTCGTGTACGTCTCTTCGCTGATCAGGACCACGCGGTGGGTCGGCGGCAACAGAGTCTCCAACCGCCGGGCGAGCGCGGTCCCCGCGAACCCGCCGCCGATGATCACCACATTGCGCAGGTCGCCGTTGAGGATGTGGTCCACCTCCAGATCTCCGCCCAAATCGATCAGGCGCAACGCGAACAGGGCCGACAGATGGAGCGCGTAGAGCAGGAGGTTGATCAGGCCGATCTGCGATTGCGCGGCGTCGGCGACGCCCACCAGAAGCGCGTGCGCGACGGTCAGCGCCATCAACACCCACGCCATTCGGCGGATCCAAAAGCCGGTGAGCGCGGACAATCCGCCGAGCACCGCGCCCGTGACCAACAGGCCGTCGAGCCAGCGTGGCGCGCCCATATCGCCCATCACGTCGGGCGAGCCGGTGATGATCGCCAGCATGGCCGCCGCCAGGAACGGCAAGGCGATCGACACGCGCAACAGCACGACCCCGGTGTTGCGGCCGACCCCGGTGGTGAGATCCCGCGCGGCCATCGAGAGGCCGCCGAGCGGTCGCCGTCCCAACCAAGCGAACACGTCGCGCCCGCCGTCCAGCGCCCAGCGGCCGCCGCCCAAGAAGAAGAGCGCGGTATACAGCCCCGCCGCCATCGCGTGCCCGGCCAAACTCAGCATCCAAACCGACGAGGAGGTGTCGAACCGCACGACGAACGCGCTGGCGGTGATGATGATCACCACCAGCGGCGGCATCAGCAGGCGCAGGTTAAACCCCGCGATCAGCAGCAGGCCGCCGATCACTTCGAAATACGGAACGGCGGCGAAAAGGTGGGGGAGGATCGGCCCCAACGCTGGCGGGAAGTTGGCCAGCATGGCGTCGAAGGCCTCCGGCGCGACGAATTTGTAGATCCCCGGGATGAGAAAGAACAAACCCGCCGCGATGCGCAACGCGAACACGCCTGTGGCGCTCAGACGTTCGGCTCGGTCGAGTTGCGTGATCGGCGTGGCCATGCGCGGTCTCCAGGGTGTCGGCGTTGGCGGTGGATCGCCGCGCGGACGGGCTGGAGTTAGGTACGCGCTTCAGGCGGCGAACGCGATTCACCGAGTTTCACCAAGACGTAAGGCGTCGTGAGGCTTATCCGCGGCCCGCGGCGGCGAGCGGTTTGCGCATGATGATGTGATGGCCTGGGCCGTGCCAGAGCGCCGTCGGGGTGTCGTCGGTCGTGACGAACCCAAGCTTTTCGTAAAGCCCCATGGATGCGTCGAGGCCCTCTGTGGTTTCGAGATACGCCTCGCGCCAACCCTGCGAGGCCGCATAGTCGAGCGCGAGGGTCACAAGGCGTTTGCCAAGGCCAAGTCCCCGCGCCGCCGGGAGCACCACGACCCAACGCAATTGGCCCCGATCGTCGCGGTCCACCATCGCCGTGCAGCCCAGCGTGCGCCCGTCACGTTCCGCGAACCACACGCGGCTGCGCGGCGAACGGTCGAGGCCGGCCTCTGCGACCGTGCGCGCCACATAGGGCGCAAAGTCGTCCCCGTGAAACCGCGGCCCTTCCTGGAGATAGCCTTCAACATGGAGGCGCACGATCAAGTCATCGTCGCCGGGGCGACGGTCGCATCGAATGATGACGGCGTCGGACGTGGTCATGACAGGTCTCCACAAACGACAGCGCCGCCCCCGGGACCCCCGGGAGCGGCGCATCCGACACGCAATGGCGTGTCCCCCAGGTTAGAACCGTTTGCGCGCGGTGACGCCGAAGGTTCGCGGCTGACCGACGTTAAAGCCGAGGCGCGCGCGCCCGCCGCGCTCCCGATCGAAGGACAGCAGCGCGTTCTCGTCGAACACGTTGTTGACGTAGATCGACAACTCCGTGTCCCCGATGTCGAGGCCGCCGCGGAAGTTGATGATCGTGTAGTCGTCAAGCTCCAGGTCCACGAGGCTCGAGGGATCTTCCGTTCCATCGAAGCCGCCGAAATTCAGGCCGGTCGCCGTGGGCAAGCCTTGGTTCGGAATGACCTGGTCGCCCGGCTGCGTGAAACGCGTGCCGACGTGTTGCATTGAGCCGCCGAGGAAGGCCGCGGAGCCCGCCTGCAGCCACTCCAAAGGCCAGCTGTATTGCGCGGAGGCGGAGAACTGGAACTCTGGCACGGTCGGCAGACGGTTGCCATCCTCGATCCCGCCGACGACCTGCGCCTGACCGCCGCCTTCGCCGTCCTCAACGAAGGTGGTCACCGTCTCTGTGAACTCGGCCTCGACAAAGCTGCCGGAGAAGTAGATCTCCAAGTTGTCCGTCGGGAAGTAACCGACTTCGTACTCGATACCCGCGGTGAAGGCGTCGGAGTTAAACACGACCCGGGACGAGCACGAGCCAGCATCCAGCGTCACCTGCAAATCATTGATGTCGGTATAGAACACGGCCGCGTTGACGACGAAGTCGCCGCGATCCGCCTTCACCCCGGCCTCGTAGTTCCACAGCGTTTCGTCTTCATAATCTTGGAAACCGCCAAACGTCTGCAAGTCGACGTCGTTGCAGAGCGCCGGGTTCAGCGGATCGTTCACGCCGCCGAGACGGAAGCCTTGGGACGCTTGGGCGTTCACGGTCACCCCTTCGGCCACGTCGTAGGTGGCGATGACCCGCGGCACAAACCCGTCTGAGGAGGTCGTGTCCAAGAGCGCGGTGTCGCCGTTGGCGAACAAACCGCCGGAGGTGATGAGCCGCTCCTCCTCGAAGTCGTAGTACCGGCCGCCGGCGGTGACGGTCAGGCGGTCGGTCACGTCGAGGCTCGCCTCGCCGAAGACGGCGATTTGTTCCAGCGGCACTTCAAGGTCGGAGTTAAACGGCGAGTCCGCGCCGAAACCGTTGGCCACGGCCGCGGACGTCCCGGCGCCCAAGGCGGCGTCAGTGAAGAAGTCATACCCCGGTGTTGGCAGGCGCTGCGCGTAATCGCGCTGCAGATCGGCGTAAAACACGCCGGCCAACCATTGGAATGGACCGTCGGAGTTGGACGACAGGCGGACCTCCTGCGTGAACGACTCATACTCCGTCGTGTCGCGCAGGTTGGACGGGATGTCGGTGACCGCGAGGTCGAGCCCGAGGTCCAAGCTGACCGAGTGGGTCAGCGCGCTGGCGTCCCGGCTGACCAGGATGTCGCGCTTGCTCCAAGAACTGACGGTGGTCAGATCCGCAAAACCGAGATCAAACACGCCCGTCACGTCGGCGATGACCGTCTCGTCCGCGAACTGCTCGTCAAGGAGCAGCAGCTGCTGACGATCTTCAAGGAACGCGTTCGCGGGGATGGAGCCCGGCGCGACGTTGAAGTTGTCAGGGTTGGCGTAGATGTTGAACGCTTCTTGGCGGTTGAACCCATCGACCGTGAGGTCCTGGTAGATGATCCGCGGCGTGATGGAGATCCGATCCGTCGGCTGCCAGTTCACGGCGATCCGTCCGCCATGGCGCTGGCCGCGGTTGACGTCGGTCAACAGATCGACGCCGCCCTCGTCATTGGGGCGCAAGGCGTCGATGAAACCCGCGTACTCCGTCAGGTAAGCCACCGCGCGCACGGCGAGCTTGTCGTTCACCGGCAGGTTCACCGCGCCTTTCAGGTGACCGCCGCCGCCGCCTTCGTGGACGGTGTTGAGGTCAGCCTCAATCACGCCTTCGACCCGATCCGTCGTCGGTTGTTTCGTGATGTAGCGCACGGTGCCGCCGATGGAGCCCGAGCCGAACAGCGTGCCTTGCGGACCACGCAGGGTCTCCACGCGTTCGAGATCGAACAGGTCGAGGTCCGGGTTAAACAGCGAGAGGGAGATCACCGACTCGTCGAGATAGATCCCGACTTGTTCTTTCACGCCCGGCTGGTCCCGCACGATTTGGCCTGAAGCGACGCCCCGAATGGCGATTTGGCTTTGGCCCGGGCCCAAGTTCTGCACGGTCAAGCCGGCCACGTTGCGCGCGATGTCGTCGAGGTTCGTCGCGCCGACGCGATCAAGATCCTCGCCCGTCAGCGCGTTGAGGGAGAAGGGCACGTCCTGAAGGGTTTGCTCGCGCTTTGTGGCCGTCACGATGATGACCTCGCGCTCTTCGGAGTCCGTGTCCTCCTGCGCGTGGGCGGCGGTGGCGAGCATCGCCATCGCCGAACAGCCGCTGAGTAGGATCCCCAAGCGATTACGAGCCATAATTCATGTCCCCTTCGGATTAGCGCGGCCGGCGTGTCCGGTCCGTCCCTTGAGCGCGCTTTGGTTTGAGCGCGTTGACAACCTCCACAAGCGGTGTGGGACGAATCGAATCGCCACTCGCTACGCCACCGCCACAAAACTGTACGCGTCGCGTCACATCCGGCAATCATAAGGTCCTGTTGCGCCGTCCGTGGGCTGTGGCTTCGCCGCCAGCGTGACATTCACGCAACTGTGGAGAGAGCGCCGCTCAACGCCGCGCGCGCGTCCAACCGCCGCGCACGAACACTCCGCGCGTCGGCGTTCCGGCGCTTGCCGGGCGCGTTCGGTGAGGCCTAGGCTTGATGCGGTCCTGGGAGAAGAGGGGCTGGTCACGCCTGCGGCCCATGCGCAACAAGATTGTCTCCGCCGCTGAGGCTGTCGCCGTGATCGCGGACAGCGACACGCTTGCGACATCCGGGTTCGTCGGGATCGGCACGCCCGACGCGTTGCTGGCGGCGTTGGAGGCGCGCTTTCTCGACACCCGCCATCCGTCCAACCTCACCCTGGTGTTCGCGGCGGGCCAGGGCGACGGCGGCGACCGCGGTCTTAACCGCATCGCCCATGACGGCATGATCAAGCGCGCGATCGGCGGCCATTGGGGGCTCGCGCCCAAGCTCGCCCGCTTGGCGGTGGAAGGGCGGATCGAGGCGTACAATTTCCCGCAGGGGTGCATCTCGCACCTCTACCGCGACATCGCCGCCGGCAAAGGTGGAACGGTGTCAAAGGTGGGGCTGCACACCTTCGTCGATCCGCGCCGCGACGGCGGCAAAGTCAACGACGCCACAACCGAAGACTTGGTCTCGCTGCTCGAGCTCGACGGCGACGAGCATCTCTACTATCGCGTCGGACCGATCCACGTCGCGTTCATTCGTGGGACCACGGCGGACCCCGCCGGCAACATCACAATGGAGCGCGAGGCGCTGACGCTCGACGCCCTCGCCATGGCGATGGCGGCCAAGAACAGCCACGGCGTGGTGCTGGCGCAGGTGGAGCGCATCGCCGCGCGGGGCTCGCTGAATCCCCGTCACGTCAAAGTGCCTGGCGCGCTGGTCGATTGCATCGTGGTGGCGGAGCCGGAGCACCATCACCAAACCTACGCGACCGCGTACTCACCGGCGTATTCCGGCGAGATCAGACGGCCGCTGGAGGATCCCGCGCCCACGGCGTTGGACGCCCGAAAGGTCATCGCCCGGCGGTGCGCCTTTGAGTTGCCGATCAACGGCTTGGTGAATCTGGGCATCGGGATGCCGGAGGGCGTCGCCGCTGTCGCCCAAGAGGAGCGGCTGCTCGACCACATCACGCTGACGGCCGAGCCCGGGGTGATCGGCGGATTGCCGGCCAGCGGCCTCGATTTTGGGGCCGCCTCGAACACGGACGCGATCATCGACCAGAATCAGCAGTTCGACCTCTATGACGGCGGCGGTCTCGACATGGCGTGCCTTGGCCTCGCCCAATGCGATCGGGCGGGCAACATCAATGTCAGCCGGTTCGGCGCGCGTCTCGCGGGGGCTGGCGGGTTCATCAACATCAGCCAAAACGCGCGCAAGGTCGTGTTTGCCGGAACCTTCACCGCGGGCGGGCTGCAGACTGAGATTGAAGACGGCGCGTTGATCATTCGCGAGGAGGGGCGCGCGCGCAAATTCCTTGAGGCGGTGGAGCAGGTTACGTTTTCCGGCGACCTCGCCCGCGCGCGCGAGCAGCCTGTTCTGTATGTCACCGAGCGCGGCGTGTTTGAGCTGCGCGCCAACGGCATGACCCTGGTGGAGGTGGCTGAAGGCGTGGATTTGGAGCGCGATATTCTTGCGCACATGGCGTTTGAGCCGCTTGTCGATGTGCGCGGTCCGATGGATCCGCGCATCTTCAAGCCGCCGCCGATGGACCTGCGCGCCCAACTGCTGGATGTGAAGTTCGCCAAGCGCATCGCGTTGGACGCGGATCGGGAGACCTTGTTCGTCAACCTCGAAGGCGTGCACCTACGTCGAAAGCGGGACATCACCGCGTTCCGCAGGGCGATCGAAAAGCAAGTGGCGCCGCTGGAGAAACGCGTGCGCGTGATCGTCAACTACGACGCGTTCGAAATCGATCCGGAGATCAGCGACGATTACGCCGCATTCGTCAAAGACATGGAGACAAAATACTACGAATGCGTCTCCCGCTACACCACAAGCGCCTTTATGCGCATCAAGCTCGGTCAAATGCTCACGCGCACGGTCGCGCCGCACATCTTTGAGTCCGCTGTCGACGCGCGGCGCTTTCTCGATCAGCAAGGCTGAGCTTACTCCGCCGCGGCCGGTTTGCTCCGCCCACGGCCGAACGCGGCCGACACCATCTCCCCGCCGCGTTGGATGGCGTAGTAGAGCACCGGGATGAAGAAGATCCCGATCGCTGTGGCCGCCACCATGCCGGAGACCACCACGAACCCCACGACGGAGCGGCTCGCCGCGCCCGCGCCGGTCGCGAACACGAGCGGGGCGACGCCCAGAATGAAGGAGAGCGCCGTCATCAGCACCGCGCGGAAACGCAGCCGCGCGCCTTCAAGCGCCGCCTCCCGCGCGCTCAAGCCGGCCTCGCGCCGCGTCTTGGCGAACTCGACAATCAGAATCGCGTTTTTGCTGGCGAGACCGATCAGCATGACCATGCCGATCTGCGCGTAGAGATTGTTGTCCAGGAACGGCAACAGCGCGAGCGGGACGAGCGCGCCCATCAGCGCCACCACGACCGACAGCATCACCGAGACCGGGATGCTCCAGCTCTCATACTGAGCGACCAAAAACAGATACGCGAAGATGATGGCCAAGGCGAAGATCGCCACCACCATGCCCCCGGCCTCCAGCTCCTGTTGGGCTGAGCCGGTCCACTCCAGCCCATAGCCCGCCGGCAGCGCCGTGGCGGCCAGTCGTTCCGTCGCCGCGATGGCCTGGCCCGTGCTGACGCCCGTGGTTGGCTGCGCCGACAGCGACGCGGTGGGATATTGATTGTAGCGATCAATCGTCAGCGGCCCGAGCGTCGGGCGCGTCTGCACCAAGGAGGAGAGGGGGACCATGTCCCCGGTTTCGGTGCGCACATGCAGCCGGGCGATGTCGTCCACGGCGTCGCGGCTCTCGGCGTCGGCCTGAATGATGACGCGATAGACGTTGCCGAACAGGTTGAAGTCGTTGACGTAGGACGAGCCGAGATACGCTTGAAGCGTGTTGAAGACATCAGCCAGGCGCACGCCAAGAATCTCCGCGCGCTGGCGGTCTACATCCAGGAAGATCTGCGGCGTGTTGGCGGAGTAGGTGCTGAACGCTTGCGTGAACAAGCGATCTTGGGCCGTCGCGCCCTCGGGCAACGGCGCGCCCGCGCGCGAGGCGTTGTTGGCGGCGAACACGAGGCTGCGCACCGCGGCCGCAAGCTCCACGGGGCCGCGGCTTTCATAGTCTTGGATCTGCGCCTCCAGCCCGCCGGAGGTGCCAAGCCCCATGATCGGCGGCAACGGAAAGCCAAAGGCCTCCGCGTCGATGGAGGTCGCCAGCTGGTCGTTCACCTTGAACAGGATGCTGAACCATCGGGTTTCAAAGGTGGTCCGGTCCTCCCAAGGATCGAGCACCGGGATCACCAGGGCCCCGTTCGACGCCACCCCGGCCAAAATGCTGTAGCCCGCAATGCTGATGACGTCCGAGACGCCCTCGATCTCAAGGAGGTCGTCCACCATGCCCTCGACCACCGTCTCGGTGCGGGCCAAAGACGCCCCGTCGGGGAGCTGCACGTTCACAAAAAACGCGCCCCGATCCTCATAGGGCAGGAAGCCCGTGGGCGTGGCGCTGAACATCATGCCCGTCACCGCAACGATCCCGACGAACACCGCCAAGGTGAGCACGACGACCCGGATCAACCTGGCCACAACCCACGCATACCCGTCGCGCGCCGCCGCGACCCCGCGGGCGAACCAGCGCAGCGGCCCGCGCGGCGTGACGCCGGCGCGCAGCAGCACCGAACACAACGCCGGCGCCAGCGTCAGCGCGTTCACCGACGACAGCCCGACCGCGACGCAGATGGTGATCGCGAACTGTCGATAGAGCTCCCCCGTGACCCCGGGCATAAACGACACGGGCACGAACACCGCGAACAGAACGAGCGTCGTGGCGATCACCGGACCCGTGACCTCGCGCATGGCGATGGCCGTGGCCTCAGCGGGGCTCTTCCCCGTCTCGTCAAGGATACGCTGGACGTTCTCGACCACGACGATGGAATCGTCGACGACGATCCCAATCGCCAGGATGATCGCAAACAGCGTGATCATGTTGATCGTGAAGCCGAACAGATAAAGGGCCGCGAACGCGCCGACCAAGGAGACGGGGATCGCGAGGGTCGGGATCAGCGTGGCGCGCCAATCCGCCAGGAACAGGAACGTCACGGCGACCACGAGCAAGAACGTGATGACAAGGGTCTCGACCACTTCCGCCACGGACGCCCGCACCGCCAGGGTCGTGTCATAGAGGATCGAATAGGTGACGCCCTCGGGAAACCGCGTCGCGAGGTCCTCCAGTTCGGCGTAGACTTTGTCCGCCACGCCCAGCGCGTTCGCCCCGGGCGACTGGTAGACCGCGACGGTCGCCGCGGGCGAGTTGTTGAGCGTCGAGCTGACGCTGTAGGCCTGCGACCCCAGCTCGATGCGCGCGACGTCGCTCAAGCGCACCAGCGAACCGTCGGGGTTCGAGCGCACGATGATGTTGCCGAACTCCTCGACGCTCTCGAGGCGGCCTTGCGCCAGAATGGTGTACTGGAACGCCGGCGCGGCGTCATAAGGCGGCGCGCCGAGCTGTCCCGCCGCGGCGAGCACGTTTTGCGCCCGGATGGCGGCTTCCACCTCGTCCACGGTGAGATTGAGCGCAAAGAGCCGATCCGGATCGAGCCAGACGCGCATGCCGTAGTCGAGCGCGCCGAACTGCGAGACCGAGCCGACGCCGTTGATGCGCGACAGCGCGTCTTCAATATAGATCGAGGAATAATTGCTCAGAAAAAGTTCATCGCGACTCTCGTCCGGCGACGTGAAGTTGATGATCATCAACATCGCCGACGATTGCTTGCGCGTGGTCACCCCTTGGTCGCGCACTTCTTGCGGCAGCCGGGCTTCCGCGATCGCCACGCGATTTTGCACGTTCACGGCCGCAATGTCGGCGTCGGTGCCGACGGCGAAGCTGACCGTGAGCGTGTAACTCCCATCGTTCGAACTGGTGGAGGACATGTAGATCATGTCGTCCACGCCGTTGACCTGCTCCTCGATCACAGCGGCCACGGCTTGCTCCACCACCGCCGCGCTCGCGCCCGGATAGCTGGTGGAGACCGAGACTTGCGGCGGCGTGATGTCGGGATACTCCGCGATCGGCATGGCGCGCAGGGCGATCACGCCCACAAGCACGGTGACGACCGCGATCACGAAGGCAAATTTTGGCCGGTCGATGAAGAAGATCGAGAGCATGGGCTTAGCTCTCGTTCAGCACGGCGTTGACGCGCATGCCGGGGCGCACCTTTTGCAGCCCGCGCAGGATCACGCGTTCGCCCGCCGTCAGTCCGCTCGACACCGCCCAGTCCAAATCGATCTGGCCCTCGACGAGGATCCGACGTTGGCTGACCACCTCCTGATCGTCGACCACCAACACGAAGTAGCCTTCGCGGTTTTCCTGCACCGCCGCTTGGGGAATGCGGATGGCGCTGACGGGTTCCTTCTGACGCACCGAGACGCGCACCAGTTGTCCGGGCGCGAGCAGCCCGTCCGGATTGGGGAAGACCGCGCGGGCCGTGACCGTGTCCGTGTTGAGGTTCACCGTCGGGGACAAATAGTCGAAGTCGCCCGGCTGGTCGTAGACCGTCCCGTCCGCCAGGGTCAGAACGGGGGCGACGGGCGGGTTGTCGATGTCCACGCCCTGGCGGCGCGCTTCCAAGATCTCCCGGTCGCTGACTTCAATCGTGACGTGGATCGGGTCGACGCGTGACACCGTCGCGAGCGGCGCGCTCGAGGCGTCGACCAGATTGCCCACATCATAGGCGGCCACGCTGATGCGTCCGCTGATCGGGCTCACAATGTCGGTGTAGCTGAGGTCAAGCGCCGCGCGGGCCACGGCGGCCTCCGCTTGTTGCGCCGTCGCCCGCGCCGTGCCGAGCGCGGCGCGGGATTCGTCAAGCGCCGCGGCCGACACGGCGTTGCGGTCGCGCAGTTCCGACTTGCGGGTGAAGTCCGCCTCCGCGTTGGCCAGGGTCGCTTCGGCGCCCGCCAGTTCGGCCTGGCGTTGCAGGAGGTCGATTTCGTAGGGCTCCTTTTCGATCACGAAGACCGTTTCCCCTTCCTCCACAAACCCGCCTTCGCGGAAATTGCGCCGCTCAAGAAACCCCTCCACTCGGGCGCGCAGCTCCACGGACGCGGAGGCTTCCGCCCGGCCGACAAAGTCGAAGCTTGGGGTGATGTCGCTTCGCGTCGCCTCGATCACGACCACGCTCGGCGGCGCAGCCTCCTCGGCTTGCGGCTGCGCGGAGGCCCGCGGCGCGGCGCCCGCCAAAAGAGCGAGCGCGGGGATGCTCATGCATCCCAAGGCAACAACTGTTTTGAAGACCCGCTCCATCGCCCCGCCTCCGTTTTCGGTGTCCGGCGTTGACCGATTTTGCCTGGTTCTAGCAACAAGTGCGCGCGGGCAGAACCACGTCCGCTGCGACCGACTCGCACGGCGCAGAAGAATTCCGCGACTAGGCAGCCGAGGCTGCGGGCGTCACGATGGCGCCAGTGTCCGCCACGGAGCCTGTCCATGCCGCTTTTCGTCGTCACCAGCACGCGACCGGTCATGGTCAAACGCGTTCGGGCCCTGGCGGCGTGGGTCGTTATGAGCGGTGTTTTGGCGCTGTCCGCGCCGGCGCACGCCCAGGAGGGCGCGCCGGCGGACTTGGTCTTGCGCGGCGGCGTGGTCCACACAGGCGTGGCGGGCGCGCCCACGGCGGAGGCTCTCGCTGTCCGCGACGGCGTGGTCGTTTATGTGGGCGATGAAGCCGAGCTCGAGCCTTGGATCGCGGAGCCGACGGAGGTCATCGGCCTCGATGGGGCCGTGGTCTATCCGGGCTTTACCGACGCTCACGCCCATCTGCTTGGCGTTGGGCTGCGTGAGTTGACTCTGAACCTCGAGGGCGCGTCGTCGCTGGCGGCGTTGGTGGCGCGGGTCGCGGAGGAGGCGGCCGACGCCGCGCCGGGCGCGTCCATCACGGGGCGCGGTTGGATCGAGACGCACTGGCCGGAGGCGCGCTTTCCCACCCGCCACGACTTGGACGCCGTCGCGCCGGACGTCCCGGTGATCTTGGGCCGCGCCGATGGCCACGCCTCCGTGGTCAACACCGCGGCGCTCAACGCTGCGGGAATAGACGCCGACACGGCGGATCCGTTCGGCGGCCAGATCGTGCGCGAGGCCGACGGCGCGCCCAACGGCATGCTGATCGACGCGGCCCAACAGCTCGTCGCGCCGCTGATCGGCGAGGTTTCGCTGGCCCAGAAGGAGGCGGCCTACGTCAAAGCCTCAGAGGTGTACGCGGCGTTGGGCTGGACGGGGCTTCACAACATGTCGGTCGATCCCGCGGACGTGCCCCTGATTGAGCGGTTGGCGGAGGAGGGGCGCCTGAAGATCCGGGTCTACAACTCCCTGGACGCGGCGGGCGCTGATCTGGTGCTCTCCGGTCCGCGCGTTGCGGCGGGGGGGCGCGTGATCACGCGGGCGATCAAGCTCTACATTGACGGCGCGCTTGGTTCGCGCGGCGCGGCGCTGTTGTCGCCTTACGCCGACGCGCCAGACACCGCCGGGCTGCTTCTGTTGGACCAATCCACCGCCACGCCGTTGTTGGAGGAGGCGCTGCGCGCGGGCGTGCAGATCAACACCCACGCGATCGGCGATCGCGGAAATCGGCTTGTGCTGAATTGGTATGAGCGCGTGTTCGCCGCTGTGCCGGAGGACGAACGCGCCATCGCCGCGCCGCGTTGGCGCATTGAGCACGCCCAGATCATCGCGCCCATAGACATTCCGCGCTTCGCGGCTCTTGGCGTGATCCCGTCCATGCAGCCGTCTCACGCCATTGGCGATTTGCATTTCGCGCCGGCGCGTTTGGGTCAGGTGCGGCTCCAAGGCGCCTACGCGTGGCGGTCGCTGATCGACACCGGCGCGATCATCGCCGGCGGCTCTGACGCGCCTGTGGAGCGCGGCGACCCGCGCATCGAGTTCTACGCCGCGGTGGCGCGCCGCGACCTCTCCGGCTTTTCCGGCGAGGGCTGGAACCCGAATCAAGCCGTCGACCGTGACGAAGCCCTGGCCATGTTCACCGCCTGGCCCGCCTACGCCTCATTCCAGGAGGAGGAGCTCGGCGTGTTGGCGCCGGGCAAGCAGGCGGATATGTCGGTGTTCGCCAGAGACCTCATGGCGGTGGAGCCGGCGGCGATCCCCACGGCGCCGGTGGTCATGACCGTCGTGGCCGGCGAGGTGGTCTTTCGCCAACGGAACTGACAAAGTCCGGCGTGACGGATCCGCGTCCCGGCGGATGGGGTGTTCGCTGCTCAGGTCTATCCTCAGAATGTCGAAAGAGTTGCGGCGGCTTGAACCAGATTTGGGTCGCAATTCCGACAAAAAACTCCGGCACTCACCCCCAACCTTTTAAGGGCCTCTGCTTAGTCTTGGTCGGATAAAGTTCAGTGTACGAAGGGGGAGCTTATGATGGCGGTTAGGCGCAACCTACCGATGCGGCGTGTCGTCGGCGTAATGTTCTTGAGCCTCACCGCGCTTGTGGCGGCGGCGTGCAGCGACAGCGGCGGCGGCGACAGCGGCGGCCAGGGGATTGAGCAGGCGAACTTCCCCACCCAGGGAGAGGCGTCGAAATTCCTCGCCTCCGCCACCTTTGGTCCGACCCAAGAAGAGGTCGATCGCCTGGTGCGCATCGGCTATTCGTCGTGGTTCCGGCGGGAGTTGGACGCGTCGATCCGACGGATTGTGCCGCGCTTGCCGGCCGACGCGGACTACGACGACACCCAGGTCCAGTGGTGGCGCAACGCGGTGTTCGGCGAGGATCAGCTCCGCCAACGCATGGCCTTCGCGCTCTCCCAGATCATGGTCATTTCGGCGAATGATCTCGGCAATCGCGGCTACGCGATGGGCCGGTACATGGACATCTTGCAAGAGGACGCCTTCGGCAACTTCGGCGAGTTGCTGTCCGACGTCACCTACAGCCCCGCCATGGGGACGTACTTGACGTACATTGGCAATCAGAAAGCCAATCCAAACAACGGCTCCGTTCCCGACGAGAATTACGCCCGCGAGGTTATGCAGCTGTTCACCATTGGTTTGGTGGAGCTGAATCGCAACGGCACCGAACGCACCGATTCCCAAGGTCAGCCGATCGAGACTTACGACAACACCGACATCACCGAGCTGGCGAAAGTCTTCACCGGGCTGTGGTGGGGCGATCTCGAGTTTCGGCGGAACCGCGGCGATGTGAATGACGCCATCGAAGTCTTGCCGATGGCGATGAGTGAGGCGGATCATTCCTCCGAGCCGAAAACGTTTTTGGGCTTGGCGATCCCCGCGGGCACGTCGGGCGAAGAGAGCATTCGCCTCGCGCTTGAGCACCTCACCAATCACTCCAACACTGGCCCCTTCATCGGGCGTCAGCTGATCCAGCGATTCGTGACGAGCAACCCGTCCCCCGCCTATGTGGAGCGGGTGGCGCTGGCGTTTGAAGTCGGCGTCGCGGAGCTGCCGGACGGTTCGATGGTTGGCGAAGGCGCGCGCGGCGATCTCACCGCGACCCTCGCGGC
Source organism: uncultured Caulobacterales bacterium (assembly GCA_964526675.1). Lineage (GTDB taxonomy): Bacteria > Pseudomonadota > Alphaproteobacteria > Caulobacterales > Maricaulaceae > CAZADA01. Next base: position 38,256 of record CAZGLY010000005.1, read on the forward strand.
CGTCCTGTTTGATCCCGAGGCGCTGCCCGCCACCGCGCCGAACAACCCGTCGTTTGGCAAGTTGCGGGAGCCGGTCGTCATGTTCGCCCACTGGGCGCGCGCTTTCGACGTCAACGCGGCGAACCCGGATCCGTGGTTCCCAGCGCGGACGCTGAACCGCCCGGATCGCCTGAATCAACAGCCGTTCCGGTCCCCGTCGGTGTTTAACTTCTACCGCCCAGGCTATGTCGCCGCCGGCACCGTCACCGCCGGTCAGGGCTTGGTCGCGCCTGAGCTTCAGATCGTGGACGCCAACAGCATTGTCGGCTACGCGAACTTCATGGCCAGCGTGGTCCAGCGCCGCGATGACAACACCGGCGATCAGAACACCTTCATTCCGGACTACAGCGATGAGCTCGCTCTTCTGGAGACGCCGGACGCCTTGCTTGACCGTCTGAATCTTGAGCTGATGGGCGGCGAGATGCGCCCTGAGACCCGGGCGCGCATCGTGGAAGCGATGAACGCCGTGTCAGACAACAACGCCGAGCGCGAGGCGCGGCGGAAAGTCGAAGCGGCGGTGCTGATTGGCGTCACATCGCCGGAATTCATGTCTCAGTTTTAGCGAGGGACCTCAGATGACGATGCGACCCGCGACCCGCCGTCAATTCCTGCGCACCATGAGCGCGGTCACCCTGGGCGGCGCCTCAGGCTTCGCCGCGAACCTGGCGGCGTTCAACGCCTTCGCTGCGGACACCGCTGGCTATAAGGCCCTTGTGTGCGTGTTCTTGTTTGGTGGTCAGGACAACCACGACACCGTGATCCCCTATGACCAGCAGGGCTATAATGAGTGGGTCGATAAGCGCCAGCCGCTGATCGGGCAGTTCGCCAACAACGCCCGCTCCCGGGCTGCGTTGCTGCCGTTGACCGGCGCGGACCTGGGCGGTCGGGAGTTCGCGTTCGCGCCGGAGTTGGCGCCGCTGCACGAGCTGTTCTTGAACGGCTCAGCCTCGGTTGTCGGCAATGTCGGCCCGTTGGTGGAGCCTCTCACGCGGGAGACCTTCCGCAACGACTCGGGCCGTCGGCCGCCGCGCTTGTTCTCGCACAACGACCAGCAATCGATCTGGATGGCGTCGGAGCCTGAGGGCGCCCAGCGCGGCTGGGGCGGACGCCTGGGCGACATGGTGCTGTCGGCGAACACCAACGCGACCTTCACCGGCGTGTCGGTTGCGGGCAACGCGGTGTTTTTGACCGGCGACCAAGTCCGTCAGTTCCAGGTGGACCGTAACGGCGCCAACAACATCCGCAGCGCCACGGACTCGTCCTTTTTGGGCTCGTCCAGCTTGCCTTACGTCATGAACGATCATTTCCGCGACTTCCAAGGCTCGCTGAACAGCTTCTTCCAGCAAGACCTGGTGAACGCGCGCCGCGTCGCCTTGGACGCCAACGCCGAGCTTGAGTTCGCGTTGGAGCAAGGCGGTCAGCGCGTCACGCCCAAGCCCGAAAACAACAGCCTCGCGGATCAGCTGTTTATGGTGGGCGACATGATCGCGCAGCGCGAACTCTTGGGCGCGCGGCGGCAAGTGTTCTTTGTGTCGACCGGCGGCTTCGACACCCACTCCGATCAGGCGAACAATCTGCCAAACCTGCACACCCGCGTCGCCTCGGCCATGCGCGCGTTCTACGACTACACGGTGGAGCTGGGCGTCCAGGACCTCGTGACCGCGTTCACCGCCTCCGACTTCGGCCGCACGCTGCAAGTCAACGGCGACGGCACAGACCATGGCTGGGGCGGACACCACATGGTGGTGGGCGGCGCCGTCAATGGCGGCCGCGTCCTTGGCGATCTTCCGCCAGCGGTGTTCGACCACAGCCAGGACTCCGGCCGCGGCCGCCTCATTCCCAGCGTCGCGGTCGACCAGTACGCCGCGTCCTTGGGCCGCTGGTTCGGCCTCACCGAAGGTGAATTGGACGACGCGCTGCCGGGTCTGCAGAACTTCGACCGCTTCGCCTTGGATGGTCTGTTCGGCGGCTCTGTGTGATCGCCGAGCCGGGCGGGGAGCGCACGCGGTGCGCTCCCGTCAGGCGGGTGAGCGTTCCGGGCCGGTTTCGATCGGCCGCTCGTCCTCGCGCCATTGGGCCATCCCGCCGTCCAAGGCGGTGGCGCGCCGGAAGCCCATGCGCTGCAGCGTGTCCGCGGCCAGGGTGGAGATCTTTCCCATCTCGCAACAGGTGACGATGCGCAGGCGCGGGTCGGGAAAGGCGTCGTTGACTTTCAGCTCCAGCTGACCGCGCGGGAGGTGGCGGGCGCCGGGAATATGGCCGGCCTCAAACGCCTCCTTCTCGCGCACATCCAAAACGACAATGTCGTTTTCGCGCCGCTCCAGCCGCGCCGCGACCTCATCGAGGGTCATGAACGGCACCCGCGCGCCGGCTTCCGCCAGGAGCTGCCCCACGCTGGCCCCGCCGCTCATGTTCACCCGCAGCGCCTCGGTGAGATGCGTCGGCATAGAGAGGTTGAGCGTGTTCATCATCGCGACAAACGCGGCGCGATCGCGGTTTTGCAGCCGTGGATTGCCGCTGAGTTCCGCGCCGATCGTGGAGGCGTCGCGATTCTTATACTCGTGGGCCGGATGCACGATGGTTCCGGGGTCGAGTGTGAGCACCCGGTCGAACAAGCTGTCATAGAGCGCGTCCGGATCGCCGGTGGGCAAGTCGGTGCGGCCCGTCCCGCCGATCAACAACGTGTCGCCCGTGAACACGCGATCGTTGACGGTGAGGCACAGCGAGTCGCGCGTGTGGCCAGGCGTGTGCATCACGTGCAGCCGAAGGTCGCCCACCAGCAGCGTGTCGCCATCCTCCACCCGGAAGTCCGCGAACGGCGCCGGCGACAACCGATGCATCACCACGGGCGCGTCCAGCGCCGCGCCAAGCTGTTTCGCGGCGGTGAAGTGATCCGCGTGGGTGTGGGTGTCGATGACGTATTGAATGCGCAGGCCGTGACGCGCCGCCAGGGCGTGGTAGCGGTTGATCTGGGTCAGCTCCGGGTCGATCAGCGCCGCCGCGCAGCTCTCCGCGCACCCCACGAGGTAGGACCGGCATCCGCCGGTTGCGACCTGCTCAAAGATCATCACCGCCTCCCGCGTTCGTCAGGCGCGAGTCTATCGCGGTCATCGCGACACGCTAGAGCCCTGGTGACGACCTGGACCCGTCAGGTGGTGGTGACGCGTTGGCGTGCGGGTCAAAGGCGTGCGAATCGGTACTCCGTCACGTGGCGATAGGTCTCGCCCGGCCGCAGCGTCGCGCTGGGGAAGTGGCGGTGGTTCGGCGCGTCCGGCCAGCGTTGGGCCTCCAGACACAGCCCGGCGCGTTCGCCATAGGCCTCTCCGGTCAGGCCCGGGACCTCCATGGCGATCTTCGCGCCGTCATAAAACTGGAGGCCGGGCTCGGTGGTCCAGACTTCCATCACGACGCCTGAGGTCGGCGCCGTCAGCCGCGCGGCGAAGCGCACGGCCGGTGATGGGGCGGCGGCCAGGCAAAAGTTCGTGTCCCGGACAACCGCTTCATCCATCGGGCCGCGCGCCAGCTGGCGCGGTTCGCGAAAATCATAGGGCGAGCCGTCAACATGCAGCACGTCGCCGGTCGGGATCAGATCCGGCGTCACCGGCAAGTAGGCGTCTGCGGCGATCTCCAGCACATGATCGTCGATCGTCGGCGCGCCATCCAAGTTGAAGTAGCTGTGGTTCGTCAGGTTCACGAGCGTGGGGCGGTCGGTTTCGGCGGTGAGTTCAACGCGGAAAACCCCGCCCTCCGCCAGCGTGTAGCGCGCGCGCGCGTCGAGGGTTCCGGGGTAGCCGCCATCGCCGTCGGGCGAGTGCAAGCTGAACTGCGCGCTGTCGTCCGCGACGTGCTCCAGCGTCCATGGGCGCTTGCCGAAGCTCGCCGGCGCGGCGCCCCCGTGAAGGTGATTGACCCCGCGCTCGTTGCAGGGGAGGGCGTGCTCCAGCCCGTCAAGCATGAAGCGCCCGCCGGCGATCCGGTTGGCGAAGCGTCCTGCAATCGCGCCGAAGAAGGGCGAGCGGGCCTCGTAGTCGGCCATCGTGTTCAGCCCGAGCACAAGCGGGTGGGCCACGCCGTCCAGCCGCACATCCCGCACCACGGCCCCCCATGTCAGCGCCTCCATCCTCAAGCCGCCGCCGTGCAGCGTCACCGACATCACGGTTTCGTCGTCTGAGGTCTCGCCAAACACATGGGGCTGGGTCATCTGTTTAGTCCTTAGACGGAGATTCTCGGAACGGCGCTGCGGCCGCGACGGCGGCGAGGCGTGTACCATCTCGTGCGGGGTCCGTAACCACAGCCGCGCACCCGTGGCCCGGACAACACACTGCGCCGGTTTGTGACTTGGCCGCAACGCGGTGACTGCGTCGGCGTCTCGAATCTCAAAGGGATTCAGCCCTTTATCGTCGTCGGCGGATGGTTTCGCGGCGCGCGCGCGGGCGGTCGCCCCACGTTGCTCGCACCAAATGGATAATATATAAGACACAATTAATTACAAAAACCGCGGTGCGCGTGGGGCGCTGCGGGGAGTTCACGGCGATTGTCGTGCCTTTGAGGGAGGGAAGCATGAAAGCAACACGGATCCTGCAATCCGTCAGCGTGGCGGCGCTTGCGGTCGCGTTGACGACGTCGGCGGTCGCCCAGGATGAGGCTGACGCCGAGCCGGAGCGCATCATCGTCACGGCTCAGAAGCGCGAGCAGACGCTCCAAGAAGTGCCGGTGGCGTTGAGCGTCATCGATTCCGCAACGGTGGATCGTCAGTTCACGACGAGCATCGAAAGCCTCCAGCGCCTCGCCCCGTCGGTGAACTTCCGTAAGGGCTCCACGAATGTGAACTCCGCGCTGACCATTCGCGGCATTGGCACGGTGTCGTTCTCCGGCGCCATCGAGCCGAGCGTCGCCACGGTGGTTGACGGCGTCGTCCTCGGCCGGTCGGGCCAGGCCTTCAACGGTCTCTACGACATTGAGCGCATCGAAGTGTTGCGCGGACCGCAAGGCACGCTGTTCGGGAAGAACGCATCCGCCGGCGTGGTCAACATCATCACCAAACGTCCCAGCGACAGCTTTGAGGCGCAAGGCAGCGCCACCTACTTTGAGGACAATGAGTACATCCTCAATGGTCGGATTTCCGGCCCGCTGAGCGACACGGTGTCCGGCAGCCTGTCTGTCCTGCAGTCCGGCTTCGACGGCAACGTCCGGAACGTCTTCACCAATGAAGATGTGAACGGCTACCAGAATTTTGGTCTTCGCGGGATGCTCGAGTTTGAGCCGAGCGACGACTTCTCCGTCTTGGCGATCGCTGAGTACCTGGAATCGGACGACGATTGCTGTACGGACCTCGAGCTTCTCCCCAATGGCCGTAACGTCGGATCCCCGGCGGCGCCCGACAGCCAGGGCATTGTGAACGGGGTCGCTGATCTCGACCTGGATCAGCGCCTGGTCGACCACGACCTGGTGACGCGTCAAACCAACGAGACGCGCGCGTTCTCGATCGAAGTGAACAAAGGCCTGTGGGGCGGTCACACCTTGACGTCCATCAGCGGCTATCGCGAATGGGACAACGTCGAAATCCGCGAAGGCGACTTCACGTCCGTTGGCGGGACCTTGCCGGAGCCGGTGTTCGGGGCGCCGTTCCTGCTGCATGACGACGGGTCGGTCGCGGTGCGCACCTTGACCCAAGAAATCCGCTTGGCGTCCGCCGGGGATCAACGCCTCGACTACATTCTCGGCGCATTCTACTTCGACAACGAACGGGATTCCGAGTTCACGCGTCTGGCGAGCTGTCAGAACAACGGCGGCCAGAACCAAGACATTTTGGACGCGAACCCCGGGCTTGAGTGTAACTCCGACGACCTGGTGTCCGCGACGGCGTTCGCGCGGGTCCGCACCGAGAACTTCGCGTTGTTCGGCGACGCCGACTTCGACGTGCTGGCTGGCCTGAACGTGTTCGCCGGCTTCCGCTACACCGACGACGAAACCAGCTTCGTCAACACCCGCCGCAACAACGACGAGTTTGGCCGCCAAGGCGTGGGCGTCCGCCCGGCGCTGCCCAACAGCCAGTTCTCCGAAGCCAGCGGCGGTTTCGACAACACCTTCACGGGTTCGGTCGACGACACCGACTTCTCCATCCGCGCCGGCGTGCGCAGCACGATCGGCGAATTCTTCGGTGGTCGGAATTTGGGCGACGCCTACTTCAGCTACACCGAAGGCTATAAGGGGCCGGGCTTCAACGTCTTCTTCAACCAAGGCGCCGTGGACGCCGCCCCGATCGACGCGGAGACGGTCGCGTCGCTCGAGCTGGGCTACAAAATCGACCTGGGCAACCTGGTCGCGTCGGTGGCGCTCTATGACGCCGACATTGAAGACTTCCAAGCCAACAACTTTGACAACTCCACCGGCGTCACGATCACGCGCTTGACCAACGCCGGCGATGTCACGACCCGCGGCTTCGAGCTGGACCTGCTCTACACGCCGATCGACAACCTGAACTTGACGGCGGCCTTCGCTTACAACGAAGCGGAGATCGACTCCTTCAATCGTCCTCTCGATCCCACCACGGGCCTCCCCGAGCCGGGCAGCAGCGACCTGAGCGGCGCGGATTTGCTGTTCTCGCCGGACTTCAACTACACGCTCGGCGCGAATTACAACTTCCAACTGACGGAAGACATCCGCGTGCTGTTTGATACGGTGGTCACCCACGTCGACGAGCAGCAATCGGGCCTGCCAAACTCAAACAGCGGCGACCCTGGCGTGCCGCTCTTCAACCCGGCGCTTCTGCTGCCAGACTACACGCTCTGGGATCTGCAGGTCGGCTTTGAGTTCCAGGACAACTATCGTCTGACGTTCATCGGCAAAAACCTGACCGACGAGAGCTTCGCGACGACGTTCTCCGGCGACGGCTTCCGCTATCAGGTCCCGCGGGACGCCGACCGTCGCTTTGGCGTCAATTTCACCGCGACGTTCTAACGTCCAACACGTGCTTCTCCTCTGTCACATGGGGGTCCTTCGGGGCCCCCTTTTTTTTGGAGACGCACCCGGTCACGGAACCGACGGCGGGCTGGCGCCGCGGACGTCGAGCGTCACTCCGTCCCGAAATGGCGCTCGAGATACGCCAGGATCGCCGTCTCTTCCTCCGGTGGGAGAGGGGGCATGCCCTGCTTCTCGGTCATCCAGCGGAGCAGATAGCGCCACCGCTGCGGCGACGCTTCTTGTTGCATCACCAGGCTGAGGCTGTGGCAGCCGGCGCACCACGCCGCCACGCTTTCGTGCCCGTCCGTGCGCGGCAAACCCCAGTACATGTCGGCGGGGTCGAAGCGCGATCCGCTCTGCGCCGCTGTGACCGGCGCCGCGTTCAGCGCGCTGACAGCGTAGCTGTAGTCCGGCGATGCGGTCCACGTCGCCGCGAGAGCCGCCAGACGCATGCTCCGATCGTAGGCCGCGCGGTCGGCGGCCGGCTTCTCGGGGCCGTTGGCTGGAGCGCGCTTGGACGTCGCCAGCAGCAGGCCGGCCGCCAACGCGCACGTCGCGGCGGTCACGGCCGACAGAACGCGAACGGAGGTGGTCGCCACGGCGCGCCCCCTCACACCGCAAACACCGCCACGCGGTGCTGCATATTGTTGAGATAGCCCTTTGGATTCCAGCCGGGAGGCATGGGCGGCTGGGCGCGGTCTTGGTCGTCCGTAGCGCGGGCCCAGACCTCATAATAGCCGGCGACCGGCGGCGTCAGCGCCGCACGCCATCGCCGCCAGGCATAGCGGTTGGGCGCCGGGCTGAGGTCCGCGACCATCCATGTTGCGCCGAAATCGAGCGACACCTCCACCGACGCAACCTCGCCATCGCCCGTCCAGGCATGGCCGCGCGCCTCAAAGGCCGCGCCCGGCGCCACGCGCGCCCCCGTCTCCGGAAAGGTGATCAGCGATTTCACCGGCATCGCGTGAATGATGACCATGTCCGCGTCCGGCACCGCCGTTCCCGGCGCGACGGGATATGCGGGCGTTCGGTACGCCTGGCCGGTCATCTTGGCCCCGTCGTGAACCCGGTCGCGCACCGTGATGCGCGTCAGCCATTTCTGCGAGCACGACGCTGGCCATCCGGGAATGAGAAGACGCAGCGGCGCGCCGTTGATCGCGGGTATCGGCGCATCGTTCATCGCCCACGCGATGAGATTGTGGGGCTCGAGCGCCTTCGCGATCGGCACGCCGCGCGAAATCGCGTGCTTCTCGGGATCGCCGGACAGGTGCAGATCCGCGCCATAGTGAGCCGTGTACACGGCCGTATCTCTTACCCCCGCCGCCGCGAGCACGTCCGCCAACCGCACGCCGGTCCATCGCGGACAGCCGACCCCGCCAAAGCCCCACTGATTGCCGCTGGCGCCGGGTTGGTAGAACCGTCGTCCATTGCCGGCGCACTCCAGCACCAGCTGCAAGCTCACCGTGTCGAAGCGCTCTTGCAGATCCGTGATGGAGAGGCTCAGAGGCTCTGCCACTTCGCCGTCGATGGTGAGCCGCCAGTCGTCCGCCGCAGGCTCGTCGAGGACGGGCGGAACGCCGTTGTTGCGGACGAACAAGCGCTGGGCGGGCGTCACGTCGTCATCCAGCAAATGCGGCGGCGTCTCCAGATTCGCCGGGCGATCGTTCAAGACCGCCAACCCATCCTTGCCGAGTTCCGCGGCCAAGCCCGGCGGCTCCTGGGCGAGCGCGACCGGCGTCACCCCCGCCGGCAAGCGCGCGCCAAACGGCATCGGCGCGCCGAGACGCGCCTCGAACGCCGCTGCGCCCAGAGCGAGGCTCGCCCCGCCCACGCCCCGCAAGAGTCCGCGGCGTGTGTGGATGGTCATCGAACTCCCCTTACCGTTCGCGGGGGAACGGTCGCGCCTACGACCCCTCCGCCGCGCCGCCCGCGCTCCCTAGCGCAAACGCGGCGTCCGTCTCCCGCTCACACGCGGCGATCGCAGCGTCCAGCTTGATCAGCCAGGCGTCGCCATAGGTGTTGGCGAACCAATCCCGCATGCCGGAGGCGGCGTCTTGAAACTGCGCTTTCTCCGCCGGCGTCGGCACATAGATCTCGCCGCCGGCGGCTTTGAACGCCTCGTACGCCTCGATTTGCCGGCGCATCGGCAAGGCGCGCGTGACGGTGCGCAGATGATGGAACGCGTCGAAGATCACGCGCCTCAGTTCTGGCGGGCTCTCAACCCACAGCGGCTCAGAATACCACCACAGCGCGCCCATATAGGCGTGGCCGTCCAGGGTCAGATACTTGACGTGTTCGTGGAACTTCATGCCGACGATGTCTTGGACGCCGTTCTTCGTGCCTTCGACCACCCCGGTCGCGAGGCCGGTGTACACCTCAGACCAGGCGATCGGGGTCGGGTTCGCGCCGAGTTGGCGCACCAGCTCTTGCTGGATCGACGCCGGCGTGGTGCGGATCTTAAGGCCTTTGAGGTCATCGGGGCTGCGGACTGGACGCGTGGTCGTCGCGAAGTTCCGCCAGCCGCCGGTGTTGGACACCACCATCAGCCGCAGGCCGAGGCCTTCCGCGAGGATCGCCTCCCGCAGATCCGCCACGATTGGCCCGTCGAACACGCATTCCGCGACCACGTCATCGCGAAACGCATAAGGCAGGTCGAACACTTGGCCGGGTCCAAACACATTGCCCATGCCGCCAATGGTTGTCATGAACACATCGAGCAAGCCGGACTGCAAGTACTCGATGCACTCGCGTTCATTGCCGCAGAATTGACCCGAGGCGAAGATCTCCACCGCCACACGGCCGTTGGTGCGGCTTTCGACATAGTCCTTGAAGACGAGGGCGCCGTCATAGTCTTCGTCCGCCATCGAGCCGAGAATGCCGATGCGGATCGTGCGCTCCGGCCGCTCGGCCGCGCCGCTGGCCACGCCGATCACGCCGGCGATGCAAATCAGCGCGAAGATCACGTTCAAGACGGTGTTGCGGGTCAACGTCATGGCAGGGTCCTCAGGCGAAACCGAGCAAACGTGGGATCGTCAATGACAAGGCGGGGATATAGGTGATCAAAAAGATGACCAAGATCTCCACCGCCAGGAAGGGCGCCATCTCCACGGCGATACGATCGGGTTTCTCCCCCGACACCGATGACGCGACAAACAGCACCAGCCCCATCGGCGGGGTCGCCAGCCCGACGGTCAGGTTCACGCACATCACGATGGCGAAATGCAGGGGATCGACGCCCAGCTCAACGAAGGTCGGCGCGAGCACCGGACCCAAAATCATGATTGCCGGCCCCGCATCCAAGAACATGCCCACCACAAACAGCAGCAGGTTGATCAAGAACAACAGGATCAGGACATTGTCCGTGGTCCCCGAAATCCGCTCCGACACGGTTTCAGCCATGCCGGACACGGTGATGATCCAAGCGAACGTCACCGCCGCGCCCACCAGCAGCAACACGACGCCGGACTGCGCGGCGGCGTTCACGAAGATCCGCGGCAAGTCGTTCACCGTCAGCGTCTTCATCACAAACAGCGAGATGACGAGGGCGTACGTCGCCGCGACCGCGGCCGCTTCCGTCGGCGTGAACACGCCGGCCAGGATCCCGCCCAACAGAATGACCGGCGTCATCAGCGCGGGCAGGGTGACGAAGAGCGTCTGGCCCCGCTCCTCCCAGCTGGCGCGGCGGCTGGCGGCGGGATAGTTGCGCCGCTTCGCCAGGAACGCCGTCATCGTCATCAAGCCGCTGCAGATGAGGATCCCCGGCACAATGCCCGCGGCGAACAGGCCGGCGACGGACACATTCATCACGAACGCGTAGATGATCATGATGCCCGACGGCGGGATGATCGGTCCGATCACCGAGGAGGCCGCCGTCACGGCTGCGGCGAACCGCCGTGAATAGCCGTTCTCCTCCATCGCCGGCACGAGCATCTTGCCCAGGGCGGACGTGTCCGCCACCGCGGAACCGGACAGTCCCGCAAACAGGATGGACGAAAGAATGTTCACCTGCGCCAGGCCGCCGCGGACATGCCCGATCATCGCCTGGGAAAAACGCACCAGCGAGGAGGTCACGCCCCCGGCGTTCATGACTTCGCCCGCCAAGATGAAGAAGGGCACGGCCATCAGCGGAAACGAATCCATGCCGTTGTAGAGCCGCGACAGGAGCGCGCTGTGGAAGGGCGATTGCCCATCCAGCACGAGACTCAGCCCCGGCCCGATCAACAACGCGAACACCACCGGCGCGCCCGCGGCCAACAGCATCAGGAAGATCCAGAAATACGCGAGCGACATCAGCGGCCCTCACGCACAGGCGGCGGCGGCTTCAGGATGCCCGGGCTCACTTGATCCTCAACAGGATCCGGCCGACCCGCGAGCCCCGCCAGCTGACGCAACGCAAGCTCCACCCCCGTGAAGAAGAGCGCCGCAAACGCCACTGGCGTGATCAGATAAAAGACGCCCGTCGACACCGGCAGCGACGCCGCGCGACTTTGCATGCCGCGCGCGACGAACCCCAAGCTCTCGCGGAACAGCACCGCCACAATCCACAACACCAAGATCGTGATCACCAGCTCGATCAATCGGCGCAGCGTGATGGGCAAGGCGTCGGCGAACATCTCAATCGCGACGTTCGCGCCGTGACGATAGGACCAGGGCGCCACCAAGAACGCCGCCCACACCATCAGGACCTTCGAGAGTTCTTCCGTCCAGCTCAGCGAGCTGTTGAAGATGTAGCGCGAGACGACTTGCGCCATAACCACGACGGTCATGACCACGAGCAACGCGCCGGCCATGTTGCGCGCCGCCACGCCCACGCGCTCGTTCACAGCGCCGAGGCGTTCGGCCAACGCATGGAGCGCGTCAGCCGCGGCCATGCGCGCCGCTCGCCCGCGCGCCGCGCGCGTGGTTCCTTCCACCCTCGATCACTGCCGCCTCCCTCGCGTGCGTGCCGGCGGCTTCTGGCGGCCGCCGTCGTTTCATGGAGCCTGCCAGATCCGCTCGACCGTCTCCAAGCCTTTGTTCTGTTCGGTAAATTCGATGTCAGGTCCCAGCGGGATCGACGCACCGGGCCGCACGAACACCGCCATCTCGTCGAGCCGCAGCTTCAGCCCATGGGCGTGGCCGGCCTCAAACGGCGCGCCGTCGGGGAAACGCCGCCACGCGCCGCCGCTGGCGTCCCGGGGCAGATAAATGGCGACATGATCGTCGGGATCCAGACACGGCGCGACCAGGAGATCCGGGCCGAACAGGAATTGGTGCTCAAACGTCCAAGACTGCGGTTCGTGCGGATACGCCAGCGCCATCGGCCGCTGCACCGGAAGCCCGGTCTCTGCGGCTTCCGCAACGATGCCGCGGAGATACGGCAAGAGGCGGTAACGCAGCTGAAGCGCCGCCATCGCCGCGGCCTCCGCCTCCGGGCCATAGGTCCACGGTTCGCGGGGGCCAATGCCGTGCAGGCGGAGGTGCGAGGAAAACACCGACGCTTGCAGCCAACGCACGTAAAGCTTCGGATCGCGCTCGTCGCCGTAGAAGCCGCCGACATCCGTCGCGTAGTAGGGCCCGCCGCTCATGCCCCAGGAAAGCCCGCCGCGCAGGCTGCCGGCGAGGCCTTCCCAGTCCGCTTGAGGGTCGCCGCCCCAATGGCCGGGATAATTCTGACCGCCCGTCCAGGACGAACGGCTAAAGAGGAACGGGCCGTTCTTCGCGCTCTCCACCGCGGCTTCATAAACACAGCGGTTGTACAGAAGGGCGTAGACATTGTGCAGCGCGCGGCCGGCCTCGCCGTTGTGGGCGATCATGTCGTCGGTGACCTGTTCGCCGAAGTCGGCCTTGATCATGTCAACGCCGATGTCAAACAACGCTTTATGGCGGTCGCGCCACCACGCGAACGCGTCTGGATGCGTGAAATCCACTAAGCCTGACGCGGGCAGGGGGGTAAGCACGTCGTTAAACGGTTCAAGCTCCCACTCATAACGATACGCCTCGCCCGTCGCGCGGTCCTTCAGAAGCCAGCCCTTGTCGGCGAACTCCTGAAACAACGGATTGCGCACGGAGATGAGCGGGTACTCCCACACGCACACTTTGAAGTTGAGCGCTTTCAGCTCCGCGATCACCGCGCCGGGGTCGGGATAGCGGCTCTTGTCCCACTCGAACGCGAAGCGCGTGTCGGTGTCCTGCCAAGCGCGGCCGTCCAGGGTGATCGTGTCGCACGGCGCGCCCCGCGCGCGCACTTCGCGGGCGGTGGCCAGCAGCTCATCGGCGTCCCGGTAATAGGCCTTCGACAGGATGACGCCGAGCGACCAATCCGGCGGAACGGGCGCGCGGCCCGTCAAAGCCGTGTAGGCCCCGATCAGCGCGGCGCCGTCGTCCCCTGCGAACACAAACAGGTCGAGCGTCTCATCCTCGACGAGGAGCCCGTAAGCGCGCTTGGACCATGGAGGGAAGCCGACCCCGTGGGTGACCGGCGCGGGCGTGTGGCAAAACACCCCCCAACCGCCGACGGACGCCGCATCCGGCCGGGGTGATGCGTCGGTTCCGTTCACGCGGTTCGGCGACAGATGGGGCCGCGGGCACCACGCAAACGGCGCGTTCTTGTAGGACGCTTCCGCGTTCACGCCCAGCGCGTCGATGTTGTAGGAGCGAATCAGTTGGCCGCGCTTGTCCAACGGGCCCCATTTCTCGCCGAGCCCGTACACGTGCTCGCGCGACGCGAGGTCGAGATGCACAAGCCAGCCTTCCTCGGTCCGCGCGAACGGGGGCAGACGCAACGGCCGCGCAAAATGGCCGTCGCGGGCCGACCGCTGGACCACCCGCCCGTCCCGCCGCGCGAGCGTGAAGGCGAGGGTGGACGTCTCAAGGGTCAAGACAAAGTCAGCGCTTTCGAGGCGCAGTCGCCCGTCCGTAAGGGCTAAGGACGCCGGGGCTGGCGTCACGTCCCCGCGGATCAGGTCGTACGCGTTCGCGCGCTCCGGGCCGAACCGCAGGCGGGCGCCGAAGGGGTGCAAGCTCGCGCGCAAGGATCCAAGGCCCGTTGCGGCGACAAGCTCATCGCCCTCGAGCGCGGCGTCCCCCACGAGGCCCGCGCCCTCTTGGCGCGTCCAAACAGGATTGAGCGGGTTAAACGCCATGGTTGGCGCGTCCCGAGCCGTTCGGGCTCACCCTTGGATCCGAGCGCCGCGTGCGCATCGCCGCCTCACGACAGCTCAAGCACGGGCAGATCAAGCCCGGCGGCCACGGCCTTCAACGCCGCGACATGATCGCCATAAGCGATGGCGTAGTGGTGCTCGAGGCCCTCGCGCATGATCGTGCCGCATACATCCGAAGCCGGCTTGGCGAACTTGAACACGCCAGAGGTGCCGGTGAACGCCATCGGCGCCCGCTGGAACGCGCCGCGACCGATGACGAGCTTGGTCTCGCCGCGCGATTGGCTAAAGCGGGCGATGGTGAAGTCGCCGGGCTTCAGCGGGAACTGATGCAGCAGCGGCATTTTGCGGTTGGTGTGGATCGTCGCTTCGGGTTGCGCCTCGGGATCCGCCATGGAGAGCGGCGCCAGCCCGCAGTGCCAAAACACGCCGGTGTCCTCCTCGAAATCGAGGTCGACCAGGTCCGCCATCCACACCGGCTCTTGCGCCAGCTCCTGCAGCAACAACGCCGACAGCGAGCCGTAAACGTCCGCCTCGCACGCGCTGGGGACGCACTTTTGGTTCATCATCGCCATCGGCCCGCAGGCCGCGCAGCCATACTCGGTGAACGTTTCCGGCCAGCAGCGCACGGCCATGCCCTTCGCGCCCGTTTCCACCTGCAGGTCTTCAAGCGCGCAGAACACCCTGAGCGAGCGATCCAGCTGCTCCTGATCCACGGCGTCGAGGCCGGACAAATCGCCCGCCACCCGCGCGCGGACCTCGGCGACGCGCGAGGCGTCAATGCCCTTGGCGCGATCAAACAGGCTGTCGACGGGGAATTGCGTCACGCCGATGTCCGCGAGCGCGCCGAGGTTCCCCTCATCGAAGGAGCAGGTGTCGAAGCCCGCAGGATGTTCGCCCACCACGGTGATCGCCGAGCCGCGCAGAGCCGTGATCGCGGCGGCGGCCCGGTCGTCCGTGGCCGGCGCCCGAGCGGCGCGGGTCGGCGCGATCGCCGCCGGCGTCGCCAGCGCGCGCAAATCGTCGGCGATGGCGGGCGCATCCGGCGCGGCGTAAAGCCAACCATGGGGCGCGCCCGCCCGCCCCAGCGCGTGCGCCGCGAGGTTCAGCCCGCAAAACGCGTTCAGCCGCAAGCGGCCGCCGAGCCGCGGCTCGGGGATCGCCCAGATCGCCACGGGGGCGTCCACACGATCGGCCAAGGCGACCGTCATCGTGGCGTCCGTGAACGTCACTTGGATGAGCAGCAGGAGGTCGATGGGGCCGGCCGCTTCAATCTCCGCGAACGCTTCTTCCGCGGCCGTGGCGTCGAACAGCAATTCCCGACGACCGACGGTCGTGATCCCCGCAGCGTCCAGCGCGGCGAAGGCTTGCGCCAGCTTTTCCTCGGCAAATGGAACGTCGAAGGTCGGCCGCCCCAGCGCGGCCACGCCATAGGTCAACGCCATCACACTCTCCCGGATGGGCGCGGCGCGATCGGCGCGCGCGCGTCGAGGCTTAGGGGATGTTTGCAGCATGTGGAGGCAAGCGTGCGGACCGTCGCCATCGCTCAGCCCTCAAAACCACTATACGCGTGACGGAAGCGGGCGTCTGCGGGGTTCACGTCGACGGACCCGCCGCCAAAGCGCGGGTGCGCGGTCCACGGCGTCGCGTCCGCGTCGGTCAGTGCGTTCAGGTCGCGCATATAGGCCACCGCATCGCCTTGGAGGCCGGCGCGGA
Organism: uncultured Caulobacterales bacterium; assembly: GCA_964526675.1. Lineage (GTDB taxonomy): Bacteria > Pseudomonadota > Alphaproteobacteria > Caulobacterales > Maricaulaceae > CAZADA01. The sequence continues at coordinate 54,113 of CAZGLY010000005.1, forward strand.
TCGCGTCCCAATCGGGGAAGTGCTGGAAGGCTTTCAGCCAGATCGCGCGCCCGGCGAGATAACCCGAGGCGCCGGCCTTGTAGGCGTGGGTCAGAATGTTGCGGAACTCCGCCATGCCCGCGCCGGCCGACAGCATCACCCAGGGCCGGCCCGCCGCTTCGCCGAGCTGGTCGAACCAGGCTTGCGCGTCTTCCCAGCCATCATGCCCCACGCCGGGCACGTCATCGGCCGCCAGCGGGCTTTCGAGCTTGAACACGTCGACGCCGAACTTCGGATCCGCGAAGGCGCGCACGCTTTCAAGCACGAGTTCGGGCTTTTTGGTCCGCATCTCCACGTAGTCAGTGGTCTGTTCCGCGTCCTTCCCGAGCGGGTAGACCAGGAGCTCGAACACATAAGGAATGTCGTACTTCGCGCAGGCCTCGCCGATGCGCGCGGTGAAGTCCTGCTGCTTCTGACACAGCGCGGGGTCGGCATCCGGTCGATACCAGGTGAGGACTTTGACGGCGTCCCCGCCAACGCGCTTGATCTTCTCCACCGACCAATCGTCGATCTCCGAGGAGAGGCGTCCCTCCGGCGTGTCTTGAAAAACGCTGTCCTCGAGGGTCACGATCAGACCCTTGGCCGGGCTGTAGACCGAGATGGCGCGGGGGTAGGCGAAGTGAGGATCCAGCAGCATCGCTGAGGATTCCCCCTGCAGCTCCTCGATCAGCATGGCTTTGAAGCCCGCCACATCCTCCCAGGGCGCTTCGGGCGCGCCGCGCTTCTCCTTGATCGGGTTTTTGATCGGCGGGCGCTGATCCACCGCGGTCATTTTGAAGCGGCCGCCCGCGTCCGCCAGCCGTCGAAGCCCCCAGAGTTTTCCTGCGCTCATGCTCATGCGTGCGTCCCTATTGCGCGCGCCGGCGCGTCGTGTGTGGCCTGAAAGGCGGTCAGTTCCTCGCGCGTGGGCGCGCCGGCCCGGCCCCCAGCGCGCGTGCACTTCAACGCCGCCGCCGCGCAGGCGAAGGCGACGGCCTGGCGTTCGTCCCCGCTTTCCGCGAGCGCGAGCGCAAAAGCGCCATGCCACACATCCCCCGCAGCCAAGGTGTCCACCGCCTCAACCCGCGGCGCGGGCACGCGGCTGACATCGCCGTCGGTCGCGATCAGCGCGCCATCCGCGCCGTCCGTGACGCAGCACCACACGCCAAAGCGCGCGGCGGCGGCGCGCAGCCCCGTGGCCAAATCCGCTTCGCCCGTGAAGCGACGCAGTCCTTCCGCGGAGAACGCCAGATGGCTTGCGCACGCGAGCACGTCGGCGTCCTCGGGCGCGGGATTGTCCGCGTCGAGGATCGCCGGGATCCGCCGCGCGCGCGCCTCCGTGAGCGCGGCCTGCGCGCCCTCGGGCCAGCGCGTGTCCGCCAAAACGACGTCGGCGTTCGCCGGGAACGCCGCGGTGAGCCAGCCCGGGTCGCGCGGCAGACTCGGGTCGAGGTAGTTCACGAGCATCCGCCGGCCGGCGTCGTCCACCATCACGGCGGACACCGACGACTGGCCGGCGGGAAACGCCTTCACCAGGGCGCAGTCCACGCCGTCGGCCTCAAGGTCTTTCACGATCGACGCCCCGACGCTGTCGGCGCCCACGCGCGCGGCAAGCAGGGCCGCGCCGCCCAGACGCGCGATCGCCACCGCCGCGTTCGCCGCCGGACCGCCGCCGACAATGGCGAAGCCGATCGCCTGATGCTTGACCGCTTCGGTCGGCAAGGCGGGGACCCGAAACACATGGTCCTCCACCGCGTGACCGACGCAGAGCACCCGCTTCATCACAGGCCCAGCTTTCCAAACAGCGAGTATTTGAGGTTGAGGTAGTCTTCGACGCCGTAGCGCGAGCCCTCTTTGCCCATGCCGGAGTCCTTCACGCCGCCAAAGGGCGCGACCTCCGTCGACACCAGGCCCTCATTGATTCCGACCATGCCGTAGTCCAGCCGTTCCGACAGGCGCCACGCGCGGCCGAGGTCTTGGGTGTAGGCGTAGCAGGCGAGGCCGTATTCGGTGTCGTTGGCCAGATGGATCGCTTCGTCTTCGGTTTGGAATTTGAACAACGGCGCCAGCGGGCCGAAGGTCTCCTCCCGAAACACCTGCATGTCGGCTGTCGCCTCGCCGATGAGCGTCGGCTCGAAGAACGAGCCGCCAAGGGCGTGGCGCTTGCCGCCGGCAAGGACGGCGCCGCCTTTGGCCACGGCGTCCGCGACATGAGCCTCGACCTTCTCCACCGCGGCGGCGTCAATGAGCGGCCCTTGGCTCACCCCATCCTCGCGGCCGTCGCCGACCTTCAGCGCGGCCATAGCCTCCGCCAATTTCGCTGCGAACGTGTCGTAAATCCCCGCCTGCACCAGGATCCGGTTGGCGCACACGCAGGTTTGGCCGCTGTTGCGGAACTTGGCGACCATCGCGCCGTCAACCGCCGCGTCCACGTCAGCGTCGTCAAAGACGATAAACGGCGCGTTGCCGCCCAGCTCCATCGACACGCGCTTCATGTGGGCCGTGGCCTGAGCCGCCAGCATCTTTCCGACTTCCGTGGAGCCGGTGAAGGTGATCTTGCGCAGCTTCGGGTGCTCGCACATTTCCGCGGCGATCGCCGTGGCGGAGCCGGTGATGACGTTCACGACCCCCGCCGGCGCCCCGGCTTCCCGCGCCAGATCGCCGAACGCGAGGGCCGAGTAGGGGGTCTGGGAAGCCGGTTTGATCACCATCGTGCAGCCGGCCGCCATCGCCGCCGCCAGTTTCCGCGCGATCATGGAGTGCGGGAAGTTCCACGGCGTGATCGCGCCGCACACGCCCACCGGGTGCTTGGTGACGACGATGCGCGATCCGGGAAAGGGCGAGGGGATGACGTCGCCGTAGATGCGCCGCGCCTCCTCGCCGAACCACTTGAAGAAGCGCGCGCCGAACCCGATCTCGCCGCGCGATTCCGCGAGCGGTTTGCCGTTTTCTTCCGTCAGGATCGCCGCCAACGGCTCCTGATTGTCCATGATCGCGTCATGCAAACGCATCAGAGCGCCGGCGCGGTCCTGGGCGGACGCCTCCGCCCACACGTCGAACGCCAACGCGGCCGCCTCGATTGCGCGTGCGGTTTCCACGCGCCCGCATCGCGGCACGGTCCCGATCGTGTCGCCGGTTGCGGGATTGGTGACGGTGATCGTGGCGCCGTCGTCAGCGTCGACCCACGCGTCGCCGATGAACACCTGTTCGCGTTTGCGCATGGACGGACCCCTGGTGCGGCCAGCGCCGCCAATTCCTATGTCTTACATAAGACATAGATGCCGCCAAAAAACCTGTCAAACGCCGTGTCGCACTGCTGCTGCGCGGACGTCGCGGCGGCTCAGCCCAGTTCCACGCCGTAGTGAAGCGCCTCGGTCAGACACAGCGTGCTGCGCAGCTCCACCGGGCGTCGCGCGATGTCATGAGCCACCCGCTCCACGCACAAAACGGGGGCGCCCGGTTGGCAATTGAGACTGGCTGCGGCGCGCGCGTCCGCCTTGCACGCGCGCAACCGCTCCGTCGCGCCGATGATGGAGACCGAATAGACAGACTGGTAAAACGTGTAGAGCGTGTTCGGCAGCGGTTGATGCGCGTCGAGCCCTGAAAACAACGCCGCCGACAGCGTGATGGACTCAAGCAGCGCCGGGGCGTCGTCGACAAGACGGGTGCGCTCCACCACGAAGACGTCCGCGCGCGCCGGCAAATCCAGCGCCCGCCGTTCCGGAGCACGCGCCGCGCGGCGCGTGACGGTGGAGGTCTCGCACGTCGGGACAGCGCGCGCGCCGTCCTCGGTGCGCAGCTTAAAGAAGCGGAATTGCGCGCTTTCCTGGGTGTGGCGCGCCAGAAACGTGCCCTTGCCCTGACGCCGCTCCACCAGGTTTTCCGCGACCAGGCTGTCCAACGCCTTGCGGACCGTGCCCTGACTGACGCCCAGACTGTCGGCCAACGCCGTTTCGCTGGGCAGAGGTTCGGAGTGCCGCCACGCCCCGGCGGAGATCTGCGCGAGCAACACGTCGCGCACCTGCTGGTAGAGCGGCCGAAAGCCTGGTTTTTCCGTCGTGTGCAGGACGCGTTCCATCTTAAGCAGGGTACACCGCGCATTCCTCGCTTGTCTATCATCAGGTATAAGGTGTTATATAGAAGACTGACCCGCCGGGCCTGGCGGGTGACGCGGCCGCGCGCATGCGGCGCGTCATGGCATCATCAGGTAACGGAAAGGGCGAACGCCGTGGCGACCCCACATCTGCTTGTTCACAGTCGCACAGACAATGTCGGCGTGGTGGTGGTCGAAGGCCTCGCCGCGAACACCGAAATGTTGTGCGTCGTTACGGAAGACAACACTGACTTCACCCTGACCGCACGTCAAGATGTGCCGATTGGCCATAAGATCGCGCTGGCCGACCTCGCGGAGGGGGAAACCATCATCAAGTATGGCGAGGATATGGGCCGAGTGATCACGCCGATCGCGAAGGGCGAACATGTTCACGTCCACAACGTCAAAACCAAACGCTGGTAGGAGACGGGCCCGTGTCAGACACTTTCCTCGGCTATCGCCGCGAGAACGGCCGCGTCGGCGTGCGCAACCACGTCGTCATCCTGCCGGTCGACGACATATCCAACGCCGCTGCTGAGGCGGTGGCCAACAACATCAAAGGCGCCCTGGCGCTGCCGCACGCCTATGGTCGTCTCCAATTCGGCGAGGATCTGGATCTCTTCTTTCGCACCATCATCGGGACGGGCGCGAACCCCAATGTGGCGGCGTGCGTGGTGATCGGGATCGAACCGGGCTGGACCGGCAAGGTCGTCGACGGCATCGCCGCCACGGGCAAGCCGGTCACGGGCTTCTCGATCGAGCAAAACGGCGACATCGCAACCATCGCGGCGGCCTCCCGTCAAGCCAAAGACTACGTCCATTGGGCGAGCGAACGGCAGCGGGAAGAATGCCCGATCGCGGACTTGTGGGTGTCGACGAAGTGCGGCGAGTCCGACACGACATCCGGCTGCGGGTCGAACCCGGCCGTGGGCGACATGTATGACAAGCTCATTCCCAAAGGCGTCACGGGCGTTTTCGGGGAAACCTCCGAACTCACCGGCGCGGAGCATTTGTGCAAGGAACGCGCGGTGACGCCGGAGGTTGGCGAAAAGTTCCTCGCCACCTTCCAAGCCTACCAAGACGAGGTGATCGAGCCGCACAAAACCTCCGATCTCTCCGAAAGCCAGCCCACCAAGGGCAACATCGAAGGCGGCCTCACCACCATTGAGGAGAAGGCCCTCGGCAATCTCGAGAAACTCGGCCGCGTCACCTCCTACATCGACGTGCTGAAGCCGGCGGAGGCGCCAGCCCAGGGCCCCGGCATGTACTTCATGGACACGTCCTCCGCGGCGGCGGAGTGCGTGACGCTGATGGCCGCGGCGGGCTTCACCGTCCACACCTTCCCCACCGGTCAGGGCAACATCATCGGCCATCCCATCGTGCCGGTCGTGAAGCTCACCGCCAATCCGCGCACCATGCGCACCATGGCCGAGCACATCGACGTGGACGTGTCGGGCATTCTTCGCCGCGAAATGACCATGAGCGACGCCGGCGACGCCTTGATCGACATGGTCGTGCGCACCGCCAACGGCCGCGCGACGGCCGCGGAAGCGCTGGGTCACCGCGAGTTCGTGCTCACCAAGCTCTACCGGAGCGCGTGAGGACCGCGCGGCGTCAGACCGTGTCTGACGCGCCGCATGAGAGCCAGAGACGGGGAGGCCAGGCATGGGGGAGGTAAGGCTCTCGCTCGACGACGCGCGCGCGCTGGTGGCGGCCGCCTTCCGCGCCAGCAACGTCTCCGCCGAGAACGCGCAGGCCACGGCGGCGGCCTTGGTCGCGGCGGAGGCCGACGGGCAGAAGGGCCATGGCCTCTCGCGGGTGTCGTCCTACGCCGCGCAAGCGCGCGCGGGCAAAGTCGCCGGCCACGCCACGCCTGCGCTGACGGAGCTCAGCCCCGTCGCGGTGGCCGTGGACGCCGGTCATGGCTTCGCCTATCCCGCGCTCACCCTGGCGGTCGAGGCGCTGGTCCCGCGAGCGAAGGCGAATGGCGTCGCGGTGGCGAGCGTGCGTCGGTCCCACCATTTCGGCCAGGCCGGCGCCCATGTGGAGGCCCTCGCCAATCACGGTCTCATCGGGTTCATCCACGGCAACTCCCCCAAAGCGATCGCCTTTTGGGGCGCGCGCGCCCCGGCCATGGGCACCAACCCCGTCGCCTTCGCCGCGCCGGACCCGAACGGTCCGCCGTTGGTGATTGATCTCGCGCTGTCGACCGTCGCGCGCGGCAAGATCATGGCCGCGGAAAAAGCCGGCGAGCCGATCCCCGAAGGCTGGGGGTTCGACGCCGAAGGCCGACCGACCACGAACGCGTCTGAGGCGATGAAAGGCTCCATGGCCCCCATCGGCGGCGCCAAAGGGGCGGCGATGGCGTTGATGATGGAGCTGTTGGCGGCCGGGTTGACGGGCGGTCGGTTTGGCTTCGAAGCCAGCTCGCTCTTCGACGACAAAGGCCCGCCGCCGGATTTGGGCCAGACGTTGATCGCGCTGAACCCCGAGCTTTTGTCCGGCGGCGCCTTCGCCGAACGCATGGCCACGATGATGGGCGCGATTGACGCCGCCGACGGCGCCCGTCCGCCGGGCCAGTCGCGTCTGGAGCACCGAGCGCGCGCGGCCCGTGACGGGCTTGTCATCACCGAGGCGCTGCACCGCGAGATCCTCGGCCTCGCGGGGGCGCAGGCGTGAGCATGGCCGCCGAAGCGCCAGGGCTCGCGGCGCGGGCGCGCGCGCGTTTGGATCGTTTCGGCCCTGGGCTTTTGGTGGTCTTCACCGTCGCCGCCGCCGCTCGCTTTGCGTCGGAGCATTATGGCGCGCCAGCGACGCTCTTCGCGCTTTTGATCGGCATCGCGCTGAACTTCCTGACGGAGGAGGGCGGGCGCTGCGTGCCTGGCGTTCAGCTCGCTTCCGGGCGGATGCTCAAGGTCGGCGTGGCGTTGCTCGGCGCCCGGGTGACGCTCGATCAAATCGCCAGCCTGGGGATCAAGCCGATCGTGCTGATCCCCGCATTGATCCTGCTGACGATCGGCGGCGGCGTGTTGCTCGCGCGCGTGTTCAAGCGATCGGACGCGTTTGGCTTGCTCACCGGCGGCGCGGTGGCGATTTGCGGGGCCTCCGCGGCGCTTGCGCTCTCGTCCGTCATGGCCCAGTCGGAGCAAATGCGCCGCGACACGCTCTTCACGGTCGTGGCCGTCACCTCGCTCTCGACGGTGGCGATGGTGGGCTATCCGGTGCTGTTCTCTGCGCTCGGCCTGACGGACGCGGAGATCGGCGTCCTCATTGGCGCGACCATCCACGACGTCGCCCAAGTCGTCGGCGCGGGCTACAGCGTTTCCGAAGAAGCCGGCGATGTCTCCACGTATGTGAAGCTCCTGCGGGTGGCGTGCTTGCCGGTCGTCGTCATCGCTTACGCGCTGGTGCTTCAGCGGGGCCGGACGGACGGGGCGAAGACGCCGTTTCCCTTCTTCGCGGTGGGTTTCGGCGTGATCCTCTTAGCCAACAGCGTGGGCTTGTTGCCGGAGCCGGTGCGCCAGAGCTTCGACTGGAGCGCGAGTTGGCTGCTTTTGGCGGCCATTGGCGGGCTCGGCATGAAGACGTCGTTGAAATCCATGTTCGAGCTTGGGCCCCGCCACGCCGGCGTCGTCGTCGCGCAAACCGGGCTCTTGTTGGGCGCCGCGCTCGCCGCCGTGACCCTGATCTAGCCGCAGCACAAAGGACGCGCGCTTATGGCCGACATTGTCGTCAGCGAATTCATGGACGAAACCGCCGCCCGCGACGGCTTCGCCGGCCGCGATCTGCTGTTCGACCCCACGCTCGTCGACGACGCCGCGCGTCTTCACGCCGCCGTGGCTGACGCGCGCGCCCTGATCGTGCGCAACCGCACCCAGGTGCGCGGGGCGTTGCTGGACGCCGCCGAGAACTTGAGGGTCGTCGGCCGGCTGGGCGTCGGCCTCGACAACATCGACATGAACGCCTGCGCCGCGCGCGGGATCGCGGTGCGCCCGGCGACGGGCGCGAACAACCTCTCGGTTGCGGAGTATGTGATCACGGCGGCGCTGATGCTGCTGCGCGGCGCGTGGACCGCCACCGGCCCCGTCGCCGCGGGAGACTGGCCGCGCAACGCCCTCATCGGGCGCGAAGCCTCAGGCAAGACGCTTGGCCTTGTGGGCTATGGCGCGATCGCGCGCGAAACCGCCAGCCGCGCTCAGGCGCTGGGCATGGCGACCATCGCCTATGACCCGTTCTTGGCGACGGATGATCCCGCCTGGGGCGCGACCCGGTCCGTCTCACTGGAGGCGCTGCTTGCGGAGGCGGACGCGGTGAGCCTGCACGTGCCGCTGACGCCGGAGACACGTCACGTCATCGGGGCGGAGGCGCTCAGCGCCATGAAGTCCGACGCCGTGCTGATCAACGCCGCCCGGGGCGGAGTGGTGGACGAGACGGCGTTGGCGGCCGCCGTGCGCGCCGGCCAGCTCGGCGGCGCGGCGCTCGACGTGTTTGAGAACGAGCCCCTGACAGGCGAAGGGGGTGCGGCCTTTTCCGGCTTGCCCAACGTGATCCTCACCCCCCACATTGCCGGCGTGACAGAGGAATCAAACGTCCGCGTCAGCCGGGTGACGGTCGCCAACGTGCTCGCCGTCCTCGACGCCTAAGCGCGTCGCGCGCCCTACGCACGCGGGAACACGGCGGTCCTGGGCATGGAGCCATTGCAAGCCTTACGCGCTGGCGTCCGCGCGCGCCACCGCGCGTCGGAGGCGGATCTGGTCGCGGACCTGATCGCGCAAGCCGGCCTTGATGCGGAAACCCGCGGCCGAATCGCGACGCGCGCCACGGGTTTGGTGGAAGCCATCCGCGCTGACGGCCGCCCAGGGCTGATGGAGGTGTTCCTCGCGGAATATGGCCTCTCCACCAAGGAGGGCGTCGCCCTCATGTGCTTGGCGGAGGCGCTCTTGCGCGTGCCGGACGCCGACACCATCGACGCGTTGATCGAAGACAAAATCGCTCCCTCGGCCTGGGGCGCGCATTTGGGCCGCTCCAGCTCGCCCTTGGTGAACGCGTCCACCTGGGCGCTGATGTTCACCGGCGCCGTGTTGCGCGAGGGCGAGGGCGACACCGTCGCTCAAACGTTGCGCAGTCTGGTCAAACGCGTGGGCGAGCCCGTCATTCGCGCGGCGGTGACGCGTGCGATGAAGGAGCTGGGCGGGCATTTCGTGCTCGGCGAGACCATTGAGGGCGCGCTGTCGCGTGCTGCGGCCGACGCGGCGAAAGGGTTCTCGCATTCCTACGACATGCTCGGCGAAGCGGCGCTCACGGCGGGCGACGCGGAGGCCTATTACGACGCCTATCGCGGCGCGATCGCCACTCTGGGCGCGCGGGCGCGCGCGACGGACATTCGCGACAACCCAGGGATCTCCATCAAGCTGTCAGCGCTCCACCCCCGGTATGAGTTCGCCCAGCGCGAGCGTGTCCTGCGCGAGCTGACGCCGTGGGTGTTGACCCTGGCGCTGGACGCGAAAGCAGGCGGCCTCGGCCTCAACATCGACGCGGAGGAGGCTGATCGCCTTGATCTGTCGCTCGACCTTGTGGATGCGGTGCTGCGCGATCCGCGGTTGGCCGGCTGGGACGGCTTCGGCGTCGTGGTCCAGGCCTACGGCAAGCGCGCGTCCGCGGTGATCGATTGGCTCTACGCCCTCGCAGGCGCCGTGGATCGGCGCATCATGGTGCGCCTCGTCAAGGGGGCTTATTGGGACACGGAGGTTAAGCGCGCTCAGGTCGATGGCGTCGCGGATTTTCCGGTCTTCACGCGCAAAGCCGCCACCGACATCGCGTTCATCGCTTGCGCCAAGAAACTCTTGGGCATGACGGACCGGATCTACCCCCAATTCGCCACGCACAACGCCCATGCGGTCGCCGCCGTGCTGGAGCTTGCGCGCGATCGCAACGCCTTTGAGTTTCAGCGCCTCCACGGCATGGGAGAGACGTTGCATCGGTTGGTTCATGACGCGCAACGGACGCGCTGCCGCATCTACGCGCCGGTGGGCGCGCACCGCGATTTGCTCGCCTACCTTGTGCGGCGGTTGCTGGAAAACGGCGCCAATTCCTCGTTCGTGAATCAGATTTTGGACGACCGGGTGTCGGCGGACGACGTGGCCGCCGATCCGTTCGCCGCGTGGGACGAGCCGGTCTCCGACGCCGCGGCGATCGCGCCGCCGCCGGCGCTGTGGGGCTCGCGGCTCAACGCGCGGGGCTGGGACCTCCAAAACACGGAGGATTGCGCCGCGTTCGACGCCGCGCGCGCGCCCTTTCGCCAGGACTTGTGGCGGGCCGCTCCCATTCTCGCGGATGGGGCGAACGCGCCGCGCGGCGGTGAAGACGCCGCCGCCCACGCCATCGCCAATCCGGCGGATCTGGCGGACATTGTAGGCTATGTGCGTGACGCGACGTCAGCCGACGTGGAGGCGGCGCTTGAGGCCGCCCGACCGTGGACGGGCGCGGCGATCGGCGGCCGCGCGGATGTTCTGCGTCGCGCGGCCGACCTTTACGAAGCGCGCCACGGCGAGATTTTCGCCCTCTTAGCGCGCGAGGCGGGAAAGACCGGCGCGGACGCCGTGGCGGAGCTGCGCGAGGCGGTCGATTTCCTGCGCTACTACGCGGCGGAGGGTGACCGCCAGGATCACGCTGGGGGGCGCGAGCCCTGGGGCGTGTTCGCCTGCATCTCGCCGTGGAACTTCCCGTTGGCCATCTTCACCGGCCAGATCGCGGCCGCGCTCACGGCTGGCAATGGCGTGATCGCCAAGCCGGCGGAGCAAACGCCGCTCATCGCCGCGTTTGCGACGGGCCTCCTGCATGAGGCCGGGGTTCCGCGCGCGGCGCTTCAACTGCTGCCCGGACCCGGCGCGGCTGTTGGCGCGGCGCTCACGGCGGATGCGCGCATCGCGGGCGTGTGCTTCACCGGCTCGACCGCCACGGCTCAGGCGATAAACCGCGCTATGGCCCAGGGCCTCGACCCCGCTGCGCCGCTCATTGCGGAAACGGGCGGGATCAACGCCATGATCGTCGATTCCACCGCTTTGCTGGAGCAGGCGGTGCGCGACGTCGTGGCGTCCGCCTTTCGCTCCGCCGGCCAAAGGTGTTCGGCGCTGCGCATGCTCTACGTCCAGGCCGACATCGCCGACGCGTTCAAGGAGATGCTGTTCGGCGCGATGGACGAACTCCGCCTTGGCGATCCGTGGGATCTGGCCGTGGATGTCGGTCCTGTGATCACGGAGGCCGCGTGCGCGGACCAGGAGGCGCACATCGCCGCCGCCGCGCGCGAGGGCCGCCTGCTGAAGCGGGTGGAGCCGCCAACCGCGTCCGGCTCGGGCCACATCGTGCCGCCTGCCGTGATCGCCGTTTCGGGCATAGACGATGTTGAGCGGGAGGTGTTCGGGCCGGTCCTGCATGTGGCGACGTTCCGCGCGGAGGATCTGGCGACCGTCCTGCGCGCCGTCAATGGCCGCGGCTACGGTCTCACCTTTGGCTTGCACACCCGCATTGATGATCGGGTGGAGGCGGTGGTGCGGTCGCTGAACGTCGGCAATACGTACGTCAATCGGAACCAAATCGGCGCGATTGTGGGCTCCCAACCCTTTGGCGGGGAGGGCCTGTCCGGCACGGGCCCTAAGGCCGGCGGCCCGGACTATCTGCCCCGCTTTGTCCGCGCCGCGACCCGCCGTTCGACCGACGCCCGCTGGGACGACGGGACGCCGAGCGATCCGGCGGCGGTTCAAGCGGCGCTCGACGCCTTGGCGCCGCCCTCGCGCGCGCCGTTGGGGGACGCCGTCGTTATGCCGGGCCCCACCGGCGAGTCCAACCGCCTGACGCGTCATCCCCGGGGCGTCGTCTTGTGCCTCGGACCAACGGCGGCGGATGCGGCCGCACAACGAGCGATCGCCGAAGACGGCGGCTGCCGCGCGCTGGCTGTTGCGGCGGGGTGGGACGGTCCGGGCGGCGTCGCGGGCGGTCTGGATCCCGAAGCGTTGGCGGCGCTTCGCGGCTTTGACGCCGTCGTCCATTGGGGTTCGCGCGCGGACCAAGAACGCGCGCGCCACGCGCTCGCCCGCCGTGACGGGCCCGTCATCCCGCTGCTGACGGAGGCGGACTTTGCCCCGCGCTGCGTTGTTGAGCGGCATCTCTGCGTGGACACGACCGCGGCCGGCGGCGACGCCGCGTTGCTCGCCCGCAGCGCTTAGACCCGGCGGTCGGCGCCGTCGCAACGCGCGATGACGGCGTGCGACGCAGCATTCGTCCATCTTTTTTCCGCGCGTTGTGCGCTAACCTTAACTCCTGAGCGTGTAAGCGCCTCAGCGCGGGAGAGAGGGTGAGCGCAGCATGCTGCAGCGGAAATACAATCTCAGCCAACACGGCGATCGCGAGCGCCTCGTCAACGAGGCGCATTCGCGCCCGGCCCAATCCGTTCCCAAGGCGGCGCAGATTTCGCTGCTGGTCATGCTCTCCAGTGAATCCACCGACGCCGCCAGCGTGGATCGCGCCCATGTGGTGGACCTCGCACGCCGGGTGGGCGCGCCGGAGCCGGCGCCGGACTCCCGCCACCACGTGATCGACACCGGCGTGGCCATCGTGGTGTGGGAGCGGCACACGGAATTCTCCACCTACACGTTTTACCGCGCCCCGCCGGGGGAGGCGCCGGGCGATGAGACGGCGCTGGCCGCTGTCTCCGATGAGTGGGTGTCGGGCGTCTCGGGCGAGGTGCTGGCGGCGATGCACCTGTCGGTGATCCCCAGCGTTGAAGGCGGGTTGGACGAGAACGCCGCACGCGCGGCGTTCGGCCGCGACGACTACGCCGCCAGCCGGGTGCGCGGCGCCACCGCCAGCGTGGCCGCGGACTTCCGTCTTCACGGCGACGGCTTCTCGCGCATGCTGTTGTTTGATTCCACGCCGAACGATCAGATGCGCGGCCGGTTGATTCAAAAGCTCATCGAGATCGAAACCTACCGCCTGGCGGCCCTGTTGGCGCTGCCGGCGGCGCGCGACGCGCAGCCCGTGATGGCGCGGCTCGAAGCCGAGGTGGACGCCATGTCGGAGCGCATCGCCGCGCCGCCGCACATGACGAAGGACCGCGATCTCCTCCAACGCTTGTCCCGCCTCGCCGGGGAGACGGAGGCGCTGACAGCCCGCTCGGCGTTTCGGTTTGCGGCGTCCGCCGCTTATCACCGCATTGTCCAGGAGCGCATCACCCGCCTGCGCGAGGAGCGCATTCCCGGCCATGAGCGCTTTGAGGTCTTCATGGAGCGCCGGCTCGCGCCGGCCATGCGCACGTGCGAGTCGATGGCCGCGCGCCAGGCGCGTTTGGCCGCGCGCATTGATCGGGCCGTGCGTTTGCTTGCAGCGCGCGTGGACGTTCAGGTCGAGGAGCAGAACGCGCGGCTGCTGCTGTCCATGAACCGACGCGCGCAAACGCAATTGCGCTTGCAGGAAACGGTGGAGGGGCTGTCGACCGTCGCCATCACCTACTATGGCGTTGGCTTGATCGCCTATGTGGCGAAGGGAATCGCGGCGGCGGGCGCGAGCTGGCTGAACCCCACCGTGGCGGCGGCTCTGGCGGCGCCGGCGATGTTCGCGGGCGTGTGGTACGGGCTGCGCCGCGTGCGCGCCAGCCTCCATCGCGAGCCGGAACCGCCGGTCCTAATCGTGGACGAGCGGGAAGACCCCCCATCCACCTAAGTCGACCTGGGTCGCCCTAAGATCTGTCCGCGCTAGGCCTGGCGCAGCTCCGCGGCCGGCGGGCGCGCGAGCTGAGCCTGACCGACGAGCGCGCCGCCCAGCGCGGACGCGGCGGCGGCCAAACCGGTCACGGCGGCAATCGCGCCCCAAGGGGTCGTCCACGCGGCTTCAAACACGATCACGACGGCGGGGTAGGCTGCGGCCGTCCCCAACGTGACGCCCAGCGCCGCAGCGGCCAGGCCGACCAGCGCAAACTCCGCCGCGTAGAGCCCGAGCACGCCCGCGCGTGTCGCCCCGAACGTCTTCAGCAGGGCGGACTCCACCCGTCGTTGGCGGGCGATCACCGCCAGCGCGCCGACAAGCACGAGCAGCCCCGCGAGAGTCACGACACTAGCCGCGACCGTGACCGCGAGGGCGATGTCGTTCAGCAGCTTCGCAGCGGTCGCCAGCGCTTGGCGCGTCTGAAAGACGACGACGTCGGGGAACGTCGCGCCGAGGGCGGCGATCACCGGCGCCTCCCGCTCGGCCGGCGCCTTCGCGATCGCGAAATGCCGCGGATTGGCCGCCTCCAACGCGCCCGGCGAAAGGATGAACGCGGTGTTCACGCCGAACCCGCCCCAGTCGACCCGTCGGAGCGAGGCGACCTCCGCGGTAAGCGGCCGGCCAAACACCCGAAAGCCTATGGTGTCGCCAAGGCTGAGCCCAAGTCCGCGCGCGGCCTCATCCTCGACGGAGACCAACAAAGGGCCGTCATAGTCGGCCGGCCACCACGCGCCTTCGGTGAGGACGGCCTCCGGCGGCTGGGCGGCGAGATAAGTCAGCCCGATTTCGCCGTCCACCACCCAGCGTTCGGACGCCGCCACCTCCTCTTCGATCAGAGGCTGGCCTTTCAGCGCGGTCACCCGTCCAAGAATGAAGGGCGCGCGTCGGTAGGCGTCTGGGTCGGCGATCGCGAGGCCCTCATCGCGCAACAGCGCGTCGAACCGCTCCGTCTCCGCGTCGGGGATCTGCGTGAACACGAGGGAGGGCGCGTTTTGCGGCGCGGTCTCGCGCAACTGGCGCAACAGGTTGGCTTGGACCGCCGCGACGAGCGTCAACAGCGCGAGGCCGAGCCCCAACGCCGGCGCCACAGTCGGGGCGAGCGATCCAGGACCGCCCAGATTGGCGAGCGCAAGACGACGCATGCCGCGCGCGCGTGTTGCGGCGCGCCGTGCGAGCACGCGCAAGCCTGCCGCCGCGGCGGCCAAAACCGCGTACGCGACGCCCGCTCCCGCGAGAAGCGCAAGCGTCGTGAGCGGACGCGGGCTTGTGAGCGTCGCCGTCAGCGTGAGCGCCGCGCCGGCAAGCGCGGCAAGCCCCGCCTCCAGCCGCGGCGTCCGGGCGCGCCCAGCGCTCGCCATCGTGCGAAAGAGCGCTGCGGACGGGGTGGCGCGCGCGCGGCCCAACGCCGGCAGGGCGAAGGCCGCCGCGGCGAGCAACGTCAACACCAGCGCCTGAACCATCGGTCCCGGATAAAGACTCAGCGCTTGGGGCACGGGAATCCGCGCCCCGGCCACGGCCGCGACGACATAGGGCGTCGCGCCGCCCAGCGCGACCCCCGCGGCCGCGCCCAGGAGCGCCATCGCGCCAAGCTGTGTGAGATAAATCGCGCGGATCTGACCACTGTCGGCGCCCAGGGCCTTCAGCGTGGCGATGGCGCCGGTGCGGCTCTCCAAGAAGGCGCTCGTCGCCTGGGCCACGCCGACGCCGCCGGCGACCAAAGCCGCCACGCCAATCACCGCCAAAAAGGACTGCAACAGCGCAAAGATGCTTTGCAGCCCATCCACCGCGTCCTCGGGCGGTCGATAGCGCAAGCCGCTTGGCCCCCACGCCTCGCGCGCCTCCTCCGCTAAGGCGTCGCCGTCAACGCCCTCGGGCAGTTCCAGCAGATAGGTCGCGCGAAAGAGCTGACCGCTGGTGACGCGGCCGGCCGCGACCAGGGCGTCGCGATGGATCAGCGCGCGCGGGCCAAACGCGCCAGGCGTTCCCAGCCGATCCGGTTCGCCGTCGAGCCGGGCGGTGATCTGCGCCTCGATCGGGCCAAGACGCAGCCGATCGCCGACCGCCAGATCAAACTGCTCCAGCAGGGACGCGCTTGCCGCCACGCCCCAACGTTGCTCAGACTGAGCGAGCGCCTCGTCGAGGGTGACGGCGCCGGCGAGCCTCACCGCGCCGAGGATGGGGAAGGCGTCGTCCACGCCGCGCAAGTCCACCTGCTTGCGCACGGCGTCGGCCCCGTCGCCGGCCTGACCCATGACGCGCAGGCTGATGGACTCCGACACGCGCGCGCGATCGCCTAAGAAAGCGAGCTCCTCAGGGTTGGCGCGCCGTTGCGCGGCGGTGAACGCGGCGTCCCCGCCCAGAAGCTGGCGGGCTTCCCGGTCGAGCCCGCGTGCGAAGCTCTCGCTCACAGCGCCCGCGGCGGCGACGGCGAACGCGCCAAGGGCGAGGCACGCGAGGTAGACGCCGAAATCCCGCAGGCCGCCGATCAGCTCGCGCCACGCAATACGCGTCCAGGCCGCGCCGGCGGTTCGGTTCACGACGCCGCCTCGCCGCTGTTCGGGTCGATGAGACGGCCATCCTCCATGCGCGCAATCCGATCCGCGCGCCGCGCCAAAGCCGCGTCATGGGTGACGAGGACGAGGGTGGCGTGGCGATCGCGCGCCATCTGGAAGAGAAGATCCGCCACCGCGGCGCCGTTGGCCGCGTCCAGATTGCCCGTGGGTTCGTCGGCGAACACGATGGCTGGGTCGCTGGCGAGGGCGCGCGCCACCGCCACTCTCTGACGCTCGCCGCCCGACAATTGGCTGGGGTAGTGGCCCCGCCGCGCCGCCAGCCCGACGGCGTCCAGGGCGTGCGCGGCGCGATCGTTTACGTCGTCCAGCCCCGCGATCTCCAGCGGCGCCCTCACATTGTCGAACGCCGTCATGGTGGCCAGCAAATGAAACGCTTGAAACACCAGGCTCACGCGTCCGCGCCGCAGCCGGGCCAAAGCGTCTTCCCCACGTCCGTCCACGGTTTCGCCAAGGAGCCGAACCGCCCCCGACGTGGCGGGCTCGAGGCCCGCGGCGACCGCCACGAGCGACGATTTTCCCGAGCCCGACGGCCCAACAACCGCCACGGCCTCCCCCGGACGGGCCGCAAAGGACACGCCCTTGAGGATCTCCACCGGTCCGGCCGCGCCAAAAAGCGTCAAACGCACGTCCGCGAGCGCCACAGTCGGCTCGGCATCGGTCGCAGCCGCGTCGTGGGCGGCCGGATCGGCGGCGAGGGGCTGCGGTGACGAGGCGAGCGCCATGGATCAGTCCTATTTTCGCCAGGGGACTTCGGTTGCTACATACGCACCATGAAGGGAATGACGATGGGGCGGCCCGTTAAATTGTTTGTCATTGTGGCGCTTGCAGCGTTCGCGACCGCGTGCGGCGGGCGCGACGAGCCGGGCGCTGAAGCCCAGGTGGAGCCCCAGCCCGCGGCGCCAGCCGCGTCTGCGGCGGCTCCTGCGCCCGCCCCCGAACCGATGGAGACTGAGGGCGGGGCGCGCGTGGTTATGCTGGGAGATAGCCTCACCGCAGGCTTCGGCTTGGCGGACCGGCAGGCCTTGCCCGCGCGTCTTGAGGCGCGGCTGCGCGCCGGCGGCCGCGCCGCCACCGTGATCAACGCCGGGGTGTCCGGCGACACCACGGCGGGCGGCTTAGATCGCTATGATTTTTCCGTGCGGGCCGCGGATCCGGACCTTCTGATCGTGGCGCTGGGGGCGAACGACTATCTCAGCGGTCTCGATCCGCAGCGCGCGCGCGCCAATTTGTCCGCGATCATTGAGGCCGCCCGCGCCGACGGCGTGGCGGTTGCGCTGGTCGGGGTGCGTCCACGAGGGCCGACGCCGGATGACAGCCGGGACGCGGCTTTCGCGGCGATCTTTCCAGGTCTTGCCGAGGAGTATGATCTGCCGCTTTATCCCGCCCTGTTGGAGGGCGTGCGTGACGCACCCACGCTGCTTCAGCCGGACGGTCTACATCCGACGGCTGAGGGCGTGGAGGTGATCGCCGCGCCTCTGGCGGCGTTTGTGGAACCGCTGCTCGCCAGCGTGGGGCCCTGACTCGATGACGCGAGGCCCCGCCTGTCGTGAATCCGGCGTGTGGGGTTATACTCGCCCCCAAGCGCGCGGCGGCCACGGCGTGTGACGGCAAAAACAGGACGGTCATGGCGATCATCATACTCTCTCACGTCGCTTCCGATGGGGAGATCGTCGAACGGATGCGGGAGAAGCTCGCCGCGCGTGGCCATCGTGTCATCGGCAGCCGGGATTCCCCGCAAGACACGTCGTGGGCGCGCAGTTTCTCACGGCTGCTGTACGACGCTGACCACGTCGTCAACGTGATGAGCCAGGACGCGCTGGGCAACGCGCAGATGACGGTGGTGGCGCGGTTGGCCGCCCGCTTGGAAAAGGGCGTCGACGTTTGGGGCGGCACTGACGATCCGCCCGCGCAGCTGAGCCAGGCGCTGAATCTTGGGCGCTGGCGGGGAGACGACGCCGACGCCGCGTGGACGCAACTGCTCGCGCGTCTGGGCGATGACGCTGACGTCGAGGAGCCGGCGCCGTTTGCGCCGCCGCCCGCGCCGCCGCGGCCGGCTGAATCCCGCTTTGATTCTGGTTTTGCCCGCGAACCAGAGCCCGAGCCGGAGCCCGAGCCCGAAGCGGCGTCGGACCTTCCGCCGTCGGAGCCGTCGGCTCCCGCGCCGCCGGACGAGACGTGGGATGAGCCGGCCGTGCGCCGCTCGCCCGAGACGACGGCGTTGGCCCCGTCGCCGCGGGCGTTTGGCGCGGAGCCGTCCTCTGAGGAGCGCGACCAACCCGCCCCGGCGGCGGAAGACGACACGGACGCTGAGAGCGGCGAGGTCGTCCTTCACGTTCAATCCGACATCAGCGCGGATCTCTCGAGCGACATTTCGGTCGCCTACGACAGCGACACGGTCAGCCGCGCTTGGGGCGACATTCTCTCGGTGAGCCCAGACGCGTCCACGGATCGTCCGGGGGTGGGGCCGGTGCCCGACAGCAGGCCGGTCCGTGACAATGGGGCGGCCTACGCCGACGACGGCGATCGTGACGTTCGCGACCCCGACCCGACGGCCGATGACGAGGACGCTGGCCCCGACGCTGACGCTCCGGCGCGGCTTTATCCGGACGATCTGGATCGCTGGCGCATGGCGCAAGCTGCGACCGGGCGGACCGCAGCATCGGTGGATGAGGATCCCGAGCCCGACGATGGCGAGCGTCGACCGCGTTTGCGCCGCATCATGGTTCGTGGGCCGGAGGAGACGCCCGCACCCTCAGAGGAGCGCGCCAAAGTGGCGCTGGAGGAGGAGACGAACCCCGAGGGCCGGGTCCGGGTGTCCCGATCACGCGGCGGCATGCTCGGACTCGTTCCCGTGGCCGCGGTCGTGGGTTACGCCGTGCTGGCGGCCATCGGTTTCTCCTACGGCTACGTCACGAAGCATCGTGAAGCGCGCGAAGCGGAGGTCGCGTGGATCGCGGCGCAAGAAACCAACACTGTTCGTGATTTTCGTGTGTGGCTGCAGCGCTATGGCGATGGCCCGCGCGCGGACACGGTGCGCGCTGCGCTGGCGACCTTGGAGGTGGCGCGCGCCGAGACCCAAGAGCGTCAGCGAGCCGCCTTGCGCCGCGTCGCCCGCACTGTGCGCCCGGGACGCACGTTGGATCTCGTGCGCCTGACCGCGGCGGCGGCGTTGACGGAGCGCGCGCCCGACGCCCCCGACATGACCGATCCGTTCGACCGGCCGCCGGATCGAGCCGCGTTCACGCCGGCCGGCGAGGATCCCAGCCTTGTCAACGCCCGGCGGGCTGTGCGCCGGGCGACCCGCGCCGTGCTGACGGGCAACCGACTCGCCATGGAGATTTGGACGGCTGAGGTCGCTGCGGCCGTGCGCGCCTGGGATGGGCGAACCTGAGGCCTGAGCCGTTTCGCCAACGAGGGTGACGACGACGGCGCGCGAGGCGCCGCCGAGCGTTTGCGCGCTCGATGCGGGAGGCTAAGCATCTCTTCGCCTTCTCGTCGTTTCTGGAGGGCGCTGACACGGGAAGTCTCCATGGCCCATCCTTTGAGCGGGGCGGACATGGCCACCCTCACGCGCGTGCTCGCGGAGGCGGGTCCGGGCGTGGATGCGCGTCGCATGCGCGCCATCCGCTTGTCCGTCTTGGGTCGAGCGCCTTTCACGGCCCTCGAAAAGGCTCGCGCCGAGGCGGTTCTTCCGTCTGTCGAGGCGATGGAGCCGCCGGTGTTTCTGTTGGGGCATTGGCGCTCGGGCACCACGCACCTCTACAACATCATGAGCCTGGGCGGGTTTGGCTATGTGCCGCCGACAGCGGTCGGCATGCCCTGGGAGACGCTGTATCTCGGCCGGTGGATCCAGCCTTTGCTGGAAAAAGCGCTGCCGGACAGCCGCTACATCGATAATATTCCCGTGACGCCGACAAGCCCGCAAGAAGATGAAATTGCGATCGCCAACATGTCAGTGCTGTCATTTTATCACGCAATTTATTTTCCATCCCGCTTTCAGTATTTTCTGGATCGCGGGCTTTTCTTTGACGGTGCTTCGGAGGAGGATGTGGCGGAGTGGGAGGGCGTGTTCACCCTGTTCCTCCGCAAACTCGCCAAACGTCAGCCAGGCAAGCCGCTGCTGATTAAAAACCCCGTCTACACAGGCCGTCCGGCCCAGTTGCGTGAGCTGTTTCCGAACGCGAAGTTTGTTCACATCCATCGCGATCCCTTCGATGTTTTCTTATCGATGCGGAATTTCTATAAGCAACTATTAAAAGTTATGGCGCTCCAGCCTTACAATCACATCGACATCGATGCGGTGATCTTGCGTGTTTACAACCGTATGATGATACAGTTTGAGGAGCAGACCGCCGGCTGGTCGACGCCTGATTTTGTCGAGATCCCCTACGCGCGGCTCGATGCGGATCCTATCGGCGCGGTTCGCAGCATCTATGACATGTTGGACCTGCCCGGGTTCGCGAAAGCGGAGCCCAGGTTTCGCGCCTACTTGGACTCGATCGCCGGGTATCAGAAGAACGCGTTTAAAGGCGACGCGGACGCCGTGGCGAAGGTCTCGCGCGCGTGGGGGCGTTGGATTACGAAATGGGGTTACGCCACGCCGACGCCCGCAGCGCCATGAGCCGTTGGGCGGGCGTGGCGGCGGCGCTGCTGGCGACGGCCTGCGGCCAGCCCGACCTTGGGCCGCCGCGGTTCGTCTCAAGCGCGTGCGTGGTGCGCGCGCTGACCGACGCGCACACCGGTTGGCGGGTTTCCGGCGCCGAAGACCTGGCCCTTGATGCAGAGGGGCGCGTGATCGTGTCCGCCTATGACCGGCTGACCGTCGAGCGCGCGCTGAAGGTTGGCGATCCGCCGCCAGACGGCGGGGTGTACCGCGTCGCCGTGGCCGATCTCCTGGCGGGCGACGTGACGGCGGCGAGCGCAATCAACCCGGCGGAGGCTGGCGGCCTGCGACCCCACGGCGTCGCGGTCGCGCGGCGTGCAGGGACGACAACGCTCGCCGTGATCAACCGTCGCGGGCGGACGGGCGCGTTCGGGTCGGCCGCGCTCGGCGTTGAGCCGATGCTTGAGCAGTATCGAATGGATGCGCAAGACCCCGCGCCGGCGGTGCTGCTGAGCGCCGCGCCGGCGCCGTGCGCCGCCAATGATGTGGCCTTGTTAAGCGACAGCGCGCCGCTGATCTCCGTCGATCGAGAACGCTGCCCAGGCTGGGCGTGGCGCGAACGCCTGGGCGCGCGGCGGGCGACCGTGGTCGCGGCCGCCCCGACCAACACAGACGCAGAGGGCGTCGCCCTGCGCACGCGCCTTGCGTTCGCCAACGGGCTGGCGGTGTTGCGCGACGGGCGCGTGGCCGTCGCGGAGACGCGAGCCAAACGCGTGCGCGTCTTTCGAGTCGGGCCGCCCTCGCGTCAGTCCGAAGACACGCTTCTGCCGACGCCCGGCGCGCCGGACAATCTCACCGTCACGCCGGATGGGATGGTGGTCGCCGCGCTGCAGCCGAGCCTGCTGGCTTTCGCGCTCTATCGCTACGGCCGCCATGATCAGGCGCCCACGCGCATTGTGGCCCGCGCGCCCGCGACGCTGGACGATCCGCGCGCGCCGTGGACGCTGCTCTATCAGGATGAGAGCGGTCGGCAGTTTTCCGG
Source organism: uncultured Caulobacterales bacterium (assembly GCA_964526675.1). Taxonomy (GTDB): domain Bacteria; phylum Pseudomonadota; class Alphaproteobacteria; order Caulobacterales; family Maricaulaceae; genus CAZADA01. The sequence goes on from CAZGLY010000005.1 coordinate 76,198, forward strand.
CGCCACGGTCGCCGTGCTTGTGGACGATGTGCTGATCGCGGGCTCCGCGCGCGGAGCCGGGCTTTTGGTGTGCCGCGACGACACGGGGGACGGAGACGCGAACCCATGACGCGCGTTCTCGTCACCGGCGGCGGCGGTTTTTTGGGCGGCCACGTGTGTGCGGCCCTCCACGCGCGCGGTGACGAACCGATCGCGCTTGACGTGGCGTTCCCCGACGCCGCCGCGCCGTGGACGCAGCTAACCGGCTCAGTCTTGGACGCACGGGCCCTTCGCCACGCGCTCGCGGGCGCGCACGCGGTCGTCCACGCCGCCGCGCTCGCTGATCTATGGCGGCGCGACCCCGACGATTATGACCGGATCAATCACACCGGGACGCGGGGCGTGGCGGAGGCCGCGCGGGCTGCGGGCGTGCGGTTGGTGCATATCTCCTCCTACACCACGCTCGTCGCGGGGCCCGACCGTCCGGAACGGACGCTCGATGAAGCGACCCAGCCAGCGCTGAGCGCGCTCCTGGGCGCGTATCCGCGGTCGAAACGTCGAGGCGAGATGGCTGTCCGGGAGGCGGCCGCCCGCGGCCTTGACGCTTGGGTCCTTCTGCCGTCGTCCACCCTCGGGCCGCACGATCATCATCTCACGCCGCCTGGCCGGTTGATCCGGGATTTGGCGCGCGGCGTTCTGCCGGCGCTGTTGCCCAGCCTGATCAACCTGGTCGATGTGCGCGCGGTCGCCGACGGCGTTTTGGCGGCGCTCGACGCGCCGGGCTCAGGCGCGGGCGACCGGTTCCTTCTCAGCGGCGCGGATCACGAGCTTGACGAGGTGGCGGAAATGGTCGCCGCGCGCACGGGCGTGCCCGCCCCTCAGGCCAGGGCGCCCTACCGCCTCGCGTGGATGGCCGCGTGGGTGGAGGCGGGCCTCGCCCAACTCACGGGCCGCACGCCGACCGCGCCGCTGACCGGCGTGCGCCTCGCGGGGCGACGCGTGCGGTTCTCCAACGCGAAGGCGCGCGCGGTCCTTGGCTTCGCGCCGCCGCCGACACGCGCGGCGCTTGACGAGGCGCTGGCGTGGATGGCGGCCGATGGCCTGATTCCTCCGCCTCACCCCCCGGCGGGGTAGACGCGGCCCTTCCACTGGCCGCCCTTGCCGCGCCAATGGCGCACGGCGGAGTCCACGGTGAAGCCGGCATAGAGCGCCGCCGCCAACGGCAGCGTAACGCCTTGCCAGACCGGCCGGCGGTAGAGGCGTAGGGTCGGGGCGTAGGCGATCATCATCAACGCCCACGCCAGAGCGCCGACGCCGGCGGTCGCGGCGGCCCCGTGCAACGGCCAGGTGAGGAGGGCGGCCGGCCCAACGAGATACACCAACGTCAGCCCGACGATCGTGCCCGCCAGCTTCCAGGCGGAATAGTCCAGCTGCGTGAAGGCGGTGCGCGCGATCATCATGCGGATGGAGCCAAAGGCCCGGTTGTCGCGCAGGCTGGTCGCCTCGGCCTGATCGTCCGCCAAGACGAGTTCGATGGCGCGGCGCGGCGGACCGCGCTTGATCTGCGCGGCGAGGGCGCAGTCATCGATCAGCGCGCCCTTGATCGCCGCGACGCCGCCGATGGCGTCGAGCGCCTCGCGCCGCACCAGCACCACGCCGCCGGCGGCGCCGGCCATGGCGCTCTTGGGGTCGTTGGTGAGGGGGAAGGGGTAGAGCTTCTGGAAGAAAAAGATGAAGGCCGGGATCAGCAAGCCGCCCCAAAATCCGCGATCATCCAGCCGCGCCATCACGGAGACGAGCGCCCGGTCGGCGGCTTCCGCCCGCGCCACCAGCCGGCGCAGCAATCCCGGTCCGTGACGGATGTCGGCGTCGGTCAGCAGGACATACCGCGCGTTTGGCATGGACGCGGCCGCCGCGGCGAGGCCCGCGTTCACGGCCCAGAGCTTCCCGCTCCAACCCGTCTCAAGCGGCGGGGCGGCGACGATCTCAAGCGTGCGGTCGGCCCGCGCCCCCGCCGCGCCCGCGCCGGCGCGCGCTTCGTCGGCCGTGCCGTCGGTGGAGCCGTCGTCCACCAGGATCACCCGCATGGCGCCGGGATAGTCGCTGGCCATGTGCGCTGAGACGATGGCGCGCGCGGTTGCGGCTTCGTCGCGCGCGGGGATGACGACAGCGACGGGCGGCCAGGCGTCGGGCGCCGGACTGTCGACCAGGCGTTGGTCCGCGCGCCAAAACCCGCCCCACGCGAACAGCAAGACCAGCCACGCCACACAGGAGAGCGTTGCAACCAAGAGCATTGTGCTCTTGTCATCCGCGGTGAGGCGGGACGCAAGCGCCCCGACTGTGCGCCAGGGCGGCTTGCTTGGCGCCGGCGGTGCCGATAGTTTCCGCTCGCACGCTGCGGACACGGGACGACCAGCGATGACCACCTATCGCGACGCGGACATCGAAGCGTCCTCGGGCAAAGGCGCCGAGGATGAGAACTTCCCAGTGGGCTCCTTTCTGATCCGGCCGCCGTTGCGGCCCCATGTGGCGGCGTACTACGCCTTCGCCCGCGCGGCGGACGACATCGCCGACGCGGGTCATCTCGAGCCGGAGGAGAAGAAGCGCCGCCTCAACGCGTTTGAGGAGGTGTTGCTCGGCCGGGCGGACGGGCTCACCAAGCCCGCCGCGTTGAGGCGTTCGCTGGCGGAAACGGGAGTGACCGCGGACCGCGGCGTCGACATCCTGCGCGCCTTCCGCCAAGACGCGGACTTGCTCCGCTACCGCACGCTGGACGAACTGCTCGGCTATTGCCGGCTTTCCGCAGACCCGGTGGGGCGTTTTTTGCTCGACCTCCATGGCGAAGATCCGGCGCTCTACCCGGCGTCGGACGCGTTGTGCACCTCGCTGCAGATTCTCAATCACCTTCAGGACTGCGGCGACGACCGCCGGAACCTCGACCGCGTCTACATTCCCTTGGATTGGCTCGCGGACGAAGGCGACAGCCTTGAGGCCGTGGATCGCAACGCGCTTTCGCCGGCCTTTCGGCGCGTTATGGATCGCTTGCTCGACGTCTGCGACGACTTGAACGTCAAAGCCGCCGGTCTTGTCGGCGGCCTGCGCAGCCGACGGCTCGCGGCGGAAAGCGCGGTGATCATCAATCTCGCGCGTCGGCTTTCGGCGCGGCTGCGCCGGGGCGATCCCTTGGCGACGCGGGTGGCGCTCTCCAAAGGGGATTTCGCCCTCTCGGGCATCGCTGGCGCGTGGGCGGGCTTCACGACGACGGCGCCGGCCGCGCCGGAGAGGGAAGCGGCATGAGCGAGGAACCGCCCCTGGACCAATTGCTGCCGACGCCCATGACGTCGGGCGATCCGGCCACCATCGCCGCGGCGATCACGGCGCGCTCGGGCACGTCGTTCTCCGCCGGCATGGCGATCCTGCCCCGACCGCGGCGCGAAGGCATGCGCGCGATCTACGCGTTTTGCCGCGTGGTGGACGACATCGCCGACGGCGATTTTCCCGTCGAGGAAAAGCATGAAGCCCTCGCCGCGTGGCGCGAGGAGGTTGAGCGTCTTTACGCCGGGGCGCCTCTGTCGGCGGTGGGCGCGGCGCTTCTGCCGGCGGTCGACGCCTTCGACCTTCCCGAGGATGAGTTCCTCTTGATGATCGAAGGTATGGCCATGGACGCCGATGGTCCGATCATCGCGCCGACCCGGGAGGTTCTCGACGCGTACATCCGGCGCGTGGCGGTGTCGGTGGGCATGCTGTCCATGCGTGTTTTCGGCGCGTGGCGCGGCGACGTGTCGGCCCGCTTCGCGGACGCTTTAGGCCAGGCGCTGCAACTGACCAACATCCTGCGCGATGTCGAGGACGACGCCGCGATCGGACGGCTTTATCTGCCGCGCGAGCTTCTGGAGGCGCACGGCCTCTCCACGACAGATCCGGACGCGGTGACGCGCCACCCAGCGCTGCCCGCGGCGCGCCAGGCGCTTGGGTCGGACGCCCGCGCTTGCTACGACGCCGCCCGGCGCTTTGCGGAGGCGCACACCCGCTGGGAGTTGCGGCCGGCGTTGCTGATGATGGGCGCGTATGAGGGCTATCTCGACAAGATCGAGGCCGCGGATTGGCGTCCCGGGCCGCCGGACAGCCTGATGAGCAAGCGCGACAAGGTCCTGCGCGGGTTGCGCTACGCCGTGCTCGGCCCCGGGCGCGCCCCCGCGGCGTCAGACGCGCCGCCACGCCGCGAGACGGTCTCCGCCCCGTGAGCGGCGTCGTTCACATTGTCGGCGCCGGGCTGGCGGGTCTCTCGACCGCCCTCCACGCGATGGCGAGCGGGGCGCGGGTGCGGGTCTATGAGGGCGCGGGACACGCTGGCGGGCGATGCCGCAGCTACCACGACGCGGCCCTCGATCGACAAATCGACAATGGAAACCACCTTGTGCTGACGGGAAACACCTCAGTGCAGGAGTATCTCAGCCTCGCCGGCGCAGGCGACGGCCTCGTCGCGGCGCCGGAAGCCGCGTTTCCGTTCATCGACATCGCCACCGGCGAACGCTGGACGGTGCGCATGAACGATGGCGTGGCGCCGTGGTGGCCGCTGGTTGCCGACCGTCGTCCCGCCGGCGTGAGCTTGGCGGCCATGGCGGGGGCGGGGCGGATCCTGTTCGCCGGGCCTGACGACACCATCGCCGGCCTCGTCAAGCCAGACGGCGCGGCGCTGACGCGGTTTTGGGAACCGATGTCCTTTGCGGTGATGAACCTTCCGCCCGCTGAGGCGAGCGCTCGGCTGATGCGCGCCACGGCGCTGGAGGCCTGGCGCGACGGGCGGCTGGCGCGACCCATGTTTGCGCCGGACGGGCTTGGCCCCGCTCTGATCGATCCGGCGTTGAGCGCGTTGGAGGCCGCCGGCGCGCCGGTGCGGTTCGAACGCCTCGTCAAGCGGGTGGAGCGGACAGACGGCCGCGCCAGCGCGCTCCACTTCGCCCGAGGCGAGCCCGAGGCGCTGGGGCCGGAGGACCGCCTCGTTCTGGCGATCCCGCCGCACCGGCTCAACATGATCTACCCGGAGGCGGACGCCCCGGAGGAGACATCCGCGATCCTCAACGCCCATTTCTTGCTGGAGGATGCGCATCTGGCGGACCGGGCGCCGCCGATTCTCGCCGTTTTGGGCGGCGTCACCCAATGGATCTTTCCCCATGGCGACGTGATCAGTCTCACGGTGAGCGCGGCTGAGGCGGTGGAGGGCGCGGAGCGACCCCAGGACGAGCTGATCCCCATGCTGTGGCGCGAGACGGTCGCTGCGCTCGGCCTGCCGCACGACGCGGAGCCGAAGGCGGCGCGGCTCATTCGCGAAAAGCGCGCGACCTTTGTGCAAACGCCGGAAAACGTCCGCCGGCGGCCGAAACAGCGGACGCTGCTGAAGAACCTGTTTCTGGCCGGAGACGCCGTCGACACAGGCCTTCCCGCCACGATAGAAGGCGCGGTGCGCTCCGGCGCGCGGGCTGCGGCCCTCGCCGCCTAGCGCGCTCGCCGCCCAGCCACGATGACGAGAGGAACAGATTGATGGCGCTCGACACGCTGATGGACCCGCTGTCGCCGGATCTTCGCCGCGCCCTGATCGCGGAGCGGACGGAGGCGTTGTGGTCGACCCAGCGGGACGACGGCCACATCGTGTTCGAGCTCGAGGCCGACACCACGATCCCTGCGGAGTACGTGCTGTTGCGGCATTTCCTGGGCGAGATCGACACCGCCGCCGAGCATCGCATCGGTCTTTATCTCCGTCATGAGCAGCGCGAGGACGGCGCCTGGCCGCTCTTTAAGGCCGGCGAGGGGGACATCTCCGCAACCGTGAAGGCCTATTGGGCGCTCAAGCTGATCGGCGACCACGTTGACGCGCCGCATATGGCGCGCGCGCGCGCGTGGCTGCTGGCCCGCGGCGGGGCCGCCAAAGCCAATGTGTTCACCCGTTTTTCCTTGGCGTTGTTTGGACAGATCCCGTGGCGCGGCGTGCCCGTCACGCCCGTGGAGGTGATGCACCTGCCGCGCTGGTTTCCGTTTCACATGTCCAAGATCGCCTATTGGTCGCGCACGGTGCTGACGCCGCTTCTCGTGCTCTACGCGACCAAAGCCAAGGCCGCGAATCCGACCGGCCGCGACATTCGCGAGCTGTTCGTGCTCGCGCCGGAAGCCAAGCAGCAATATCAGATCAACCCCACCGGCGGCGTTGTCGGTGAGGCGTTTCTGATGCTCGACAAGCTGTTGCGGTTTGTCGAACCCGTGATGCCCAAAGGGGTGCGCACCGCGGCGATCAAGAAGGCGGAGGCTTACACGCTGTCGCACCTGAACGGCGAGGATGGCCTCGGCGCGATTTATCCCGCCATGGCCAACTCCGTGATGATGATGCGCGTGTTGGGTTATTCGGACGACGATCCGAACATGCGCATCGCGCGCAAATCCATCGAACTCCTCAAGATCGAGCGCGGCGAGCAGCTCTACTTCCAGCCTTGCGTGTCGCCGGTCTGGGACTCTGGCCTCTCGGCGCACGCGCTCCTGGAGAGCGGCGATCGGGAGGACCCGCGGCTGATCGCCATGCTGGATTGGCTACAGACCAAGCAGATCCTGGATCACCCGGGAGACTGGACCGTGCGTCGTCCCGACGTGCGGCCCGGCGGTTGGGCGTTCCAGTACGAAAACCCAGACTTCCCCGACGTCGACGACACGGCGGTCGTCGCGATGGCCATGCATCGCCAAGGGGATCCGAAGTATCGTGAGAACATTGATCGCGCCTGTGAGTGGATCGCCGGCATGCAATCCTCCTCCGGCGGGTGGGGCGCGTTCGAGCCAGAGAATGAGCACTTCTATCTCAACTCCATCCCCTTCGCTGATCACGGCGCGCTCCTGGATCCGCCGACGGTGGACGTGACCGCGCGCTGCATCGGCTGCCTCGCCCAGATCGATCGGGAGCGCTACGCCGCGGAGATCGCGCGCGCCATCGATTATGTGAAGCGCGAGCAAGAGGATGACGGCTCGTGGTTCGGCCGCTGGGGCGCGAACTACGTCTACGGAACATGGTCCGTCTTGGTGTCCCTCCGCGCGGCCGGCGTGGAGATGAACGAGCCCTGGGTCCGCAAAGCCGTCGCGTGGCTCAAAGACCAGCAACGCGAAGACGGCGGCTGGGGCGAAGGGTTGGAGACCTACGAACACGGCCGCCGCGGCTACGCGGTGGAATCGAGCGCGTCCCAAACGGCGTGGGCCGTGCTCGGCCTGATGGCCGCCGACGCCCTCGACGGCGACGCCGTCACGCGCGGCGTCGCGTGGTTGGAAAACGCCCCCCGCGAGGCGGACGGCCCGCGTTGGGAGGAGCGGCTGTTCACGGGCACCGGTTTCCCGCGGGTCTTCTATTTGAAGTACCACGGCTACGCGGCGTTCTTCCCGCTTTGGGCGGTGGCGCGCTATCAGCGCCTCAAGGAAGCCAACGACCGCGAGACCGCCTGGGGCATGTGAGCCGCGGCCGAGCGCGGGCGGATGGGAGGCCCCATGATGGCGGGCACGCGCTTGGGCCTGGTGTGCGGCCTCAAGTCGGAACGGGAGGCGTTCTGCGCCGGCGCGGGCGAGGCCGCCGGGTCCGTTCTGATCGGCGTCTCCGGGGCGCGGCCTGATCGCGCGGAGGCCGAGACGCGCCGTCTCATCGCGGAGGGCGCGACGGTTCTGGTCAGCTTCGGTCTCGCCGGCGCTCTGGATCCGAAACTGGCGCCAGGGGCGTTGCTCCTTCCCGAGACGGTCGTGACCGAAGCGGGTGATCGGTGGGGCGCGGACGCGGAGAGGCGCGCGCGCCTCGGATTGGTCTGCACCGCCGACGGCGCGGCGGCGCTTGGGGCGGAGGCGGTTATCGACACCGCCGCCGCCAAAAGCGCGCTGTGGACGTCCACGGGCGCGGCGGCGGTCGACATGGAAAGCCATCGCGTCGCGGCGGTCGCGGCGGAAGCCGGGCTCCCGCTTCTCGTCGTGCGGGCGGTCGCGGACCCAGCCGATCGCGCTTTACCGCCAGCCGCCGCGAGCGCCGTCGATGAGGCGGGCGGGGTCCGTGTGCTGGCCACCCTGGCCGGCGTCGCGCGGCGTCCGGGCGATTTGGCGGCGTTGTTGGCGTTGAAAGGCGATTCCGACGCGGGCCTCAAAACCCTGCGCGAGGCCGCGGCGCGCGTCGCCGCCCTGGCATAAAAAGGACGCGCCGACGTCAGCCGACGCGTCCCGGTGGTGACGGTCGAGCGGCGCCTAAACCGTCTCGATCAGCGTGGTCGCCCGGCGCGGCTGGGCCGGCGGCTCCGCTTCCAACCGCGACATCTCCTCAGCCACCAAGCGATCATGGTGCTCCTCAGCCGGCCGCTGCTGGCTGAGGTCGATCTCGGTGGCCATGGGGCCTTCGGTTTTCACGCCGCGCAGTGCGACTTCCGCGATTTTCCAGGGCTTGGAGAACGACACGTCCGCCGCCGTCGGCTCATAGCCGCAATGGGCCATGCAGTCGGCGCATTTTTCGTACGCGCCGGTGCCATATTTCTCCCACTCGGTCTCGTCCATGAGCTCCTGGAAGGTGTCGGCGTATCCCTCGCCCAACAGATAGCAGGGCCGCTGCCAGCCGAAGACGTTGCGCGTCGGCATGCCCCAGGGCGTGCACTGGAATTCTTGGTTGCCGGCCAAGAAGTCGAGATAGAGGGGGGAGTGCGACAGCGTCCACTCCGAGCCACGCTCTTTCTTGATCCGGAACAGTTCGCGGAAGAACTCCTTCGTGCGCTTGCGGTTCAGGAAGTGCTCCTGATCCGGCGCGCGCTCATACGCGAAGCCCGGCGACATGGACACGTTCACGTCCATCTTCGCGCAGAAATCGAGATAATCGGCCAGCTCGTCGGCCGGGAAGCCGTCGAAGATGGTCGCGTTCACATTGACCTGGAAGCCTTTGTCCTGCGCGGTCTTGATGGCGTTGACCGCTTTCTCGAACACGCCCTCCTGGCACACCGCGTCATCATGACGCTCCTTCAAGCCGTCCAAGTGGACAGAGAAGAAGAGGTAGGGCGACGGCTCGAACAAGTGCAGCTTTTTCTCAAGCAGCAAGGCGTTGGTGCACAGAGACACAAACTTCTTCCGCGCGACCAGGCCCTTGACGATTTGGTCGATCTCTTTGTGAATCAGCGGCTCGCCACCCGGAATCGCGACGATCGGCGCGCCGCACTCATCCGCGGCGTCCCAGCACTCTTGCGGGGTCAAACGCTGATTCAGGATCAGGTCCGGATAATCGATCTTGCCGCAGCCAGCGCAGGCGAGATTGCACCGAAACAGCGGCTCGAGCATCAAAACCAGCGGATAGCGTTTGCGGCCCATGGCCTTTTGCTTGGCGATGTAGGCGGCGACAATCGCTTGTTGGCGAACAGGCACAGGCATCGGACGGCGACTCCTACGAGTGAAAACAGGGCGCGGTTCCCGAGGAACCGCTGTGGGACAGGCTTAGTCAGCCTTGACGAGAGCGGGAGCGAACTCCTCAAGCTCAGGCGGCAGTTTGAAGTGGACGCCCTCTTTGACGCCGTCCAGTTCGCGCACGGACACGTCAAACCACTCACCGAGGCGCGTGATCACTTCCTGCACCAAGGTTTCCGGCGCAGAGGCGCCGGCGGTCAAACCGACGCGGCGCGCGTCGGCGAGCCACGCGGGATCGATCTCCGTCGCGTCGTTGATCAGCCGGCTAAACACCCCGGCGTTCTCCGCGATCTCACGCAAGCGGTTTGAGTTCGAGCTGTTGTTGGCGCCCACGACCAGGATCATGTCGGCTTCCGCCGCGAGGTCGAGCACAGCGGCCTGGCGGTTTTGCGTGGCGTAGCAGATGTCGCGCGTGTCGGGGCCGGCCGCGTTCGGGAAGCGGGCTTTGATGGCGTCGATCACGTCGCGCGTGTCGGTGACGCTCAAGGTGGTCTGCGTCACGTAGGACACCTTCTCCGGGTCCGTCACCTCAAGCTTGGCGACGTCCGCCGGCGTGTCGACGACATGCACCGGCCCGTCGATCTGGCCAAGCGTGCCTTCCACTTCGGGGTGGCCCAAGTGCCCGACCAGGATGACGTCGTAACCCCTCTGCGCGTAACGACGTCCCTCTTTGTGCACCTTTGTGACAAGGGGGCAGGTGGCGTCGATCACGTCGAGGTTTTGCAGCGACGCTTGGCCTTCCACCTTCCGCGACACCCCGTGCGCCGAAAAAATCGTCACGGCGCCCTCGGGCACGGCGTCGAGCTCCTCCACGAAGACTGCGCCTTTTGCGCGCAGGGTCTCGACCACGCGCTTATTGTGAACAATTTCATGGCGTACGTAGACTGGCGGCCCGTACTTTTTGAGCGCCAACTCGACAATGTCGATGGCCCGCTCGACGCCAGCGCAGAAACCCCGCGGCGTGGCGAGCAACACTTCTAAAGACGGACGATCAGCCAAATCGCTTCCCCTTTGTCGGGCCATTCCGCACTTGAATGCACCGCCAGTGACATTTATCACTCGGCGTAAGGTCATAAAGCAGCTCGACGGTGAGCGCCAGTGGTAGCGTTAGGGTTCTGGTCGATAAACACCTGTCCCTGTCAGTGACAAATTTGTGATCGATGCGCCGCGTCGGGGTTGCGGTAAGACTTTTTAGCCCCGCGAAGAAAATCAAAGGAGCAGGCCGTGCCCCGAGACGCCACGATTGACGCCGCCGCCGACACGGTTGTTCACGTGTTAGACGGTTGCCCGGACGAGGGCGGCGCTTTCGTCCTGCGCACGCCAGCCGACGTGAAAGCGCTGCCGCGGGACGATCTGCCCGCCGCGGCCGCCCACGTGCGCCAGGAGATTGTCGAGGTCGTGTCGAAAATCGGCGGCCATCTGGGCTCAAGCTTGGGTGTCGTTGAGCTGACCGTGGCGTTGCACCGCGTGTTCGACAGCCCGGCCGACAAAATCATCTGGGATGTCAGCCACCAGTGCTACCCGCACAAACTGCTGACCGGCCGTGGCGACCAGTTGGGCACTTTGCGCCAGGGCGGCGGCTTGGCCGGCTTCACCTGCCGCGAGGAGAGCGACCACGATTGCTTCGGCGCGGCGCACAGCTCCACCTCCATCTCAGCGGGCCTCGGCTTCGCGGCGGCGCGGGATCTGCGCAGCGGCGACAACCACGTGATCGCCGTCATCGGCGACGGCGCGCTGTCCGGCGGCATGGCCTTGGAGGGTCTGAACAATCTGGGCGCGCAAAAGCGGCGGATGATCGTCGTTTTGAACGACAACGACATGTCCATCGCCCCGCCGTCGGGCGCTCTGGCCGATCATTTGCGTGATCTGTCCGCCACAGGCGCGCACGAAAACGCCGCGCCCGCGGACCCGCTCGCGAAGCGCACCGACAAGCCCACGCTCTTTGAGCCGCTGGGCGTCAAATATGTGGGGCCGGTTGACGGTCACGACGTGCTGGAGCTTGTGCGCGTTCTCGAGGCGGCGAAGGCGCATGACGGGCCTGTCCTGCTGCACGTGAAGACGGTGAAGGGCAAAGGCTACGCGCCGGCTGAGGCCTCCAGCGATTGCTATCACGGCGTGGCGCCGTTCGACGTCGCGTCCGGCGCTCAGAACAAGCCCAAAGCGCCGCCGGCGTGCCAGAAAGTCTTCGGCAAGACCCTCATTGATCTCGCGGCGAAAGACGACCGGATCGTCGCGGTGACGGCGGCCATGCCGTCGGGCACCAGCGTCGACATGTTCGCCAAGGCCTATCCCGATCGCGCCTTCGACGCCGGCATCGCGGAGCAACACGCGGTGACCTTCGCGGCCGGCTTGGCGGCGGACGGGTACAAGCCGTTCGCGGCGATCTACTCCACCTTCCTGCAGCGCGGCTACGACCAGGTGGTCCATGACGTCGCCATCCAGCAACTGCCGGTGCGCTTCATGATCGACCGCGCCGGCATGGTGGGCGCGGACGGCGTGACCCACCAAGGCGCGTACGACATCGCCTATCTGGGCTGCCTGCCGGGCTTCGTGCTCATGGCCGCCAGCAATGAGCACGAGCTCGCCGCCATGGTGGCGACGGCGGCGGCGATCGACGATCGTCCGAGCGCGGTCCGCTATCCGCGCGGGCACATCACGGGCGTCGAGGTGACGGAAACGCCGGGGCCGTTGGAAATTGGTCGGGGCCATGTGGTTCGCGAGGGGACCGACGCCGCGATCTTGTCATACGGCGCGCGCCTGGGCGACGCGTTGGCGGCGGCCGATGACCTGGCGGCTCGCGGTTACGAGGTCACCGTCGCGGACGCGCGTTTCGCCAAGCCGGTGGATGACGATCTGGTGCTGCGCCTGTTCGAGGGCCACCCCATCGTGGTCACCCTGGAAGAAGGCGCGATCGGCGGTTTCGCGACCTTGGTGGCCGACGCGCTGCACCGCATGGGCCGTCCGGATTTGCTCGCGCGGCATCGCCCGATGCACTTGCCGGATCATTTCATCTTCCACGACAAGCCGGCGCGCCAAATCGCCGAGGCGGGGCTCGACGCGGCCTCGATCGCGGGCGGGCTCCAGGCGGAGTTCGCGATCCGCGATCGCGGGGCCGCCCGCGCGTCCGCGTAAGGCCCGCGTCGTTCCGAAGGGGCCGCTCGGGTCGTTGTCCGGGCGGCCGGCGTGGATCTTGGAGACAGGGGGGCGTCATCGCCCCCCTTTTTCGGTCTTAGGAGCGCCGCTCCACCACAAAGCGCGCCGCCTCCGCCAGCATCGCCGCGCGGTCGCCGAACGGCGCGAGATGCGCCGCCGCCTCGTCCACGAGGCTCGCGGCCCGTTCACGCGCGCCCTCGAGCCCATACACATCGATGAACGTGGCTTTGCCGGCCGCGGCATCCTTGTGGAGCCGCTTGCCGGCCAGGGCCTCATCGCCCTCAACGTCGAGCAGATCGTCCGCGATCTGAAAGGCGAGCCCTAAGTCCCGGGCGTAGCCCCGAATGCGCTCCAGATCCGTCGGCGAGGCGCGACCTAACAGCGCACCGGCCTCCGCCGCGTACGCGATCAGCGCGCCGGTTTTCATGGACTGCAGCCGCGCCACTTCGTCCACGGGAAACGCATCCGGCGCGCTTTCCGCGGCTAAGTCCATCGCTTGACCGCCGACCATGCCCGCGGCGCCGGACGCTTTCGCCAGCGCCAGCACGAGCGCGCAGCGCACGGCGGGATCCTCGTGCGTCGCCGGTTCCGCCAGCAGCTCGAAGGCGAAGGTCTGCAGCGCGTCGCCCGCGAGAATGGCCGTCGCCTCGTCGAAGGCGATGTGCGCCGTCGGCTGGCCTCGGCGCAGATCGTCATCGTCCATCGACGGCAAATCGTCATGCACCAGGCTGTAGGCGTGCAAGCATTCCACCGAGACGGCGGTGCGCAACGCGCCTTCGCCCTCGACGCCGAACAGTTTCGCGGTCTCCAGCGCGAGGAAAGCTCGCAGCCGCTTGCCGCCATTCAGCACCGCATACCGCATCGCCGCCACCAGACGGGCGTCGCCGGCGTCGCCGGGCAGCGCGGGGATCAGCCGGTCAAGGGCCGAGTGGGTCCGCTCGGCCGCGGCGGACAGCGCATCAACGAAGGCCATAGAACACTCCAAGGACCGGGCGAGCGGGACGCCCGTGACGCGGGTGAAACCACGCCGCGGGCGGATCGGGCAAGAGCCTTGGGCGTCGAGGGCGGTGTTCGCAACAACACGTGCAAGAGGCGTCGCCGAATCACCACGGATTACGTCATTGTGACGCCACGTCCCCCAGGTAAGACGCTACACACAGCGTCGGGGGCGCTGGCCATTGGAAGGGGATCCCTAATGAAAGCGCAGATTAGCCTTGCGGCGTTCGGGCTCGTGAGCGCCGTGGCGGTGGCCGCGCCCGCTGACGCGCAACTCCTGTCGAAGCCCTATGTCACCGCGGGCGCGGGGTACATCGACACGAATGACTTTGGCGATGGGTCCTTCGCGATGCTCGGCGTCGGCACGCGTCTGCCGCTGGGTTTCCGCACCGACATCACAGCGCTTTATCAAACAGGCCTCGGCAATGAGGCGTCGGCGTTTGACTCCGACCTCGGCGTCGACATTGTCGCCGACCAAGAAATCGACATCTATACGGGTTTCGTCAGCGCTTACTACGATCTGCCGGAGGGTATTCCGTTTGTGGAGCCTTACATTGGCGCTGGTGTCGGCGGCTCGGTGGTGGACCAGGACGTGACGCTGCGCGGGAACCTCTTTGGCGAGTCTTTCAGTGAGTCCGAAAGCGACACGAGTTCGGATTTTTCTTATCACGCCAGCGCGGGGTTGAGCCTCACCCTCGCCGGCGGCATCGCCGTGGACGCCGGCTACCGTTATGTCGTCTACGGCGACCTGGCGGGCGGCGACTCCTTCGACGCCAACCATTTCACGCTTGGCGGTCGGCTGGGCTTCTAAGGGCTGTTCGCACGCGTCTGTAACGGCGCCGGTTTACCGAACGGCAACCAGTGGCCGGCCCGGGCCTTGATCCGCGCCGTCGCCGCGCCCACGTCTTTTTGTGACGCTGGGCGGCTTTGCTTCGTTGGGAAGGGAGCGTCCATCGCGCAAGGCGGCTCATGGGAGGGCTTTGCGGCATGGCCACGCGCACTTGGTATGAAAGCCCCTTGCTGGTGGGGTTTGAGCGGATGCAGGAACTCGCCGAACGCGCCGCGCGCGGATCGGATGGGTATCCGCCGTACAACATCGAAGCGCTGGGCGCAGATCGTGTCCGCATAACCCTCGCGGTCGCCGGCTTCGCGCCGGAGGACCTCACGGCGACCGTCGAAGGCGCTCAGCTCGTCATCCGTGGCGAGCGGCGGGCGTCCGACGAACGCCGGGCGTTCTTGCACCAGGGCATCGCGGCGCGGCGGTTCAAACGCGCGTTCGTGCTGGCCGACGGCTTTGAGGTCGTTGGCGCGGAGCTTGAACATGGATTGCTCCATGTGACCGTGCGCCGACGCGCCTTGGAGGATCAGGTCAAAACGATCGAGATCCGCAAGACCGCCGCCACAAGCGACCGCGGCCTTGAGTCCGCGCCGCCGCCGAATTCGGGAGAAGACACGAATGACGGATAGAAACAGCCACAACCCCCAAAACGGGGCGGACGGCGAAACGCTCGCCTCCACGGATCTCGCGGGCCTTGGCGAGCCAAACTTGGTCTATGTCCGCGAGGTGCCAGCCTCCGAGATCTTGGCGGAGTCGCCGATGCCGGACCTCGACGTTGCGCCGGACGCGATTTGGTATGCGGTGCACGCGGCGGACGGCGCGCGTTTGGCGGTGTTGAACGATCGGGAGGCCGCGTTTTCCGCCGCGCGTCAGCACGATCTGAAGCCGGTGAGCGTCCACTAGCCGAAAGACGGGGGCCGGTCGTGCTTGGCCGGCCTTGGGGGCCTCGGAGCCCCCTGGCAGATCGCGCTCCGTGTCGCGGACGACCGCCTAAGCGGCGTCCGCGTCCGCCCGCTCCGACAACAACGCTGCGAGCGCGTCCTGGTCGGGCGCGGCGCGCAGGCGCTCACGAAGCTCTTCGCGACGGAAAACGCGGCTGACGCGCGCTAAGGCTTTCAGATGGTCCGCGCCCGCGGCTTCCGGCGCCAAAAGCAAAAACACCAGATCAACCGGGCGTTCGTCGATGGCGTCGAAGTCGATCGGCTCGCTCAAGCGCGCGAACAACCCCTGAACCGAGTCCAGCTCCTCCAGCCGCGCATGAGGGATCGCGACGCCGTGGCCAACGCCCGTGGAGCCGAGGCGTTCACGTTCCAACACCGCGTCAAAGATGCGCCGCGCCGGCAGCTCCGTGAGGTCGCCCGCCACGCGGGAGAGCTCTTGGAACAAGTGTTTCTTGCTCGTGGCCCGCAAATCGGCGAGCACGCCGTCTGCGTGGAGGATATCGGTCAGCAACATACGGGCGAGACCTCGTCTATCACCGTGCGCCATCGCGCGGCTTCGCGTCCGGACCACGTTCCGGATCGATCCAACCGACATGACCGTCCGGACGACGATACACCACATTCACGCCGCCATGTCCGGCGTTGCGGAACATCAGCCACGGGGCGTGGCTGACGTCCATTTCGTGAACGGCCATGCCAACGGTCAGCACCGGAAGCTCTGCGGTCGTCTCCGCCACGACCACGGGCTCGAAATCGCCAGAGCCGGGCAGCTCCTCAGCGTCCTCGTCATAGTCGGGGGCGTCGACATCCGTCATCGGTCCTTGCAGCACGACAAGCGAGGCCGCTTGGCTGCGCGCTTCGCCGGCGCGGTGGTCCGTGAGCTTGCGCTTGTAGCGCCGCAGGCGCTTTTCCAGCCGCTCAACGGCGCCTTCAGCGGCCGCGTAGGCGTCGCCCCCAAATCCATGGGCTTGGAGCAACGCGCCAGAGGGCAGGTGGATCGACACGTCGGCGCGGAAGCCATGGCCTTCGCGGGTCATGGCGACAAAAGCTTCGCTCGAACGTTGAAAGTACTTCGATACGGCTTCACTGAGGCGGGTTTCAACCCGTTCGCGAAGAGCTTGGCTTGCGTCAATACCTTTATTGACGAACTGAAACTGCATGCGCGAGTCCGCTGATGACATACCAGCCTCTTTATTGGTCAGCGCGCGCTGATCACGACCCTGTGACGATGTCGTGGCTCGTCGGGGAAGTCAATTCGTCACGGCGCCGGTATCCCGAGTTAGGACGCCTGCCTCAGCATCCGCCGCCGTTGGACGGAGGAGGGGATGCGCATTGCTTCACGGTACTTTGCTACCGTCCGGCGCGCAATCTCGACACCTTGGTCGCGTAACAATTCAACGATTCGATCGTCCGAGAGAACGTCCTCGACGGTCTCACTTTCGATCAGGGTTTTGATGCGGTGGCGAACAGCCTCCGCGGAGTGCGCCTCCCCGCCGTTGATGGCCGGGATCGCGGCGGTGAAGAAGTATTTCAGCTCAAACACGCCCCGCGGCGTGGCGACGTGTTTGTTGGTGGTGACGCGGCTGACGGTGGACTCGTGCATGCCGATTTCATCGGCCACCGTTTTGAGGTTCAGCGGGCGGAGCGCCTGAATCCCCTCGGCGAGGAACAAGTCCTGCTGGCGGACGATCTCCGTCGCCACTTTGAGGATCGTGCGGGCCCGCTGATCCAAGCTGCGGACGAGCCAGTTGGCGTTTTGGTGGCATTCGCTGATGAAGCTGCGCTCCTGGTCGGAGCGGGCCGCGGCGTTGACCTCCGTGTAATAGCGGGCGTCGACGAGCACGCGCGGCAGGGTGTCCGCGTTCAACTCGACGGCCCAGCCGCCGCTGGCGGTTTCGCGGACATAGACGTCCGGTGCGACGGGCGTCGTCGGCTCGCCGCCAAACGCCGCCCCCGGTTTAGGCGTCAGCGCCCGCAGCTCCGCGAGCATGTCGCTGAGGTCTTCGGCATCCACGCCGCAGCGCTTCTGGAGCTTTTTCAGGTCATGGGTCGCGACGAGCTCAAGGTTGGCGACCAGGGCCGCCATAGCCGGGTCAAACCGGTCGCGCTCTTCCAGTTGCAACGCCAGGCATTCTTTCAAATCCCGGGCGAACACGCCGGTGGGCTCAAGGCCCTGCAGCACGGAGAGCACGCTGAGAACGCGCGCCTCCGCCGTCCCGAGCCGAAGCGCGATCTCCATCGTGTCGGCGCGCAAATAGCCGTCGTCCTCCAACGCTTCGATCAGCGTTGCGGCGATCAGCCGGTCGGCGGGATCGGTGATCGCCACCGCCATTTGCTCGCTGAGGTGTTCGCGCAAACTCACCGTGGCCGCAGCGAGATCCAGCGCGCTGATGTCCTCGCCCGCGCCGCCGCCGGTCCCCGCACGGCTCCAATCCACAGTCCCGCCCGCGTCGGCGGCGCCGCCATCCCCCACAGCCTCGGGGTGGACGCTCTCGAAGTCCGCGTCGAGCGCGGTGCTCGCCTCCGCAGACGGCGTCGCGGCGGAGATGTCCAGTTCCATCAGGCCTGCGTCACCCGCGTCGCCGCGGTCGGTCTCCCCCGGGCCGTCGCCATCGCTGTCGCCGGGCGCGGGACTGTCGTCGCGCTTCAAGAGCGGGTTGCTCTCGAGTTCAGCTTCGACGAATTCGGAGAGCTCAAGATTGGACAGCTGCAGCAGCTTGATCGCCTGCTGCAGCTGCGGCGTCATGACCAGGGACTGGCCTTGCCGTAACTCCAATCGTTGTCCCAGAGACACCGCTTTCCCCGTCCGCTGCGACTACATCAGGAGAAACGATCGCCGAGGTACACGCGTCGCACCTCCGGGTGATCGCGCACGGCGTCGGGGGGCCCTTGGAACAGCACCTCGCCCTCGAACAGAATCGAGGCGCGATCGACGATCTCGAGGGTTTCGCGCACGTTATGGTCGGTGATGAGAATGCCGATGCCCCGCCGTTTGAGGTAGGTGATCAAGTCCCGAATGTCCGTCACCGCCAGAGGGTCGACGCCCGCGAACGGCTCGTCCAGCAAGATGAAGGACGGACCCGTCGCCAAAGCGCGCGCGATCTCAACGCGTCGACGCTCCCCGCCGGACAACGCCATCGCTGGAGCGGTGCGGATGTGCTCGATGTGCAGCTCCGCCAACAGCCCATCCACGATGTCGCGCCGACGCCGGCGATTGGACTCGACCAACTCCGCCACGCCCATGATGTTCTGCTCCACAGTCAAGCCGCGAAAGATTGACGCTTCCTGAGGCAGATACCCAACGCCGAGGCGCGCGCGTTGGTACATGGGCAGATGCGTGATGTCCTCGCCGTCAAGGAGGATCGAGCCGGAGTCAGCGCTCACAAGACCCGTAATCATGTAAAAGCACGTCGTCTTGCCCGCGCCGTTTGGTCCCAGCAATCCAACAACTTCGCCGCGGTGCAACGCCAAACTCACTTTCTTGACCACGGGCCGTCGGCGATAGGATTTGCCGATGCCGTTTACCAACAGGCCAGCGAGCGGCGCGCGGACGACTGATTCTGTCGCGGGGCTTCGTCTCGTCGTTGTCAGCATAGAATCGCCACCGGCTTTAAGATCACGTGAAAACACGCCGTCGACTTCATCGGCGGCCTTAACGGCCGCCCCCGTGGATCCGTCATCGATCCTGGTCGTCGGCGTCCGACTGAGGAGGTTGGCCGAACACGGCGCGCACGCGTCCGCTCGAGGCCTCGCCGCCGGAAGGCGGCGCTGTGATGGTGGAGCGGCCCGTCGACGGATTGTAGGTCAAACTGCCGCCCACCAACACGTCGTCCCCGCGCAGCACGCTGAGATTGCCGCTGAGGCGGATCACGCCGCTGTCGGCTTCGTAGACGCCGCGATCGGCGCGGGCGATTTCGTCGGCCGTGATGTAGGACACCGATCCAAGCGCCACGATCCGCAGGATATCAGCAGGGCGGCCGTCGTCGCCGGCGGCGTAGTGGATGTCCATCGTGTCCGCCAACAAGCGCGCATCGCCTTGGCGGACGTCGACATTGCCAATCCAGCGCCAAATCTGTTGGTCTTCAAGCAGCTCGGTGCGGTCGCCGTTGAGATCGATCGGCCCGCCGCCCGAACCGATCTGGGCGAGGCTGGACGTGGGCGACGCCAGGCCAATCGCGAGAGCGCCCAGGGCCGCCGCCCACAATCGCGCCGAAAGCCAAGCCGTCATCTCACCGCCTCCTTGTCCGCCCTGCGTCGCCGGACGGAGCGTTCGGCGCCGACGGCGTGCGCTGCCCTACATACCCCGTTTCTCCGTCAGGTCACCCGGTCACGCGCGGCGTTGCGCAAATCAGACAGGATCGCAGCCCGCGCGATCAGCCCGCATCCACCGCATCATCGCCTGAAAGGTCGCCAGAGCGGAGGGGCGCGATGAGCCGCGGTTCTTGGTCGACCCGCCCAATCACGGGCGCGCCTTCGAACACGATGCGCCGTTCTTCACGGTAAAGCTCGAAGGCGTCCGCCACGATGACGCCCATGGGCCCGCGCCCGGTGACCGGCTCGCGCCCCTCGGCCACGCCGTTGGCGACGAACAGACGCGCTTGGCTGGTCTTGAATTGATACCCGTCGCCGGACGCGAGGCGCACATCCCCCGTAAGGTCCAGGGTGGCTTTGTCCCGATCGTACTCGCCGTTTTCGGCCGTCACCTCGAACCGCGGTTGATCGCGGTCGACCATGCTCAGACGCGGGTTCTCCAAAAGCAGCAGCGCGGGTTCGGCGGGACGGCGGATCGCCGCGTCCGCCACGATCACATAGGGGCTGCCCTTGGCGTCGCGGCCCGTGAAGCGCGGGTTGATCATCCGCACCGCCCCGGCCTCAATCCCCCGGGCGGTGGTGATGTCCTCGCCCAGAGTGTTGATGGCGCAAAAACCGCCCACGGCCGCCACGATCGCGCCCATGGCCGCCAACGTCCCCCGGCGCGCCCAGCGCACCAGCCGCGATCGACGACGCGCCGCGCGCAACGTGACCACGCGCCGTGGCTCCAGAAACACAGGGTTATGCGGGGCGTGGAAGGTGGCTGACACCATAATCTTGTCGGACTCGCTCCTTCGCGCGGCGGCGGAACGCTCACGCGAGCGGACATACTAGCTCAAGATCGGTCGACGGTCTGCGGTGAACATCGACGTCCGTTACGAATGGGCGAAAATATCCTCGTCCGGCCATCCCGCCAGATCGAGCGCGGCGCGCGTCGGGACGAACGCAAAGCACGTGCGCGCCAGGTCCAAACGCCCCTCGCGGGTCAGCATCGCGATCAGACGTTCGCGCAGGACATGCAGATGCAACACGTCCGACGCGGCGTAGGCGAGTTGGGCGTCGCTCAGCTGCGCGGCGCCCCAATCGGAGCTCTGTTGTTGCTTGGACATGTCGACGCCGGCCAACTCGCGCGCCAGCTCCTTAAGGCTGTGGCGGTCGGTGTACGTCCGCGCGAGGCGTGAGGCGATCTTCGTACAGAACAACGGGGCGCACGCCACGCCGAGGCGCCGCATCATCATCGCCACATCGAACCGCGCGAAATGGAAGATCTTCTCCACCGCCGGGTCGCCCATCAACGCGGTCAGATTGGGACAGTCATAGGTCGTGCGGTCGAGCTGAACGACGTGGGCGTCGCCGTCGCCGGCCGAGAGCTGCACCACGCACAGCGCGTCGCGCATGAGGTTCAGCCCCATAGCTTCGGTGTCTACGGCGACAAGCGGGCCGAGCGACACGCCGTCCGGCAGGTCGCCGCGGTGGTGATGGATGGTCATGGCGTCTCTCACCTGGGCGCGCTCACGCGCGGAGCGATTGCGTGTACGGCGCGCGCGGGCCCCTGGCAATGGGATCATCCCCGATTGCCATGGCGAGGCTTTCGGTGAAACGATTGGCGATCGCGTCGCGTGGGGAGCCGACGCGCCGTGAGCGGGGGAGAACGCGCCATGACGCTTCGCGCCATCATCATCGCCAGCGCGGCGGCGGGCCTCGCCGCCTGCGCCACAGATCCATCGCCCGCGCGCTACGCCGCGGACGGCTGGACCGCCCGGACGCTGCCGGAGTTGGCGGACGCGCTGCGCGCCGGGGACGTCACGGCGGAGGCGCTGACCCAAGCCTATCTCGACCGCATCGCGCGCGTGGATCGCGCCGGCCCGACCCTCCAAAGCGTGCTTGCTCTCAACCCCGAGGCGCTCGCTCAGGCCCGCGCCCTCGACGCGCGCCGCGCCGCCGGCGAGCCGCTGGGGCCGCTGCATGGCCTGCCGATTTTGCTGAAGGACAACATTGAGTCCGCCGATCCCGTGGCGACGACAGCCGGCTCCACCGCGCTCGCGCGGAACATCACTGGTCGCGACGCGCCGCTCGCGCAGGGCTTGCGGGAGGCCGGCGCGGTGATCCTCGGCAAGACCAATCTCAGTCAGTGGGCCAACTTCCGGTCCGAAGCGTCGTTGTCCGGCTGGTCCGCGTTGGGCGGGCAGGTCCGCAACCCCCACATGCTCGACCGCAACCCCTGCGGCTCGAGCTCCGGCTCCGGTGCGGCGGTGGCGGCCTCCCTCGCCGCCGGCGCCGTGGGGACGGAGACCAACGGGTCGATCATTTGCCCGGCGAACGTCAACGGCGTCGTCGGCTTCAAGCCGACCGTCGGCCTCGTGTCGCAAGCCGGAATTGTGCCGATCTCGCCCAGCCAGGACGCCGCCGGCCCGATGACCAAGACGGTGCGTGGCGCGGCGATGATGCTCACGGCCATGGCCGACGGCCCCGGCGCGACGGATTACGGCGCAGCGCTCGACGCGGATGCGCTGGAGGGCGCGCGCGTGGGCGTCATGCGCTGGACCCAAGGCTCCAACCCCGACATCGTCGCGCGGTTTGACGCCGCGCTTGAGCACCTGAAAGCCGCGGGGGCGACCCTGGTGGAGATCGACGCCTTTGACGTCCAGGACGAGGGCATGGACAGCTTCGCGGTGCTCCAGTTCGAGTTCAAAGCCGCGATGAACGCCTATCTCGCCGACGCTGGGCCCGCCGTAGACGCTCGCACGCTCGCTGATCTGATCGCGCACAACGCCGCGAACGCGGAGGCCGAACTGGCTCTGTTCGGCCAAGACATCTTTGACCTGTCGGAGGCGCGCGGGAGCCTGGACGATCCCGAATACCGGGCGGCGTTGGCCGCGGGGCGCGCCGCGACGGGGGAAAAGGGGATCGACGCGATGCTCGCCGCCGATCAGCTGGACGTGCTCGTCGCGCCCTCGGGGCCCGTCGCGCCGCGCATCGACCCGATCAACGGTGATGTGTGGCCCGATTGGGCGGGCGCGGGGTGGATGGCCGCCATCGCAGGCTACCCCCACGCCACCGCGCCCATGGGGACCGTGGACGCGATCCCGGTCGGCCTCTCATTCATCGGCAGCGCCGGCCAGGACGCCGCGGTTCTCGCCTACGCCTATGCGTACGAGCAGCGCGCCCAAGCGCGGCCGGAGCCCGGTTATCTGCCCGACGCGGAGGCCATCGCCCGGATCCGCGACGCGATGGCGTCTCCAGAGGGCGTCGCGCCCTAAGCGTCGCGGCGGAACGCGCCGATCAGCGCGTGTTAGGCCGCAACGGTTCGCCGTTGGCGCGCTTGTTTTCGATCTCCGCCACGACGCCGTCGAGGATCAGCATGCGCTCCGGCGTCGGCAAATGCGCGGGATCGTACCAGGTGACCCCCGGCGCGGAGAGCGAGAGCTCCTCAAACGCGTCGCGGCCCTTGCGCACGTCATAGCCGGCGCGCGCGGCGAAGTACGCGCCCACATAGTCCGCTTCCCGCTCCAACGCCTCGATGTTGAGCATGGCCGCCGCGACGCGAATGGTCGCGTTCCGCCCCGGCGGAATGGTCGGCTGGACGGGGGAGAAGGAGGTCGCGAAGTCCACAACGCCGCCAGCGACGCCGACCACCGGCAACACCACCGGTCCGCCGGTCACCAGGAAATTGCGGACCACCTTGCCCTGGTGTCCCTGGGTGGCGTGGACCATTTCGTGGCCCAAAACAAACGCGATCGCGTCGTCGTCGTTCAAGGCGTCGACGAGACCCGTCGTGATGGTGATGTCGCCGCCGCCGCCGGTCGCGCCAAGCTGGGAGGTGTTGTCCACCATGAGCGCGACAGCGCACGCCCGCACGGGCGTGACGGTCACGGCGCGCGGATCCTCGCCGTCACGCGCGACGTCCAGCGTCACCGGTTTAAGCGGAGCGTCCTCCGCGTCGTCTTCGGTCTCTGTGGCCTTTGTGAGCGCTTGAACGAGCGCCCGCTGGCGCACAGGCGTCTCCAGCGTCTCCTCGTCGACCGCGCGCACCCGATCGCCGGGCCTCAGGCCCGCCTCCGCCGCCGGCGATCCCGCCGCGACGGTGAGGAGAAACGCGTCGTCATTCGGGTAGAGAGCCTTGATTTGCTGGGGCCGCAGCCCCGGGGCGAAGGCGCGCACCACGTCGCGGTCGCCGATCGTCAGGCCGAGGCTCGGCTCGTTGTGGTTGGGGCAGAGCTCCGCGTTCGCCACGGCGATCGGCCACAGCAAGTCCGCCACGCGCTGTTGCGCGGCGATCGCGCGGCCCAGCGCGTCGCGTTGCAGTCGTGTGCGCTCGGCCTCCGCGTCGAGCGGCGTCGGCGGGATCGCGGCGTCGGGACCGGCGCAGGCCGCCAGGACGATGAGCGCCGGCGCAAGGCCGGCCGCGAGCGTTCTGCGTGGGGTCATGGTCGGTCTCCGTGCGCGCGGGGCCGGGGAAAAGGCGCGTAAGGCTACTGGGCGAGCGCGCTGAGGACATCCGCCGCGAAGGCGGCGATGTCAAACGCCGTTCCGCCGCTTTCATCGAAGCCGCGGCGGACCACAACAAGCGCCTCCGACGGGACGATCACGACATACTGGCCGCGATGGCCCGCCGCCGCGAACGCGTCCTCCGGCAACCCGGCCACGCCGCCGAGCAGCCAAAACTGCGCGCCATAGCCCCATGCGCGACCGACGGGTTGCGCCGGCGCCGGCGTGCGGACATAGCGCGCCCATCCCTCCGGCAGGATCCGTTCGCCCTCCCACACGCCGTCACGCAGGTAGAGCAAGCCCAAGCGCGCCAAATCCCGCGCCGTGGTCCAGACCTGGCTCGACATCACGAAGTCGCCGTTCCAATCCGTCTCTGGCGTGGTGCGGGCCATGCCGAGGGGACGCAACACGGCCTCAAACGGAAAACGAAGATAGGCCTCGTCGCCCAACGCGCCGCGCAACGCGCGCAGCGCCAGAAGCGTGTCGTTGTTGGCGTACTTCCATCGTGTCCCGGGCGCGGCCTCGAGCTCGGTGGTCGCGGCGTGATCCTTCACGCGCCCGCCCCCGAAATAGATCTCGTCCGTTCGCGAGCCGCGCTGCCCGGAATGCAGGCCGCTGCCCATGTGCAGCAGATTGGCCAAGGTGATGCCGGCGCGAGGGTCGCCTGGCGCGGACCATTCCGGCACGGGCGCCGGCGCGTCGAGGCTCAGATGGCCCTGCTGGACGGCCGCGCCGATCACGGTGGCCGCCAGCGACTTGGCGACCGACCAGGTGCGCTGGGATGTCTCCGCGTCGAACCCGGGCGCGTAGCGCTCCGCGACCAAGGTGTCTGCGTGCACCACCACCACGGCGGTGGTCCGCGGTCCCTCGCCATAGGTCAAGCCGTCAAACGCGGTCTCGGCTACGGCCGCGACCGCCGGATCCAGGCCAACGCGCCACGGCGCTGGACGCGCGCGGGTCGAGGCCGCGAACGCGACGCGCGGCGTCCCCGCGGCGAAGGCCGCCGGCGCCCCTGGCGGGGCTTGCACGCACCCCAAATGCGGCCGCCACACCACGAGACGCGGGGACAGCCCGCCGCCGACCGCGACGCTCACCGTCTTCGCGTCGCGGTCCACCGCCGGTTCCGCCAAACCCGCCACGGGGCCGCGAAAGTCGGGATAGATCCGCGCCAGCTCTCCCGCTTGAATCTCATCGAGGCTTCGGCCCGCATTGAAGGTGGCGGAGCAGGTGAACGCGGCGACATAACCCGCGGCGTGAGAGCGTTGGCGCGGGGTGATGTCCTCGTCCTGCGCGCGGGCTCCGGCGACGCCGCTGAGGCCAAGGGCGGCGAGAGCGATGATCGCGGCTCGTTCGGCGCCCGACCGCATCCACGATGACCAGTGATGGCGCATGATCGGGCCTCCCAAGTCGCTCTGAGCGCGTTGACTTGACCACACGCGATCCGTCGCGCCAAGCATGCCCTATGGATCGGCGGTCCGCGCCATCGCGCCGATCACGCGACTGAAGGAGGGCAGGCTATGCGTTGGATCGTTCTGTCGCTGGTGATGGCGGCGCCGGCCGCTGCGGAGACCGCGCCGCGCTTGGAGCCGTTGTGGGTGCTCGATGGTTTTTCCGATCCCGAAGGCGTGGCGTTCGCGCCCAATGACGACCTCTTCATCTCCAATGTCGCGGGGGAGGCCGACGGCCACGACCGCGAAGGCTGGGTCTCGCGGATCTCACGCGATGGCGCGATGATCGAGGCCCGTTGGGCGGAGCGCATGAACGCGCCGAAGGGCATGGTCGTGCGCGACGGCCAGCTGTTTGTGGCCGACATCGACACGGTGCGCGTGCTGGACGTCGAGACCGGTGAGACCGTGCGCGACATTGCCGTCCCGGAGGCGCGCTTCCTCAACGACATGACGGTGCTTGATGGCGCGCTTTACGTGTCGGATTCCCGCCGTGATCGGATTTATCGGCTGGCGGACGGCGCGGTCTCTGTCTGGCGCGAGGGCGCGGAGCTCGACGGCGTGAACGGCCTGCTGGGTCTGAACGCCGACGGTCAGCCTCGGATGCTTGTGAGCACCATGACCGCCGGCGCGCTCTTTGACGCGACGGGCGTGACCGCGGCGGGCGCGGCCGGCTGGCGCCAGATCGCCGCGGGCATGGTCCCGGCGGACGGGATCGGCGTCGTGCCGGAGGACGTCGGCGGCGGCTACCTCGTGTCCGCCTGGCGCGGCGAGATCTATCACGTGTCCGAAGCCGGGGTCGTGACATCGCTTTTGGACACGCGGGAGGAGGGGATCCTCCAAAACGATCTCAGCATGACCGGCGACATGGTGATCGCGCCGAATTGGGATCCCGACACAGTCACGGCTTGGCGCGTGGTCGCGGGCGAGTAACCAGGGCTTGCCGGCGCGCTGACGCGACGTCGCGACCGCCGCAGACCTTACGAGCCCGTGTCGCGAAAGCAGCTGTTGTCGGTTGGCGCGCGACCCTCCGGGTCCACCATGAAGCTGTAGGCGCCCATATCGTGCCAGCAGAGGATTTGCTCGCCGCGGGACGCCAGCGCGTTGTCCAGCCGATCATCATAGTCGAAGGACGACACCGCCAAGGTCTCGCCAACATGGGCGTAAATGAGCTGCGGCGAGGAAAACGGAACCCCGGGCACCAGGTCCACGACGTTGCACACGCGCGTCTTCTCGGGAATGGGCTCCGCGAGGGCGGCGAAGGCGGGGTTGCCGGCCCGTGGGGAGGCGAAGGTCGTCAGCGCCACGCGCTCGCCGTCGCCAGACCAGGCCTCGTCGCTGGCGTCGATGGCCGCGATCGAGGCGAGCGCGCCGCCGAGGCTGTGGCCGATGAAGACTGTTTTCGGCGCAGCCGGCGCGGCGGCCCCCAACCGGGTGAGGAAATCGCCGCGGACGCCCTCCTCCTCATACCGCAGGGTCTCGTAGATGGTGAAGAAGCCCTTGTGCACCTCGCCGCCTTGGGGAAACGCGACTTGGCGCAGCTGCACATTGCGGACCCACTCCTCCATCTGCAGCGTGCCGCGGAACGCCACATAGCGTGTCCGCGTGTCGGGGTCGGAGGCGACGAAGCCGTAGAAGGTCGGCGCATCCGCCTGGCGACGCCGTCGACGGCGCTCCGTGGCGCGGCCGGGCTCGCCAAAAACGTACGCCTCGATCACCAAGCCAAAGTCCTCGGTGACTTGCGGGGCGCCCTCGCTGGGCTCCAGGCCGTCGTCATGGGCCGTGTACATGGCGTAAGCAGCGGCGCCCAACTGGCTGGCGAAATGGAGATCCGTCGACGCCTCGCCGCCGGCTGTGGGCGAAACGGCGCGCGCGGTGTCGGTTTCGCGCCGATCATCCCGCAAGGTGCGTGCATCCGCCTGGTCCGGGCAGCTGAACAGGATGGAGCCGTCATCATCGAGCGTTCGCACGATGTCGCCCGTGGCCGCGCACGCGCTCAACGCGAACGCCGCGAGCGCGGATGGGCCCAATGCAGACAGTGTTCTCATGACGCGTCCCTCGTCCCGCCAGATGGTTCCCCCGCCATCGCTCTAGTCTTCGTCCTGGACAATGAAAACGCTCACATTTGGGCCATCCACGCACGCGACCGCCGCATCGACAGTGGCGTCGCTGATCGGATCCCATGTTTGAGATCCACTGGCCGACCAACCCGGTTTCCAGCCATTGCTGAGGTAACGAGCCCGCGGGCTAAAGCCCGAGACGACGTCTCGAATCTGCGCTTCCGTCAGCAAGCGCCATCGGACCCCATAGGCGAGACTCGTTTTGGACAACTCGCGGATCAGCGCGACGGCGTCCCGGCGGGACAGCTCAATCCAACGGTCCGTAGCGCGCGCGCGATCGCCGTGGCCCAAGGGTCGCCCGTCGAGGAAGGCGTTGAGCGTCGCCCTGGCGGATCGGCCTGGCGGCCCCTCGCCGACGTGCAGAGTGAGGGCGTTGTTCGGCGGCTCGTCCGTCACCGCAACAGATCGCGCGCGATGATCACGCGCATGATTTCGTTCGTGCCTTCAAGGATGCGATGGACGCGCAGGTCCCGCAGAATCCGCTCCACCGGATAGTCTTTCAGATAGCCGTAGCCGCCATGCAGCTGGAGCGCCTTGTCCGCCACATCCCAGCACGCGTCCGTGGCGAACCGCTTGGCCATCGCGGCGTACTTCGTTTTCGCGGGGTGGCCGGTGTCGAGGGCGCGCGCGGCGCGGTGGACCATCAGCCGCGACGCGTCGAGGTCCGTGGCCATGTCCGCCAAGGTGAACTGGGTGTTCTGGAACGCCGCAAGCGGCTTGCCGAACTGCTCGCGCTCCTGAACGTAGGCGAGGGCGGCGTCGAGCGCCGCCTGCGCGCCGCCGAGAGAGCAGGCGGCGATGTTGATCCGTCCGCCATCAAGGCCCGCCATAGCGAACTTGAAGCCTTCGCCCTCCGCGCCGAGCCGATTGGACGCCGGCACGCGGCAATCCTCGAAGTTCACTTGGGCGGTGGGTTGGGCGTTCCAGCCCATTTTGCGCTCTTGCGCGCCGAAGCTGATCCCTGGCGTGTCGCCTTCCACCAGGAACGCCGAGACGCCGTTGGGCCCGTCGCCGCCGGTGCGCGCCATGACGACGAAGAACTCAGTCGCGCCGCCGCCGCCGGAGATGAACGCTTTGGACCCATTCAGCACGTAGTCGTCGCCGTCGCGCACGGCCTTGGTGCGCAGGCTCGCGGCGTCCGACCCCGCACCGGGTTCGGTGAGGCAATAGCTCGCCAGCACGTCCATGGCCGCAAGCTTCGGCGTCCAAAGGGCGCGTTGAGCCTCGTCGCCAAAGGTGTCGACCATCCACGTCACCATGTTGTGGATCGACAGATAGGCCGATGTCGCCACGCAGCCGCGCGCTAGCGCTTCAAAGATCACGGCCGCGTCCAAACGCGACAGGCCTGAGCCGCCGTGCTCCTCGCGGGTGTAGATGGCGGCGAAGCCGAGTTCCGCCAGCGCTTTCAATTCGGCCACGGGGAAGTGCTTATCTTCATCCCAGCGCGCCGCGTGCGGCGCGAGACGCTCGCGCGCGAATTGGATGGCGGTCTCCTCGATCAGAGGATCGGGACCCGCGCCGTCGTCAAGGGGCGGTCGTTCAGCCAAATCCACCGGCATGGCGCGGTCCTTTCCCGTCACGTCTGGGCGTGTTGTGATCAGTCTGTGCGGGCATCCCAGCGCGCGGTCAATCGGCAGAACGGCGCGGGCGGGGGACCGCCGCTTAGGCGGCTCGCCCTGTCCGTTGGAGCTGCGCAAGCGCGGCGTCCGTCGTGATGAGCTGCGCGAATTCCCCGTTGAGGCTGGCCAGATGCGTGTCGTGGATCAGTTGGGCGTCGAGCGCGCGGCCGTCGGGCGCGATCTTCGGGAACGCGGCGCACGCGTCGCTGACAAGCTGGACGCGGAAGCCCAGATTGCCCGCCATCCGCACGGTCGTCGACACGCAGTGCTCCGTGGTCAGGCCGAAGGCGATGATCTCCGTCACGTCGGCGGCGCGCAGACGCTCCTCCAAGCCTGTTCCGATGAAGCCGGAGTTCACCGTCTTTTCGAACACCGGCTCGCCGTCGAGCGGCTGGGCTTCCGGCTTGAAGGCGTTGCCCGGCTGACCCGGGCGCAGTGGGCTCTCCGGTTCGGTGGAGTTATGCTTCACGTGGAAGATCGGGACGCCGGCCGCGCGCGCCGCGCTCAGCAGGCGCGCGACATTCCCCTCAAACGCCGGGTTGTTGCGCGTCCCGCCATAATACGCCTCGTCGTCGAGGCCCTGCTGAATGTCGATCGGAATGAGAGCGAGGGTCATACGGCGACCTTTAGCACATTTGGCGACGCCGAGCCCACGTCGAACGGACACGTGCGCCTGCAAGGGTTTGAGTATAAAGGGTTTTTAGGCTTTGCGGTTTGGGGGAGAGGACTGCTGAAGTCCATTTTAACCGTGCCGGTTGCTTGACACGCCGCCAGAATATTATCCCACAATAGATCGTTGACGATCGAGACCCCATAGAGGTTCGCGTGCCGCATTTTGCTTTTGATGTCTGCAGAGCTTTAATAGCTGCTGTCGGTGTTATGTCCATCGTGTTGAGCGGTTGTGCATCCCGAACATTGGGTGCTGAGGGTGGTGATCAGCAAAAACGATTGCGCTATGGCTCCTTTTGTGGTGCTGGGCACCCCTCCAACCTAGAAGCAATGCCGATTGAAAATTCAAACAATCGAATTGCCTATCTGAAAAGCCTGCCCGCATTCGACACCCTCGATTATCTCTGCGGGCTGCATGATATCTGTTATGAAGTGTATGGGCACGATGTCCATGCTTGCGATAACGCGTTTGCCGCCGGTTTGGATGTGTTAAGCGGCCCGGGATACAGCGCGTGCGAAGGGCTCGCGTTCGAGTGGAAGGTGGCGTTCCTCGCGGGGAAGAACATTCGCTACCCGACCCAGCTTGCGCGCCCGAGTGCGTTGACCGGCGGGCTTGAGGCGCTGTCGAAGCCTGTCACTGTCTTGGGAACTGGCGTGTTCGAAGTGCTGAGCTTCGGCCAGCAAACGAGGCGCGCGCGGGCTGCACAACAAGCGATACGATCCGGCCAGAAGGTATGTGCCACAGACAATCGCACGCGCGCGCAAGTCGCCAACGCGTTCCAGGAGGAGTTCGCGGCGAAAACGGCTATGGCGTGCGGATGGACGCAACCGAACCGGAACTTGGCGGCTGGCGAGGCCTTCGGCGGCGAGTTGGTCGGCTGGAACCCACGACTTTTTGGATTGCCCGACTACCGAGTCTACAGCAGCGCCGGCCGGGAATTTCAAAAACTCACCCGCAGCGATCAGTTCACCACCTTGCAGGGGCGGGCCTGGGTGCAACAATACTGCCGCGCGCCTTATCAGGTCTTCGCGGACATGTAGCGGCAGGAGCGCGCCCAGCGTCGCGTTAGTTGTCGCGCGAGTTCACAGCGGTTCGTGTTGCCACAGCGACTGCGCATCGACCTCAGAACACTTTGGGCGCGAGTGGCCGACGCCTCACGCCATCGTGGGGATGACGAACGCGTTTTCGTCGTCGCGGTCGTCCGGCCAGCGCTGGGTGACGGTTTTGATCTTCGTCCAAAACCGCACGCCTTCCGGCCCATGCTGGTTGATGTCCGCGAAGGCCGAGCGCTTCCAGCCGCCGAAGGTGTGATAGGCCACCGGCACCGGGATCGGCACGTTGATC